>CAYRPN010000033.1:9465-49529 GCA_964426135.1 uncultured Phycisphaeraceae bacterium | reverse complement strand
CAGCCGGACGACTTGGAAAGTCGTCCCACATGCGATGTTGATCCTGCACGGTTCCTTAGCGGTGCGCCGAAGGCGCCTGCGGCGCACCGCTAACCGGCCTGATCGCGAACATCACTTCCCCTCCTTCAACTCCTTCAGCAGCTTGATCGCTGCCTCCACCATCATTTCGCCTCCGCCGGTTTTCACGCGGGAGTTGACGGTTTCGTAGCTGCCTTCCTTGAAGGCTTTTTCCGTCGGGATGTAGCCGGGGGCGTCGTTGGTCAGCTCGATCACCATGGTGTGCTTGAAGGGCGAGGCCTGTTTGATCGTCAGGCCAAGGTCGACGAATACCTCGCCGGGCAGCGTGACCAGCGCGACATCGGCGCTCAAGCGGAAGGCCTGCACCTCGATAGGCAGCGCGTCGCCGTGGCGCTGGCGATAAAGTTCAACGCCCAGGATCTTCGTCGCTTCCACCTGCAGGATGAAGGGCAGGTTGCGCGTGCCGACGTTCTCCATCTGTTTGTTGGCCCAGGCGATTTTGTCGTCGTCGTATTTCTGCAGCGGCGCGTTGACGATGGCGCGCTTCACCGCCAGCGCGGGCTTATCCACGCGCGACAGCTTCGCGGCCGTCACCGTCTTGCCCAGCGTTTCACCGAGGAACTTCGCGTAATCCTGGCCGCCCTGTCTGCGGTCGTGGCTGACATCGATGTGGTTAATGTCCCCGCAGGTGCCCGCGCCGAACATGGAGATGAAGCCGTCGCCGTGCTCCTGCCGCAGCAGTTCCTCCAGGTAATGCGGATAGTCGGCGGAATACTCGGTGCCGCTGACGGTATCCAGGTGCAGCGCAAAGACGGTGATCGCCGCCTTCGGTTCGCCCTCGGCATCGCGCACGAGCAGGATGCCGACCTCCGGATCGATCGGGCCGGCGACCTTGACGATGTTCGGATTCAGCTTGCCGGGATTGAAGACGACGCTGCCGTCCTTCATGTGGAATCGGCGATTGAAGGAGATGCCCTCCTGCTTGCCGATGCCGGAGGCGAGCATCGAAGGCTCGCAGTTGCGGTGGGCAGTCGCGATCGCCTCGACGAGTTTCTCGGTGAGCAGCTTCGGATAGTCGATTTCCTCCTGCGGGTCCTTGCCGTGCTTGGCGACGGCGCGGGCGTGGAAGTAGTTGCGCAACGCGCCGGCATAGAGCGGGCCGGTGTGCGAGTGCGTGGCGCTGATGGCGATGTTTTCCGCAGGGATGCCGGTCCTTTCGCTGGCGAGTTTGCGAGCCTCGGCGGAGATCGGCGCGGACAGGCCGATCAGATCGCAGAAGACGAGGGCGCATTTCACCTCGCCTTGCGTGAACACGACGGCCTTGGCAAAGAGCGGATCATGCGTGCCGGTGTTGAGCCGCTCGTTGAAGTAGCCCGACATTCGGTAGCCCTGGGGCCCGGTGATGTCGACGCGCGCGACGCCGACGCAAAGGTCGGCGGCGCGGGCGGGCGCGATGGCCACACACGCTAACAGCAGCATGATCGGCAGGCATCGCATGAACAGGGAAGTTCGCATCGTGTGAGTCTCCACGGGTATTTCAGTTTAGCGACGGGGCTTGCCCCGCTGCGAATCGTCGGCAGTGATGTTTCCGATTCCCCTCCCTCTTAGGGAGGGGTTAGGGGAGGGTCGGGCGCACTGCATGATCGTGGCTCAAATCAGGCTGTTGGCCCGACCCTCCCCCTGCCCCTCCCTAATAGGGAGGGGAGTTCGAACCCCGCAAATCGGGAAGTCATTTCGGGCACGATCCCCAACCGTCCACATCCACCGCCGGGTGTTTACCGCCACCGGCGCGATTCGCCGAATCACTTCGGCTTCTTCATCGCCGCGATCGCATGGTCGCAATCCGCCGCCGCCTTTTCAAATGAACTGACGAAACTCGCGTCGCCCGGCGCCAGCGTGCCGGCGTTCTTCATCGCCAGCACGAGGACCAAACCTTGCTCGAAACTCGCCTTGGCGCGCGTCCAGTGATCGAGGCGAACGTCGGCAGGACGATTCGGTTCCTCGGCGATCGTCACGAGCGCGGCACCCAGCAGGTAATGCGCGTACCACAGGTCGCGCTGTGCCTGGGCGTTGCCGGCGTCGTCGTTCGCCAGTTGCCGCCGAATCGCCAGGGCGCGTTCGTAGTTGGCCTTCGCGTCGTCCGCGCGGCCGAGCGTGAACTGCGCATTGCCGACATTGGCGTGGCTCACCGATAAATCCCGGGCTGCCATCGCGCTGTCCGGCGCGGCGGCGCTCAACTCCTTCGCCAGCGCCAGACTCTTCTCATAGTACGGCAGCGCATCGGCGACCTGGCCCAGGGCGACGACAATGTCGCCCACGGTGTTGAGGTCGACGGAAAGATTCCGCTTCGCACTGGCGCTGCCGGGATCCGCATTCACCAGTCGCTGATCGATCTCCACGCTTTGCCGCAGGCTCGCCAGCGCGTCAACCGGCTTCTTCCTTCGCAACTGAATCTGCCCGAGCTTGCTGTAGGCGACGGAGAGTTCGAGTTGAGCCTGGGCGCTGGCGCGATCCGCCTCGGCGATTCGCTTGAGAATCGCCACGCACTTCTCGCAGGCGTCCAGCGCTTCGTCGACCCTGCCCAGTTCCAATCGCAGGTCGGCGAGCTTGTGATAGATCACCGACAAGTCGCGCTGAGCGCGGGCATTGCTCGAATCGCTCTCGGCGAGCTGGCGGTTGATGGCCAGCGCGTTCTCGTAGCTCGCCAGCCCCGCCTCGCGCTTGCCGGCGGCGAGCAGGGCATTGCCGACTTTGCCGTAGCCGATCGCCAGATCGCGCTGAGCGTCCTTGTCATTCGGCTCCGCCTTGGCCCGCGCCTGCGTCATCGCCATGCTCTTCTCGTAGCGTGCAAGGGCATCAGCGGCGCGGCTCATCTGCGAAAGCACATCGCCGGCTTTGTTCAGCGCGACGAGCATGTCGCGCTGATATTGAGGATTGTCGGGGGCAAGCTGCAAGAGCTTTCCGTTGATCGCAAGGCATTTGTCGTAATCCGCAAGGGCTGCGGTGAGTTTTCCCATGGCCAGATGCACGTTGCCGCGCTTGCTGTGCGCAACCGCCAGATCGCGCGCGGCTTCGTTGCTTTCATCGATCGCCAGCCGCTGGCGAATGCTGAGGTTTTCATCCTGGCTCGCCAGCGCTTCCTTGGTCTTGCCAAGCGAGAGCTGCACGTCGCCGAGGCGCTCGTAGCCCAGCGAAATGCTTCGAAGCAAGGCGGGATCGCTGCCCGCGTCGGCGGTGACTTTGTTCAGATACTCCAGGCCCTCCTTGGCGAGCAGTTCGCGAGCGGCGGTGGACCCATAGAGTTGCTCGATCGCGTCGTGAAGATCGAAGAAGACCGTATTCGCCAGCGCGTGCCCTTCATCGAAAAGCCGCTGAGCACGGGCTTGCTCTGCCTGCGATTTTTTCCACTCGTTGAACGCCATCAACCCAAGCATGGTCACGCTGATCAGGAACACGCCGGCCAGCACCAGCCCGATGCGCATGATGCGCATGCGGCGTTTCTGAGCGGCGGCGCGGCGATCGGCGTCTTCCTTCTCCTGCCTGGCGCGCTGCTGGGCCTCCAGCGCGGCGCGGCGCTGCGGCAACTGCTCCAGCCGGGCCGCGAACTCGCTGGCGCTGCCGAGACGTTCGTCCGTGTTGGCGGTGACGGCAGCGCGGATGTCGTCGCGCAGCAGTTCATCGTGTACGTCCCGCTCCCAGCCGATGCCCAGCGGGCGTTGGAAATCGGCGACGACCACCTGATACAGCAGGACGCCCAGGGCGTAGATATCGCTGGCGGTGGTGGCGACTTTGCCGACCTGCGCTTCCGGCGGCGCGTAGAGGCGGGTGCCGGTGCGACTGGACTGCGCGCTTTCCATCAGCGTTTCGGTGAAGCCGGCGATGGTGATGTCGTGCCGGCTGAGCATGGATTTATCGACGATCGCGCCGATGCCGAAATCCGCCAGAAGGGGCCGAATCGTTCCATCAGGCAGTTCGCGCACGAGGATGTTGGCGGGCTTGAGGTCCTTGTGAATGATGCCGACGGAATGCGCGGCGGCGACCGCGCGAGCCACGCGGCTGAGAAAGTCGAGGCGCTGCGGCAGCGGCAGCGTGCCGATTCCGCCGCGCTTGGCGCTCCACGCGGCCAGGTCGCCGGCTTCGATGAAATCGCTCTCGAGAAAATAAGGCGGCTGATCGAGGCGGACATCGTGCAGACCCGCGATGTCGTCGCGCTCGCCCAGCACATCGCGGATGAGCCGGAACAGCGTCAGTTCGCGCTTGAACGATCGCACGCGGTCAGCATCGAAGCAGAACTTGAACACGCGCTGCCGCCGGGTCTTGGCGTGGTGGACGAGCCAGACTTCGCCGAAGCCGCCTTCGCCGAGTTTGCGCTCGAGCTTCCAGCCATGCTTACCCGGCACCTCGAGATCGACAGCCGGCCGCCAACCGAGCAGTTCCAGTTCATCGGCGCGCACCGCGCGTTTGACCTTCTCCGAATCCGGCGGCGCGGTAAGCGGCGCAACACCGACGGCGCCGACCTCGAAGATTTCGAGAGGATCTTCGTCCTTGCCCTTGATGATGTAGCGTCCGTGCGCCTGCCACTGAATCGCCGGCGGCTCGCCTCCGTCGGGCAGCGCGGGATGGTGGCGCACGTACTGCCGGCCGTCGTCGAAGGCGTGCCGCGTCAGCAGCGTCTGTCCGCCGACGGCCAGGCTCATCACGCGGGCGCACATGTCGGCGGCGTGGCTGGACTGCGCGACCGTGCCGGGCGCGACGCCGGGGATGTTCACGACCTGCCCCACGTGGATGCCGACGCGGGTCCTGGGCTGGCCAAGGCCCAGAACGCCGGCGTCCCACGCATGTTGCTTCAGCAGCAGGTGAAACAGCAGCGCGACGTTCACCGCATCGCCGACAGTATTGAATGACGCGAAGAATCCGTCGCCGGTGTAGACGATTTCCGCGGCGCCGGGCGTGGCCTTGATCAGATCGCGGAAGATGGCGTTGTGCGGCGTGGCGATGTGCGTGGCGTAATCGAGATCGCCAAGCTGCACCTTCAGCCCGCTGGAGCCGACGAGGTCGGTGAACATCAGCACCATCAGTCGTTGATCGGGGATCGACTCGGGCATGGCGTCTTTCGTGAGGGCGGGCGGCTGAAGCGTTCAACTTTCAACCGTTTAGCAGCGGGGCCTTGCCCCGCTTGGCTTCACGTCGTTCTGCAAACCTTCGCAGCGTACACGACGAAACGGAATCATTTGTCACTGGCGACCCCTGACTACTTCAAGCAGCCTCGCGCAAAGGCGCAAAGCTCGCGAAGAAACGCTTCAATCTTTGCGCGCTTTGCGCTTTGGCGTTTTCCGCTATGGCGCGAGATCTTCATGGGTCATCCGTGTTCCCACCTGCATTCGCATTGTTGCGTACGACTCCGGTTCTCGTGCGGGGGCAAGCTTGGTGGGCCGAGCGGGGCAAGGCCCCGCTGCTAAACGGCGGAGGGCCTATGGCTGACGGCTGACGGCTGACGGCTCTCCTCTCCCCTCAATACGTCTCAAACTGGTTCTTCCGCCCTTGCTTGATCCAGCGGTCGTACCACGGCTGATTGTGCGGCAGCGGGTCGCCGTCGCGCGTCCAACCGTCGGACTTGCGATGGGCGGGCAGTCGGTCGTCGGTCTGCGTGCGCCACTGGTCGAGACCGGCGCGTAGCCGGGCCAGCGCGGCTGCGTGGGCCGGATCGTCGATCACGTTCTTGAACTCATGCGGATCGGCAGACAGGTCGTAGAGTTCCTCAAATGGGCGCGGCGCCTGAAACAGAAACTCCTGCGCTGGCGTGAGCTTGCCCGCCTTTTTCATCTCCATGTAGCCAACCCACGTGATGGACGATATCGAATCCACGCTGTTCCACAGCGGCAGATCGTTGTAGTAATTCCGCACCAGCTTGTAGCGGCCATCGCGCGCGGCCCGCGTGAACTGCTCGTAATCGTGCCAGTTCGCCTCGGCGAAAACCGTGTCCCGGCCCTTTGCGCCTGCATCGCGCCACATCGCCGACTGATCCGCGCCCTGCATCGTGTCCTGCTTAACGCCCGCAATCGCCAGCAGCGTCGGCGCCAGATCGACCACGCTGAAAAGATTCTTCTGCACGCCGGGCTTCACCTGCCCCCGGTGCCCCCCGTTCCCCGGCCAGCGCACGATCAGCGGCGTGCGCAGTCCCGAGTCGTAGAGCGTGGTCTTGGCGCGCGGGAACGGCATGCCGTTGTCGCTCATGACGATGATGATCGTGTTGTCGAGTTCACCCGCATCGCTCAGTGCCTGCCGCACCGTGCCCACGCATTCGTCGAAGCGCACGATCTCGTCGTAGTACAGTGCCAACTCCTTGCGAATGTGCGGATGGTCCGGCAGATACGGCGGCACCACCACATCCTCCGGCTTGTGCGGCCTGGCGATCGTGTTGAGCTGGTAGGGCCGATGCGGATCGGTCGACGCGACCCAGAGAAAGAACGGCCTGCCCGCCGGCCGCTCCCGGATGAGCTTCACCGTGTTCGCGGCGGTCGGCGCAGCCTGACATTCGAGAATCGTGTCGAACTGCGGACGCACCGCGTCACCAAGGTGCCACTTGCCCACGCATGCGGTGTAGTAACCGGCGCCAGCTCGCAGGTAGTGAGCGATCGTCTTCTGATCCGCCGGCAAGGGATCGTGCAGATCTTCCGCGCGGGTGTTGTGCGGATACCGCCCGGTGAGAATGCTCGCCCGGCTGGGGCTGCACGAGGAGATCGTCAGAAAAGCCGCGTCGAAACGCAGACCTTCCGCCGCGATTGAATCAATGGCCGGCGTGCGCAGCACCGGGTGCCCGTAGCAACCCAGATCGCCCTCGCCCAGATCGTCGGCGATGAAAATGACTATGTTCGGCGGCCTCTCAGCGCGAAGCGGCGGCCCACTACCCGTGTCCGTCGCGCACCCTGCCAACCCGAGCATCGGCGCGACAAGTGCGGAAAAGATCATGCAAATAAGCATCGCTCGCATGGGGCTATGTTAACCGCTGACGACAGGATGCAATGAACTGGAGACCCACGAAAGGAGGCTCATTCGGCATTAGCGTACTTGACAATTCTTGAAGCGGGCGCGTCGGAGTCTTGAACAGAGCCGGAGTCTGTGACTCCGGTCGGTTTGAAGCGGCTCAATGCCGCTTCAAACCGAACTGACGCCTCGCATTGCCGGTTGCAAGCGCGTCCGCCGCGCCGAAATTCGCCTCGCCGGGATCGACCCGGCTCGGCGAACCGGAGTCACAGACTCCGGCTCTGACAAGACATGTACGCATTCGCCGGTTGAACCTGAAAGGACTGCCATGCCCCTCTCCCGCCGCCGTTTCCTCACCGCTTCCGCCGCCAGCGCTCTGGCGTTCACTTACATTCCCAGCCGGGTGTTCGGCGCGAACGAGCGCGTGAACCTCGCCTGCATCGGCGTCGGCGGCAAAGGCGCGGGCGAGGTGAAGGACCTGCACGGAGCAGGCTGCAACATCGTCGCACTGTGCGATGTCGATCTCGACCGCGCCAAGGGTTCGATCAAGGCGCATCCGAACGCCAAGCTCTTCCGCGATTTTCGCCAGATGCTCGACAAGGAGGCGAAGAGTTTTGACGCGGTGTCGGTGAGCACGCCGGACCACGTCCACGCGCCGGCTTCGGTCTGGGCGATGGAACTGGGCAAGCACGTCTACTGCCAGAAACCACTGACCTGGTCGATCCACGAAGCCCGCGTGATGCGCGACACAGCCCGCAAATACAAGGTCGCGACGCAGATGGGCAATCAGGCCCACGCCGGCGAACCGATTCGCCGAGGCGTGGAACTGCTCCGCGCCGGCATGCTTGGGCCGGTGCGCGAGGTGCATGCGTGGACCAATCGCCCGATCTGGCCGCAGGGCATGACGGAGCGGCCGGCGGCACAGGCTGTGCCGGCGACGCTGGACTGGGACCTGTGGCTGGGGCCCGCGCCGCAGCGCGATTACAACAAGGCGTACCTGCCCTTCGCCTGGCGCGGCTGGTGGGACTTCGGCACCGGCGCGCTGGGTGACATGGCGTGCCACATCATGGACATGCCGTTCTGGGCGCTCGACCTGGAGTACCCCGTCAGCGTCGAAGCGGAGCACGGAGGCAACACCGACGAGTCCGCGCCCAACTGGGCCACCATCACTTACCAGTTCCCCGCCCGTCCCAAGCGCGACAACGGCGTGGAACAGCCCGCGGTCAAATATGTCTGGTACGACGGACGCAAGGGCGGCAAGCAGAACGCCCCGCCGGCCGAGGTGCTTGAAGGCGAAAAGTTCGACAAGTGGGACCTCGTCGTCATCGGCGACAAGGGCAAGCTCTGGTTCAACCGCGGCAACACGAAGATGCTCAGCAAGCCCGAAGGATTGCTGATGGAGTTCGAGAAGACGCCGCGCAGTTTGCCGCGCGTCAGTAGCGAGGACGCGGAGTTCGTCGCCGCATGCAAGGGCGGATCGCCGGCACTTTCCAACTTCGACTACGCCGGCCCGTTCAGCGAGACGGTGCTGCTGGGCAACGTAGCGATCCGCGCGGGACAGAAGATCGAATGGAACGGCGCGAAAATGGAAGTGACCAACCACAAGGACGCGAATCGTTTCATTCACCGCGAGTATCGCAAGGGCTGGTCGCTGCAGTTGCCAAGGGTGTGAGCGGGAGAGTGGGCGAAGGGGCAGGTGGGAAAATAGGCGAGTGGGGGCAAGAATGCGTTGGCCGCAAATGTATCGCGTTTAGCGACGGGGCTTGCCCCGTTCCGGCGATGGACCTTGCGGCGACGACGACGTGGAATGGGTTCGATCAATCTGCGCAATAAGAAATCGAGGCGTCCCATGACACTGCACGCTCCGACCCTCACCCCAGCCCTCTCCCTAAGAGGGAGAGGGGGTTGGTTTGCACTCCTTTCGATCGTCACCGTTGTTTGTGCGGCTGTTCCGCCGTTGAATGCCCGTGCTGACGATGCGCTGATCGAAGCGATCAAGAAGCTCGACGCCACAGTCTTGCCCGCGTCAACGCCGCAGGAGAAGCAGGCCGCGCAGCGCATGCTCGCCGATCATGCGAGCGCGCAGCTCAAGGCCGCCAACATCGCATCGACGCAGGAGTGGCGGAAGATCACGACGCGCGACGAATGGGACGCGTTCCGCAAGACCAAACTGGAACTGCTGCGCAAGAGCGTCGCGCAGTTTCCCCCGCTGCCCCCGACGCCCCCGGCTCCCCCAACGCCCCAGACGCCAGAGAAGATCGAGATTCACACATCAAAGATCCTCGACGGCGAAGGCTTCAAGATTCACAACATCGCCTTCGCCACGCGGCCGCACTTTTTCGTCACCGCGAATCTCTACGTCCCGCATCCCGCGCCCGGCCAGACCACAGGCCCCGCGAGCGCGCCGGGCATCATCATTCAACCGGCGCACCACAATCCCAAGACGCAGGGCGAACTGCAGGACATGGGCATGACCTTCGCCCGCGCAGGCTGCTACGTGCTCGTCGCCGATCAGGTCGGCCACGGCGAGCGTCGGGCACATCCCTTCGCCAAGGAGTCGGATTACGCCGGCAGCTTCCGCGTCGGCCGGCAGGATTACTGGTTCCGCTACAACACCGGCATGCAGTTGCACCTGATCGGCGACAGCCTGATCGGATGGCAGGCGTGGGACCTGATGCGCGGCGTGGACGTGCTGCTCGCGCAGAAAAACATCGACCCCAAACGCATCATCATCATGGGCAGCGTCGCCGGCGGAGGCGATCCGGCTGCCGTCACCGCGGCGCTCGATGAACGCATCGCGTGTTCGGTCATCTTCAACTTCGGCGGGCCGCAGCCGGAGAGCAAGTATCCGCTGCCCGACGACGCGGAGGATTCTTTCGGCTACGCCGGCGGCGGCAGCTTCGAGTCCACGCGCAACATTTCCTTCTCCTGCCGCGACGGCACGCTGCCGTGGGTCATCGTCGGCTCCATCGCGCCAAGGAAACACATCCACGCCCACGAGTTCTCCTGGGACCGCCAGCGCGATCCGGTGTGGAAGCGCTTCGAGACGATCTATGGCTGGTACGGCACGCCGGAAAACCTCAGCTTCGCCCACGGCTTCGGCACGCTGCGCGAAGAAGCGCCCAAGGCGTCGCACTGCAACAACATCGGCCCGCCGCACCGCAAGCACATTTACCCCGCGCTGGAGAAATGGTTCGGCATCCCCTCGCCGAAGGAGGAATACACGAAGCGACGGCCAGCCGAGGAACTGCTCGTCATGACGCCGGAACTGAGTGCGAAACTCGGCGCGAAGGTGAAACCGCTGGCGCTGCACGAGGCGGCCAGAGCGGAGCAGCAGGTGCGGGAAGGACGCACACTCAGGATTCTGGATGAGGTCAGTTCAGCAAGCAAGAAGCTCCGTGCCGACTGGCTTGCGATCCTGTCGGTTCCCGATGCATTGCCTGTCGGAGTGAAGGCGGCTGGCGAAGAGAGCGCCAAGCTCGGCGCGGGGCAGGCCATTCGATTGTCCCTGGCATCGGAAGCAGGCATCACCGTCCCCGTGCTGCTGATCACACCGCCGATCAAGGCCAGCCTCAAGCCCCCGCCGGTGGTGGTGATGCTCGCACAGCACGGCAAGCAGGCGCTGCTGAAGGAACGCGCTGGCGCCATCGCTGCGCTCCTCGCCGCCGACGTCGCCGTGTGCCTGCCCGATCTTCGCGGCTGCGGCGAGACGCGGCTCGACAGCGACAGGGGACGACAAAGCTGGGACACCGGCGTCTCCTCGACGAACTTGATGCTCGGTCAGCCGATGCTCGGACGAAGGCTGGTCGATCTTCGCGCGGTGGTGTCGAACCTGCGAACGAGAAAGGAAGTGGATGGCCGGCGTGTCGCGCTGTGGGGTGATTCGCTGGCGCCGGTCAACGCGCCGGATCGCGACATTCGCGTGCCCTACGGCGCCGACAAGTTCCCCGCCCTGTGCGAACCGCTGGGCGCGACGCTCGCGCTGCTGGCGGCGCTGGATGATCCGAGCATCAAGGCGGTCTACGCCCGCGGCGGCATCGCCGCTTTCGCGTCCGCTCTTGAAAGCCATTTCGTCTATGTGCCGCACGACATGATCGTTCCCGGCGCGGCGAGCGGCGGCGATCTGCCCGCCGTCGCGGCAGCGCTGTCGCCGCGCCTGCTCTGGCTGGAGGCGTTCGTCGATGCACGCAATCAGGCGATGGATGACGGGTCGCTCATGCGCGCGTTCCACTCGGCGCAGGCCACTTACGACAGGGACCGCGCGCCGCTGGGAATCAGGCGCATCGCGTCCGATGCGGACGCCATCACCGCCTGGCTGGCCAAGGCCCTCAAGTGACCGCGATATCCGCCGGCGTCCACGCCGCTTTCTTGATTTGCCTGCACCCGCCTCATAAAGTGCAGGCATGCAGTACACGATCCGCAACATCCCGCGCCGGCTCGACAAGGCGCTCCGCGCCAAGGCCAGGGCAGAGGGCAAGAGCCTCAACAAGATCGCCGTCGAAGCGCTGGAGGCGGCGATGGGCGTCAACGGCGAGCTTCCAAAGCGGCGCGATCTCTCGGGAATCGTGGGGACATGGGTGGAGGACCCGGCGTTTGATGCCGTGATTCGGGAGCACGACCAGATCGATCCGGAGCTGTGGAAATGAAGATCGCTCTCGACGCCAACCGCTATAGCGATCTGATGAAGGACGACCCCGCTGTCGCTCAACTGGTCCATCGCGCCGACGAGGTGTTTCTCCCCTTTTGCGTGGTCGCCGAGATGCGAGCGGGATTCCTCGCGGGTGATCGACCTTCCCAAAACGAGGACCGGCTTCGGACTTTCCTCAAAATGCCCGGCGTCTCAGTTCTGCTGCCGGATGAAGGCACTACCATCGTCTACGCAACGCTTTATCAGCAGTTGCGAAAGCAGGGAACCCCCATTCCGATCAACGATGTGTGGATTGCCGCGTGCGTCGTGCAACACCACCTGTTGCTCTGCACGCGCGATCGGCACTTCGATCACTTGCCTCAGGTGCAGCGTATCTGAAACCGCGTGGATAGAGTCCGTTTCAGGAGCTTCTGGCGATTCGCTGGCGCGGCACGACACGTCTACCATCCCGGCATGAAAGCCAAGCAGCTTGAAAAACTGGGGTTTCCGCACGCCGTCGCCAAGCTCGCCAAGTGGCTCGCCGGCGACGCCCGCAAGAAGGGCGTGCCGCTCGACGTGGTCTACGCCAAGCTTGAAGCCATCCTCGCCGCGCCCGCCGATCATGTCGCCGATGAACAGTTCGGCGAACTGGCCCGCGCGCTGACGAAGAAGAACACGATCGAAACGAACTACCACGCGGGCTTCACGCCGCGCGAGAAGCCCGCGCCGTATCAGCAGTGGGGCGCCGATCTCGAACCACAGGCCGTCGGCCAGATGCAGGCCGCGTGCGTGCTGCCCGTGGCCGTCGCCGGCGCTCTGATGCCCGATGCTCACGTGGGCTACGGCCTGCCCATCGGCGGTGTGCTCGCCACGAAGGACGCGGTCATCCCCTACGCCGTCGGCGTCGATATCGCCTGCCGGATGAAGATGACTGTCCTCGACCTGCCCGCCAAGTGGCTTCAGTCCCACGAGGACAAACTCACCAGCGCCCTGGAAAACGAGACGCGCTTCGGCGTCGGAGCTGAGTTCGGCAAGCGCGGCGACGCCCGCACCTCGCGCGATGTCACCGGCCGCGGCTACCGCGAGCATCCCGTCATGGACGAGGACTGGACCGTCTCGCCCATCACCAAGCAGAACCGCGACAAGGCCGCGAGTCAGCTCGGCACCAGCGGCAGCGGCAACCACTTCGTTGAGTTCGGCACCTTCACCGTCTCGCGCCCGCAGGCCGAGGCGCTGGGCCTGCCATGGGACATGGGAACGCCGGCGTCCTCTGCCGGCAACGACGAGACCGCCGGGTGGCCGGGGCTGGAGTCGGCGAAAGCCCCGGAACGGGAGACGCACGATCTTCGCATCTTCCTCACGCTGCTCTCCCACTCCGGCTCGCGCGGCACCGGCGCTTCCGTGTGTGACTACTACTCCAAGCTCGCCATGCAGCAGCACCCGGAGCTGCCGAAGGAGCTTCGCCACCTCGCCTGGCTGGACATGAGCAGCCACGAGGGGCAGGAGTATTGGAACGCGATGGAGCTGATGGGCAAGTACGCCGCCGCCAACCACGCCTGCATCCACCGCTCGATCGCAAAACATCTTGGCGCGAAGGTCGTTCTCGATATCGAGAACCACCACAACTTCGCGTGGAAGGAAGAGCACGCGATTCAGCGCAGTGATGGCACAAGCGAAACGATGACCGTCATCGTCCACCGCAAGGGCGCCACACCCGCACAGAACGGCGTGCTGGGCATCATCCCCGGTTCGATGGCGAGCCCCGGCTATGTCGTGCGCGGCAAGGGCGGCGAAGGCTCGCTCGACTCGGCCAGCCACGGCGCCGGCCGGGTCATGAGCCGGACCAAGGCTCGTGAGACTTACCGCTGGCCGCAGGTGCGCGATCTGTTGGCGAAGCGCGGCGTGAAACTGCTCTCGGCCGGCATCGACGAGGTGCCCTTCGTCTACAAGAACATCGACGACGTTATGGCGGCGCAGAAAGATCTGGTCGACGTGCTGGGCCGGTTCGATCCGAAGCTGGTGAAGATGGCGCCGGAAGGCGAGAAAGCGGAGGATTGAGCAGGCGGAGCACAGGCGAGTCCCGTTGTGCAGTAGAATTGATGCGATGGCGACGGCGACTGCACAATCTGGCTGGCGCTCACTGGCGATTTCCCCAGCCCGCTACCGGGCGGCGCGGGAGCTTTGCCGCAAGCGCACGCCGGACCTGTTTTTCGCGTCCTATTTCGTGAGCAAGCCGCGGCGATACGCGCTCTTCGCGCTGGACGCGTTGCGGCACCAGCTTCTAGACATTCTCGGCCAGCCGCAGCCGGGAGCGGTGAAGCCTGCGACGACGTGCTACGTGCCGCCCGGCGGCGACTGCTCGTCGGGGCCGGCGTGGGAGTCAGGACGCGGTGGAGCAGCGAAAGCTTGTGACTCGAAGCCGGCATGCGAGTCCGGACAGGGGGGCCTTGGCGATCATTGCAACAGCGCGGCGGGCAAGGCTTGCACCGTCGCGGGATGCACCGCTGCTTCGGCAACAGCGTGCGCCGCCGGCAACGGCGCGGGATCCACGAATTCCTGTACCGCGGGCTCCGCGTCGGCCTGCACGGCTGCTGGGTGCGGCGGCGGCTCGTGCGGCGGCGAGACGGTGGAGATGCGGCGCAATGTCTGCGTCGCGGTGATCGATCATCTCTACAGCGGGCTGGACACGGGCAAGCCGGAGCTGGATGCGTTCCTGGAGGTGCGGGCCGCGTGCGATTTGCCGCGCGGTTTGTTCGAGCGCTGGATCGACGCCAGCGCCCTGGAGCGCACGCTGCCTCGGTGCGCGACGTGGAAAAAGCTCAACGACCTGCTCGGCGACAGCGCGGGCTCGGCCGCGATGCTGGCGGCCGCGGCGCTGATGCCCGATGCCGGCGGCGGCGCGGCGGCGCTCAGCGACACGCTCACGGGGCAGGTGCAGGCGTTTGCTGCGGCGATCGGGCTGATCGGCGTGATCGAAAACATCGGCGCGGACTGGAAACGGGGCCGGCTGCTCTTGCCGCTCGACGATCTGGTGAAGTTCGGCCTCAGCGAACGCGATGTGGCGACCTTCGCCGAAGCCGGCACCACGCGCGGCGATGAGCGCTGGCAGAAGCTGATGCGGTTCGAGGCGGATCGCGTGCGGAATCTTTTCCGCGGCGGTTCGCGGGCGCTCTCGGTCCTCGCCGACGACGGTTGCCGACGCGCGGCCGCCGTGCTGGGCGTGATCGCGATGAATCGCTTCGAGCGGCTGTTGCAGAAAGACGGCGATCCGTTCCAGACGCGCATGACCACCTCGACCTGGCGCCGCCTGGCGTGCATGCCTCGGGCCGCGCGGCTGGCGGTGGACCCGGCGGCGGCGGCGCGGGTGTTCTGACGCGCCGAGCCGCAGGCGCTCAACGTGGGATCAGCTGCCGCAGCATCCCGATGGCCCCGTCTCGCGTGGTACTATCGTGCCGGTGGACAGCCAGGATGCCGTCCTTTCATTCGCAACGGACGCCGACAACTTGCTTTCCGATTGGGCTGCTATGCGAGGCATTCAACGTCTTTGGATTCTCATGTCGTCGGCCGTTCTCGCCGGCGCGATTTTCATCACCAGCGCGGCGGCGCAGGACAGCGATCCGCCCGCCCGCGCCAAGCCTCCCGCCGCCGACGCGCTCGGCAAGGCCATCGTGGACGTGCGCTCGGTGTTCAAGTCGCTGTACGCGAACAAGACGCTCGCCGGGCGAAAAGCCCTGACGAAAAAACTGCTCGAGGATGCGCAGACGCTGGCGAACGATCCAGTCTCGCGCTATGCGATGTTGTTGGAGGCCCGCGATGTGTCTATTGAGGCGGGTGATGTCGAAACCGCGGTGATGGCGATCGCCGCGATCGAGGAACATTACGAGGCCGATCCGCTCGCCCTTCGCCTGGAACTCGTGGATGGCCTGTCGAAGCTGATCGGCGTGCTGACGCCTGACTCGGCGGCGGCGATGGTGGAAGTCGCGGCAGGCCTGGTCGACGACGCGCTGTTGAAAGAAGACCTGGCGCTGGCCACCAAGCTCGTCGGCCACGCCGAAAACGCCTTGCGGCGAGTCGGCGACCCGGCGCGTTCGGGCATGCTGCGCGGGCAGATCGGCGAGCAGAAGGAAATCATCGCGCTCTTCAAAAAGGCCGACGTGATGCAGACGAAACTGCTGGAGGATCCGGCCAGTCAGGAGGCGCTCGCGTTCGTGGGCCGGTACCACTGCTTCATCAAGAAGAGTTTCGACAAGGGGCTGCCCTTGCTGGCGAAATCATCGGACGCCTCGACGCGATCCGCCGCCGAGATCGAATTGAAGCAGAACCGCCAGCCTGCAGATTGGGCCGCCGCCGGGGATGCATGGCTCGCTTCGGCGAAAGCGGAGAAGGCATTGGTGTTCAGGCACGGCATGGCGCGGCGGGCGATCTTCTGGTACGACCAGGCGGCGCAGGAACTCACCGGCCTGCGCAAGACCGCGGCGCAGCAGGCCACGCTCGAAGCCTACAAAACCGCTGGTCTGCCGGCGGGATATGCGAAGCTGACGGAACAGGAACGCGAGCGACTGGTGCGCTACGGCGACAAGTGGTTGCTGATCGTGGAGAAGAACGTGGACTGGCCGGAGGCTGCGAAATGGTGCGAGGATCGGAATGGCACGCTCGTGTCAATCGATAGCGCGGCGGAGAATGAGTTCATTTGGAAGATGGCGCGCCAAAGGTATCCGAAAACGGAGGGCATCCGCCTCTGGCTCGGCGGTTCGGACAAAGACAAAGAAAGCAACTGGCGCTGGCAGGACGGAACAGCCGTGCGATACAAAAACTGGCTCAAGGGGCAGCCGGACAACGGTGGCGGCCAGGAGCATTACATGGTCATGTGGGGCTACCAGCGCGGCGGCACTTGGAATGACTCGCCGCCGAATGAATCGTTCTTCTTCGTTGCGCAATGGAAGATGAAATGAATGGATGACTTATTTGTAGCCGCGGCGTCCTCGCCGCGCGTCGGGTCAGGAGCGCGCAGCGTAGACGCTGCGGCTATCACCGAAGCGATCTCTTCGCGCCCGCATTTCGCACCGCTCCGGCCATTTCGTGAGCCGCTCTTCCATTCAGCCCTTCGTGCCGTCATCGTTTCACCGGTCGAATCAATGCTTCTCGCTCTTCCTTGCGCAGCCCCTGCGCGTCCGCGAAATGATTCTCCACCACCAGCAGTTCATCGCGCCCGTTCAGTGGATACGTCCTGCGAACGGAGGCCACGAGTTTCTGAGCATTGGGCTTGTAATCGTCGATGAGCTGCGATGAAACCGCGATGCCGCGCAGCCCCAGCGCGTGCAGGGTGAAACCTTCCGCCTGCGGGTAGCGAATCGTGCCCAGCGTCTGCTTCATCGCGGCGATTTCCGCATCGGTGTAGCTGAGCGATGGATACGCGCCCTTCTGCGGCACGGGAATGCCGCGCGTCGGCGGCTCGGCGCAGCCTGTCACCAGGACGGCAGCGACCAGACAGACCAGCGTACGGAACGATGCGTTCATGGTGATCTCCGACGGAGTTTGAACACAGCACACCGAGAGCACCGAGACAGCAGCCAGCAGCCTCCGACCGTTTAGCGACGGGGCTTGCCCCGTTCTTCGCACGAGTGAACATCTTCGATATACAAGAAGTCCGGCGATCGTCGCGCAAAGGACGCACGACGCATACATTCTATTGTGTTGCGACGCCTGGACTTCTTACTTGTTTGCGATGACTTGCCGCACGCGGAAAGAGCGGGGCGAGCCCCGTCGCTAAAAGGCTGATGGCTGATGGCTGACGGCTTTCGGCTCTCGGTGGTCAAACTCCGTTATCTAGGCGGTCGCTCAGCAGCGCGCGTCCGCGGCGGGCAAGCCCGCCGGCTAAATGTCATACCCCCACCGGCAGCGTTCGACGCAGTTTGTCCACGACGAGCGGCACGATGCGAATCGCTTCGTCGATCTCGTCATGCGTGGTCCATCGGCTCAGGCTGAAGCGCACCGAGCCGTGCGCGACGATCGGCGGAATGCCCATCGCCAGCAGCACCGGCGAAGGCTCCAGCGAGCCGGAGGAGCACGCCGCGCCGGCCGAGGCGCACAGGCCGCGCTCGCTGAGGCCCAGGAGAATCGCCTCGGCTTCGAGGCGCGGGAAGCCGAGGTTCGTCGTGTTCCAGGCGCGCGGCTTGCCGGCGGAGTTCACCACCGCATCGGACAGCGCTTCACACAGGCCCCGCTCCAGCCGATCGCGCAGCTCGCGCTGCCGCGCCACCGCGGCGGCGTCCTTGAGAAACGCCTCCGCCAGCTCCGCCGCCACGCCCATGCCGACGATGCCGCTGGTGTTCTCAGTTCCGCCGCGGCGATCGCGTTCCTGCGGCCCGCCGAGGTTCTGCGGATGAATCTTCACGCCGCCGCGGATGTAGAGCGCGCCGACGCCCTTGGGGCCGTGAAATTTGTGGGCGGAAAAAGTCATGAGATCGATCGCCGCGCCGGTGCTGAATGCGGAGGCATCGTTCACATTCACGGGCAGCTTGCCGACGGCCTGCGTGGCGTCGACATGAAAGAGCACGCGGGTGCGGTTGTTGTTGCCGCCGGTGTCGGAACGGACAGGAGCGGCAGCCTCGCGCGCTTTCAATGCGTCGCGATGCGCCGCGATCACCGCCGCCAACTCGGCAACAGGCTGGATCACGCCTGTTTCATTGTTCGCCCACTGCACGCTGACAAGCGCGGCAGCGCCAGGACGCACATGCTCCTCCAGCGCCGCCGCCAGTGCCGCGGGATCGACCCAGCCGTCGCGATTGATCGGCAGGTAGACGACTTGGACGCCCGCCTCGACGAGCGCGGCGGCCGGTTCGCGAATCGCCGCGTGTTCCACCTTCGTCGTGATGAGGACGCGGTCTGCTCCCCTCTCCTTCCGGGAGAGGGTGCCGCCGTCCGCGGCGGCGGGTGAGGGCGTCTGCGGATTCCCCGCGCCCGCCGCTGCGCCGCGCGGCCACAGCGTGCCGCGCAGCGCCAGGTTGTTCGACTCCGTGCCGCCGGAGGTGAAGAGAATCTCGCGATCCTTCGCGCCGATCAGTTTCGCGACGGCACCACGAGCCAGTTCGACGCGCTGCCGCACCATCTGCCCGAACCGATGCACGCTCGACGGATTCGCCCAGAGTTGCTCATTCACCTCGGTGACGGCAGCGACCACCTGCGGCGCGGGTTGGGTGGTGGCGTTGTTGTCGAGGTAGATCCAAGACATGCGGACATTGTAGGGAGCGACTCGGTAGCCGTTAGCCGTGAGCTGTGAGCCGTGAGCCGTTAGCCGTTAGCCGTTAGCCGTTAGCTGCAAGCCAAGAAAGGGATGCCAGTTCTCGCAATCTGGTTCAGGCTGATGGCTAAAGGCTAAAGGCTATGGGCTTCTCGCCGCTACACTTTCCGTATGCCACAGGTCTGCACCGATATCGTGGATGTGTATGTCTTTCGGCGTGGCGCCGCCGCTTCTTTCGTCGCCCACGGTGCTGCCGTCGAATTCCTGCAGATGCGCCGCAGTGCCGGCCCGCTGGCGGCCACGTGGCAGACGATCATGGGCCACGTGAACCCCGGCGAAACCGCGGCGCAGACAGCGCTGCGCGAATTGAAGGAGGAGACCGGCTTCGCGCCGCCGGCGCTGCTTGGGCTCTGGCAACTGGAGGAGATCAACAGCTATTTTCTCGCCTCGCGCGATGCGATCATGCTTAGTCCCTGCTTCGCCGTGGAAGTGCGCGCGGGGGCAGAGCCGGTGATGAATGAGGAGCACGACGCCCATCGCTGGGTGAAGCGCGATCACGCGGAACGATGTTTCGTCTGGCCTGGACAGCGCGCGGCGATCGAGGGCATCAGCCGGGACATTCTCGCGGCGGATTCCACGGTGCGCGATATCCTGCGGATCAACGTGGGGTGAAGCGCGCGGAGTCCAGACGCCTTCGGCGTTTCCGCTAACCACACGAATCCTCGCACTGTTCCCTCCCCGATTCTCGAATCCCGAATCCCCAATCCCGCTCCGCCCCTTCCGTCTCGTTGCCCCGCCTCCGCTGCGCTGCTAGATTTCGGGTCTGCAACAAGGATCCACCCCGTGCCCACCGCTGTCATCTCCGACATTCACGCGAACCTCGAGGCCCTGAGGGTGGTGCTCGCGGACATCGATCGCCGCGGGCTGAAACAGATCGTCTGCCTCGGCGACATCGTGGGCTATGGCCCCGATCCGTGCGAGTGCCTCGATCTCGTCATCAAGCGGTGTGATTGGGCGCTGATGGGCAATCACGACTTCGCGGTGCTCTACGAGCCGACGAGTTTCAACACCAGCGCGGAGACATCATCGTTCTGGACCCGCCGGCAGTTCGAGATGGAGAAGGACGCGAGCCTGCGGCGGAAGCGTTGGGAGTTTCTCGGTTCGCTGGAGATTCGCCACTACGCCTTGGGAGGGCTGTGCGTGCATGCTTCGCCGCGCAAGCCGATCAACGAATATATTTTCCCCGACGACGTGATCACCGCGCCGACGAAGATGTCGCAGATTTTCGAGAAGTTCGAGGGCCGGTGCTTTGTCGGCCACACGCACGTGACGGGCGTGTTCACGAACGAGCCTGATTTCTATCCGCCGGCGGACCTGGAGAACGGCGCGTACCGGTTCAACGACAGCGAGAAATGCATCGTGAACCCCGGCTCCGTGGGCCAGCCGCGCGACCGCGACCCGCGTGCCAGCTACGCGATCGTGCATGACGATCGCGTGGAATTTGTCCGGCTGGACTACGACATCGACAAGGTCATCGCGAAGGTAAAGACGGTGCCGGAGCTGAACGATTTTCTGGGGATGCGGTTGCTGGAGGGGCGGTAGCCGCGACAACCATCTTGATGCGAGCCGGACTCTGTGAGTCCGATGTCTTGATCAGAGCCGGACTCTGTGAGTCCGGGCCGACGGACACCGAAAGCGGTCGCTTCACAAAAGGCCGTCGAGAAGAACGCGCTGAAGTGTTCGTGCAAGGCGCGAGTTCGAATTGAACCGGCATTGAGCCGATTCAATTCGACCGGACTCACAGAGTCCGGCTCGCTGCGGATCAATCTCCCGCGCCGAACAATCCACTCTCATCCTTGGGCACCTTCCACTTCAAGCCCATGTGATCCGCGCCCGTCTTCGTCAGTTGCCGGCCCTTGCGCGTGCGGGCCAGGAAACCGAGCTGCAGCAGGTACGGCTCGACCATGTCCTCCAGCGTGCCCGCGTCCTCGCCCAGCGTCGCGGCCACCGCTTCGAGACCAACAGGCCCGCCTTCATACACCTCGCCGATGATGCGCATGTACTTGCGGTCGAGCTCATCGAGGCCCAGCGCATCGACGCCTTCGAGCTTCAGCGCTTCATCGACGAGCGCACTGGTGATCGCGCCGTCGCTCTTCACCTGCGAAAAATCGCGCACGCGGCGGAGCAGGCGATTGGCGATGCGCGGCGTGCCGCGCGAACGGCGGGCGATGGAATGCAAGGGTGTAGGGTGTAGGGTGTAGGGTGTAGGGTGGGAATGGATTTCGGATTTCGGATTTGGGATTTCGGATTTGCCCTGGGTCGCTGGGTCGCTTGGTCCTTCGGCCCCTTTCCCCTGCCCCTTGGTCCCTTCGTCCCTCGGTCCCTCGGTCCCTTTCCCTTGGCCCTTGGCCCTTGGCCCTTGGCCCTCGCTCCCCCCCACCCCGAGCAACCCCGCGCTGCGTTGCAGAATCTTCAGGAGATCGGCTTCGCTGTAGAACTCCAGGTTGTGCGTGATCCCGAAGCGCGAGCGCATCGGGCCGCTCATCAGGCCGGCGCGCGTCGTCGCGCCGATCAGCGTGAACGGCTTCAAGGGCAGCGTGATCGTCTTGGCGTGCATGCCGGAATCGATCTGCACGTCGATCTTGAAATCCTCCATCGCGGAATACAGATACTCCTCCAGCGCGATGGGCAGACGATGAATCTCATCGATGAAAAGCACATCCGCCTGCTGCAGCTTGGTGAGAATGCCCACGAGGTCCCCCGGCTTGGTCATCGCCGGCCCGCTGGTCACGGTCAGATGCGTGCCCATCTCGTTGGCGATGATGTGGGCGAGCGTGGTCTTGCCCAACCCCGGCGGCCCGTGCAGCAGCACATGCTCCATCGGCTCCTTGCGCTGCTTCACCGCGGCGAGCGTGATGGAGAGTTTTTCAACCAGGCGCGGCTGGCCCACGTAATCGCGCAGTTGCGTGGGGCGCAGCGAGAGGTTGAGCTGCTCCTCGCGCTCGTCAGTCGCGGCGGCGGAAATGAGGCGTTCGGTTGGCATGGGAAACAACGTAACGAATCACTTCGGCTCCAACCAATCTTCGATCGTCAACCCCGGCACATCCAGGTAGTCTTTCACGTTATGCGTGACCAATGTGAGGTCGCAAGCGATCGCAGTCGCGGCGATCATGAGATCCATGCTGGGAACGGGCCTGCCGTGGTCGAGCAGCGTGGCGCGAAGTTCGCCGTAGGCGCGGGCGATCACGGGAGTAACGTCAATGACAATCAGTTCCCGAAGCATTTCCTGCAACTGAATCAGTCGGCGTTGCGACGATCCGCGGCGCAGCGTCCACGTGTAAAGCTCGCCAAGTGTGATCGTTGAAATGTGAAGCCGCCCCATGTACTGAAGGAACCGGTTGCTGACGGCCCCCACTCCCTTGAGGTGAGCGGAGCACATGTCTGTGTCGAGAAGAAAACTCATTCCTCCGCGCCTTCCAATTGAGCGTCATTGGACCGACCGACCTTGCGTTGCTGACGATTCCATTCGAGATACTTGTCGAGGTCCTCCGCATCCTCCGCCCAACCGCCGGCAGACCGGCGGATACCCTCGCCTGTCATTTCAGGATTGGAGGGCAGCGAAACCTCGCCATGAATGCTCAGAGTCACATCCGCGCCATCGGGCAGGCCGATGTCGCGATCGAGTTCGATGAAGCGGCCTCGAACTTTACCGTGAATGTTTCGTGCGGGGCTGACCATGTGGGCAGTCTCCTTGTGTCGGAGTGACATTCAATTCTAGCACTCACGATCGGTGGCGGACGCAAGCGCATTGCTCCTCGCGCTCGTCAACGGCGGCGGCGGAAATGAGGCGTTCGGTGGGCATGGGGCGAAATGCTAGTTTGGCTTGTCTTGGCTCTTGGCTCGCTGCGCCTCAATGCAGAAATAGAGATAATGCAGACGATTTGTGAATCGATATGCCCCGGGACCCGCCTCCGCGTCAGGTGTGATGACCCCTAACTTTCGCATCCGTCGAATGAAGTTGTCGAAAACTCTCTTCTCTTCGTCCGACGCCAGTCTCTTGAGGGCTTGGGCCCGCGTGAATGTAGGATCCACTGGAGACGCCGACAGCGTACGAAGAATGCTGCGGTATTTTTCGCTCCTGATCGCCTCAAAAACCTGTTGCTGCAGGTGCTTTCGACCGACGATTTCTGCCGCTGAAAAGACAGCGGCGATCGCATCGTCGTCGTTTACCTTTCCATCGTCATCGAGATTGAACGCGCTATCGCCGATTTCGTGAGCAAGCATGGGCAAGCCACCGCTGTATTTGACCAAGAATGCCAGCGCGACGTCATCAACTTGAACATTGACTTTCTTGAATGCTTCAACAAAAAACCGACGGCACTCGTCGTCTGACCAGGGACGAATATCAATCACATCGAGAATACGAGCCAACGAAGGCTGAAGACTGATCAGCGCTTGGCGGCGCTCGTCCAGCCCCACGATGATGATGCAGATCGGCAACGACTTCCCGCTGGTGGCAATTTCGTCGACAGTACTCTTGAGCCAGTTGGCAAAAGCGGATGAACTGGCCAATCCGTTGATGTCGTCCAGGATGAGGAAAATGCCCTTCCTGTCGCTCTTGAGTTTTGCAAGTATTTTTTGCATTGACTCAGGAAAGGAATGGACGAGCGACCTGAGTTCTTGATCTGGCGCATCAAAACTGAGGTTCAATCCGAATAATCCAGCTTCTTTGATTCTGTCGCCGAACAGCCCCTTGATTCGATCCCACAGCGTCGTTTCAACGCTGTCCTTGATCAGGCGATCGAAAATGCGACGCATCATTTCCTCGAGCGATTCCACACCACCGAGAAAGACATGCATGCCCACCATTTGGCGCTTCTGCTCCACGAGGAAGCGACAGAAGGATGCTACGGAACTCTTGCCCATCCCTCGTTCGCCGGCGAGGAACGCCAGTTCGATCCGCCCAGTGGTGGCGTTGATTGCTTTGCGTTCAATCTTTTCAATCTCAGACGTCCGTCCAACAAAGTACTCAGTCGGAACTGGACGACCGGGAGTAAAAGGGCTGGTTACATCTCGACGCATAGTGCCTCCTGATGATGCTTCTCACACCCTCACCGTCTCCAGCTCCGCCGCCACCAGATCATCATACGTCTCTCTTCGCCGGATCACCGTCGCGTTCTTGCCGCTCACCAGAACCTCCGGCGGCAGCGGCGTAGCGTTGTAGTGGCTCGCCATGACCATGCCGTACGCGCCCGCCGTGAACACCGCCAGAAGATCGCCCCGCGCCACCGGCGGCAGCGGGCGGTCCTTCGCCAGGAAGTCGCCGCTCTCGCAGATCGGCCCCACCACGTCGCACAATTCCAGCCCCGGCATGCTCATCTCCGCTTTGCGGTGCGCCGGCACGTGCGCCGGCGCCACGTCCGCCGGCCAGATGAAGTGGAACGAATCGTAAAGCGTCGGCCGAATCAGGTGGTGCATGCCGCTGTCGATGATGACGAACTTTTTCTTCCCGCCCATTTTCACGTACTGCACGCGGGTCAGCAGCAGCCCCGCGTTGGCCACGATCGTGCGCCCCGGCTCCAGAATGACAACGCCGCCGGCGTCGTGGAACGGCTGCAGCAGCGGCACGATTTCCTTCGCGTAGTCGGAAGCGCTGGGGGATTTCGCGCTTTCATAATCCGCCGCGAAACCGCCGCCGATGTCGATCGCGGTGATGGCGTAGCCTTTGCCTTTCAGTTCCGCGATGAGTTCGAGGGCCTTGGTAATCGCCTGGACATAAGGCTCCGCCGAGTAAATCGGCGAGCCGATGTGCAGGTGAATCGCGTTGAGTTTCAGGTGTTTGTCGCGCCCGTAATGCTCGAAGAATCGGCGGGCGCGTTCGATGTCCACGCCGAACTTTGTTTCCTTTTTTCCTGTGGATGTCTTGGCGTGCGTCTTGGGATCGTACACATCCGGGTTGACGCGCAGAGCAGCATTGGCCGTGGCGCCCATGCCGCGGGCGATGGCGGCGATGTTCTCAAACTCCGCCTCGCTTTCGATGTTGAACCAACCGATGTTCGCGTCGATCGCCTGCTTGATCTCCGCGTCGGTTTTCCCGACGCCGGCGTAAACCACCTTGCTCATCGGCGCCCCGCTGAGTTTTGCGCGATGAAGCTCGCCGCCGGAGACGACATCCATGCCGCTGCCGCGATCCGCCAGCACGCGACAGACGTGAATGTTGCCGCAACTCTTGATGGAGTAGCAGATGATCGGATCGAGCGAAGCAAAGGCGTGGGCGATGCGGTCGTAGTGGGCTTCGAGCGTGGCGCGGGAATAGATATACGCCGGCGTGCCGACCTGCTCGGCGAGCTGGGTCAGGTCGGTGTCTTCGCAGAACAATCTGCCGTTGCGGTATTGAAAATGATCCATGAGAAACCTTGGAGTGCAGGAGCGGAAACACCATTCGCCATCGGCCTGGGGGCTCTGCCCGGGCGTCGGCGTGGCAAGGCGGGAAATGATAGCGGCAGCGGGCAGACAGATGGAATCGCAAGCGGATGTTGGTGCCGGTGGATGTGCTAATTTTCCCGGGGCTTGAATTCCGGCCCCCTCTCCCTCTCAGGGAGAGGGCTAGGGTGAGGGTCTGGACGCACGAGTTTGCAATCGCCACCATCGCGAGACGGATGCCGCAACAATCTGTTCGTGCCGACCCTCACCCGGCCTCGAAGACTCGGCCACCCTCTCCCTGGAAGGGAGAGGGATTCAAGCCCCGAAAAAATTGGCAGACCCGCGCCGGTCCATCCGCGGTGACCGCTCGACCGGCAATAGATTTTCCCGCGGCACGTTGAACCGCCACGGCGTCACGTCGCTCCCCGCTCGACGCCCCTTCCAAGGAAAAGCCCATGCGTCTGCGCCACTCGCTCGCCTTCATCACCGTCAGCGCCGGCATCGCCGCGTGGACTCTCGTTGCCGTCGCGCATCCCGGCGAAGGAAACGATCACGATCACGTGTACGTCGTCGATCAGCCGGCCCTGAAAAACAACGTCACGATCGAAGTGAAAGACGGCTTCCGCCACATTCTTTCCAACGGCATCCCCGACCACAAGCCCGGCCAGTTCCCCAACCGCGGCAACCCGCACACCATCGCGCCGCAGACGTACAAGCTGCGCGTGCCGGTCAAGCCCACGATGCTCGAGAAAAACGCCGCCGCTCCCGTGCAGCGCGGCTTGCTCGTCGGCGTGGCGCTCAACGGCGTGGTCTTCGACCCCGGCACCGCTGAGTACTGGCGCAACGATCCGCGCACCGGTTGGCGACAGGAAGCCATCTCGCCCATGACCAACCAGGGCGCCCGCATGGGCCTGGACACCAGCAACGCCCACGTCCAGCCCAACGGCTCGTACCACTACCACGCGCTGCCCATCGGCCTGGTGGAGAATCTCGCCGCCGCCGGCAAGGTGAAAATCGGCGCGACCATGATCCAGATCGGATGGGCTGCCGACGGGTTCCCCATCTACGAAACCCACGGCCACGCCAAAGCCGACGACGCCAAGAGCCCCCTGAAAGAACTGCGATCCAGCTACAAACTCAAAAAGGGTGAACGCCCCGGCGGCGATGAAGGCCCCGGCGGAAAATACGACGGTGCATACACTCAGGATTTTGAGTATGTCGCGGGATCAGGCGATCTGGATGAATGCAACGGCCGAACAGGCGTCACGCCGGAGTTCCCTGGCGGCACTTACTACTACGTCGTCACCGACCAGTTCCCCTTCATCCCCCGCCAGCTCAAAGGTGCCGCCGACGCCAGCTTTCAGAAGAACGACCGCCCAGGCGGACGCCCCGGCCCCGGCCCCGGCCCCGGCCCGCGGCCTGGCGGACCTGGTCCTCGTCCCGCGCCGCCCGGCAAGTGATCGGATTAATTTGGGGGCACGCCCTGACTTCGACGATCACGCTGTTTTCACTTGCACTAAGAGACATCATCGCCGCTGGTCATACATTTGACGAAGCCTTCAGGCAGGGATGTGTCGGAGTGCCGTTTCAATATCCTGCGACAAGCCGGGATGTATGGCGGCAAGATGCTTCAACACTCGTACGGTCATTTGTCGTTCGTCGATATTCAAGGACTCAATTCGTTTCACCATTTGTTCTCGAAAGGATTTGTTGTTCGGAACGCAGAATTGATCCACAACAGTCCGAGCAACTTCTGCCGCTCTTGATTTCGACCCAATTGCGGCTGTAAGGAACGCTGCCAGGTAATAGCGCCAGACTCGCGGAGGCATGAAGCACAACGAACTTCGATTCGCGAAGACTTCCTTGTCTGACAACGTCTCCCATCTGCGAGGCTGCCTGCGATTCTCCTTGAACAGGAAGCCAAGCTCATCGTCTGTTCCAGAGATTCGATTGAGCTCATTAAACGGTATCGATACTTTGGCAAATGTCTCTCGGATGGCATTCAAGACCGCCGCGGTATCCTCAATAGTTGTCATAAACGTATTCGCTATAGGCTCAATTAGTAGATGAGCAATTCCGGTGCGCGGACCGGCACTCGCTCGCGGCCAATGGAATATCCTCAGATCACCAAGCCTTCACGCCACCACCGGCTTGATCACCTCGCCCGCCACGTCGGTCAGGCGGAAGCGCCGGCCGTTCATGGTGAAGGTGAGCTTCTTGTGATCCAGGCCCAGCAGGTGCAGGATCGTGGCATGCAGGTCGTTGATGCTGGCCTTGTTCACCGCGGCCTTGAAGCCGATTTCGTCGCTTTCGCCGTGGGTGACGCCGCCCTTGGCGCCGCCGCCGGCGAGCCAGTAGGTGATGGCGTGCGGGTTGTGGTCGCGGCCGGGCTTGTCGGATTTCTGCGCGATGGGCAGGCGTCCGAACTCGCCGCCCCAGACCACCAGCGTGGAGTCGAGCAGCCCTCGCTGCTCCAGGTCCTGCAGCAGCGCGGCGATGGGCTGATCGGTTTCCAGGGCGAAGCCGGAGTGGTTGCCCTTGATGTCGTTGTGGCCGTCCCAGGAGAGCTGGTTGTCCATGCCGCCGGAGTAGATCTGGACGAAGCGCACGCCGCGCTCGACCATGCGGCGGGCGGTGAGACATTGCCTGGCGAAGTGGGCGCAGTGCGGCACGTTCAGGCCATAGAGTTCCTTGATGTTCGCCGGCTCCTTGTCGAGGTCCAGCGCCTCGGGCGCCGCCGACTGCATGCGGTACGCCAGCTCGAAACTTTCAATGCGGGCCGCCAGTTCCGACTCCGCGTCGTTCTGTTGGTAGTGTTGTTGGTTGAGCTTCTTGAGTAGATCGAGCTGGGCCCGCTGCTGGGGGTCGGCGAGTGTAGGTACGGGCTTGAGGTTGGCGATCGGTTCGCCCTGCGGCGCCAGATACGTTCCTTGATACACACTGGGCAGGAAGCCGGCGCCCCAGTTGGCGGCGTGGCCCTTGGGCAGGCCCCGGCCCTTCGGGTCGCTCATGACGACGAACGCGGGCAGGCTCTTGCTCTCGCAGCCCAATCCATACGTCACCCACGATCCGACGCAGGGCCAGCCCATGCGCGTCGATCCGGTCTGCATCATGAACAGCGCGGGACTGTGATTGTTCGATTCACTATGTAGCGAATGGATGAACGCCATCTTGTCCACGTGCCTGGCCATGTTCGGAAAGAGCGAAGAAACATACTTTCCGCATTGGCCATGCTGCTTGAACTCGAAGGGGGACTTCATGAGTCCGCCGACGGCATCGGCGAAGAAGCCCGTGTTCTTGTCGAAGCCGGGGATGTCCTTGCCATCGCTCTTGGCGAGCTGCGGCTTGTAGTCCCAGGTATCGACGTGGCTCGCGCCGCCGTTGATGAAGAGCCAGATGACGGCCTTGGCCTTGCCGTCGAAGTGCGACTTCTTCGAAGCGAGCGGGTTGGCGGGGTCGAGGTTGGCGGCCATCGCGCCCTGGATCAGGCCCTGCTCATGCAGCAGCGAGGCAAGGCCCAGAAGGCCCGCGCCGCAGCCGGCGCGGGCGAGGAGGTGGCGGCGGGAGAACGATGTATGTTCATTCAGGTTCATAGGAATTACTCGACGTAAATAAACTCATTCAGACTCATCACCACCTGGCAGAAATCCGCCAGCGCCAGTTGCTTCGCATTGCCCTTCTTCTGGGCATCGTAGGCCGCGATCTGGCCTTCGATGAAGGCGACGTTGTCGGCGGTCTCCTGAGCCGTGGGTTTGCGGCTGACCGCAATCAAATACGCTTGCGCCACTGCATCCACCAGCGTCTTCTCCGCGACGAGCCGGCCGGCGAAGCCCTCGGCATAGCCGCGAACATGCTTGCTGTTCATGAAGAGCAGCGCCTGCGGAGCGATCGTCGTCGATGGCCGCGTGCCCTGGCTGACCAATGGTTCAGGCTGGTCGAAAAGCATCATCACGGGGATCAGCTTGCTGCGCTTGATGAAGAAATAAACACTGCGGCGCTTCATGCCTTCATCGAGCGTGCCGGGGCCGTACATACTTTGGTCAAGCTGCCCGGAGATGAACAACATACTGTCGCGGATGGCCTCGCCTTCGAGCCGGCGGAAGCTGGAGCGCCAATAGAGCGTATTCTGCGGATCGACCGCCATGCCGGCGGAGTTGTGATCGCTGCCCTGCATATACACGCTGCTGGTCATGATGAGCTTGTGCAGGGGCTTGAGCTTCCATCCGCCGCGGATGAGTTCCGTCGCCAGGTAATCGAGCAGTTGCGGATGCGACGGCCGATCGCCCTGGAAACCGAAGTCGTTGGGCGTGTTGACGATGCCCCGGCCCAGGTGATGCTGCCAGAGCCGGTTGACGATCACGCGGGCCGCGAGGTTGCCCGCGCCGCCGTCGGCATCGACGATCCAGTTCGCCAGCGCCGACCGGCGATGGCTGGTGCGGGCGCCGGTCGGCGGCGCGGCGGTCTGCCATTTCTTCTCCGTCACCCCCGGCGCCATGACCACCTGCATGAATCCCTGCGTGGCGATCTCTTTCTTCTGGTGTACGTCACCGCGGTTGAGCTGGTACACATCCTTATAGAAGTGCGGGAAGCCCCGGCCGTCCGCGTGATGCGGGATCGGCTTGACGCCTTCGCTGGTGACCATCACCTTGGTCGCCTGCGGCCTGGGCCGGGCGGCGAGCGATTGCTGCACTTTCGCGTTGAGCTTCGCCCACTCGCCGTCCTGTCCTTTGTAGAACGCCTGCAGCGAGTCCTTCTGCTTCGCGTCGAGTTTCGCCGTGTCGCCGGCCTTGGCGAGCGCGCCGAGCAGTTCGACCACCTGTTGCTGTGCCGCATTACCGGTGAGCGGCACCGGCCGCGGCGCCGTGGAAATCGAAAGCCGGGGTCTGCCGATCGAGTGCTGCGTGTTGTTGTTGTATTCGAAGTCGAAGGTAAGTTCGGTCCCGCCGTCGAACCCGATGGGCGATTCAAACTCGAACACGGCGGCGTGATCCTTTCCGAACTGCGGATCAACCGCCCAGCCGCTGACGTTGTCGCCATCGATGGATGAGGCGATCGAAAGCGAGGAATTGTTCTGCTCGAATGTTGCTTTCGCGGTGGCGAGTTTCGCAGGCACTGCTTTGGCTTTCGCATCGCCGGCAGGCCTGGCGGAGACCTTGAACACGCTCAGCGAGAAGTTGCCGTTGCCCGCGCGGCCGGGGCCGCCCTTGACGAACGACGGATGCGCCATCGCTTCCAGCCGCACCGCGGTGATGCCCTTCTGCGTCGTGCGGGCGGTGAACGTCCACTTATCGTGCGGCGGATTCTTGCCGGTGGCGAGCACAGAGCCATCGCCCTGCTTCTGGAAGGTCGTGCCCTGGTGCGATTTCGCGTCGACATCAAGCACGGTCCAGACTGCCGCCGCTTTCGCCGGATCGATGCCTTTGGCGATCTGCTCCTTCGCCCATGCCTCGAAGCGCACCGGCAACTGTTCTTTTTCAAAGGTCGCCAGTTCCGCCGCCAGCGGCGCGTGCTTCGCTTCCCATGCCGCCAGTGCGGGCTTCACCTTGTCGCTGTCGAGTTCCAGGTCGATGTTGCTGCGGATGGTCGTGGCGAAAGTGGAGACGAAGCGGTAATAGTCGACGACGGGAATCGGATCGAACTTGTGATCGTGGCAGCGGGCACAGCCGAGGGTCAGGCCCAGGAACGCGCTGCTCGTGGTGGCCGCCATGTCATCGAGTTCGTCGTACCGCGCGGATTCGAACTCCTTCTCCGTGAGCTGCGTGGGGAACACGCCGGCGCCGAGGAACCCCGTCGCCATCATCGCCAGCGGATTGGCGGGCTCGAATTCGTCCCCGGCAATCTGCCAGCGCACGAACTGATCGAACGGCATGTCGCTGTTGAGCGCCTTGATGACGAAATCGCGGTAGTGGTAGGCATGCGGCCGATCGTAGTCCTGCTCGAAGCCGTGGCTCTCGGCGAATCGCGCCACGTCGAGCCAGTGCCGGCCCCAGCGCTCACCGTAACGCGGATCGTCGAGCAGCTTGTCGATCACCTTCTCGTACGCCTTCGGATCGCTGTCATTGAGAAACGCCTCCAACTCCGCGGGCGTCGGCGGCATGCCGACCAGATCCAGATACGCCCGGCGGATCAGCACTTCCTTCTTCGCAATCGGATTCGGCGCCAGGCCCTTGGCTTTCAGTTGCGAGAAAATGAAGCGATCGATCGGCGAGCGCGACCACTTGTCCGTCGCCTCGGCGACAGGCTCCACGCGCTTGAGCGGTTGAAACGACCAGAACTCGCGGTCCTTGGCCGTCACGATCTTCGGCGCCTTGGCGTCGATCTTCTTGTCGGTCAGCGGCTTGTCGTAAGGAGCGCCGAGGTTGATCCATTCTTCAATCTTCGCGATCGCCGCCGGCGAAAGCTTCGGCGCCTTCTGCGGCATGTGCGGCTCTTCCTCGTGGGTGATGAGCTTGTACATCCAGCTTTTCTTCGCATCGCCGGGCACAATCGCCGCGCCGTCCTCGCCGCCCTTGAGGAGGTCTTCGCGGGTGGCGAGGTTGAAATCGGCCTTCACCTTTTCGCCGCCGTGACAGGCGAGGCAGTGCTCGACGAGCTGCTGTCGCACGTCGCTCTTGAAGATCTCAAGACCTTTGGCCATTTTCTGCGCGTGCTGGGGATCCAAAGGCGCCGGGGCGGGCGCCGCCGACGGCGCAGGTTTCTCCGCCGCCATCGCCATCACGGACGTCGCCAGAATGGCGGTCAGGGAAGCGACAGCGCCCAGGCCTCGACGCACACACATAGCAGTTCGCCACATCGAATCGCTCCGTAAAAATGCCTGCGGAAACGAAGGTCCTCGCCCCTCGGATGGGGCGTGTGACCGTCGCGCACCGAACTGGCAAGTATAGCCGAACACCCTTGGATTGACGCACCTTTCCGCCGCGCTACGCCGGGGAAAATCCCAGGCCCCTGGCAGGGGAACGCGGCGCGGCAGGTCGGACGCGACGGCTCGCTTGTTCAACGGTGGAGCCGAGCGACGGGACGGCCGCGGCGACCCATGACCGCACCGGCTGATCCGCGCGGGACCGAATCGGTGGAATCCGGGAACGACTCGCGTCGGTTTGCCGATAGACTCCGTGATGACGATGGCGCGCCGCTCCTGAGGCGCGTCAACCATCGAGCCACACGGTTCGCCCTTGCCGAGAATCACCCATGCACACCTACGTTCATCACAGCCGGCTGCTCGCCATCCTCGTATTGCTAATGGCCGGTCTTGTCGGTTGCGGCGGCGGCGACGCACCGGCGGCGAAAGACACACCCGCCAAGCCCGATGCCGCCGGCAAGGACGCGCCGACCCATGCTCGCGAAGGCTGGCCCACCGAGGCGGAGGCCAAGGCCGCCATCTTGAAGGTCGAGTACGCCATCCACGCCTCGGAAACCAACAAAGCCGTCTGGAAGGTGAAGGACTTTCGACACGAAGTGGCGTCCGTCAAGTTCGCCGAGAGAACCACCCAGAAGCAGATGAACTACGGAGCCGGTGCGATCACCGTCTATCCGGTGAAGATTCTGTATACACAGGTCACCGACTACGAAGGCAAGGCCGCAACGCGCGTGGAAACAGGCAAGGATGGCGTGTGGTTTCTCTATCGCGACAGCTTCGGCGAATGGACGGGCAAGTATGGCAGCGAGTGAAAAGCGCGCCCGCCGCGATCAGTTGCCGTTGTAGATGAAAGTCCAGTCCTCGCCCCGCTGAAAGTCCGGGCTGAACTGCGTCGCCTGTAGACAGGTGACGTGGCTGTCCACGCGCAGCTTGTCCTGTTATGCAACTTTCGCCCCCAATCCCTTCACCACCACTTCGATGAACTCCCGCGCCCGCTTCGCCAGTTCGTCCACGCCCTCCGCCTTGTCCGGCCGCGGCACCACCGGGGCGGAAATATTCTCGAAGCACAGCGGCATTTTCAGGCCCGTCATCGCGACTGTATGTAGCAGCTTGTAATGATCGATCTCGCCGAAGCCGGGGCCGCAGTCTTCGTCCTTGGGGAAATTGCGGTGATCCTTGATACAGAAGCTGCGGATGTCGTCGGCACATTTTCTGATGTCGGGTATCGGATCGACATCGAGGTAATCCATCACATTGCCGGCGTCGTAGTTCACCTTCACCGCGGGATGATCGATCTCGCGCGCGATCTTGGCGCAGGCTTCGCCGGTGCCGGTTTCGCCGCCGTGCTGCTTGATGACGATCATGACGCCGTGGTCGCCGGCGACGGGTGCGAGTTTCTTGAATCGCTCGACCCAGAGCGCGTGGTTGCCGCCTTTCGTGTGGCCGAAGGTGAGAATCTGCGGAATGCCCGCGGCCTGCGCCTGCTTGATCCGGCTGGTGAAAATGCGAATCGCGTCGGCGTGCTCGGGGTAGATGCCGGTGAACATCATCAGCGGAGCAAGACCCATGTCCCGGCAGCGTTTGCCCAAGTCCTTCGCTTTCTGCGGCTCCGCGTCCGCCGCCATCACGGGCACACTCTTCGCCTCGCCGGGCTCCTTGTGCGACGTGCCCCACGCGACGTATCTGTAACCCGCGCCCTTGATGCCTTCGAGCGCCCGCTGCAAGGGGAACAGCGAGTAAGGCAGCGTCATGCAGGCGAGTTGGAACTCGGTGGGCGCTTTGCCAGGCACTGCGGGCGTGCCCGGGATGACGGTCTTGTCCTGAGCCGTCGCCATCGGCACGACAGCCGCGACTCCGCCTGCAATGAGCGAAGCGCCGGCGGTGTGGAGAAACGAACGTCGCGAAGGGCTGGAACATGTGGACATGCGAGACCTCCTGAAATCAAGCGCCAGTATATCGGTCACATCTGGCGGTTAGCGCTCGGGGCTTCGTTACTCGATTCGCCGCGATTACAATCCATCCTTGTTGCCCGTCCTTCAAGGGTTTCGCGCATGACACTTCGACTCTGCATCGCCGCGGCGCTTCTCGCGTCTGCCGTCACAGGCAGCGCCTTCGCCGACGCCGTCGCTCCCGACAAAACCACCACGCTCTTCAACGGCAAAGACCTCGCCGGCTGGACCACCTGGCTCCAGGCGACCGCCGACAAAGACCCCGCGCCGGCGTTCAGCGTGAAGGACGGCGTGATCCACATGCAAGGCGGCGATCATCGCGGCTACATCGCCACCAAACAGGCGTACAAGGATTATCACTTCACCTGCGAGTTCAAATGGGGCACGAAGACCGACGGCGGCAAATATGTCCGCAACTCCGGCGTGCTCGTCCACTGCACCGGCAAAGACGGCGGCGCCGGCGAACGGCGCGGTTTCGGCCGCGGCGCGTGGGTCACGTCGCTGGAGGTGCAGCTCGCCCAGGGCTGCGAGGGCGATCTCATCGTGATCCGCGGCGTCGATGAAGCCGGCAACCGCATCGACGCCAAGATGAGCAGCAAGGTCCGCTTCGAGAAGGACGGCAACACGCGCTGGGATCCCGAAGGCAGGCTCGTGCAATACTCGGGCCGACAGTTCTGGTGGAACAAGCACGAGGCGGGATTCAAGGAACTGCTCGACACCCGCGGCAAGGACGACGTCGCCAGCAAATTGGGCGAATGGACGAAAGTGGAAGTCATCGCCAAAGGAACCACCGTCACCGTGAAGATCAACGGCACGACTGTGAACGAAGCGCTGGATGTGTTTCCCGCCAGCGGCCGCATCGCGCTTCAGGATGAGGGGCATGAAGTGTATTTCCGCAATGTATCGATCGGCCCCGCGAAGTATTGATTGCATCCCCGTTTAGCGCCGGCCCGAAGGGCCGGGCGTGGAGATAAACATATGCCCACCACCCGCCGCACCTTCATCACCAACACCACCGCCGCCACGACCGGGGTACTCGCCGCCTCACTCCCCTTCGCGCGCGTCGCCTACGCCCAGGGCAGCGATACGCTCAAGATCGGCCTCATCGGCTGCGGCGGTCGCGGGACTGGCGCGGCGAAACAGGCTATGCGCGCTGACGCCAACTGCAAGCTGCACGCGATGGGCGATGCGTTCGCCGACAGGCTCGAACTATGCCACAAGAGCCTGCAAACCGAGAAGGATCTGGAGAAGAAGCTGGACGTGGCGCAGGATCGGCGGTTCGTCGGCTTCGATGCCTACAAACAGGTGACCGACTGCTGCGACGTGGTGCTGCTGGCCACGCCGCCGCACTTTCGGCCCATGCACCTGCGATACGCCGTGGAGAAGAACAAGCAGATTTTCTGCGAGAAGCCCGTGGCGGTCGATGGCCCGGGCGTGCGGCATGTGCTGGAGACCGCCGAAATGGCGCGGAAGAAGGGCTTGTCGCTCGTGTCGGGCCTGTGCCTGCGGTATTACAACGCCTTTGCCGAGGCAGTGAAGCGCATCCACAACGGCGACATGGGCGAGCTACATACATTGCAGGCAAATGACTATCGCGGGCAGATCTGGGTCAAGCCGCGGACGCCGGAGCAGACGGACATGGAGTACCAGATGCGCAACTGGTATTACTTCACCTGGCTCAGCGGCGATTTCAACGTCGAGCAGCACATCCACTTTCTGGATGTATGCGCGTGGGCGATGAAAGATACATACCCGGTGAAAGCGATCGCCATGGGCGGCCGCATCGTGCGCAACCTGCCGGAACACGGCAATATTTACGACCATTTCTCGACTATTTACGAGTTCGCCAGCGGCGCGAAACTATTCAGCAACACCCGGCAAATTCGCGGCTGCGCCAATGACCTGTCCGCCTGCGTCGTCGGTGAGAAGGGCCGGGGCGTGTTCAGCGAGAACGAAGGCAAGCATAAGTTCACCTTCGCCGACAAGGAATGGCGGCACGAGGGCAAGGGCAACGACTTCTACCAGGCGGAGCACGACGAGCTTTTCAAATCCATCCGCGCCGGTAAGCCCATCAACAACGGCGTCTACATGGCTAACAGCACGCTGCTGGCGATCATGGGGCGCATGGCGGCGTACACCGGGCAGGAAATCACGTGGGACAAGGCGATGAACTCGCAGGAAGACCTGACCCCGCCGCACTACGACTGGAAAAAGCCGCTGGCGGAGCCTGCGGTGTCGCGGCCGGGGCTGACGAAGTTTGTGTAAGGAGCCGTAGAAGATTGAAGCTGTATCCGGGTCGGATGTGTCGAGGCTCCTCGCCCCGGGGGAGGGGCGGGGGCGGCACGGACGCACCATCGACCAACGGGAGTCCAACCGGTGCGTCCGCGCGGACTTGACGCACCCTACGTCAAGCCTCGGACTTGATTTTGCACGGCTCCCAAACGCCGCCGATCATTTCGCGCCCACGCAATACAGATACTTGTCCGACCGAATCAGCAGCCGGCCGTCCGCCACCGCGGGGCTGCAGTTGAAGGTGCTGCGATCGCCCAGGCTGTTCGTCGCCAGTTGCTGAAACTCCGGCTTGGCGGCGACGACGAACGTCGTGCCCCGGCGGTTCGTGTAATAAATATTCCCGCCCGCCAGCACCGGCGAACCGTACACCTGGTCCGCCCGGCTGATGCGCTGCTCGTACACCACTTCGCCCGTCTCCGCCTTGGCGCAGTACGCCGTCTCGTTGTTGTCGTTCATCCAATAGAGGTGGCCGTCGTGATAGATGGGGGAGACGACGTTGGAGCCCTTCATGCTCTTCCACAGGCGGTGCGTGCCCGTCACCTCGCCGCGTCCGCCCGCCTTGACCGCCAGCCCCGCCACGCCGCTGCGCCCGCCCAGCGCGTAGACCACGTCGTCGTGCGCCACGAGGCTGGGCACCATGTACCAGCCGATGTCCGTTTTACATGACCACAGTTCATCGCCGGTCTTCGGGTCGACGCCGAGGATCTTGCCCATCATGGCGACGACCAGTTCCGTCTTGCCTTTCACGTCGACGAGGATGGGCGTGTTCCACGATTCCTTGATGCCGCGCACGCGCCACTTCTCCGCGCCGGTTTTCTTGTCCAGCGCGATCAGCGATGAACTCTCCACGCTCGCATTGATGTAGACCAGGTCGCCATGCAGCACGGGCGACGCGGCACTGCCCCAGCCGTGAATGTCGTCGCCCACATCCGCCTGCCAGAGTTGCTTGCCTTCGTGATCGAAGGCGAACGCGCCGCTCTTGCCGTAGAAGGCGTAGATGCGGTCCTTGTCGACGGCGAGCGTGCTCGACGCGTAGCCGTGCCCGTCGCGGATGCGGGCCTGTTCCGGCAGCTTCGGCGGCACGGTCTTGTCCCAGATCAGTTGCCCGGTGTCCCGCTTCAGCGCGACCAGGTGACGCTTCAGATTTCCCTGCTCGCCCCCCTCGGCGCCCGGCAGGTTGTAACCGCTGTAGCAGGTGATGTAGATCCGCTGGCCGAACACAACGGGGCTGCTGGTGCCGGCCCCGGGCAGTTCCACCTTCCAAACCACGTTCTTGTCCTGCCCCCACTCCACCGGCGGGGCCGCCTTGTCCGCGCTCACACCCATGCCCGTCGGCCCGCGGAACTGGGGCCAATCCGCGTCCGCGGCCTCGGTGGGTTCCCCCGGCCCGCAGGCGATGAGCAATCCCACCGCAACTGCGGCAACGGCGACACGAACCGGCAAGAGACGAAAGGGCATGCGAGACCTCCTGGATGAGACGATCGCATTCTAACGCAAAAGGCGCTGTGGCCGGGCACCGGGCGTACCACCGCGGATCGTTCACTCCGTCAGTTCTTCGAGTTTGCCATGCGTTCCGGGCACCCACACATCATCTTCGTTCGAGCTGACGTTGAAGAAACCCACACGGTGCTTCTCCGCGAGCTTGACGGTGGGCGCACGCGCTGGCTCTGCTTGAGACCAAGAAAAACACGCATAGACGTAGATTCGGCCCAATCCGTAGTCGGTCGTCTTCGGATTGTCGATGTTCTCATCCTTCGCCAGCGGCCCGCATGCTGGGCCTGCCGGGGGTCGAGCGGCTGATGGTGAACCCGACGCGCGAAAGCCGGAGGCAACTGCGCGTGATTCGACGAAGTCTAAAGGAGTACAAGCTGCTGAGACGTCGGCGCCGGGAGGAGGAAGCTGAATGGGCGTCAAAACAAGGGGCAAATGCTTAACCGAATGGCATTCACGAATGCCCCCTTCTTACCCTCCGAACCGGGCCGCACCCGCCCCGCTGAATCACCTGCATCGCCCCGCACGACAGCAACAACATTTCCCAACGCAGCCGTGCAGCCGGAAGCTCGTCGGGCCGGACACGGCCCGTCTCGCTGCACAGTCATCGAACCACCGGCGCACCACCCGCTGGGGTGAAATAGCCGGAGATTCTTGATGGATACTGGACGCTCGCAGTCCTTGTTCCCGCGAGACGGCGCGGTATGATGTTGTCGCGTTTCTGGCCGGTGTTCACCGGTTTTCGGGTTCGCCCCGTGTACCTTTTCTTCGAAGGAGTTGATCCATGAATCGTCCCAATCGTTTGCTTCTCGTCGCCGCGGCGTTGATGGGGTTCGGAGCCAGCTCGGCTGAGGCCGCGCTGGTGACGGCTGTTTCCAAGCAAAACACGAACTACACCGTGCGCTCCAATGACCTGCTCCAGACCAGTTTCAGCTCGGTCACTGCACTGAACATCGAGACCAACACCGCTGAGCCGATCGCCCGCAACGGCGCCTTCGACACCGGCGACGACGCCAATTCCCGCATCACCGCCGGCGCGGGCCGGTTCATCGAATATCAACTCGACACCACGCTGAACCCCGGCGGCTACACCATCTCGAACATCAACACCTTCGGCCTGCACAATGACGCAGGCTCTGGCGGGCGATCCTCGCAGGAGTACAGGGTCTCCATCTCCAAGGTCGGCAGCCCGACCACCTTCGTCGATGTCGTGCCCAACACCGATTGGACCGCCGGCATCCTGCCCACCGCCGGCCTGCGCACCGAGGTGCGCCTCAGCGACACCGGCGGCGTTCTCAACAGCGGCGGCAACTTCGCCACCAATGTCGCGCGCGTGCGCTTCGATTTCGGCGACGCCGACCCGCTGGGCGTAAACATGTACCGCGAGCTGGATGTGATCGGCTTCGCGTCGGCGCTCTCCGCGCCGGGCGTCATCGCTGTGCCCAACGGCTCCTTCGAACTACCCAACCTCGCCAACGGCCCGGGAAATATCGGCGAACTCTTCACCACTGAGGTCATCACCGGCTGGACCACCTTCGGCGCCTTCAACGAAGGCGTCCAGGATCCGTCCAACGGCCGCTACAACCAGAACGGCACCACCGGAGCCATCATCGACCCCGGCCAGCAGTCCGACGGCGACCAGTTCGCCTTTGTCAATACGGGCGACAGCACCGCCGGCCTCACCTCCGGCGTCGTGACCCTGGCGCAGGCGGGCACGACTTACAACCTGGCCGTCGCGCTGGGCAAGGGCCTCGATGGCACGTCCGGCCTCACCGGCAACTATCAGGTCGGCTTCCTGCTCGACGGTCTGCCCGTCGGCGTGCCGACGGTGGTCAGTGCCGCGTCGATCACCGCGGGCGACTTTGTCGATGCCCTCGCCTCCTTCACCGCGCCCAGCGCGGGCCAGTTGCAGGTGCAACTGACCTTCACCGGCAACGGCCAGGCGCACTTCGACAACGTCCGCGTGACCGCCGTCAGCGTGCCGGAACCCGCCAGCGCGGGCCTGCTCCTGCTCGGTGGCCTGGCGCTGTACCGCCGCCGGCGCACCGCCTGAACCGCAGCCATCGACAACCTGATCGACGAACTGAAAACCCCGGCCATCGCCGGGGTTTTTTTTCGGACGGAGAAAAGGGGTCAGACTGGATGGAGAGAAAGAGAGAGAAAGAGAAAAAGGAAAAAAGAGAA
>CAYRPN010000033.1:8997-9365 GCA_964426135.1 uncultured Phycisphaeraceae bacterium | reverse complement strand
AAAGGGGTCATTCTGAATAAATGAAAGAGAAAAAGGGGTCATTCTGAATAAATGAAAGAGAAAAAGGGGTCATTCTGAATAAATGAGCGACGTGGGAAGCGACTTGAAAGAGAAAAAGGGGTCATTCTGAATAAATGAGCGACGTGGGAAGCGACTTGCGGCGGCAAAGGGCATGAGGATGGAATGACGCCCATTGACGGACCTGCATTTCCCGTCCGCAGAAGGAGCCGCGCACGCAGTAAGCGGGGGTTGTCAGACTTTCGTACGGCCGCGAGATCCACGCGGTGTTGCGTTCTGCCTGCCGCCAGCCGGTTTGCGGCGCTGCGATGTGGCCGGCAGTCCCGCTTACTTCGTGCGCGGCTCCTTTG
>CAYRPN010000033.1:0-8897 GCA_964426135.1 uncultured Phycisphaeraceae bacterium | reverse complement strand
CGGTGCTGCGATGTGGCCGGCAGTCCCGCTTACTTCGTGCGCGGCTCCTTTGCGGTGCTGCGATGTGGCCGGCAGTCCCGCTTACTTCGTGCGCGGCTCCTTTGCGGATGGCGAGCGGGGCGATCGGCGGTAACCTTCCGTATAGATCGGACAATGTAAGGTAGCTATGCCGACGGCTTCCCTCCGAGGCCGCGTTGTTCTTTGACAGGTTTTCGCCGGGTTTCAACGGGAGAAGGGCGGCGGCCGGAAGTGGCCGGAAAGTGTCCTACCTTTTTGGCAGGCAAATGGTAAGTATTTGTATTGATGCGGGTTAAGGTCGGTTTTCGCCCCCGGGGGGTACGTGGCCGGCCACTTTTGGGGTGCCGATCGTGGCCCATCGGGGGGCGAGGAAGGACGCGGGGCAGGGTTCATTCGTGGAAGCATTGCACTGGACCTGGGCCTTGGTCGGCTCCTCGTGTGCGGCTTCTTTCGCCTGATGACTTGCGGTGGGAAACGCGGGCTAGTGGGCAAGCACGCCGGTCTCGCCTTCGCTTCTGGCCACGACGACCGCGCCAACGGAGTCGGAGAAGATGTTGACGGCCGTCCGGCACATGTCGAGCGGACGGTCGAAGACGAGCAGGATGGGCAGGCCCGCGGCGAGATTGATGGTGACGCCCTGGGCTTCCAGTTGCTGGGTGAGCGACTGCAGGATGATCACGATCGCCACCAGTGACGCCGACGGCACGCCCGCCACGCCGACGCTGGTGAGGAGGGCGGCGACGACGACGAAGAACTGCTGGCCGAAGGAAAGTTCCACGCCGAAGGCCTGGGCGATGAAGATCGCGGCGGTGCATTCGTAGAGGGCGGTTCCATCCATGTTCACGGTCGCGCCCAGGGGCAACACGAAGCTGCTGACCTTCTTCGACACGCCTGCTTTTTCGATGCATTCCATGTTCACGGGCAGCGTCGCGTTGCTGCTGGCGGTGGAGAAGGCCGTCATCAGGGCCGGCAGCATCGCCTTGTAATGTCGCAGCGGATTCACCCGCGCCGCCAGCATCAGGATCACCGGCATCACCACCAGCAGATGCACCAGCAGTCCCACGAACGTACACAGCGCGAAGGCCACGATGCTGGCGACGAAATCACCGAAGCGCTCCTCCTGCTTCAGCGTCGCGTAGTTCTCCGACACCGTTGCGGCCACCAGCATGCCCACGCCCAGCGGCGCGAAGCGCAGGACCAGGTCCGTGATCTTCATCGTGATCGCATAGACGGCCTCGGTCAGGTTTCGCATGGCGTCGTGCAGGGGCCCCTGCAACTGCGAAAGGAAAAAACCGATCAGCAGCGCGCAGACGATCAGTCCGAGCATGTTGCCTTCGGCGGCCGCCTTGATGGGATTGTCCGGCACCATCTCGCGGAAGACGTTGAGAAAGTCGCTTGCCTGCTTCTGGCCCACCTTCTGCTTGATCGTGGCGGCTTCCTTGTCGAACTGCGCCAGGTGCTCGCTGGTGAGCAGGGGCTTGCCGGACTCGCTGCGGCCGGGACCGACGGCGTTGATCAGCAGCAGGCCGGTCAGAATCGCGATCAGGCTGGTGGACATGAAGTAGAGAAGCGTCTTGACCCCGAGCCGACCGAAGCCGGCGTGTGCGCCGATCGAGGCGACGGCGAGGATGATCGAGGTGGTGACCAGCGGCACGACGATGAGTTTCAAGCCGTTGAGAAACAGATCGCCGACGAGGTCGAACGTGAGGTAATCCCACCTGGCGCGCAGCAGGTCGACGGCCTTGGACCTGGCGGCAGCGCCGGTCGGCGTGCCGGTCACCGCTTCCCACGCGCTCAGGGCGCTGGCGCCGCTGAGGTAGCCGAGTCCCGCTCCGATCAGCAGGCCCAGCAGGATCTGCCAGTGCAGCTTCCATCGCCAGAACGCGAGCGGATGCACCGTCGCGGTCGGCCCGGTTGACGCGGGGGAAGTGGTCATGCGGGCAGTTTACTTCGAAGCGCCCAGCACACCGCGGCTTTCACGCGAGGTGATCGATCACGCCTGGATGCTTCCCGCATACTGCGCCACCGTCGCCTCGAAATCGGCGAGCTTGATGCCGAAGTCGCTTTCCACTTTCGCGATCTCGCACGTGGAATCTTCCTGGCTCATGATGACCTGATCGAGGTTGAACGGCACGCCGGGCTTGCCGGCGATGATCTTGGCGTACCACGCGGGCACCGGGAACACGCGCTTGTTCCGCTTGTTGGCCAGATGCCGGCCTACTGCTTCGTAAAGCTGCGGCCAGGTCACCGCCAGAGGCCCGCCCAGCGGATACGTTTCGCCGCTGGCTTTCGGATTGGTCAGCGCGCTGGTGAAGCAGGTCGCCACATCGTCGACATAGACCGGCTGCAACCGTCCCGCGCCGCCCGTGCCCAGCGGCCCCGCGCCGAAGTAAGGCACGATGAAAGGCGGGAAAAATCCGCACCAGAACCCGCGCACCATCTGCATGAACTCGCCATCGGGACCGTGAATGATCGACGGGCGGAAGATCGTGTAATCGAGGCCGCTGCCGCGCACCAGTTCCTCCGCCTGCCACTTGGTGCGGTGGTACATGCTCACCGCGTTGGGCCGCGAGCCGAGCGCGGACATGTGCGCCCACTTCACCGCGCCGCCGCGGCCTTGCGATTGCCGATGCGCCGCTGCCGCTCGCGTCGCCTCGATGAGTCGCCGCGTCGACTCCACATGCACGCGTTCGAACGTCTGTCCCTGCTTGGGTTTCTCCATGATGATGCCGACCAGGTGCACCACCGCGTCGACGCCTTCGACCAGTTCATGCACCGCTTCGTCATCGAACAGATCGCCCTCGATGCGATGCACGCGCTTGTCGATCGTGTCCCACCTGGCTTGATCGCGCACCAGGGCCCGCACCTCGTGCCCTTCAGCCAGCAGTTTGGGAAGCACATGCCGCCCGACGAAACCGGTGCCGCCGGTCAAGGCGACCGTCAGTGATTTTCCAGCCATGACAATCCTCCACAGCGTTTGCACAACCCCGCGGCCATTCACACTTTTATCGCGGCGGCTATAGTAGACCCTTGCTGGATACCCGGCAATGAATCGGAAGTCTGAAGTCAGCGGTCGAAGCAGGCGATCAGGATTCACCCCGCCGATTGACCGGATGGCCGTTGACAGGTGGGCCTCGCAGACTCGGCCCGACCGCTAACCTACGACCTGTACGCACTGATCTTTTTCCTCTGTCCTCTGTCCTCTGCCCTCTGTCCTCTGTCCCCTGATCTCCCATGCGACGCAGTCGCCGGCCCATCATCATCGCCTCCCGCCGCAGCCAGCTTGCACGCGTGCAGGCGGAACTCGTCGGCGCCGCGCTCAAGCGGCTGCATCCCGCCGTCGAGATCAGCTATGTCTGGATCGAATCCGAGGGCGATCAGTTCCTCGAAGCGTCGCTGGCCGACTCCGGCGGCAAGGGCCTGTTCGCCAAGGCGATCGAGCAGGCGCTGCTCGATCACCGCGCCGACCTGGCGGTGCACAGCCTGAAGGACCTGCCGACGAAGCCGACGAAACGCCTGGTCGTTGCGGCTGTTCCGCCGCGCGAGGATGTACGCGATTGCCTTGTGACCCGACACGCGGCCGCACGCATCGACGATCTGCCCCAGGGCGCCGTCTTCGGCACCGCCAGTCCCCGCCGCGCCGCCCAGGTGCTGCGACTGCGGCCGGACCTGAAGATCGAACTGATCCGCGGCAACGTGCAGACGCGCTTGCGAAAGGTGCTGGAAACACCGGCCGAATCGAGCGAACCGGAATCGAACCCGCCCTTGCCTCCGAGGCCTGACCGGCGAACCGCCGCATCCGCCGCCAAACCCCCAGCCGCTAACCCCCAACCCCCCGTCCCCCACTACGACGCCACGCTCATGGCGGTTGCCGGCCTGACCCGCGCGGGGCTGGCGCGGCACGCGGACCGGCCCGTCGATCCCTCCATCATTCTTCCTGCCGCCGGCCAAGGCGCGCTGGCGCTGCAGTGCCGCGGCGATGATCACATCACCATGCAGCGCGTGTTGCCGCTGAATCACGCGCCCACCGCGCAAGCGGTCGAACTGGAGCGCGCGATCATCGATGGACTCGCCGGCGATTGCCACTCGCCCATCGCCGCCTACGCCGAACCGATCCTGGTGGACGGCCGCGGCGGCTATCGCCTGACCGCGCGCGTGATCAGCCCCGATGGCAGGCAGATGATCGAAGCGAAAATGGAGGCCGGCGCCAAGGAACTGCGCCATCTCGCGTCCCGCGTGCTGGAGCGACTGGAGGAGCAGGGCGCGCGGCAGGTGCTGGCTCGCGAGTGACATCGCTCTCACGCCGGGCGGCCGGGGCTGAAGGCTCTGCGGATGCCCCGGAAAGGCGTGCCTTGCTCCAACGAATCGCGGTTTCCCCCGTTCTCGCAATCACGTCGCGATCGTTCCGGGGCGTGCGCGGACTCCAGCCCCGGCCACTCGGAGAAGTCTTAAGGAACGGAACCGAGATTACTTCCCGACTTGGCCGTTTCCGATTCCCCTCCCTCTTAGGGAGGGGTTAGGGGAGGGTCGGGCGCACTGCATGATTGTGCATGAAATCAGGCTGTTTGCCCGACCCTCCCCCTGCCCCTCCCTAAGAGGGAGGGGAGTGCGAACTGTGCCAATCGGGAAGTAGATTCGATTCCATTCCATTCCATTCCTAAGGCTCCGAGCCGGGTGTTGAAGGGCCGGCAAGATCCTGTTTCACTTCCACTCCCAGACCATCATTCCCTTCAACTCGCGCACGAACAGTTCGTTGCCGACCACCGCCAGATGGGCCCACGTTTCCTGCTCGCTGATTTTCCGTTCGTCGAGCACCTCGAACTTCTCCGGCGTTGCCTTGATGAGGTAAAGGATGCCGCGCTGATCCAGGCCCAGGATCTTGTCGCCCTGCGCCACCAGCGACCAGTACTCGCAGTAGGTCTTTTCGCTGGTCCACTTCACCTCGCCGCTGCCCAGCGCCACGCAGTGGAACCGCTTGTTTCGCCCCAGAAAATAGCCATGGTCATCGATGATGACGGGGCTGGTCATGTAACCCTGCGTGCGGTTGTCCCACGCCTGCGTCGCGGAGAATCTGCCGTCGGCCTGATCGATTTTCAGTTGCAGCGTTCGCCCGCCGTAGCTGCTGGTCAAGACGGTGTTGTCGTAAGCGAGCGGCGTGAGGATGTTCATGCCGCGGAAAGCCTCGATCTTCTGCTGCCAGAGGACCTGGCCCTTGTCCAGTTCCACGCCCGCCAGCAGGGTGCGAGTCTGCACGAGCATCTGGGGTTTGCCCGCGATGGTGGCGAAACTGGGCGACGCGAACGCGCTGCCGTTCATGCCGCCGCCGTCGTCGAGCGTGCGCCAGATCGTTTCACCGGTCATCTTGTTGAGCTTCACGAATCCCGCGCCGGCCTGCACGTAAACCGCGTCGCCCACGATCAGCGGCGAGCAGACGAAGCCGAAGGTCGGCAGCGATGCCTTGAAGCGTTCCACGAAGTCGACGCGCCACCGTTCCTTGCCGCTCTTCGCGTCGACGCAGACGAGCACATCGCGCATGCCGGCGACGTACAGCCGATCACCATCGAGCGCCGGCGTGGAGCGCACCCAGTTGCCGTTGCGGGCGGCGAAGAACGGCACGGTCATCGAGCCATCCCACGCGAGGTTCCATTTCTCCTCGCCGGTCTTGCGGTCCAGGGCGCGGGCGATTTCCTTCTTGCGGTCCTTCGTCTCCACGGTGTAAATCGCGTCGCCTGCGACGATGGGGCCGGCGTAGCTTTCGCCCTGATCCACGCGCCAGCGAAGTTTCAGGCGATCCGCCTTGAGCGAATTGGGCCAGGCGGCGCCGCCGACCTTGCCGTCGCGCGTCGGGCCGCGCCACTGCGGCCAGGTGTCGCTGGCGGGAGGATTCTCCGCGAAGCATGGCGAGGCCAGGAGTGTGGCAATGAGAAGGACAATTCGCATGGTGTTTGATCCGCTGGGGAGGACAACGAGAGGCCGCGGCGAAACGGTCCGCCATCGCGGCACACGATAGGCCCACGAATGGATCCGGCCCACTCGGGTGTGTGACACCTTCTGCGCGTCGAGTTCCCCTCCCTTTTAGGGAGGGGCTAGGGGAGGGTCTGGCGAACTGCTTCCTTGTGTCTGTATTTGAACTGGAGCCCCAACGAGTCCGTCGGCCCGACCCTCCCCCTGCCCCTCCCAAAAAGGGAGGGGAGTTTGATCGGGCCCGCATTAGATGTCACGCACCCGCCCACTCCCGCCGCCTGCGGAGTCATTCACCCAACCTGACGTTGCCTGTATCCTGATGCGCTCAGGGCACAACCTTCACCATGCGTCAACGCCATCGACAGATCGGCAGCCTGACCAACGCGCCGCTGCTCATGCTCGGCTCGCTTGCGGTGCTTGCGGCGCTGGTGGCGCTGTTGGTCTGGAATCCGACGAAGCGCCGGGCGCAGACCGGCGATGTCGGCGACCCCTTGCACGTTTATGTCGCGGCCGGCATCCGCGAGCCGGTCGAGGCGATCGGCAAAGCGTTCGAAGAGGAGCTGGGCATCGGCCTGCGCATCGACGCCAAGAGCAGCGGGGCTTTGCTCTCCACGCTGGAAACGGCTGTGAAAGGCGACGTGTTCATTCCGGCCGATGAGCAGTTCATCCAGTTGGCGCTGGCGAAAGGGCTCATCATCGAGCACATTCCCTTCGGCAGGTTCCGCCTCGTCCTCGCCGTCGCGAAGAGCAATCCGAAGAAGATCGCGACGCTGGATGACCTCTTCCGTCCCGGCGTCACCTACGCCCTGCCCAACAATGAAACCGCCAGCGGCAAGGCTGCGAAGAAGGCGCTGGACAAGTCAGGGGAGTGGGACAAACTCTGGAAGGGCAAGAAAGTGGAGCAGCCCACGGTCACCGAGGTCGCGCTGCTGGTGCAGACCGGCAGCGTGGATGCGGGCGTGATCTGGGATTCCACGGCGCGCCAGTTCGATCTCGAAAGCGTGGCGCTGTCGCAGTTCAAGGACAGCGTGTCCACCATCAGCGCCGCGGTGGTGAGTGGGAGCAGGCGGCCCACCGACGCGCTTCGCTTCGCGCGGTTTCTCGCCGCGCCGGAAAAGGGCCAGGCGATCATGAATCAGCTTTTCTACGAGACGCTGCCGGGCGACCCGTGGGCGGTGGAGCCGAAGATCACACTCTTTGCCGGCGGGCTCAACGGCGCGGGCTGCCGGCAGACCGTGGATGAATTCCGCCTGCGCGAAGGCGTGAAACTCGTCGAAGAATATCAGGGCTGCGGCACGCTCGTCAGCCAGATGAAAGCGGGCGCCAGGCCCGATGCCTATTTCGCCTGTGACGTTTCGTTCTCCCGCGATGTGGCGGATTTGTTTCGGGAGTTTCGCAACGTCTCGCAGACGCGCATGGTGATCCTCGTGCCGCGCGGCAATCCGATGAACATCCGCACGCTGAAGGATCTGGCGAAAGAGGGCGTCAAGGTCGGCCGGGCGGATGAAGAAAAATCCGCGCTGGGCGCGCTGACGAAGAAGCTGCTGCAAAGCGAGGGCGTGTACGCCGCCGTCGCCGCCAACACGAAAGCCACCGCCCCGACCGCCGACCTGCTGGTGGCGCAGCTCGTGGAGTCCGGCAGCCTGCACGCGGCGGTGGTTTACGAAGCCAACTGCCACCACGTGAAGGATCGCGCACAGGTCATCGCCATCGACCATCCCGACGCGATCGCCGTGCAGCCGATCGCGGTGGGCAAGGGCACGAAATATCCGCAGTTGATGGGCCGGCTGATCGAAGCGATCACCGCGGCGCAGTCGAAGCAACGATTTGAAACGGTGGGATTCAAGTGGATGTGGGTTCCGCAGAATGCCAAGCCGTAAATGAAACCGTTTAGCGGAAGCACCGCAGGTGCCTGTCCGCTTGCCCCGCGCGCCCGACCAGACGCCTGCGGCGTTTCCGCTAACCGTGTGTTCGTTCGATGACCGTTCTCACGCCACGCACATGACCGCCAACGAAAAACCTGCCGCGCCGTTCCGCGTCAAATCCAGCGCGCCCTTTTTCGTTTGCCTCGCGATCCTCTCGGGCGTCTATGTGCTGCTCATCGCGCTGATGCTGCTGGCCGACATGGTTTACACCACGCCCGGCACGCTCTTGGCCGCGCTGGACAGCGACAAGATCCGCTACTCCATCTGGCTGAGCCTGATCTCATGCAGCATCACGGCGATCCTGTCGCTGTGGGTCGCGGTGCCGGTGGGCTATCTCATGTCGCGCGTGGAGTTTCGCGGCAAGGCGGTGGTCGATGCGATCCTCGACATCCCCATCGTGCTGCCGCCCTTGGTCGTGGGCCTGAGCCTGTTGATTCTTTTCAAGGTGCAGCCGTTCGACTGGCTGCGCGAGCACGTGGTCTTTGAGATTCCCGCGGTGATCCTGGCGCAGTTCATGGTGGCGTGCGCTTTTGCGGTGCGGACGATGCGGGCGACGTTCGATCAGATTCCCACCCGGCGGGAGGAAGTGGCGCTGACGCTGGGCGCCTCGCGCGGGCAGGCGTTTTTCGCGGTGGTGCTGCCGGAGGCGAAGCGCGGCATGCTCACCGCCGGCACGCTCGCCTGGGCCCGGTCGCTGGGCGAGTTCGGCCCGATCCTCGTCTTCGCCGGCTCCACCCGCATGCACACCGAGGTGCTGCCGACCACGGTGTTCCTGGAGCTGCAAGCGGGCAACCTCGCCGGCGCGATCGCGGTGTCGCTCATCATGGTGATCGCGGCGGTGGCGGTGCTGGTGACGGCGCGAGTGCTGGGCGTGCGGCAGTGGGGGATGTGATCCGAAATCTGAAATCTCAGATTCGAAATGTTTGCAAACTCACTTATACTCCGCCCGGCCCCTTTCTGGACATTTCCTCCACTGGAATGGCTGGGCGA
>CAYRPN010000032.1:0-50079 GCA_964426135.1 uncultured Phycisphaeraceae bacterium | reverse complement strand
CATTGAGCCGCTTCAAATCGACCGGAGTCACAGACTCCGGCTCTGTTCACGACTCTGAAACGCCCATTCCAACCGGTGTCAAGTACGCAAATGCCGGATGAGCCATAAAAAACCCCGGCGATCGACGCCGGGGTTTCTTTTTTTTGAGTCGCTGCGAATCGTTCATGCCTTGGGGACTTCGTTGAGGAAGTTCAGCAGGCTGCCCTTGTTGCCGGTGTAGCCGGGGAACATTTCCTTGTCGAAGGCGTTGAAGTGGAACATCTTGGAGAGGGATTCGGAGAACACGTCGCGGAAGTCGGTGTGGACGGGCTGGAAGCGGCCGTAGTTCATTTCCGCCATGCCGTTCCACTTGCCGTACATGGTGCGTTTTTCGCCCTTGACCAGTTCGGGCCCGCCGACGGTGAGGATCATGCCGCCGCGGCCGTGATCGGTGCCGTTGGAGCCGTTTTCCTTGACCTCGCGTCCGAACTCGCTCATGACCATGACGAGGACTTTGTTGGAGCGGGGGCCCAGGTCGCGCATGAACGCCGCGATGGCGTCGGCGACATGGCCGAGCTGCCGGCTGACGCCGCCGTTGACGCCGCCTTGGCCGCGGTGGCTGTCCCATCCGCCGTAGTCCGCCTGGGCGACTTCCAGGCCCACATTGGCCTTGATGCACTGGGCGATGGTGCGAAGCTGCGGGCTCAGGCCGCCGTTGGGGTACTTGGCGTCGGGGCTGACGGGGGTGCGGCTGGCTTCTTCGAGCGCCTTGATTCGGGCGACGGCCTGCTCGCCGGACTCGGTGATGACTTCGCGGGCCCACTCGGCGGTGAGCTGCTGCTTCATCTTCTTCGCTTCCGCGTCTTCGGTGGGGATGTCCTCGAGGCTTGAACCCTTCTGATCGCCGACACCCTGGCGGGCGGATTTGTTGACCATGTTGTCCATCGAGTAGAGATCCTCGAAGGTGTCCATGTCCTCCGCCTTGTTGTTGCCGGCGAGCACCGGGTACTTGCCGCGCAGGGCGCGGGGCAGGAGGTTGCGGGCGCTGAGGCCGCGCAGCGGGGCGTCGGTTTTCTTGCGGCTGAGCCAGAGGTAGCGGTTGAGCCAGCCCTGGGTGACGCGCTTGTTGCCGGGGGCGCCGCGCTCCATGTAGTCCTGGGCTTCGAAGTGGCTGCGGGTGCCGTCGGTGGAGCCGACGTTGATGATCGGAGCGACCATGCCCTGTTCGAAGAGCGGGACGAGGCTCTTCATGTACGGGTTCAGGCCCCAGTTGGAGTCCTTGAACGCGTCCATGTTGGCGGCGGCGTTGGCGGGGCCTTTCGCCGGGATGGCGATGGTGGGGCGGAAGGCGTAGTAGTTGGAGTCCTTCACGGGGACGAACGCGTGCAGGGCGTCGGCTCCGCCGCGGAGATAGATGCAGACCAGGGTGGCCTTCTGACGCCAGGCTTCGGGATCGACCGGGGTGGTGTCGGTCGAGGACTTGCTCTGGGCCTGGGCGTACATCTGTTCCATGGACATGGCGCCGTAGGCGGTCATGGCCACGAGACCGGAATCCCTCAGAAAATCGCGGCGTGAGCTGGACATTGCACGTGCTCCGTAAAGGGGGAGGCGGAAGTTTCTAGTTTCGAGTTTCTGGTTTCTAGTTTCAGGATTCTGGTTTCGCGTTCGAGTTTGTCACAACTAGAAACTAGAAACGAGAAACCAGAAACTTTATTGCTGTTGGAACGAAGGCGAACCCATGACCAGGCCCACCGCGCGGGCGATGTTGCCCGATTCGATGAGTTTGTCGAGGACTTTGTGCTCGGCGTCGCCGATGTCGCCGCCGATCAGGTCCGCCAGGAGTTTGGCCTTGGTCTCGGCGGTGTTCGCGCCTTTGTACTTTTCGAAGATCGCCGCATCGACGGTCACACCCTTGACCCGGCCGCTGACCATCCCCAGGGCGTAATTCCAGCGGCGGGTGAGGACGCCGGCGTCGAGCCAGGACTCGGCGTGGTCGTAGTAGCCGGTCGGGTCGAAGCAGCCGTAGACGTCCTGCCCCATCGCCACGAGGTTGTCGGTGGTGGAGACGGCGTTCTCCGGATTCGCATTCACCGCACGCAGGGCGCTGATGGTGAACTCGAAGGGCGTCTTGAACTTGGCCTTGTAGTTGATCCGGCTCATGAACTCTTCGGAGAGCACGATCTCGCGGTAGACCTTTTTCAGATCGCCCTTGCTGGCGCGGAAGGTGTTGGTGGCCTTGGTCACCAGGGACTTGGGCGGGTTGTCGTTGACCAGGTAGCGGCAGAGCTTCTCGCTGAGGAAGCGGGCGGTGCCGGGGTGATGGGCGAGCATCATGACGGCGAACTTGCCGCCGTCTTCGCCGCTGGGCATTTTCTGGCCGAGCACTTTGTGGGCGTTGTCGTCGTGCCAGGGGGCCCGGAACATGAACTGCATGTTGTCGTTGTAGGTCCAGCCGGTGAGGGTGAGCGAAAGCTCCAGCACGTCCTGCTCGTTGTAGTAACGGTCGGCGCCGAGGGTGTGCAGTTCCATCAGCTCCCGGGCGTAGTTTTCATTCCACGCGCCCTTGCGGCTGACGTAGTTGTCCAGGTATTCCAGCATGCCCGCATGCGTCGCCGAGGCCATGAGCATTTCCGGCCACTTGCCGAAGGCGTGCTTGCGGATGACGTTCTCTTCATAGTGACACGCGGACCAGGATCGCTTGGGTGCGTTGCCCTCGGGCTGATCGATGCACAGGTGATTGCGCCAGAACTCGCACATCACTTCCTTGAACTGCCGTTCGCTCAGGGCGGCACGGACGACGACGCTCTCGCGCAGCTCCCGTCGAAGCTGCGGCTGGTTCTCCGCGTTCTCCGGCAGCGGGTACTTCTGATAGATCTGCTGCAGCGACATCTTCGTCCACGGGAATCGCTCAGCCAGCAGGGAATCCAGCTTGGAGTCGGTCAGGCTTTCGGGATCGAGCTGCTGCTCGACCCAGCTCACCCAGCCGCCGTTCTTGAGCATCTCGTCAACCTGGCCGTGCCTGGGGCCGAACGCCATGCGGTTGATGATGTGGACGATCTGTTCGCGTTCGTTGAGCGGGGGGCCGACGATGATCTCGGAATCGGGGACACGGTTGGCAAACGCGCGTTCGCCGCTTTCCACTTCGAGGATGCGGATGCGCAGCGCCTGTTCGGGCGTGAGCTTGGTGTGATTGGCGGTGGAGAGGGGGCCGCTCTTGCCGGCTTCCTTCATGCCCAGGCGTTCGATGACGTCGGCATCGCGGACGGTCTGGGCCTGGCTCGATAGAGCGCAGGCGAAAACCACAGCGCTCATCGTTACTGTCACAGCGACGTGCTTCAGACGCATGGATCGTCTCCGGAGCGAAAGGATCATGAAGGTCGAGGTCGGGCGGGGCACACAGCGTCATCGGCGAAGCCGGACGCTCTTCTAGGTCATCGGGCATCCTTCCCGGTGACTGCATCAAACCTTCATTCAAAATTATCGTACATTTCAATCGTGACCGGGTCAATAGTTTGAACGCTCGAATCGTTCGACCGTTCTGTTGATGATTGGAAATTTTTTCCGCTGTTTTCACGATTGCGCTCGATTGACCCAAAAGAGGTTTGAGGTTTAAGATGTCCCGTGCAGCAAACCGCCGTTTAGCGCCCGGCCTGCGTTTAGCGCCCGCTCGCAGAGCGGACGAATGATGCTCGCCTTTGTTCCGCTCTGCGAGCGGACGCTAAACGGCCCCATGCTCACTCCTCACTCCTCACTCCTCACTCCTCACTCCTGACTTCCTTCTGTCCCCAAGGAGCCTCGTCTTGGAAATCTGCCCCTACTGCGGCACGCGCCATCCCGTCGCCTCTGTCATCGGCGCCGACGGTGAAGAATCAGGTCCGCCGCGTTGCCACGAGTGCGGCGGCGTGCTCGATGACCTGAGCATGAAGGCCACCCAGATCGCCATGGGCCCCTGGTTTTTCCGCCTGCCGGGCAAGCCCTTTGGCCCAGGCTGCGATATCGCCGTCCTCCGTCGCATGCTTGTCGCCGGCAAGCTCAAGCCCGAGTCGCCCGTGCGCGGCCCGGCCACGCATCAGCTCTGGCGCCGCGTGAAGTACGTGGCCGGCATCGCCCACCTGGCCGGCGTGTGCAACAACTGCGGCTCGTCCGTCAAGCACGACAACAAGTTCTGCCCATCCTGCGGCAGCAAGTTCGAAGTGCCCGACGCCCGCAATACGCTGGGCCTGCCCGCCACCTCGCCCAACGATGAAGTCGCCAAGTTCCGCGTCATCGACGGCGCGATGTGTCCCGTCTGCGGCCACGACAAGGCCGGCGGCGATGAGTGCCCCGAGTGCGAAACCATTTTCACGCCTGCCGATGAAGCGACGCCGATCAGTCTTGGCGGCTGGTTCATCCACGGCAAAGCGCGCGCATTCAAGCCCGGCATCAGCCTCGAGCAACTGAAAAAGGAAATCGCCGCCGGCAGCGTCACCGGGCGCACCGTGCTGCGCGGGCCGACGACGAACCAGTTCTGGGTCGAGGCCAAGGCCGCGCCGGGCGTCGCCCATCTGCTGGGGATCTGTCACGCCTGTTCCGCCAAGGTGGAGCCGGGCGCGGCGAGTTGCGGCAGTTGCGGCGTTACGTTTCCTGTGCCGGCGAATGACGACACGCTGGGGCTGCGCTATCCGACTTCAGCCGACACCGCGGCGGCGCAGAAGGAACTGGACAGCGCGCTGGCGGCGCTGGGGCCGGCCGCGTTTGCGCCGGCCGCCAAAGCGCCGATGGCGGCGCGTCCGGTCGCCGCGCCGTCGTCGCAGCTGGTGGAGGCGGCGGAAGATGAAGGCGCGGCGACCGTCGATGAGATGGAACTCGAATCGCGCGAGCAGGATTTCGCCAAAGCCGGCGGCCACGATCGCGATCACAGCCATGCGCACGCTCATGAGGAACACGCGCTGGCCGGCGCTGGCGTCGCCGGCGGCTTTGACGCGGGCGGGGCCGACGCCGGCGCGCGTTCGCCGCGCCGCGGCCCGCAGAAGCAATCCAATTCCACGATGATGACGATGTTGCTGGTGCTGCCGCTGGTGATCATCGGCGGCTATTTTGCGATCAGCGCCTTGTCCAGCCGCGCGCCTTCGACGAAGGACGCGGCGCCCAAGGACAAGTCCGCGGATTCCTCCGTCAAGCACAAGGCCACGCCGTCCGACCAGCTTCTGAAACTGAAGAAGGACACGGAAGCCCGCTGGGCCGGCGTCACGCAGGGCCAGCAGCGCACGAGCAAGCTCGGCCCGCTGATGGATCAGGGCGCTGCCGCGCTCGCCAAGGCGAATGAACTGATCGAAGGCGAAGACTTCCTCGCCGCCGACGCCGAGCTGCGCCGCGTTTTCCCCATCGCCGACGAGATCGAGAAAGTGGTCAAGGGCCGCGGCATCGCCGACGACGCCCGCACCCGCGCCACCGAAACCCGCAAGCAGACGGAAGCCGTCGAAGCCCCCAAGCACGCCAAGGAACTGTGGGACAAGGCGGAGGCGACTTTCGCCAGCGCCGGCGAGGCGCTCAAGCAGGAGGACGTGACGAAGGCGTCGGACCTGTGGGAGACATCGATCCAGGAGTACGGCAAGGCCCAGCGCTTCATCCAGGGCATGCGCGAGGCGGCCGACGCCCGGACGCAGATCGAGGCGGAAGGCACGAAGAAATATCCCAAGGACGTGCTCGATGCCCACAACATCCCTGCGTGGCAGGCGTTCCAGGGCAAGCTCAAGGGCGGCGACGAGGCCGCCGCCGCCAAGGATTTCCTCACCGCCAAGTCGCTCTACGACCAGGCCCGGCTGATGATTCCCAGCGTCGAGTTCGCGATGCAGCTCGAAGTCGGCCGCATCTGGTACGCGTTCCAGACGGGCCGGCTCACCTATCGCATCCTGCACGACAAGGGCGCGGGCAATCACCCCGACGAGGGCCGGCTGGCTGAATTGAAACTCGCTTACGAGAACATGCAAATCAACCGCGATTTCTTCAACCGCATCCCAAAGAGCACCAAGTGCACTTACAAGGAACTCTACGAGGTCATCCTCATCGACTGCGGCAAGGAAATCGAATCCGCATTTGAAGCGGAAGGCCCGATGTACAAGAAAGCATTCGCCGCCGGCGTGCATCTCACGATCGTCGAGAAACTGCTTCGCGTCGACATCGGCAAACTCACCACCGCGACCAAGCAGGACCTGGACCTTTACCTGAAAAAGGATCTGCCCGACGACATCAAGACCGCCGGCTTCGATCCGGAACTGCTCACGTTCCTGAAGGACTTGGAGGACACGCTCTCGACGGAGCAAGGCATCCCGGTGAAGACCCGCGAGAAACTCGACGCGATGATGGCCAAACTCGACAAGTTCGAAACCGGCCTGCCCCTGATGAAGCCGAAGAAGTGAAGTTCGTCCGGCGACTGCGCATCCGTCTTGCCGGAGCCGGACTCTGTAAACCTGCGTTTCGGATAAGCCATTAGCCCCCGGCTCCGCCGGGGGTGGGGCGCGGGGGTGGGGCGATGGTGGCGGGCGATTTGCGGTCGATGATCGTCGAAGCGCGGATGCTGCCGTGCGAATCTTGCGCGATTGATCTCTACCGCGCTCCTCCCCCGGCGGAGCCGGGGGCTAACGGCGCAACGCAGCGGCTTAGGAACGGGACCGAAATTAGTTCCCCATTTAGCCGGCGGGCTTGCCCGCCGCGACGCCCTCGGCGGGCAAGCCCGCCGGCTAAATGGGGAACCGCCCATTCGCGAAGTTATTTCGGGTCCGTTCCTTATCCGAAACTCAGGTTGTAAGTTCGGTTCGGCGAGCACCGGTGGACGGTTCGCCGAGGGCGATGCGAAACTCCGCGAAAAGCGAGCGCATGAAAAAAACCCGGGACCGGGCCCAGGTTTTGATTCCACGTTCAAAACCGGCATATCAGGGCGCGGGACGCGCGTTGACGCTGCGGCCGACCCGGCGCTTGCGGTTGATCGTCTTGCGGCCGTTGGTCGAGTTCATCCGGGCCAGGAAGCCCAGCTTGCGCCGACGTTTGATGAGGCTGCGTTTCTTCGGGTAATGCGTGGCCATGCGATGCTCCTGTTGCGGCGGCCGGGCGGCGGTGATCCTGCTTCGGATCGTCCCGCGTTCTCCGGCGATTCCCTCGGCGGAGCCGGGGGCTCATGGGACTACTTGATTTCGACGACTTCCGACACGTACTGCGTGTTGCCCAGGGCATCCGTCGCGCGGATGGTCACCACGTGGGAGCCTGGAGCGAGACCCGTCAGTTTAATCGTAATCGTCTCGCGTGTCGAATCGTAGATCAGGTCGTCCGGAAGCACGGGCTGCCACTTGTTGGTCGTATCGACGCCGTACTGCACGGCGCGGATCGCGCTGAGGCTGTCGGCGATGCCGGCGGTGAGCGTGGCGGTGCGGGCGTTCACCTCGACTTTGCGGTTCTCGATGGTCGGCGGGGTGTTGTCCACCAGCACCGGATCGCTGGCGCGGTTGCTGGCGAGCGCCATGGCTCCGGGGTTGTCGGCGCCGTCGCCGGCGGTCAGGCGGATGACGTAGCGCCCGTCGGGCACGCGCTTGGTTTGCCACTCGAAGGAGTTGGTGGTGACGTCCTCGGTCAGGGGCAGCCACTTGTCCGAGTTGATGGCGCGATATTCGAGGGTGTAGCGGAGCTGGTCGCCGTTGGCGTCGCTGGCTTCCCATTCGATGGTCAGGGCGGACTGCTCGGGGATGACCGGCGGTTCGCCGCCGGCCGCGCCGGCGCCGGTGGCACGCGCGGGCTTGCCGCCGCTCTTGCCGGGGCCGCTGCCGCCGGCGCCGACATCGGGGTAGCTCGCCCGCACCGCGGTGACCACCGGGCGGATGTTGGGCACGACGTAAGCGAGCGTGACTTTTTCCACGACCGGCGTCGCCTTGCCGTTGCCGTTGAGCGTGAGCTTGTACTGCATGAACCTGGCGGGCGGGCTGGTGACGGCGATTTCGCGCGGGGCTTCCGTGCTGACGGATCCGGACGCAGCCGCCCCCGGCGCGCCGGCTTCGGGCGCCAGGTTGCGCGGGACGGACCACTTCGACCATGCGGCCCGGTCGGGATCCTGCACGTTGCCGCTGCGGGTCTGGATCGAAATGGAAGTCCCATCCGGCACGCGCGCCATGAGATTCAACTTGCCCCACAGGCTGATCTGCGAGGCGTCCATGACGGGGCTGATGTAGGAGCCTGCCGCGGCAAAGCCTTCATCGAGGCGCACGAGCGACGCGGGGCTTCCGGTCGCCAGCAGCACCTTGCCGTCGGCCGCCTTGAACATGGCGGGCACTTGCTTCGGTTCCAGATCGACGACGACGCTGGTTTCATCGGCGGCGGGGTTGACGCGGAAGACGTGGCCCTCGTTGCCGGTGGCGACCAGGAGCGTGTCGCCGTCTTCGAGCAGGCGCAGGATCATGGTGGATTCGCGGAAGATTTCGGTGACGAATCCGCCCAGGTCGATGCGATAGACCGCGTTGCCCTGCTTGGCGGCGGCGGGCCGGGTGGAGCCTGGCGACGTGGTGGGCCGGCGGGTGGTGCCGGTGGCGGGGCGGGGCGAAGACGGGCCGGCCTGCAGTTCGCCGGTCTGGCGGGCCTTTTGGAGACGCTGGCGAATCTCCTCGCGCAGCTGGTCGTACTGGGCGGGCGTGGGCTCGGCGGATTCGGACTTGGCGGGATCGGGTTTGGCGCCGGCGGGGCCGTCGGCCTTGGGCGCGGCTGGGGTGGCTTGCGCGAGTTGGATTGCGGAGGCGTCATCGGCGGCAACGGCGAGCGAGGATGGCAGTTGCACGTCGGAGCCAGACGCCTGCGGCGTTTCCGCTAAACGGCTGAAGGTTTCGCTTCCTCCGTCCCCTGTCCCCTGTCCCCTGTCTCCTGTCTCCTTGCCCTTTTCCTTCCCCTTCGGCTCCGGCTTCGGTTGCACGGGCAGTGTCGGCGTGCCCGGCTCGGGCCTGCCTTGCTCGCGCTCGGCGGCCGCCTCGAGCCGGCCGGGACGCGCCTGGTCGGCGTCGGCGGTGCCGGCGTAGACCGTGCCGTCGGGTGTCACCAACAGCGCGCCGATCTCAGGCTCCGGCGCGTCAAAAAGCACGAACGCCTCCGGCTCCGCCAGGGGCGCCACCGTCACGCGATAGACGAGGCCGTCCGTATCCGTGCCGACGTACAGTCGACCCTGGCGATCGCGACCCAGGCACAGGAGATTCGCCTGCTGGGCGTCGAGTACCACGCGCACCCCGGTGGGCAGCGGTTTCTCCGCGGGCTTGTCGCCGGCTTTTTCGCCGGTCTTGTCCGCAGCCTTGGGCGCGGGCTTGTCGTTCGCTTTTTCGGCGGGTTTGGCGTCTTTCGCCGGCGCGGGCTCGGGCTTGGCTTTGTCCTTCTCCTTTACCGGCGCGGGCGCGGGATCAGGGTTGACGCGCGGGCGGGCTGAGAGCGCATCGTTCAGATTCACCTGCAGCAGTTTGCCTTCGGGACCCGTCGCCAGGAAGACGTCATTGCCGTCGACGATCGTGTCCCAGATGTAGCGCACGCCTTCGAGTTCCACGACCGTCTTCAGTTGATCGCCATCGAGAATCGCCAGCCGGCTCTTCTCGCCGCTGATCGCCACCAGCAGGCCGCCGTCGGCGGTCTGGTCCAGCGCGAAGATCTGCTCCTTTTTCAGCTCGACGACCTGCTGAATCTCCTGCCCCTTGCGGCGCAGCAACCGGCCTTCGGGGCCCGCGGCGATGTAGAGATCGCCGTTGGTCACGACGCGCAGGTCGTAGATGATGTTCACGCCCTCGGGCATGTCGCCGATCTTGGCGGTGCTGCTGGCGAGCTTGATGTCGCCGAGGTTGGTGACCACGACGCTGTCGGTGTCGCCCGGCTCGAAGTCCGCCTCGGTGGTGTGCGACCACTGCCCCGGCTGGATGGCGAAGGCGGCGGTGGTCAGCGCCAGCGCCGCTGCTGCGAGCAGGAGGGAAAAACTGGCGCGGACCGGGGATTTCATTGGTTTCGAGTTCATGGCGTCTCCAAGGCGAACGGATCGGTGCTTCGAGAATCCTTTGAACCAAGGCAAATGTCTAGTGTCGAGTATCGAGTGTTGAGTGTCTATTGGGAGGATTTCATTCGTTCACATCGAGGGACGGTGTAATCAACATTCGACACTAGAAACTCGACACTCGACACTTGTCTTGGATGGTTGTCTCACTTCCTCGTCTTCTCCACATCGATTTCCATCATGACTTCCCCATTGACCGCGGCATCCACGGGCAACTCGACCTTGACCCAGTCCGCCAGCGGCGAAGCGAGTGTGTCGTGGGCGCCGGCGATCAGCGTGCGCTTGCTCGACGGCAGGCGGGGCAGTTCCACCCTGCCCAGGGCGATGCCCGTGGGCGGCAGTTGCAGCAAACCGTAGATCATGTCCTGGCGGAAACTGGTGAGGAGCTTCACCGCTTCAAACACGTCGTCGGCGCTGTTGGCGGTGAGCAGGTGCGGGCGGGTCATCATGACCAGCCGGCCCAGCGAGCGCGAGTCGCCGACCGTGAGCAGGTACTTGCCATCCGCCAGGCTGTCGGGCACTTTGATCGACAGCTTCCGGCTTTCGCGAGCCTTGCCGTAGCCTTGCACGGTGATGGCGACGTGGACGGTTTCGCCGGGCTCGACCTTGGGCTTGTCGATGCGGGCGCCGACGATGGAAAGCAGGTCGATGCGGTCGGTGACTTCCATCGAAAGTTCAACGGAGGTCAGCCGCATCGATTCGTGCGGGTTCTGCAGCATGGTGCCGATGGCGGGCACGAGGTCGAAGAGCAACCGCTGCTCGTTGGCCGGCGCGGAGATGGAGGCGAGGGAGATCTTGCGGTTGCCGTCGAAGATCGCTTCGCCGCTGATGCGGACGGTGTTCTCCAGCGGCAGGCCTTGATCGGCGGTCAAGCTCTGCATCGCCACGGCCATGACCAGCGACGGCGTCAGGCGGTCGTGATGCACGACCTGGTACTTGTAGGTTTTTTTCTTGCCGTTGAACGCCACGTGAATCGTGGCCGGCGCGGTGAAGAAGCGATTGCCGGGCTTGCCCGCGACTGCCGCGGCGTCGTCGCGGAGGATCGTGCCCTTGATCTCGATGCCGCCGCCGAGCTTGAAGCTGCCGGGCAGGCGGGGCACGATGAAGTGAACGTAGCCCGTCGCCATGGGCACGGCGATTTCGCCCTGGGCGAACATCGGATGGCCGAAGGCGAGCACCCGGCCATCCGGCAGCACATCGGTGACGGTGCCGGTGGCGGAGAGATCGGCATCGCCGAACGCCAAGGGAATGGCGAGCACGCTGCCGGGCTCGAGCTTGACCGATTTCGCATCCACATCCGGCGGCGGCAACCCGGCGCGAGTCGCGGCGCCTGCCTGCAGAGGCTGAATGCCCATCGGCGCCAACAGCGGCGCCAGCGTGCGCGCGAGGCTTTCGCTGGACACCATCATCGGCATCATCAGGCGCGTCGGCGATGCGTCCAGTTGCAACGAATCGGGACCGGGCGGCGCGGTCCAGGCGCCGTCGCCGCCACGTTCCGCGTTCTTCGCTTGGATGCCCGCGACCTGGGCGAAGGCCTCCGCCTTCCAGGTGATGCGGTCGTCGAGTTTCCACTCCTTGCCAACGCGGAGCAGATCGCTGATGGTCGCCCCGTGCAGCGCGGTGCGCTTCGCTGCGACGCCGGGCTTGCCGGCGTCGGCGCCTGTGCCGGTTCCAGGTTTGTCGCCGGCGATCGCATCGCCGGTCTTGCGCATGTTCTCGATCGGCTGCACGCCGGCGTAGCAGTCCTTCGTCCAGCCGAAGCCGAACGCAAACGCCCCGATCAGTTTGCCGCCTTTGCCGATTTCTTTTTTCTCGTCTTTGTCGTCCCAGAGATAGATGGGCGATCCGCTCATGCCCGAGACCGGGCCGGTCTTCTGCAGGCGTTCATCGTCGCAGCGGATCCAGACGACGCCGCGCTGCGGGGCGAAGTCGCGCATGACGCTGACGACTTCGACGGCGAACGGCTCGATCTTGGCGCCGTGGAACACGGTCAGGCCGTAGCCTTTCATGCCGATTTTCACGTCGTCGAGTTTCAGGATGGTCTGCGCGGCGGCCGGCGCGCCCGTCGCCTGCGCTCTGTTCGCCTGGAGCGCGTCCGCTGCCTGGGGCTTGGAGTTTTTTTCTTCTTTTGCGTCCTGCGCCCAGCCCGCGGCGGCCGCCATCAGCACGACCATCAGCGCCGGAAATGTGACTCTCTTTCGCATCAGTTCGATCGAGGATTGAACCTTCATTGAATCAAAGTAGCCCGATGCGGTATGATTGTCTAGGCAAATGCTCAGGGATGATTCGCCGGGACGCTTGTCGGGAGCATCCCCGCGACCCAATCCTGGGCGACAACGCAGGTCGGCTGACAGGTCGGTGCGATGGCACGGTTGATGCCGGGAACGTCGCGCGTGGCTCATGTCGGCTCCGTGGTTTTGTCGGGTGATTCACCCGCGCCAGCCTGCCCATCCGAGCGTCGCCGTTGCCGGGCGATGCTCACGGTCGGTCGCTTATGGTTGTTGACACATCTGAAATCGCCAGGCTTCTGGGCTACACCTTCAAGGACGAGAAGATTCTGCAGGCTGCGCTGACCCATGCATCGATTGCAGGCAGCCGGCTCGACAGCAACGAGCGTCTGGAGTTCCTCGGCGACGCGATTCTCGGATACGTGGTGTCCGAATATCTCTTCGAAGCTTTTCCCACCTATCTTGAAGGCGAGCTCACCAAAATCAAAAGTGCCGTCGTCAGCCGGCGAGCCTGCGCCCGCATCAGCGACGACCTGAAACTGATCTGGCTGCTCGATCTGGGCAAGGGCATGTGCGATAACCGCGCCAACCTGCCCAGCAGCATTGCCGCGTGCGTTCTGGAGTCCATCATCGCCGCGATCTACATGGATGGCGGCATCCGCGCCGCCCGCAAGTTCATCCTCAAGCACATGAAGCCGCTGATCGTCGAAGCGGTGCAATCCACGCACCAGGAAAATTACAAGAGCGCCTTGCAGCACTTCGCGCAGAAATTCCTGCCCACCAATCCCGCCTATGTCGTGCTGGATGAAAAAGGCCCCGATCACTCCAAGGCGTTCGAGGTGTGCGTGGAAATCGATGGCCGGCGTTTTCCCGGCGCCTGGGCGAATTCCAAGAAAGAGGCGGAGCAGAATGCCGCGCTCAACGCGCTGCGCGAGTTGAATCTGGTGCGGATCAACGCGGACCACGGCGGGATCGAGATTCTCGACAAGCCGCCGGAGAACATGCCGATGCGGCGGAAGAAACGCAAGCATCGCGGGGAAAAATCCGCGGAAGGCCAGCCGGCGCTGGAGGGAACAGCGGGGGAGCCGGCCGAGACAACCGCGAGCGGGTCGGAACCTGTCCCCGAAACGGAAGCAACGGAAACGCCCGGCCCCGCCGACGGCACTATGGAGCAGGAGCGGCAAAGCGAGGAAGTGGAACGGCGCGCGATTTTCGATTGACGGCTGCGCACAAACCGACCAATCCAAGTCAAGACAAAACCAAAGCCCAGTCAAGACAAAACCAAAGCCCAGGGATGGCCATCCCTGGGCGCTGGTTCCTGTGGATCACCATTGTTCCCACGCCTCGCAAAAAAAGACCGGCGCTCGCGGGAGCGCCGGTCATTATTTCGATGGCGAGATGCTCGCGGAATTCTTCACGCTCCGAGCAGTTCCTTTTCCGCTTCGATCCAGTTCGTTTCATCCTGTCCGCTGGGGCGGCCTTTGCGCACCCAGATGTCGTATGCACGGGCTGAGATTTCCTCGAAGCCGGGCTTGCGCGTCTTGCAGGCGGTCAGCGGCGCGATGCCGGCCACCGGCGCGCCTTGCGGAGCGCAGGAGACGGTCTTGACCGTGGGGGCCGGGGGAACCTTGGCGGTCACGGTGGTGACGACGGGGGTTTCCGTGGCGGGGGAAGATTTCTTGGAAGTACGGGTGGCAGCCTTTGCCATGGGAGAGTCCTTTCTCACACGTTGTTTCGTGCGGTTGGTTTTGGCGGTCTTCGTGACCTTTCCATTCTTCGTCTCAGACGCCGGTTTTCGTTGATTTTTTCGAGCCATGGATGAGGGAAATGCTTGCAATTTCCGTACCAGCGTTCCAATGCTTGCAGAATCCTCGCGCATCGCCTGTTCCGTAGGCACGCCGCCGCGCGGATGGGCACGGGAAGGAGTGAGATGCGAGGAGCGAGGAGCGAGCAGTGAGAAGAGCGGAGTATCACTCTGACGTTTAGGAACGGGCCCGAAATAAGTTCCCCATTTAGCCGGCGGGCTTGCCCGCCGAGACGCCCTCGGCGGGCAAGCCCGCCGGCTAAATGGGGGACCGCCAATTCGAGAAGTTATTTCGGCTCCATTCCTTAGCGTCCGCTCGAAGAGCGGAAACCGGGAATCGGCCGTGCCACCCATTCTGACTCATCCCATGCTGTCCCTGCCTTGACTCTGCCTTGTCCGATCTCAGTGTTCTCTGTGTCTCGGTGGTCAAACGCCGACTTCCTCTCCTCTCCACTCACCGCACCGCATCCATCTTCGCCAGCACGTCCTGTTCGTGCCCCGCTGCTTTCACCTTATCCCACCGTGCCGCGATGTGGCCTTGTGGATCGATCAGGTACGTCGTCCGCGCCACGCCCATGTACCGCCGGCCGTACATGCTCTTCTCCTGCCAGACCCCATACGCCTTGCACATCACCTGCTCCGTGTCCGCCAGCAGGGTGAAGGGCAACTTGTACTTGGCGATGAACTTCGCATGGGATTTCGCGTCGTCCGGGCTCACGCCCAGCACCGCCGCCCCTCGCTTCTTGAATGCGGCGGAACTGTCGCGGAACCCGCACGCCTCGACTGTGCAGCCCGGCGTGTCGTCTTTCGGGTAGAAATAGATGACGACCCACTGGCCGGCATACTGCGACAGCGTGTGCGTCGTGCCGGTCTGGTCGGGCAGGCGGAACGCGGGGGCCGCCGCGCCGACGTCGATCAGTCCCGCGAACGGTTTGGCCTCGCAGCCCGCGTCCACCTTCGCCGGCTTCGCGACCTTCTTCTGCGTCCTGATCGTCGCCGCCGCCTTGCCTGCTTTCATCGCATTCGCCGCAGGACTTGCCGTACTCTTCGCGATCGCATCCGTTGCAGCCTTTGCAGATTTCTTCTTGAGTGCCGCCATGTGTGCTAACCTCCTGATGGTGCGTTCCGATTGTAGGCCCGCCGCGCGAATCGGCCCCATGCGTCCAGCGACGGGGCTCAGCCCGAACGTCGGCGGCGCGATGGAAATCCAGGGAACGGGGCAAGCCCCGTCGCTAAACATTTTTCGTCGGCTGACCCTCCGCTATTGTCCGCTGAACTCTGTCCTCTGATCGCTGTCTTCTGACTTCTGGCTGCTTCCGATGCTCGCTCTCCTTACCTGGCTGAATCCGCTCTGGGCCTACGCGGCAATCGCGGCGGTGGGGATTCCGCTGATCGCGCATATCCTCAGTCAGCAGGGCGGGCCGGTCGTGGATTTTCCAACTGTGCGATTCCTGCGGCAGGCGATGGACGAGACCCGTCGGCGAACCAGGCTGCGCGATCTCCTGCTGTTGCTGCTGCGGTGCCTGGCGCTGGGGCTGATCGTCGCCGCATTCGCCAGGCCGTCGTGGACCGTCACGCAGGCGTCGCCGACGAATGCCGCCGGCATCGATGCGTATTTCGTGCTCGACCGCACCGCCTCGATGACCCGCACGCAGCAAGGCGCCACGCTTTTCGACGAAGCCAGGCAGCGGATCGTGCGGCAGCTTCGCTCGCTCGATCCGCAGCGCGACCGCGCCTCGGTGATCGTGCTCGATCGTCAGCCGCGCGCCTTGCTGCCCGCGCCCAGCGCGAGTTTTTCCAGACTGATCGAACTCGTGGAAAATGTCGCCCCCGGTTACGAGCGCGGCAATGTGCCCGCCGCCCTGCGCCAAATTGCTCTCCAGGTAAACGCCGACGCCGCGTCCCAGCTTGCCTCTTCGCGTCCGCGTCCGGTGCAAGTGCACATCCTCACCGACGCCCAGGCGACGCAGTGGCCCTCGCCCACCGTGCTGGCGGCTGAGCTTCCCCGCCACGCCGCGGTGCGCGTGCAGCCCATCGGCGAACCGGCCGCGAATCTCTCTTTACATCGCGCAACCCTCACGCCCGCCCAGCCCGCCGTCGGCCAGCCCGCGCAGGTTGATGTGGAGCTGGCGTGTTTCGCCGCCCGCGCGATGCAACCGGTTGCCGTCACCATTCGCCTTACTTTCGAAGGCCGGTCGCAGGTGCAGGTGATCCAGGTTCCCGCCAACGCCCAGACCACCGCGAGTTTCATCGTCGTCCCATCTCGCCCCGGCGTCGCCTTGATCGAACTTAGCGCCGAGAGCCAGGCCGCCGGTGATACGTTGCGTGCGGACGACCACGCGGGCCTTGCGGTCACCGTCGTCGATCAGCGGCCGGTCATCCTCGTGACGGCGGCGAAGCCCGACGACGCGAACACCGCTGCGTTTTTCGTCGAGCGCGCTCTGGCGCCGCAGGCCGCCGCGCCTCGGGACGGCAGGCACATCGCGCTGACGCGCCAGTCGCCCGGTGAACTCGCGGGCAAGCTCGACTCGTTGCTCCTCGGCAGTTCGGATGCTTTGAAACATGGTGTCGCGGCGCTGCCTCTCGTCGTGATCGTGGAAGCCGGCGCCTTGGAGAGCGGCGCGCTCGCCGCGTTGCATCGGTACGTGAGTCAGGGCGGCGCCGCCGTGTGGTTCGTGGACAGCGCGATGGCTGTCGAGTCGTGGCGGCAATCGGCAGCGCAGCTCGCCGCAGCCGCGCAGGCTGCAACGCCCGCTGTGCCGCTGGATGCGCAGTGGCTCGCCGGGACGGACGTCGTGCTCGCCGCCGGACGATTCGAAGAACCGATTCTGCGCGTCTTCGCCGGCCCCGCGCGGGCCGAATTGCTGAGGCAGCAGTTCCGCGCGGTGATGCGCACGAAGGCGTCGCAACCGTTGCCGCTGCTTTCGTTCAGCGACGGTTCGCCGGCACTGATGCTGCGCTTCCTCGGCGCGGGCCGGCTCGCGACGTTTGCCGCCGATGTATCGCCGCGCAGCAGCGACTGGGTGAAAGGGCCGTCGTTCGCTCCGCTGCTGCACCAGCTTGTGCATCACCTGTCGCCCGCGCCTTCGCCGCGCATGAATCCGCAACCGGGCGAAGTGGTGGACCTGCGGCCGTTGGAACCTGACGCGAGAACGCCGCTGTCTGTTTTCGGTCCAACGAACGAGATCGTGGCGAGCACCGCCACACCCCTGGGCCGGCGCTTTACCGCGGCGCATCCTGGACGTCACACGCTCGCCGGCGCGGAGGCAGATTCCCCGCGCGCCGCGACGTTTGTCGAGATCGAGCCCGATGAAAGCGATCTGCGGATCGCGCCGGCCTGGGCGCCGGCCGGTGGCCATGTCGCCGCTGCTGTCGCGGCGCCGCAAGCAACGCTTCGCACGCAAGCCACCGAACTCTGGCCCGCGTTGATCGCCGCCGCCATCGCGCTGCTCGTCGTGGAAGTCCTGCTGATCCACTTCAATCCCGCCTGGTTCCGCCGCATCGCATCCGCATCATGAACTGGCCCATCGACACATACCGCCCGCCGCTCGGCGAAGCCCGCACGCTGCTGCTGATCGCAGCCTGCGTGCTGGCGGCGGGCTGGCTGTATCTGCGTCGCGGCGGCGGGCGTGCGGAAGATGTGGATGCCGCCGCCGTTTTGACCGGGCCGCAGCGCGGGGTGCTGCTGCTCCTGCGCCTGCTGGCGATTGCCGGTCTCGCATGGATTCTCTGGGGCCCAAGCTCGCTGACGACTCAGGTGCGAAAGGGCGGACCCGTGTCCGTCACCCTCCTCGCCGACCGCAGCGCCAGCATGGCCGAGCGCGACGTGGTGTCAGACGGCAGGCCCCCGACAACGCGATGGCACGCACTGTCGACTTCCTGGCTCGATGCGGAGTTCCTCGATCAGGTGCGACAGCGCAGCCATTTGAATCTGCTCACCTTCGATGACCGAACCGCGCCGCTCGAACCTGAGCAGGTGGCCACGCAGGAGCCGGCCGGCCGCAACACCCATCTTTTTGCGGCGATCGGCGAGATTCTCGGCGCCGCTTCCACCGCCGACGCCGATGCCGGCCTGCGCAAGCCCGGCGTCCTCGTCATTCTCAGCGACGGCCACGACACGCAGCGCGGCCTCGATCCGCTCGTGCTTCAGCAGATTCGCCACAGCGGCTGGCGGGTCATGACCGTGGCGGTGGGCGAAGGGCGCGGCGTCGCCGATGTCGCCGTCGCTGCGTGGGCCGATGCCGATTTTCTTTTCCCCGGGCAAACCACTTTTCTCAATGCCTCGATCAGTCACGCGGGATTCGCCGGTGAAACGGTTCAGGTCGATCTGCTGTTGGAAGGCAAGGTGATCGACACGCAGTCGCTCATGCTCAGCGACGAGCCATCGCAGCGCGTGCGATTCAAGATTTCGCCGGTTGTGGAGACAGCGGCGCCGAATCAGCCGGCGCTGCTGGCGTATCAGGTCGCGGTGAAGCCGGTCAGCGGCGAGCGCGTCACCGAGAACAACGCCCGCCCTGTTTTCGTGCAGGTGCAGCGCGAGCGCATCCGCGTGGCGCTCTTTGAGGGGCAGCCTTACTGGGACACGCGCGGGATCGTGCGCGTGCTCAGTGATGACGCCCAGGTCGATCTCACCGCCATTTACGGATTGGGAAGCGATCGCGTGATCACCACTCATTACCGTGGCGGGCAGGGTAACGGCGCTGGTGGTGCTGACGGCGCGCCAGGCGCCTTCGCCGTCGCCGCCTCGGACGCCGGTGCGATGAGCGCTGAGCAATTGGCGCAGTTCGATGTCGTCATCCTCGGCAAAGGCGCGGAACAGTTCTTCGGCGGACAGCGGGCGCAACTGCTTGTCGATTTCGTGAAGCAGCGCGGCGGGTCGCTGGTGCTGTCGCGCGGCCGGGCGTTTGATCCGGACACACCCGCCGGCCGCGAAGCGCAGGAGGTCCTCGCGGCGATCGAGCCTGTTGAATGGGGGCAGGGCACAATCGCGTCGTTGCAACTGGAACTGACTGCTCAAGGCAGGATCGATCCGCTGACGCGCTTCGAGCAGCCGGGGCTGGATGCGATCGTCACTCGCTTGCCCGACATGCTTGCCGCCTCGCGCGTCGAGGGCGAGAAGGCCGCGTCGATCGTCCTGCTGCGTCAGAAGCCGCGACCCGGTCCCGCCGGCGAAGACGGCACGCCCGGCATGGCGGCGGTGACGTACCTCAACGCGGGCAAGGGCAAGGTGCTCGCGGTGCTGACCGATGGCCTGTGGCGCTGGTCGCTGCTGCCCAGCCGGCTGCGCGAGTTCGATTCGGTGTACCAGGTGTTCTGGTCGCGCACGATCCGCTGGCTGGCGACGGGCGGCGATTTCCTGCCGGGCCAGAGCGTATCGATGCGGCTGAGCAAGCTCACCGCCGAGCCGGGCGAAACCGTCATCGTCAGCGTGGCGACCCGATACGCCGACCCCGCTTTCCAGCCGCGCCTGACGCTGCGCGGCCCCGGCGGCACGAGCGAAGAAATCGCGCTGGTGCGCACCAGCGAACAATCCTCGCAGTACCGCGCCACTTTGCGGCGTGATATCGCGGGCATTCACGAATTGGAACTGATCGCGCCCAACATGCAGCCGAATCGCCTTTCCGCCCGGCTGGCGGTCTACGATCAGTCGGTGGAGCGGCTCGACACGTCGGCCCAGACGGCGACGCTCAAGGCGATTGCCGAGGCGGGCGGCGGCGAGTGTCTGGGCCTGGACGAGCGCGGCAAGCTGCTCGATTATCTCGCCGGCGCCGAGGCTGCGCGTGAAGTGGACCAACGTGCGGATTACGCCTTCGAACAGCCCGCGGTGTTCGTCGTCATCGTGAGCCTGCTGGGATTGGAATGGTTTGTGCGCCGGAGAAATGGATTGGCGTAACTGATTGCTCCGGTCCCCTCTCCCTCCGGGAGAGGGCTAGGGTGAGGGCATCACAACGATGGATGTGTGAGCGTGCCATAGTGACTTTCGCAGAGAAATTGTGCTTCGACGTGTAGCGCGCAACAGGCGCGCAAGCTTCACCGGCCCTCACCCCAACCCTCTCCCGGAGGGAGGGGGGCCGGAATCGGATGTCATGACTTCCATCGCTGCACAATCCGATTTCGTGACAGCGCGGCTGACGCAGCCCGCAGGTGCCGTCGCGCGGCAGGTGGCGCTGCTCGCTCGGCGACAGCAGCGCATCGACGCCGTGGCGAAGCTGCTGCGCATCGGTGTCGTCGTCGCGCTGGCGTTGCTCGCCATCATCGTGCTGGATGCGGTTACGCCGCTGTCGCCGTGGCTGCGGTTGGCGGCGACATGCGCCTGTGTATCGCTGATCGCCGCAGCACTTCGACGAGTCTATTCACGTCCCATCGCCGAGCGGGCGATATGCCTGCGCGAAGCGGTGCGCATCGAGGAGCAAGCTGAAATCTCCGGCAATCGCGTGGTCAACGCTGTGTGGCTCGGCGGCGCGGTGACCGCTGCGGGCGACACGTTGACAGCCGCGCTGTCTCAGCGTTGCGTGGATGAAGGCAGCGCGTTCCTTGGCCGGGTCGATGCGCGGCAGCTCATCGATCGCCGCGTTTTGCGAAGACAGATCAAGTCCGCAATCGCCGCGATCCTGCTCTGGGTTGTGCTCGCGATTGTGTTGCCGCGCCTGCTCACCGGCGGTCTGCTGCGCATGTTGCTGCCGTGGGGCGATCATCCGCCGTTCAGCCTCACGAAGTTCAATGTGACGGTGACGCCTGGCGGGCCGATCGAGTTCGGGCGCGATGCGGAGATTGAAGTCTGGCTTTCCGGCCGGCTGCCCCAGCGCGTGGAGGTCGTGGAGTTCGACATCCATGGCGCCGAAGTGCGGCGGTTCCCGATGCGGGAAGCGGGTCTTGCCGATGCCGGCGGCAAGCCCATGTCGCGGCGCATGCAGGGACTCACGGCTTCGGTCACGTTCCGCATCGAAGCGGAGACAGGCCACACGCGGAAACAGCGCATCGACGTCGTCGCGCCGCCCGCCGCCCAACCGAAAGAACCCGCGCCGACGGTCGCCGACGGATCGTCGCAATCCACGGACCCCGTGCGTACCACCGGTGCATACACCGCGGCCCTCGCCGAAGCGGCGCAGCGGATTCGCGACAAGGCTGCGGAACTCGCTGCGCGGCTCGAAGCGTTACCGGCGGGCGAGCCGGTGCCGCCGTGGCTGCGCGAGCAAATGGAGCAGTTGCGGCAGGACATCGAGCGTTTCACCGGCCGGGCGCAGTCGCTGGAGCAGTTGCTGCAGCAGTTGCGAGATTCGAAACAGCATGCGTCCGCTGAAGCCTTGGAACTGCAGCGCGTCTCGGCTGAACTGGCGAAGAAGCTCGCGGGCCTGAAGCTGCCGGAGGTGTCGCTGGGCCTGCGCGGCACGCCGATCCGTTCACCGAAGCAGGCCGGCGAGCAGGCGCGCGGCGCGGAGAAGGCGGCGGGCGATGACCTGAAGAACCTGCAGGCGGGTTTAGCGGAACTGGAAAAACTTGCTGGCAGCACGGCGCTGGGCGGTTCGCAGGCGCCGGTGGTGCTGCAGTCGCCGGACCCACGCGGCGTCCATGAAACGGAATCGAAAGCCGGGACCATCACGTCCGTGTCCGAGGCGGTGCTGCGCCTGGCGCCGGAACAGTATCGTGAACTGGTCGCCAGCTATTTTGAGAGACTGGCGAAGGATGCGAAGGGGCTTGAGAAGAAGCCGTGAGTGTCGCCATGAAGACGATTCGCGAAAGTTTGCCTGTTCGCCGAATGCACGCATCCGGCCGTTCGCAGTTGTTCACCCTCGGGCGGTGCTCGGGGCTCCTGGTTGTGTGCGTTGTCTCGCTGGTGGCGGCGACGATCTTCGCTGCCGATGACGCGGACAAGGCCAAGGAGTCGCAGCCCACTTCGCCGGCCAAGTCCGACAAGCCGGTGCGCGAAGGTGAAGTGCGCGTCGCCAAGCTCAGCTTCGGCGGCGGCAAGACGACGATCTGCTTCGCAGAAGGGTTCCTCGCGCAGGTGGAGCAACAGACGCGCATCAAACTGCAGCGGAGTTTCGCCAACGTCGATCTCGCCAGCGAGGATATGTTCCAGTTTCCGCTGCTGGTCTTTTCAAGCGAGGGCGCGTTCGTGCTGTCGGACAAGGAGAAGGAGAACCTCAAGTCCTACCTGAGTCGCGGCGGGTTCCTGCTCGCCTCCGCCGGCTGTTCCAATGCCGCGTTCGCGGGCAGCTTCGACGCGCTGATGAAGGAACTGTTCCCCAAGGAGCCGCTGGCCAAACTCGACATGAAGCACCCGGTGTTTCACACGATTCACGACATCGACGTGCTGCTTCCCAAAAAGCCTGCGACCGATGCCTCGCTGTTCGGCCTGGAGCGCGGAGGCCGGCTCGTCCTCATCTACAGCCCGCTGGGCCTGAACGATACTGCCCACGCCGGCAGCGGTTGCTGCTGCTGCGGCGGCAACGAACTGCGCAATGCACACCTGGTCAATGCGAATATCCTGGCGTACACGTTGACGCGTTGATCGTCCCGCAGGAGCGCTTTCGCGTCAGATGCTTGCAACGCCATCGCCCGCCATGGTAAAATCGGTCGTGTGCAAGGCTGATCGGCATTCGCCCCTTCAGCCATCGAGCTTTCGCTCGTTCGGGCATTCGCCCTCAATATTCGGAGTCGCCGTATGTGCCGCATTCGCTGCGCCTTCACGTTGGTCGAGTTGCTGGTGGTTGTGGCGATCATTGTGATCATCATTTCCATGCTGCAGCCGGCGCTCTCGCAGGACAAACCCAAGACCGCGCTCTGCCTGGCGCAGATGCACGCCATCACCACCGGCTGGCAGGCGTACGCGATGGAGAACAGCCGGCGGTGCGTGGACCCGTACCCCGGCAGCGGCTGGATCGGCGACGGCAACTCGCTCGCCGCCAACAGCCTGGGCAAACTTCCGCCGTACTACGGCGGCAGCACCAGCATCGTCCGCTGCCCCCTGGAGATCTCCAACCACTTCCGCACCTACTCGATGAACGATCACCTCGGCGGCGCCTGGGGCACCAGTTCCCCGCGCCGGCATCTGCCCAAGGACCAGGCCTCGCGCACTTTCGTCCTGCTGGAGGAGAACGACCCCCGCGGTCACAATCTCGGCTCGTGGGTCACCTACACCACTGAAGGCCTGTGGGTCGATTACGTCACCGCCTACCACGACCGGCGGACGGGCATGAACATTTCCTTCGCCGACGGCCACGCGGAAACGTGGATCTGGCAGGACCCGCGCACCGCCAAGATCAATTCGTTCTACGCCGTCACGCCGGACAATGCGGACCTGCGACGGTTGCAGGCGGCGTTTGTGACGAACCGGTGAAAGGGACTCACGTGGAATGTCGCGCAGGTCTCCCACGGTTGGACGGTGTGGGCGAGTCCGCGAGGCCCAGTGATCCAGCGTCGTTGTCGGCGATCATCACGTATTCCTCGACGCCGTCCGCCGCGTCGAGCCTTTCCACTTCGAACTTCGCAATCATCTTCGCCGCCCACGTCCTCATCCACGCGCCGGCGCCCTGCTTGCAGCGCAGATACAGGGGGATCGCACGCCTCAGCGCCCAACCGAACACTCGGCCAAGGAACGGGGCCGAAATAGGTTCCCGAGTTAGCGGGCGGGCAAGCCCATCGAGACGCCCTCGGCGGGCAAGCCCGCCGGCTAAATGGGGGACCGGCAATTCGCGAAGTTATTTCGGCCCCATTCCTTAGGGCTCGGACGAATCAGTCCCGCCGCCCGATTTCGAGTGCTCCGGCAGCCCCAACCCGTTTTTTGCGTTTGCTCCCGCTTTAGGTCGACTTACTCGCTACACTATTGCCCCACTTCGGAACGTCCGCGGTGGCTCGCCCCGCCTCGGTCACCGAGTATTTTCATTATGCCCGCCATCGCTGAACCAGCCCCTGCCACTGGCAAGGGGAAACTTGATATGTCCCGAAACCTCCGCAATATCGCCATCATCGCCCACGTCGACCACGGCAAAACCACCCTCGTCGATCGCCTGCTTTACCAGTCCGGCATGTTCCGCGCCGAGACGCTGGACAAGCTCGCCGGTGGACAGCACGGCCTGATCATGGACTCCAACCCGCTCGAACGCGAGCGCGGCATCACCATCCTCAGCAAGAACTGCGCGATCACCTATCACGCGGTCAACGGCGAGACCTACAAGATCAACATCATCGACACTCCCGGCCACGCCGACTTCGGCGGCGAAGTGGAGCGCGTGCTCAAGATGGCGGACGGCGCGCTGCTGCTGGTCGATGCCTTCGACGGTCCCATGCCGCAGACCCGCTTCGTGCTGCAGAAGGCGCTGGAGAATGGCCTCAAGCCCATCGTCATCGTCAACAAGATCGACCGGCCCGAGGCGCGGCCGAAGCATGTGGTCGATGAAGTCTTCGACCTGCTCTGCTCGCTCGATGCGGAGGATCACGCGCTGGATTTCCCGGTCGTCTACTGCTCGGGCCGCGAGGGCTGGGCGACGACGGACATGGCTGAGAGGAAGAAGGACCTGCGCGACATTTTCGAGGCGATCATCCAGCATGTGCCGCCGCCGCTGGTGGCGCCGAGCGAACCTTTGCAGATGCTGGTGACCACGCTGGACTACTCGGATTACGTGGGCAAGATCGGCATCGGCCGAATCTTTGCCGGCAGCATTCACGCCGGCGAACCGGTCATCACCATCGGCCGCGACGGCAAGCAGAAGCGGCAGCGCGTGTTGCAGGTGATGGAGTTCGACGGGCTCGGCCGCAAGGTTGTGGAGTCCGTCGAGGCGGGCGACATCTGCGCCGTCGTGGGGCTCGATCCACTGGACATGGGCGACACGATCGCCTGCGCGGACAACCCCAAGGCTCTGGCGACGATTGCGGTGGACGAGCCGACGCTGTCGATCACGATGCGCGTCAACGACAGCCCGTTCTGCGGGCGCGAAGGCACGTACGTGACCAGCCGGCAGATTCGCGAGCGCCTGGAAAAGGAACTGCAAAGCAACGTGGCCTTGCGCGTTGAGTTCGGCGGCGACGAATATGTGCTCAGCGGTCGCGGCCTGCTGCACCTGGGCATCCTGCTGGAGAACATGCGACGCGAAGGCTACGAAATGGCGGTCGGCAAGCCCAAGGTGATTTTCAAGGACATCGAAGGCCAGAAGATGGAGCCGATCGAACTGCTCTCCATCGACTGTCCGACGCAGTGTCAGAACTCGGTGATGGCGCTTTTGGGTGATCGCCGGGCGGAACTTTTGAAGATGGACACCAAGACCGGCGCCACGGGTTGGACGCACCTGGAGTTCACGATTCCCGCCCGCGGCCTGATCGGCCTGCGCTCCCGCATGCTCACCGCCACGCAGGGCCAGGCGGTCATGCATCACACCTTCGACAAGTACGACGTGATGCGCGGCGCGATTCCGCAGCGCTCGCAGGGCGTTATGGTCTCCACCAACTCCGGCCGCGTGACTGCTTACGCGCTCGACGGCCTCTATGACCGCGGCTTCTTCTTCATCAAGGAAGGCGAGGAAATTTACGAAGGCCAGGTCGTCGGCGAGCACTGCAAGGACAACGACATCGCAGTGAATCCCACGCGGCCCAAGAAGCTCTCGAACATGCGCACCACGTCGAAGGACGAGGCCGCGCAGATCCGTCCGCCGCGCGAAATGGGCATGGAATCGTGCCTGGAATACATCGCGGAAGATGAACTGGTCGAGATCACGCCCAAGGCGATCCGCATGCGCAAGCGGGCGCTGAAGGAAAACGATCGGCGAAGAGAATCGCGCAACGGGTGATGTGAAAAGGCGTTGCGACGAGCGTTCAGCCCCCGGCAGCGGCCGCCATCCTCTGGAGAACTTCGCGCACGATTGTCAGTGCGGGCTGTACGTTGTCTCCCATCATGGTCCTTCGCGCGACCCTATCGCCGCTGTCGTAAAAGTCGACGTCCCCGTTTCGTTGGTTCTCTTCCACGTCCAATCTTTCCCAAGGGACCACGTTTCCATCTATGACGATGCCTTCGCTATTGAGGTCCCATTTCTCGTCGACAGCGAATGCCCTCTTTCCCTTTAACGCCGACTTGATCTGTCGCAGCACAACGAACGAAAGATAGTCCCAGAGCTTCTGAAGGTCGCGCTCTGGTGGATTGATGGAACTGCCCATGCTACCAGGATTCGCTCCAATGACGGTGAAACTCTCTCCATTCGCGCCTCTGATCGTGACCATGGGATCCGTTCCATCCGTGCGGACTGCAAAGGAGATTGCGATGCCGTCGGCGTATCGAATGCACTTGCGAATGCCCTTCTTCGTGACACATTCGACTCTGTCCCCCAGATATCGGTCGACCTCACCGAAGTGCATGTATTCATATAGCGCGAATGCTCCAGCCGCCAGACCGAGCAGAATGCCCAAGGAGGCTTTGCCCGCATGTTCCGGAGCACTGATGATGCCAGCCATCCCGCCGCCGACACAAATGACGGCGACCACGCCCGCGACAAAGATTAGCACTGCGGTGCCCGACGATGATTTGACTTCAAGAATGATGTGTTCGTCGCGCGGCTCAGATACCTGAGTGTTCATATGAGATCCTTGAGAAGTTTGCTGAAGTGAGTTTGCCCACGGATGAATGTTACCATTGCCGACGATAGCTTCAACGGCTTCGCTATCAGTGAATAGCGCTGGCTCATTCCAAACTGGAACACCAGCATGCACAACCTCGATCTGATCCTGACCATCACCGGCGGCCTGATCGCGGCACTGCTCATGGGCTATGGCACGCATCGAGCCGGGCTTTCGCCTATCGTCGGTTATCTGCTGGCGGGGATTCTCGTCGGTCCGCACACGCCGGGATTCGTCGCGAACCAGGGACTCGCTGAGCAACTGGCGGAGATCGGCGTCATTCTGCTGATGTTCGGCGTCGGCCTTCACTTCCATCTCGATCACCTGCTCTCGGTGCGGCGCGTCGCCGTTCCCGGCGCCGTCGTGCAAAGCATCATCGCCACGATCCTCGCGGCACTCGTCGCCAGGCTCTTCGGCTGGGACTGGAACGCCGGCATCGTGTTCGGCCTGGCGATTTCCGTCGCCAGCACCGTCGTGATGGTGCGCGTGCTCACCGATCAACACGACCTGCACACGCCCACGGGGCACATCGCCGTGGGCTGGCTTGTGGTGGAAGATCTTTTCACCGTCGTCATTCTCGTGCTCTTGCCGGCGATCTTCGGCGGTGACGCGGCGGAGCAGGCGCAGCAATCGGGCGCGACGCGAATTCTCATGGCGCTGGGGCTGACAGCTCTGAAAATCACCGCGCTGGTCGCCATCGTGTTCATCGTCGGCGGGCGTTTCATCCCCTGGCTGCTGGAGCGCGTGGCCGCGACACGGTCGCGCGAACTCTTCACCCTCACCGTGCTGGCGGTGGCGCTGGGCATCGCGGTGGGCTCGGCGAAAGTCTTTGGCGTGTCCATGGCGCTGGGCGCGTTCCTCGCCGGCATGGTCGTGGGCCGATCGGAATTCAGCTTGCGGGCCGCAGCCGAGGCGTTGCCCATGCGCGACGCGTTTGCCGTGCTCTTCTTCGTCTCCGTCGGCATGCTCTTCAATCCCAGCCATCTCATCGAAGCCCCGGGCCTCGTCATTGCGACCCTCGCCGTCGTGATGATCGGCAAGCCGCTGGCGGCGCTGGGCGTCGTGCTGCTGCTGAAATATCCCTTGCGCGTTGGACTCTCCGTGGCCATTGCGCTGGCGCAGATCGGCGAGTTCTCCTTCATCCTTGCCACCGTGGGCAAGGACCTGAAGATCCTCGACGACGCGGCGACCAACACGCTGATCGCCGCGTCGATCGTTTCCATCACGCTGAATCCGTTGCTGTACAAACTCGTGCGCCCCATGGAACGCTGGTTCATGGCTCAGCCGCGGCTGGCGCGCTGGCTCAAGCCTGCCGCCGGCGCAACGGCATCCTCCGCCGGCGCTGAGCCGGCGCGCCCGGCGGACAACGAACGCGGCCGCGCGATCATCGTTGGCTTCGGCCCCGTCGGGCAGACGGTGGCGCGATTGCTGCGCGACAATCAGATCGTGCCGACGGTGATCGAACTGAACCTGGACACCGTCCGGCGACTGCGCGGCGACGGCGTCCTGGCGGTGTACGGCGACGCCGGCAATCGCGACACGCTGCACGAGGCCGGCGTCGCCACGGCCGACAGCCTGATCTTGAGCGCCGCCGGCATGCAGGGCAGCGAGGAAGTGATCCGGCAGGCGCGGCAGATGAATCCGAACATCCACGTTCTGGCGCGGTCCACGTTTGTGCGTGATCTGCCGGCCCTGCGCAGCGTCGGCGCCGAGGTGGCGCTGAGCGATGAAGGCGAGATCGCGCTGGCATTCACCACCGCGATCCTGGAGCGCTCCGGCTCATCGCCTCGACAGATTGATCGGGAGCGCGAACGCGTTCATGCAGAAGTGTTGGGCCAGCCGCGAATGTCGCAGGTGCTCGAATCGCCGCAGCCGCTGACGCCGGCTGATTCGGCGGCCCGTGGGCAATCGCCTGCGTCGGAAACATCGCCCGTCGATCAAGCCGCCGCGGTCGAACCGTCGCCGCGCGGCGACGGACGAACCTGATTGCGATTGCGGCCCATCGTTATCATGCACGAATGCGTCCTCCCATCTGTGCCGCGTGCGATCGAGATTTCTGCGAAAACGCCAAAGATTCGGGCGAGAAGTTCGACCTCGTGAAGTTCGCCGACTACGAAGATCTTCCGCCCGGCATGACCGGTCACCCGCGGGGCTACGAGTGGTTCTGCCAGAAGCATTTGGATGCCGCGCGGAAGCTGAGTCATCTGCCGCTGGCGGAGGCGGTCAGGCTGCTGCGGCAGCGTTGACCTATTTCACTCTTGCGAACGTCGGCGATTGTGATAATCTTCTGTGAACGCTGTTCGCCATGGATGGTTTCAGCCCGTGGGTTCGCCCGCCCGCCGCTGCCGGCGGTTGACATGGAGGTCGCACAATGCACATCCCCGTTCGCACGCTCTCCCTTTCCCTTCGCGCCACGCTCCTTGCGGCGGTCGCCGCGCTGATGCTCGCCGGCTGCAACACGCCGCCGAACCAGGTGCTGCGCCTGCAGGCGCGCGAGGCCATTGAGAAAAAGGATTATCCGCGCGCCGAAGAACTCATGACGCTCGCCCTGCACCAGGATGCGGCGGATTGGAAGGCGCATTACTACATGGGCCTCGTCCGCCTCTCGCAGGCGCGTCCGCTCGACGCGCGTCTGCACCTGGAGAATGCCTACTCGTTGCGAGAGGATTGGCCGGAGACGCCGGATATCCTCGACGCGCTGGCCGAGGCGTATTGGAAGGAGGGCGACAACGAGAAGCTTTACAACCTGCTGAAGATGGCAGGCACGCGCTACGGCACGACGCGCGACTACCTGCGGCAGGCGGAGTTCTACAGCCGCAGTGGTGATGTGGACGGCGCCAAGGAAGCGTACGCGAAGGCGGCGCAGTTTTCCGATCCGAAGGACTCGACCCCGCACATGAAAGCGGCCGCGTTCTTTGAAAAAATCGGCGACCGCAAGCATGCCTACATCGCGCTGCAGCACGCCCAGCAGATCGAGCCGCAGAACCGCCTGATCGCCGCGAAGATGGCCGCGATCCAAGCGGGCCGGCCGTCGCCCAGCGTGGTGGAGTTGCCGGTGGAGCGATGAGATTCATTTGGGGCGCGGGACGTCGACGGCGATATTGCGTTCAATTATTTTCTCCTCCGTTTAGCGACGGGGCTTGCCCCGTTCCGATAGGCCATCCCCATGCCGCCGGAGCGGGGCAAGCCCCGTCGCTAAACATCGAACAGGATTCCCCCCATGGCCGGCGGACAGGAATATTCGAAGTACCAGAAGAAGATCATCAACCGCTACTACGAGCACTTCGACACCATCAAGCTCACTAAGCTGAGCGAAACGGTCACCGAACTTTACCTCGCGGACAGCCCGAAGAAATTGGAGAAGCTGTGGAAGACCGCCGCGACCGCGCTGGCGCAGATGGATGACGACGGCGGCAAGGTGGCGAAGATTCTGGCAGAGAAGAATCTGGAAGCGCTGGCGAAACTGGTGGGGGAATTGTCGGCGAAGAAGTAGTTGCCGGTCGCGGGATATTGATGGCCTACTCATGGAGTCGGTTTCCAGATCATGCTGCCATCCGCTTGGCGACGGACCTTGAAACGCCGTTTGCCTGCTTTCGTCCCGATGACGACATTCACACCTTCTTTGAAGGCTGCCGCGTACTTGCCGCGCAAGACTGTTTTGGGCGGTTCGGCCGATTTACTCATCGGTTTGATTTTCATACAACCGCCTTTCTTTCGTCGTTGCCGGACGGGCTGAAATGATGCGGATTACGCTGCCGCGTTCGCAATGCACCACCAGCAGTACCCTCACAAACATGGACAATCCGATCGTATGAAATCGGTCTTCGGTGACGGAATGTCCTTCGTCATAGATCGTCAACGCGCTGGAGTCGGCGAAAACGGTGACAGCCTCTTCGAATGATACGCCGTGTTTTTGTTGGTTCGAGCGCGACTTGCTCTCGTCCCATTCAAAATTCAAAGACATGGCGGATTCTCCCTTTCACTTCACCGCCGTGACTTTGATATTGCGATACGCGACAGGTCCGTGATCGCCCTGGAACATGATCGGGCCGGTGGCCGCTTCCTTGCCGGTGACGCCGCCGGGCGTGGGGCCGTTCATTTCGATGTTCTCGTGCAGCACTTCATCGTTGAGCGTGACCTTGACGAACTTCGCCTTGGCGGTGCGCTTGCCCGCGTCGTCGAACTTCGGAGCGCGGAAATCGATCACGTACTTGTTCCACTCGCCGGGCGCCTTGATCGGATTCTTCGAGGGCTTGGCAGCGGAGTAAATCGCGCCCATGTCGCCGGCGCCCATGGCCTCGGGCTTCTTGCCGAAGCTGTCGAAGACCTGCACTTCGTACTCGCCCATGACGTAGATGCCGCTGTTGCTGCCCTTGGGCACGAAGACTTCGATCTCGATGACGCAGTCGCCGAACTTCGCTTCGCTGTAGAGATCAACCCCGGCGTTGGCGGTGTTGATCAGGTCTGTGCCCTCCTTCTCGTGCTTGATCTTGCCGGCGTTCTGCGGATCGAGCGCCGCCTTGCCGACTTCCCACTTGCTCTTCTTGGCGTCGCCCTTGGTCTTCCAGCCGTCGAGATTCTTGCCGTTGAACGGCGAAGCGTCGTCGGCGGTGGCGACGGACAACGAAAAGGCGAGCAGCAGAATGGACAGGCGGATGGCTTGGGTGAACATGGGGTTTCCTAGTAGTGGATATTCGAGTGAGATTGTCGCGGCTTGGCGGCGGGTGACATGATACTGGCAGCGAATCGGACCGGATCGAAGCAGAAACGACGAACCGCAAGGCAAGGCGCGTGTCACCGCTGCCATCCGTACCAGTGATGCAGGCTGCCGTAGAAGACCATCTGCATGTCTTCCAACTCCGTCAGAGTGACGGCTCCGTCCACGGTGAGAATGTTGGCGCCGAAAATCTGGGTCGTCTCGCCGACGACGAACCAGCGCGCCGTGGGGCTGCCGGCGAACGCGCTCTGCACCGGGTTCGAATAGACGCTGGTGCGCAGGTGGTTGGCCGCATAGGGTCCGACCCAGCCGCCATTGGAGTGGATGATGTCGCTGTAGTACGCCCAGTCGCCGCGATCGTTCATGCCGGTGACTTTCGACGTATACGCGCCGCTGCTGTTGCGGTAATTCGCCAGGTACCAGAACGCCCAGACGAGTGTGGGCCCGGTGTTGCCCGCATGGTCGGGCGGCGGAATCTGGTCGTTCATCGGACAGGTGAAAATATCGAACGACGAGGTGTAGCCTCGCAGTTGCTCGACCAGGCTGGTTCTCTTGTCGCTGTTGATCTGATAGAGCGCGGGGCCGTAGCCCGTGTTGTGCGCCGGGTTGAGCGGGAACTTGCCGCCGTGATCCGCCGCGAACGCGGTCATGCCGATGCCGACCTGGTGATGGAACGTTCCGCACTGCGTCTGTCGCGCCGTGTGCCGGACCCGTCCCAGTGCCGGCAGCAGGAGCGAGATCAATAGCACGATGATCGATACCACCACCAGCAGTTCGATGAGGGTGAAGGCGAGCCTGCGGCGAGATGGCGAAACGGTGGCAACCAAGTTAGGGCACCCGAGTGGGCGAGGTAGACAGTTGAATGATAGCAGATTGAGTGGGGGAGACGAAGGGACGAGGGGAGGGAGAGACGGAGAGAAGATGAAGAGACGAAGAGACGAAGAGACGGAGAGACGGAGAGAAGATGAAGAGACGAAGAGACGGAGAGACGCAGTGGCCAGGTGCGCACGCGTTCCTGAATCGCGTTGTCTCTCTGTCTCTTTGTCTCTTTGTCTCTTGCTCTCTCTCTCTCTCTCTCTCTCTCTCTCTCTTCGTCTCTTCTCCGCCCCCAACTTCCATTTCCCTCGAAATCGATTACAATGCTTTCGTCAATTCCAGTCGATCATGAAGATCGGCTTCGACACCGTTCCAAGGAAGGATCCGTCATGGTGTTATCCAGCCAACAAGCGCGTCCCGATTCCGTCCGTCGCTATGTGTCCGGCCGCCGCCGGCAGAAATCCGCGCGCCGTATGTTGTTTGTTGCGGTGCCTCTGCTGGGCGTGGCGGCGTGGGGGTATTTTTCCGGAGGGGGATCCGAGTCCGCTGAAGCCCCCACGTCCGCCGCCGGCAACGCGCCGCCGGTCATGGCATCCATTCTGGGGGCAGCTCCCGCGGCCCCAGGTGGTTTGTCGTCCGGGGCGGCATCGCCTGGCGCGGCTGCCTCGCCGGCGCCGTCCGCGCCGAGTGTTCCCGCCGCCCATCCTTCGCCCGTGAATCGAGCTGATTTCATGTCGCAGCTCAAGGGCACGCTGGAGCAGATGAACTCGGCGACGCCTCCGTCGGTCGTCCCCTCCCCGGCTCCGTCGAAGCCAGTGGAGACAGCGAAAGTCGAACCGCCGTCGAAGAATGAGTCAGGCAAGGCGGTGACAGGGCACGAAGGCGGCGCGAAGCAGGACTACTTCACGCAGGCGGCTTCGCTGACCCTCGGCGGAGTCAAGAGCAAGGAAACGTCGGCATCGGCGGGAACCACGGCGGCTCCGGCAATCCAGCCGCCGCCGTCGACGACGTCGCCGAAGGTGTCCGACGCATCCGACAAGGGCCCGATCGGCGATACGCGCGGAACACTCGCGCTGGCGGGCGGCGTGTCCGAGTCGCTCAGCAAGCTTTCATTCACCACCACGGGCGCCACGGGCCTGTCGCTTCGCGAAAGCATGACGCAGATCGCCGACGGCAAGCTCGTGGAAGGTCGCAGGAACTTGAGCAAGCTCCTGGCCGCCGGCACGCTCACCGCCACCGACGCCCAGACCGTGCGCGACACGCTGGCCAGCATCAACCGCACGCTGGTCTTCGGCGATCGGGCCGTGGATGGCGATGATCTGGTCGAGGTCTACACCGTGCAGAGCGGCGACTTCCTCTCCACCATCGCCCGCAAGTACAAGACGACCTACCAGTTCATCGAGCAGATCAATCATGTCGACTCGCGCCGCATCCGCATCGGGCAGCGCATCAAGTGCGTGAAAGGCCCGTTCCACGCGGTGGTGACCAAGAGCGCGTTCCGCATGGATCTTTTCCTGCATCAGGCGGACGGCGCGCCGATCTACGTTTACAGCTTCAGCGTCGGCGTGGGCAAGGAAGATTCGACGCCGGTCGGCGCGTTCATCATCAGTTCTCGCGGCAAGCTGCCGAACCCGAGCTGGACGCACCCGCGCACCGGGCAGCATTTCGCCGCGGACGATCCGAAGAATCCCATCGGCGAATACTGGCTGCCCCTGGAAGGCACCGACGCCGCCACCAAAGGCATGCGCGGCTACGGCATCCACGGCACCATCGAGCCGGAGTCCATCGGCAAGCAGATGTCGCTTGGTTGCGTCCGCATGCTGGCGAAGGACATCGAGCAGGTCTACAAACTGCTGGTGGAAACGCACAGCACGGTGACGATCCGGGAATGAGCTGCGTTCAATAAGTTGCCGGGTTTAGTCGTCGAGCATTGCTCGACGCGAACTCCCATTCGTAGACGGCGCGTGAATTGCGGCCCCGCGTCGAGCAAGGCTCGACCGCTAAACGGGGAGTTCGCCGCAAAAAAAGGGAATCACAGATCGCTCGCCTGCCGGCTCTTCTCTTCATCCGCGCTCGTCGGCAAGTGCAGTCCGCATTCCTGTTTCAGGCCCTTGAATCGGCCCGCGCGTTCGTCCTGGCCCTGTGTGATGCTGGCCGTGGAGTGCCAGTCGCCGATGGATTTGTAGCCCTGGTCGTAAAGCGGGTGGTAGGGCAGGCCGTTCGCCTTGAGGTATTCGTGCACATCTTTGCCGGTCCACGTGAGAATCGGGTGGACCTGGTGGTAACCGTCCTTCATCCACTCCACGTGGCGCAGCGACTTGCGGTGCTCCGTCTGCTGCCGGCGATTGCCCGCCAGGACGCAGGTGGCGCCCAGTTCGCGCAGCGCCCGCCGCTGCGGCTCCACTTTGCGAATCTGGTCGTAACGGTTCAGGTTCGCCGCCCGTTGCTCATCGGTGTCGCCCAGTTCCCAGAGCTTGCCCATGCGCGATTCCATCCACGCGGGACTCAGCGGCGACTGATACACCTTCAGATTCAGCTCCAGCTTCTTCGTCCATTCATCGCAGAACTCATACGTGGCGGGAAAATGGTAACCCGTGTCAATGAAGATCACGGGAATGCCCGGCACGACCCGCGTGACCAGGTGCAGCATCACGAGCGCCTGCGCGCCGAAGCTGGAGGTCATCACCAGTCCGCCGCCGAACGTGTCCGCCGCCCAGCGCGCGACGGTCGTGGCGTCGCCGCCGGCAAGTCGTGCGTTGACGGCGTCGAGGTCGATGGCGGCAGGTGTGGCAAGTGTCGAAGTCACCGGTGAAGTTCCTGAGTCTATGGTGCGGGAATTGTAGTGAGGAAGAGAGGGGGAGGGGAAGAGACGGAGAGACGAAGAGAGGGAGAGACGGAGAGACGGAGAGACGGAGAGAGGGAGAGACGGAGAGAGGGAGAGAGGGAGAGACGGAGAGACGGAGAGACGGAGAGAGGGAGAGACGGAGAGAGGCAGAGAGGCAGAGAGGCAGAGATTGGCGTGGCAAGAAATTCCGGCGGTGCCGCAGCAACATCGCCGACTTCCGTTCTGCTTCTCTTCTTCTCTTCTTCTCTCCGTCTCTTCCTCTCTTCGTCTCTTCCCCCGTTCACAACCCCAACTTCACCTTTTTCTCTTCCCACTCCGCCTGTTCCCGTTTGTTGTCGGTGGCCAGCGGCTGGCCGGTGCGGATGGCTTCGATTTCGAGGCGGGTCAGTTGCATCGCGTCGAGGCGGTAGTCGAGAAACGCCTCGGCGGTGATCGGCACGATCGGCTGGATCAGGGCGAACATGGCGTTGGCGAAGTCGCGAATCTCCTGCTGGGCGTGCGGGTCCATGCGCAGCGACAGGAAGTGCAGCGTGTTGTGCAGGTCGCACTTCCAGTACCACTCGGTGTAGACGTTCACGGGCAGGCCGATGCGGGCCAGTTCGCGGGTCACGCCTTTTTCCAGGAGTTTTTCGTAGCGCTCGTAATGCTGTTCCAGTTCATCGAGCCAGCCGAGGAACTCCTGCGCGGTGCCGACATCGACCGGTTGCTCGCCGCCCTGGCGATTGCTCTTGGATTGGGCGCGGACGTTCTCGAGCGACGGCTTGTAAAAGCGATCGGGCACGACGCTGTATCGCGCCGAGTACTCATTCACATTTGCCGTGCGATGGCGAATCCACTGGCGTGCGATGAAGATCGGCATGACCACGTGGAACTTGAACTCGATCATTTCGAACGGCGTGGTGTGCCGGTGCCGCAGCAGGTACCGGATCAGGCCGCGGTCTTCGCTGACTTTTTTCGTGCCTTGGCCGTAGCTGACGCGGGCGGACTGCACGATGGCGGCATCGGCGGTCTGCCCGACGGGGACGAGGCGGGGCATCACGTCGACGAGCGCGACCAGTCCGTGTTCGTGCACTTTGATTTCCAGCCGCGACGCGCCATCCATCACATCGAAGGTGGGCGTTTCGAACGGCTTGCGCTCGATGGAAAACGAGGGCCGCGCAGAGACGTGCGCGGTTGGGGTTTCCGTCGCGGCCGAAGCCTGCGCGCTGATGTTGTTCGGCGTCGTGGTCATGGCGGCATGATAGCGGGAAAGCGGTCTGACGGACGTGGCCGCAGCGCGGCTGCATCGCTGGGCGGGCCCCGACAACCCGGGTCGCGAATCATTAGGAAATCTAATTTAGATGCGATTTGACATAAGAATGCATTATGCTATCATGCCTGGCGAAACATGTTCACTCTCCGTGTTTTCTGCGATGTCGCCAGCCTGCGCAGCTTTTCTGCTGCGGCGGTGCGCCATGACATCAGCCAGTCCGCCGCCAGTCAGCGCGTGGGGCAACTGGAGAAGCAACTGGGCGTGACGCTCATCGATCGCTCGGTGCGGCCATTGGCGCTGACGCCGGCCGGTGAAATCTTCTTCCAGGAGGCGCGCGATCTGATTCAGCGTTACGATCGGCTGACGCAGAAGCTGGCGGCATTCCACCAGGAGCTGCGCGGTGAGGTGGTGGTGGATGCGATATACTCGGCCGGGATTGACCTGCTCAATCACCTGAAAGAGGCGTTCGAGGAGCGGCAGCCGCGGGTGACCATTCGGCTCGACTACAAGCGTCCGGAGGAAGTGCACGACGCGGTCACCCATCAGCGTTGCGATCTGGGAATCCTTTCGTATCCGCAGCGCTGGCGCGACGTGGATGTGATTCCGCTGCGGGACGAGCGGATGTGCGTGGTCTGTGCTCCGGGACACACGCTGGCATCGCGTCAGACGGTGCATGCGTCGGAACTGGGCGGGTACGAGCTGGCGACTTTCGAGGTCGCGCTGCCCGCCGGCAAAGCGATTCGCAAGCACCTGCGCGAACAGGGCGTGGAGGCGAACGTCACCAGCGTGTTCGACAACATCGACACGATCAAGAGTGCCGTGGCGGTCACGGATCAGATCGCGATTCTGCCGAAGCGCACGGTGGATCGCGAGCTGGCGGCCGGCACGCTCAGGGCCGTCGAACTGGAGCCGGAGCTTGATCGGCCGATGGGCATCATTCTTCCGAAGCGATCGCGGAGCGACGGCACGCTTTCGCCGGCGGCGCAGGCGTTTGTGGATTACCTGCTGCAGCACGCGGGACCGGCGCAGGCGGCAGGGGTGGGCGTCTGAACGGCGAATGCGCCAAGACAAATGTCTAATGTCGCGTTTCTAATTTCGAATGTCTAGTTCCTGACAAGCATTGGACGGCGGGAACTTGCTCGCAAACGACGGACTGAACACTCAACAATAGACATTCAACATTAGGCATTGGCCTTGGCGCCTTGCTCGCCAATGCAAAGCAAAGAGAACTGATCAGAGATTGTGTGGAGACTCACCATGACCGAGAACGAAATCTTTGTGCCCGACGAACACGAGCCGCTCATGCCGCCCGGCAAGCACGGCCTCTACGATCCCGCGCATGAGAAGGACTCCTGCGGCGTCGGTTTCGTCGCACACATCAAGGGCGAGCGCAGCCACCAGATCGTGCGCGACGCCTATACCGTGCTGCTGAACATGGACCACCGCGGCGCGTGCGGTTGCGAGGCGAACACCGGCGACGGCGCTGGCATTCTCACCGCGCTGCCTCACGATTTTCTCGCCAAGGTCGCCAAGGCGGAACTTGGCGTGGAGTTGCCCGCACCTGGCAAATATGCCGCCGGCATCGTGTTCTTTCCCAAGCAGGAGGGCGAGCGCAACAAGTGCAAGAAGATCGTGGAGCAGACCATCGCCGAGCAGGGACAGACGCTCATCGGCTGGCGCAAGGTGCCGCAGGAACCGGAGAAGGCGGACATCGGCCCCAGCGCCAAGGCGAGCGAGCCGTGCATGGAAATGCTGCTGATCGGCGCGGCAGGTAGCGCGGCGGCCGGCGGCGACGCCTTCGAGCGACAGGTCTACGTCATCCGCAAACGCGCCAGCCACCTCATCCGCAGCGAGAGCAATTTCAAGCACGGCAAGCTGTTCTACGTCTGCTCGCTTTCCACCAAGGTCATCATCTACAAGGGCATGCTCACGCCCGCGCAGGTGTTCCCGTACTACCCGGACCTGAACGACCCGGATTTCAAGAGCCACCTGGCGATGGTGCACTCGCGCTTCTCCACGAACACCTTCCCGTCGTGGGACCGCGCCCAGCCCATGCGCTTCATGAGCCACAACGGCGAGATCAACACGCTGCGCGGCAACGTCAACTGGATGCAGGCGCGGCAGGGCGTGGTCAAGAGCGAGCACTTCGGCGATGACCTGGCCAAGATATTCCCCGTCTGCGAGCCGGACACCAGCGACTCGGGCAGCTTCGACAACGTGCTGGAGTTCCTGCTCATGAACGGGCGCACGCTGCAGGAAGGCGTGCTGATGATGATTCCCGAAGCGTGGCAGAACCACGAGACGATGCCGCAGGACAAGCGGGCGTTCTACGAGTACCACTCGGCGCTGATGGAGCCGTGGGACGGCCCGGCGTCGATCGTGTTCACCGATGGCCACTACATCGGCGCGGTGCTCGACCGCAACGGCTTGCGTCCGTCGCGCTACTACGTCACGCATGACGATCGCGTGATCATGGCGAGCGAAGTCGGCGTGCTGCCGATCGATCCGAAGCTGGTCAAGGAGAAAGGGCGACTCCAGCCGGGGCGCTGCTTCCTGATCGACTTTGAAAAAGGCCGGCTCGTTCCCGACGACGAACTGAAAAAGACCGTCGCCAGCCAGCGTCCCTACGCCCAGTGGCTAGCCGAGCAGCGCATTCAGCTTTCCGATCTGAAGGACCATGAGTCGCACGGCTATGACGAGCCCACCGTGCTGCAGCGCATGCAGGCTTTTGGATACACCGTGGAGACGATGCACTTCATGCTCGTGCCGATGGTGATCGAGAAGCGCGACCCGGTCGGCTCGATGGGCAACGACACGGCTCTGGCGTGCCTCAGCGACCAGCCGCGCATGCTGTACGACTACTTCAAGCAGCTTTTTGCGCAGGTCACCAATCCGCCGATCGACTCGATCCGGGAGGAAGTGATCATGTCGCTGGAGTGCTACATCGGGCCGGAACGGAACCTGATCGAAAGCACGCCGGAGCATGCGCACCGGCTGGCGGTGCCGCACCTGATCCTGACGAATGAGGAACTGGCGGCGCTGAAGCACATGGATCACCGCGGCTGGCGCAGCAAGCTGATCGACGCCACCTGGGCTCGCAGCGAAGGCGCAGTCGGCATGGGCGCGGCCCTGGCGCGCGTCTGCGACGAGGCGGAAAAAGCCATCGACGAGGGCTACTCGCTCGTGATCCTCAGCGATCGCGCGATGGGCCAGGACCGCGTGCCCATCAGCGCCCTGCTCGCCTGCGGCGCGGTGCATCACCACCTGACCCGCAAGATCAAGCGCACGCGCATCGGCATCGTGCTGGAGACCGGCGAAGCCCGCGAGTGCCACCATCACTGCCTGCTCGCCGGCTACGGCGCCGATGCGATCAATCCCTACCTCGCCTTCGAGTCGCTCTGGAAAGCGCGGCGCGACGGCATGCTCGGTGACGAGTTCGAAAACGACGACGAGATCGTCTACGCCTATCGCAAGAGCGTCGCCAAGGGCATGCTCAAGGTGATGGCGAAGATGGGCATCTCCACGCTGCAAAGCTACAAGGGTGCGCAGATTTTCGAGGCGGTGGGCCTGAACGACGACGTGGTCGATCGCTGCTTCGCCGGCACGTCGAGCCGGATCAAAGGCGTGAACATGGACGTGCTCGCCGACGAATCGCTGCGGCGTCACTCCATTGGCTTTCCGCTGCGCAAGAGCGAGAGCCTGCCCGTGCTGCCCAACCCCGGTGAGTTCCACTGGCGCGCCGACGGCGAGCGCCACATGTGGGATCCGCAGGCCATTGCCGATCTGCAAGGCGCCGCCCGCAGCAACAGCCGCGACGCGTACTGGAAATTCGCCAAGCACACGAATGAAGAGGCGACGAAGAAGTGTGCCCTGCGCGGCCTGCTGCAGTTCAAGGAAGGCGGCAGCCACGGCCCGATCAACGTCGACGAAGTGGAGCCGGCGGCCAATATCGTCCGCCGCTTCGTCACCGGCGCGATGAGCTTTGGCTCCATCTCCGCCGAGGCCCACGAAACGCTCGCCGTGGCGATGAACCGCATCGGCGGCAAGAGCAACACCGGCGAAGGCGGCGAAGACCCCGACCGCTTCCAGCCCCTGCCCAACGGTGATTCCAAGCGATCCGCGATCAAGCAGATCGCGTCCGGCCGCTTCGGCGTCACCATCTGGTACCTCGCCAACGCCGACGAGTTGCAGATCAAGATGGCGCAAGGCGCCAAGCCCGGCGAAGGCGGCGAACTGCCCGGCAAGAAGGTCGACCAGACCATCGCCCGCATCCGTTATTCAACGCCGGGCGTGGGCCTGATTTCACCGCCGCCGCACCACGACATCTATTCCATCGAGGACCTGTCGCAGCTCATCCACGACCTGAAGAACGCCAACCCCGCGGCCCGCATCAGTGTGAAGCTGGTGAGCGAAGTGGGCGTGGGCACCGTCGCGGCAGGCGTTGCCAAAGCCAAGGCGGATCACATCGTCATCGCCGGCGACACCGGCGGCACCGGCGCGTCGCCCTTGACCAGCATCAAGCACGCGGGCCTGCCGTGGGAACTGGGCATCGCTGAGACGCACCAGACGCTGGTGCTCAACGACCTGCGCAGCCGCGTGGTCTTGCAGACGGATGGCCAGATCAAGACCGGCCGCGACGTCGCCATCGCGTTCCTTTTGGGCGCCGAGGAAATCGGCTTCGCCACCGCGCCGCTGATCGCGCTGGGCTGCATCATGATGCGCAAGTGCCATCTGAACACCTGCCCGGTGGGCATCGCCACGCAGGATCCGGTCCTGCGCAAGAAGTTCGCGGGCAAGCCGGAGCACGTGATCAACTACCTGTTCATGGTCGCCGAGGAATGCCGGCAGATCATGGCGGATCTCGGCTTCCGCAGCGTCAACGACATGATCGGCCGCGTCGATTGCCTCGAAGCGGACAAGGCGATCAGCCACTGGAAATCCCGCGGCATCGACCTCTCGCCGATGCTCACGCCCGCCAAGCGGCCGCACAAGCGCGTCGGCGTGTACTGCACCAAGAAGCAGGACCACGGCATCGAGAAATCGCTCGACAACACCGTGCTCGTCCCGATGTGCAAAGCCGCCATCGACCGCGGCGACCGCGTCAAGCTCGAACTGCCGATCATCAACACCAACCGCGTGGTGGGCACGACGCTGTCGCACGTGGTCGCCAAGCGCTGGGGCGAAAAGAGCCTGCCCGAGGACACGATCCACATCAAGTTCAACGGCAGCGCGGGGCAGAGCTTCGGCGCCTGGCTGGGTCGCGGCATCACGCTGGAACTGGAAGGCGATGCCTGCGACTACGTGGGCAAGGGGCTCAGCGGCGGGCGCATCGCGGTCTATCCGCCGCGTGAGTCCACCTTCGTGCCTGAGGACAACATCATCGTCGGCAACGTGTGTCTCTACGGCGCCACCGGCGGTCAGGCGTTTTTCCGCGGCCGCGCGGCTGAGCGGTTCTGCGTGCGAAACAGCGGCGCCTATGCCGTCATCGAAGGCGTGGGCGATCACGGCTGTGAATACATGACCGGCGGCCGCGCCGTCATCCTCGGCCAGACCGGCTGGAACTTCGCCGCCGGCATGTCCGGCGGCATCGCTTACGTCTGGGACAAGACCGGCGACTTCCTCACGCGCTGCAACCTGGGCACCGTCGAACTCGAGAAGGTCGAGCAGGACGAAGACATCGGCGAACTCCTGCAGATCGTCGAAGATCACCAGGAGTACACCGGCTCCACCGTTGCCCAGCACGTGCTGGACAACTGGCCCGGCATCCTCAAGCAGTTCGTCAAGGTCATGCCCGTCGACTACAAGCGCGTGCTGATGGAACGCCTCAAGCACGATGAAGAGGTCGAGGCGCCGGTGCATGGATGAGCGAGTTTGGATCGCTCCGACCCCCTCTCCCTCCTAGGGAGAGGGCTGGGGTGAGGGTCGGAACCAACGGCCTCCTTGTGGTTCCGTTGCTTGATCGAGCGTCGTGTTGGATGGATTGTTCCGACCCCCTCTCCCTCTTAGGGAGAGGGCCGGGGTGAGGGTCGGAACCAACGGCCTCCATGTGCCGCCGATTTCAGAGCCCAGCCTGACGGGAATGTGCCCGATGGACCGCAAGCCACCACACCGTGTCGCCCCCAAGCGAACCGAGCGTGCCCGAGAATTGCGTCAGGAATCACCGATTCCCGAGCGGATCCTTTGGGGCTTGCTCCGAGGTCGCCGGCTCAATGGTTTGAAGTTTCGCCGACAAGTTCCAGTGGGTCCTTATGTAGTGGATTACTACTGTGCCGAATCGCAGTTTGTCATCGAGCTAGATGGCGAATCCCATGTAGGCCGATTCGAGCACGACAAGAATCGAACTGAGTTTCTGAAGTCACAAGGATTGAAAGTATTGCGAATCACCAACGATGACCTGCTCCATCATGTAGATGCTGTCGCCGATGCGATCGTGCGCGTGGCGACGGGCGAGGCGGAACCGGAGCAATTTCAGTGAATGTGTGCGTCGAGTGAGTTTGTTGGTCTCGACCCTCACCCCAGCCCTCTCCCTGAAAGGGAGAGGGGGTCAGACGAGGAAATCATGGGTAAACCCACCGGCTTCAAAGAGTATCCCCGCAAGGCTGTTCCTTACCGCGATCCGGTCGTGCGCGTGAATGACTACTACGAGATCTTCACCGCGCCTGTCGAGGACAACCTGCGCAAGCAGGGTGCCCGCTGCATGGACTGCGGCGTGCCGTTCTGTCAGTCCAACAACGGCTGCCCGATCGACAACCTGATCCCCGAGTGGAACGATCTGGTGTATCAGGGCCGGTGGCGCGAGGCGCTCGATCGTCTGCACAAGACGAATAATTTCCCTGAGTTCACAGGCCGGGCCTGCCCCGCGCCGTGTGAAGGCGCGTGCGTGCTGGGGATCATCGAGCCGGCGGTGACGATCAAGAACATCGAGAACGCGATCATCGACCGCGGCTTCGCCGAGGGCTGGATCACCGCACAGCCGCCGACGAAGCGCACGGGCAAGACGGTCGCCATCATCGGCTCCGGCCCCGCCGGTCTCGCCGCTGCCGCGCAGCTCAACAAAGCCGGCCACAGTGTCACCGTCTACGAGCGCGCCGATCGCATCGGCGGGCTCCTCATGTACGGCATTCCCAACATGAAGCTCGACAAGGACGTCGTGCAGCGCCGCGTCAATCTCCTCAAAGAAGAAGGCATCACCTTCATCACCAACGCCCACGTTGGCGGGCCCAAGCCTGAGAAGGGCGGCGAAACCACTTCGCAGATCGGCCTGCCCACCAAGGCGAAGTGGATCGATCCAAAGGAGCTGATGGACAAGTTCGACGCCGTGCTGCTGGCGACCGGCGCGACCAAGGGCCGCGACCTGAACATCCCCGGCCGCGAGCTCAAGGGCATCCACTTCGCCATGGAGTTCTTGAGCGCCAACACGTCCAGCCTGCTCAATTCCAAGCTGGCCGATGGCAAGTTCATCAGCGCCAAGGACAAGGACGTGATCGTCATCGGCGGCGGCGACACCGGCGCCGACTGCATCGGCACGTCGCTGCGCCACGGCTGCAAGAGCATGGTCAACTTCGAACTGCTGCCCAAGCCGCCCGCCCAGCGCGCCGCCGACAACCCCTGGCCCACCTGGCCGAAGATTTACCGCGTGGACTACTCGCACGACGAGAGCGCCAAGAAATTCGGCCGCGACCCGCGCGTGTACTGCATCAACGCCAAGAAATTCCTCGACGACGGCAAGGGCAATCTCGCCGGCGTCGAAACCGTCGATGTCAAGTGGGACCCCGACGGCAAGGGTGGCTACAAGATGAGCGAGGTGCCGCTCTCCGCCAAGACGTGGAAGGCCGACCTCATTTTCCTCTCCATGGGATTCCTCGGCCCCGAGCAGCACGTGAGCACCCTGCTGGGCATCGAACACGATCCGCGCAGCAACTACAAGGCGGTGCACGGCAAGTTCACCTGCAACATTGAAAAGGTATTCGCCGCCGGTGACTGCCGTCGCGGGCAGAGCCTGGTGGTGTGGGCGATCAACGAAGGCCGCGGCGCCGCCCGCGCGATCGATGAGTTCCTGATGGGCGGCAGCACGCTGGCCGCGCCGGAGATGAGTCTGGGCATGGCGACGGCAGGGGCGTAAGCAAGCTGGCCTGGGTAGTTGCGTTGCGCCGTCGGAGCCGGACTCTGTGAGTCCGGTGCCCTGTCAGAGCCGGACTCTGTGAGTCCGATGCCCTGTCAGAGCCGGACTCTGTGAGTCCGGTGTCTTGTCGGGGCCGGACTCTGCGAGTCCGGTTCGTCGAGGTGGTTCGATGCAGCCGAAAAGGGACTGCCGGCGAAAGTCCTGCGGCATTGCTCGCGAGCCTGAAGGGCGCACAAGACATTGAATCGGGCTGTCAAGCACGGATGGATCGGATGAGCCCGAATGGAGTCAGCGAAGGGCCGATGTATTTCGACGGGAATCACAGACTCCGGCTTTGACATTGCAGCCACCATTTCTGACATTGCATGTACCGGCACTGACATCGCACGGAGCGTCTCAAAGATTGCACGCACCGGCACTCTTTCGAGTTCGAAGACGGTCACGAAGGTTCCCTCCAGATTGTCTTGCCCGCACAGACGTCACAACCGGCCCAGTCCAACCCGGCGTTTGATGTTCCTGATTGCCCGCGCGTGGATTGCAGGCCCTGGCGGACCGATTCCAACGGAACGGAGCGCTGCCCCGGTGCGGCGCGACGTGTCTGTCGGTTGCTGAATCCTTGGGAAGCCGGGGGAGGCCAGGACGTTGGTGGCTACGATGCAGAGGTCCAAAACCGGTAGAAAGGCGAACGAGGGAGCCATGTTGACACGTACTGATGAGTCGGCGGACGACGCGCCCGGCGTCACTTCGTCCACAACCCGTTTCTTCGCACTGGATCACACAAGCATGAAGTCCACCGCAACACAGACCGCTGCCGGACAGGCGGGCAAGGTGCCCTCGGAGTACGAAGCGCTGCTGGTGACGGCCCAGGCGGCGCAGGCGCGTGCCGATCGGGCCGTGGCGGATTTGGCGGCGTTGAAGCGTTCGCTGTCGGAACTGCCGCGCACGATCGAGTCGCGGCGTGCGGAATACGAGCGGACGCGGCAACTGCTGGAGAAACTCGAAGCCGAGATGCAGGAGGCGCGCCAGTTGGTGCCCGTCAAGCAGGCGGAGGCCGCCAGGGCGATCGAGGAAGCGGCCAACTCCCAGCGTGCGCTGGCTCATGCCCTGATTCAGGATGACACCAATCTCGATGCTGCGCAGATTCAGGAACTGACCACCGCATCCCGCCCGGCGCCCCCGGCGCCCCCGGCCCCCCCGGTAGCGCAGGGGCCGGCGCCAATGGCCGCCCCTACATTCGCCGAAGCTGCGCAGTCCTCCGCCTTGCGGCGATCCGAAACCACCGCGCCCTATTTTTCCGCCGCCAACACACCCGCTGCCGCTGCGGTTCCCAACGGCACCTTCATTCAGCCCTCGCAGGGCAAACGGTCCTCGCACGTCGCCGATGAAGATGTCGTCGCCTACATGATCGACCGCGATCTGCTTTGCCCATCCTGCGGCGCGCCCCTGCGCGGCGTGAAGCAGACCCGTTGCCCCGGTTGCAGGCTCAGTCTCTCCACCTCGGTGATGCGCTCCGTCGCGCCGGGGTTGTTCGACGCTCAGCCGGCCGTATGGGCGATTCGAATCATCGGACTGATCGCCATCGGGCTGGCGCTTTTCCTCGGCATGTCCGTGATGGGCGGCGGAAGGCCCAAAGGCTGCGGCGTCGGCAGCGACTGTCACTACGTGGTCTCCAGTCCGTGGTCGAAAATCTACGGCGTGCCTGTGTCGATCCCCGGCGTGGCGCTCTACTGCGGCATCCTGGTGACCACGTTCTTCACCCGCGTCGGCCTGCGCGATGTCACGCGCCGCCGTGCGTGGATGCTGCTGTGCATCGCCGGCGCCGTCACGGCGCTGGCGGGGGTTTGGTTCGTCGTCATTCAAACGGTGATTCTCAAAGCGTTCTGTCCGTTCTGCCTGACGGTGGACCTGATGGGCATCTTGACGGGCGTGGTGGTGCTGCTGAAGGCTCCTCTGGGCCGCCGCGAGCCGCTGCCGTCGAACGCCATCGGAGCCATCGCTTTCCCCAGGTCGTTGAATCTGAAACTGCTGGCGACCGGCATGCTCGTCGTGCTGGCGTTCGTGGGCGTCCACGTCATGGCCAGCGGAGGCAAAGCGGTGAGCAAGAAGGATTTCTCCCAGCAAGGGCAGCCTGAAAAGAAGGCGGACGACGGGCTGATGATGGGCGGGCTTGAAATGAGGAACCGGCCGTCGCCGCGGCCGACGATCGATCTGGTGCCCAAGCCCGATCCGAAAACGCCGGAGCCCAAGAAAGCCGAGCCGAAGAAAACGGAGCCGCCGGTTGAAAAAGGGGGAGGCCTGCTCGTTCCGCCGCTGGAGCCTGGTCCGGATGCAAAGGGGAAGTAGACGCGCCTTCGAAATCGCCGATGGCCATGGCGACGGACGGGCGCGGAACCGGCGATGCGAACGAATCCCATCGCGGGCATCACACCGCCGTGGGGGCGCTGAAGCGCGAGCCTTCCAGCGGCACGCGGCGATTCACCGGCGGGCCTTGCGGCAGCTTGCCGCCGAGCGTCAATACCAGCCCAGCCGTGATCGCGTTCGATAGCAGTGCCGTCCAGTTCCAGGTCGACTGATCCACGTCCTGCGGCTTGATCGCCGTGAACAGTCCCGTCATCACAAGCAAGGTGAGCGTCACGGGAATCAGCCCGCGCCATGCCAGCTTCATCAGTTGATCGAAGCGGAATCGCGGCAGCGTCCAGCGTATCCACATCGTCAGGCTCACCAGCAGAAACACCTTGAACGCGTAGACCGCGCATTTGAGCAGCACCAGGCCGATGCCGCCGACCAGGGGCAGCTCGCCGACGAAGGGCACGATGTCCCAGCCGCCGAGGAACAGCAGCGTGAAGAACGAGCAGCCCGCGATGACGTGCAGGTATTCCCCCAGCGCCATCAGGCCGAACTTCATCGACGTGTACTCCACGTGGAAGCCGGCGACGAGTTCCTGCTCGCACTCGGAAAGATCGAACGGCGCGCGGTTGCACTCGGCCAGCATGCAGGTGAAGAAGATCACCGCCAGCAGCGGCTGCTGGAGGATGAACCAGGTGCCCTCGGCCTGGATGTTCACGACCATGTCGGCCTTCATCGAACCGGCCATGAGCAGGACGGTGAGCACGGCCAGGCCCATGGGGATTTCGTAGCTGAGCATCTGGGCGGTGGCGCGGAGGCCGCCAAGGAACGCGTACTTGTTGTTCGACGAGTAGCCCGCAACGACCACGCCGTACACCGCCAGCGAACCGATGGCCAGCGGGTAGACGATGCCGATGGAAATCGGCGCGGCTGCGACGAGGGCGACGAAGGGTTCCACGGTCATGCCGCCGACGAACGGGATCCAGTTCCAAAGCGTAAAGCCGTCGCTGGCGAGGTAGCCGCCCCAGGGAATGATCGCCCAGCCGAGCAGCGCCGGGACAATCGCCAGCAGTGGAGCGAGGAGGAACAGAGGCTTGTTGACGTGGCCCGGCGTGTAGTCCTCCTTCAGCAGCATTTTCACGCCATCCGCCAGCGCCTGGCCGAGGCCCCAATTGTGGTGTTTGATCGGCAAAACGCCGAAGGAAAAGTTGGTGCGGTTGGGCCCGATGCGGTTCTGGATCCAGGCGGAGATTTTCCGCTCCAGCAGAATCGCATACGCCACCGCCAGCAAGAGCAGGTTGGCGACGAGCACGATCGTGATGACGCTGACGACGAGTTGAGGCATGGGGTCAGAGGTCGGAGGTCAGAGGCCAGACGTCGAAACCGCGTGGGTGTGTTTCCGCTTGCACCTCCGCATCGACGAACAACCATTGTGCCCGCTACCTTCGCGCTGGGCAAGTCGAGCGATGTCGCCCGCGCCGCAGCTGATCCTTCCCGATACAATCGCACGACTATGGTCGACGAAACCATCACCGCACCGCTGCCGGCGATTCCGCCTCCGTCGGCGCCCGTGGAGAAACTCCAGGACGACTCGATCAAGGAGACGTTCGAGTCCATCGTCATCGCATTCATTCTCGCTTTCGTCTTCCGCGCCTACGTGGTGGAAGCCTTCGTCATTCCAACCGGCTCGATGGCGCCGACCCTGATGGGTGAGCACCTGCGCATCACTTGCGAACAGTGCGGCTACCACTTCACCGTCGACACCCCCGCCACGCTTCCATCGCAACCGGTGAACGGCCGGCAACTGAATCGCGATGAGCCGTACGCCTGCCCGATGTGCCTGTACCAGCAGCCTGTGCTGCGGGACACGTACGTCAGCGCGGGCGACCGCATCCTGGTGCATAAATATCTCTACAGCATTTTCGAGCCGCAGAGGTGGGACGTGGTGGTGTTCCGCGCTCCGCACAAGCCGCAGACGAATTTCATCAAGCGCCTCGTCGGCCTGCCCGGTCAGGACACGATGATCTACGAGGGCAACATCTACTACAACGCCACGCCGAAACGCGATGGCAACTGGCAGGATGACGAGGGCTGGCTCATTGCCCGCAAGACGGATCCGAAGGAGAACCCGCACGCGATCCAGGTGCAGAACGCGGTCTGGCAGCCGATCTATCACAGCCAGTATGTGCCGCTGGACGCCGGCGAGGAAAAGCCCGCCAATCGCGGCGGTCGCTGGAGGCTGCCCTGGGTCGCCGGGCAGCGCGGCAACGCGGCCGCGTGGAAACGCAGCGGCCTGCCCGGTGACGATCTGTCGACCGCCAGCGGCTACCGATTCGAGTCCGATCAACTGGGTGAGATTCGCTTCGACTTCGCACGCATGTGGTTGCAGGGAACCGCAGGCTCGTTTCCCTATGGCCAGAAACGCGGCGCCATCGTCATTCCCATCGAGGACATCCGCCTATCCGCCGGCTTCCAGCCCCAGCAGGGCGGCCTCGCCATCAGCCTGCGCACCACCGCCCGGCTCGACGATCCGCGCGGCGTCATGCGGCAACTCTCGGCCGGCATCGACGCGCAAGGCAATGTTTCGCTCACCCGCAGCGACCAGCGCGAACCTATCGCCACCGCGACCGTCTCCGCTTCCGTCGCCGGCAGGACACGCGATGTCGAGCTCTGGTACGTCGACCAGGAGGCGTCGGTGTGGGTGGATGGCCAGCGCGTGATTTTCAAGCGGTTCGACCTGGCGATGCCTGACCTCATCAAGCGCGCGCCGCCCGGCGAACTGATCGAGAATCCCAATGGCGGCGAGCCCCTGCGCGTGGATACCGCCCATATCCGCCGGCTGCTCGTGCCTGATGTGGCGATCGAGGTGTCCGGCAGCCCGGTGACCGTTCACCGGGTCGAACTGGACCGTGACCTGCATTACATGGGCGGCGCGGGGCGGGAGATGGGCAAGAGCACGGTGGTGCCGGGGGAGAACGGCGCTGGGCCGGCCGGATCACCCGTCTTTCTGGCCGAGGACGAGTTCTTCTGCCTCGGCGACAACAGCCCCTTCAGCGCCGACAGCCGGGAGTGGAACCAGGTGGATCCGTGGGTTCTTCAGAACGCTTTCGCCCAGGGCAAGGATTACTACGAAGCCACCGGCGTGGTGCCGCGCCGACTCATGATGGGCAAGGCGTTTTTCGTCTATTTCCCATCACCAGTGGGGTTTTCGCCTCGAAAAACGCCCATGTTCCCCGATTTCGGAAAAATGCGGTTGATCCACTGAAAAACCGGCCCCCGGCCCCCGGCCCCCGGCCCCCGGCCCCCGGCCCCCGGCCCCCGGCCCCCGGCC
>CAYRPN010000031.1:0-50424 GCA_964426135.1 uncultured Phycisphaeraceae bacterium | reverse complement strand
AAGGGACGGAGGGACGGAGGGACGAAGGGACGGAGGGACGGAGGGACGAAGGGACAGAGGGACGGAGGGACGGAGGGATGAGGGGAAACAATCAAGGCGTTGACGCGCGACTTCGCTCTCTCGCTCCGCCCCTCAGTCCCTCAGTCCCTCAGTCCCTCAGCCCCTCAGTCCCTCAGTCCCTCCTTCCCTCCGCCCCTTTCCGCATGTGCTAAACTCCTGCCCGATGCTTGCCCAAGTCCATAGCTTCATCCTGCAGGGCATCGACCCTATTCCGTGCGAGATTGAAGTCGATGTCGCCGACCGTGGTTTGGCAAAAACCACCATCGTTGGCCTGCCCGATGCCGCGGTGAAGGAATCCATCGAACGCGTGCGCTCCGCCATCGGCAACAGCGGCTATCCCTTTCCGATGGCTCGCATGCTCGTCAACCTCGCGCCTGCCGATGTGCGCAAGGAAGGCCCGCTTTACGATCTGCCCATCGCCGTGGGCCTGCTCGTGGCTGAGCAGGTCGTGCAGACGCAAAAGCATCGCAATCTTCTCTTTGCCGGCGAACTTGCGCTCGACGGCCGGTTGCGTCCCGTCAACGGCATCATCAACATGGCGATCCTCGCGGGCAAGCTCGGCGTCGAGGGCATCGTCGTCCCCACCGACAGCGCGCCCGAAGCCGCAGCCGTGGGCACGATCAACGTGTATCCCGCCGACACGCTTGCCGCGGTCGTCGGTTTTCTCAATGACCAGCTCACCATCGAGCCGCAGCCGCACGTCGATGTCGATTCCCTCCTGGGCGATGGCCAGGCCACCGTCGATTTCGCCGACATCCGCGGCCAGGAATCCGCCAAGCGCGCCATGGTTCTTGCCGCCACCGGCCAGCACAATATTCTCATGATCGGTCCGCAAGGCACCGGCAAAACCATGATGGCGAAGGCTTTGCCAGGGATATTGCCGCCGCTCTCGCGCGAGGAAGCGCTCGATGTCACCCGCATCTACTCCTGCGTCGGCCAGATACCCAAGGGCCAGCCCCTGCTCACCCGCCGGCCCGTCCGCACGCCCCACCACACCGCCAGCTCCATCGCCATCATCGGCGGCGGCGCCATCCCGCGCCCCGGCGAGGTCAGCCTCGCCCATCACGGCGTCCTCTTCCTCGACGAGATGCCCGAGTTCCCGCGACCCGTCCTCGAAACCATGAGGCAGCCGCTCGAAGACGGCTACGTCACCATCAGCCGAATTCATTCCTCGTTGAAGTTCCCCGCCCGCTTCATGCTCGTGGCCGCGATGAACCCCACCGCCAAGGGCACCAAGCCCACCGACGAATACAGCCAGCGGCAGATGGACAACTATCTTTCGCGCCTCAGCAAGCCCCTGATCGACCGCATCGATATTCATGTCGAAGTGCCGGCCGTGCCGCATCACCAGCTCACCGGCAACGCCCCGCGCGGCACCGACTCGGCGACGATGCGGAGCATGGTCCTCGCCGCCCGCGCGATCCAGACCAAACGCAACGGCCCCCCGGGAGTGGCCCCGCGGCCCAACAGCACGCTCAGCGGCAAGGAACTCGACCAGCACGCCGCCCTCGACAACGCCGGCAAAGAAGTGCTCAAGCAGGCGATGACGGAACTGGGCTTAAGCGCCCGCGCCTACGACAAGATCCGCCGCGTCGCCCGCACCATCGCGGATCTGGAAGGCAGCGAGAACGTGCAGCAGCAACACGTCGCGGAAGCGGTGGGGTATCGGGTGCTGGATCGGCAGTTGGGGTGAAGGCGTAGGGTTGAAATGGGGTGATCGACTCCGGCCCCCTCTCCCTCCGGGAGAGGGCTGGGGTGAGGGCCGGGAAAGGGGAGGCGCGTGAGTGGGTGAGCGGGTGAGTGGGTGCGCGAGTTCGAATGGGTGAGAAGCGACGTGGAATCATCACCCAGTGAATTTCAACATTGCCCCGCTACAATTCATTCGCGTGACCGCCATCAATATCCAACTCGAACTGCCTGACAACGTCGCGCGTGCCATGCGTGCCGCCGGGCTGCTGACGCCGCAGATCATCCAGTCGCTGCTGGCCGATGAGATGCGCCGCCGCCGGCTTGATGCGCACCTGGATCGCGTGACGCAGACGCCGGGCGAGCCGATGGAACTCAGCGAGATCAGCCAGGAAGTTCACGCTTCCCGTCGAGAGAAGCGCAAGGGGGCTGTCGGCGATGCGGGCCGTCCTTGACACCAACGTCGCGCTTTCGGGTTTACTCTGGGTGGGGCCGAGCCGACGCGAAGGCGTCACCCCAACTTCTCTCTTGGGACGCGCGGCGTCCTTAACACGATTGCACGAAAACCGCGCTGACGGAACATTCCGTGCAGAGCCCGCGCCTCATACGGTGTATCGGCGTTTAAATGGGCGACCAATGGATACTCGTTCGTGACGTATTTGACCCCAAAAACACACGCACTCGCTTCGACCCACTCGGCGTTCCTCGTAGCGTGGATTAGCGTTGTCAGAATCGGCCGAATGTCCCAACTGTCGTGGAATGTCGAAACGAGCATGCGGATCGCACTGAGTGCGTCGAGTGACGTTCGGACCACCGACGGGTTGATGCCAGTTGCTTGGGGTTCTGCACGGAATCCAAGAACATGATCCCGGACGACTTCACTGTAGTGAGCGGACTTTTCGGCCTGTTGCACAGAATCTCGCAGGAATCGGATCAATTCCTCGTCACTGGCAAAATGTTGAGTGTTGATTTGACCAGGATCAGGGGACTGACATGGAGCTAAAGAGCCTTTTTTGTGCGGCGAGAACGTCAAGGAGAATGGACGTTTCGATGTTTGTTCGGCCGCTCGTTTCAGCAGCGACTCGAGCCGCTGCAACAGTTCGCGCCAACCGAGAGATGTTGTCTGTGCATCTGGAACGCGCATGCATGAACCGTCCGGAAAATGGGGCGAGCGATAGAGTTCCGCACCGCCTTTTCGCGTAGTAGCCCACAATAATTCTGCTCGCGCATTGTCAAGTGCATGCTGCAAATCCGATTTCTCTTTCGAGCCCCACTGATTCTCCTTGACTGCGCCGTACGGGTTCTCATTTTCAAATCTGCGAAGCCGATCGATGGCCATTTGACGCGCGGATTGGCTTTCATCGGTTTCAAAAGCGTGTTCCCAACTTGTTCGAACAAGCGTGTCAAACATATCCAAGAAATGGGAGAGTCGGTCGATAAGTCGCGAGCCGCATTGCTCCGCTTCCGAAGGGGAGAGGCGTCCTAGGTTAACGCGTTCCCCGGGCCGGAAAACACAGATGCGCTGTGTCGTGAACTTTGCGTCGCACATCATTTGCGCGTCGGGGGATCGCTGCCCGGATGAATTCCCGTCCCAATCGTCATCATCGTAGTCTCCACGCTGGTTGGCTTCGTTCGCCTCAGCAGCTTCGTAGGCATCGTTGTTCGGGTTGTAGCGGTCCGAACGATCATCGTTGGAACTGCGACTCATGGCGGGCTCCTTTGCACACGGCATCGAGGATTGAGGTCGGTTAATGACAGCAATAACTACGGAACAACTGGCGAGAATGTTCAGGCCTGCAAAATCTTCGGCACCATGACTTTGGCATCAATGGTTATTCTGACGGCGTCTTATTGTGCAGCAACAATCCCTTCTCCAAACTCGTCCTCCGCCACCTCGCCGCCACCGGCGTCGAGCACCCGCTCACCGGTTCGCCGAGGTCAAGCCTTCATGGTGAGCCGCGGGCGTTCGTCGCCGCGGAACCACAGTCAGGCTTGCGATACAGCCGCGTCCGGTGGTCGCGCATCAGCGATGCGACCGGGGGCGACCAGGGCCGAAAAGATCTTGTGTAACCACCTCCCATGGGTTATTATCCCCTTCAACAATAACGCGGGATCGGCTCGCCGATTCCGCTCCATTCCTCTTTACCAGAAGGACGACAGAAATGAGAACCTTGCTCAAATCCTGCTTTGGCATCGCTGCTTCGCTGGGAATCGCCATCGCGGCAACCGATGCGAAGGCCGTCATCGTGACCGAATACAAGTTCGAAAACACGCTGGCTGACACGGGCGTGGGCGGCGTGGCGGATACGCTGTCGGGGTTGAACACGAGCGGCGGCGCGCAGGTGCCGGTGTTCGTGCCCGGCGCGCCGGGCCTGGGGCAGGCGGTGGTGATCAGCCGGACGGCCGGCAATGCCGCGTCGCTGTTCGCTCCGGACTCGGCGGACCTGGATCTTTCCGGCGCGTTCACGATCGAATCCTTCGCCAAGCCGGACGCCACCGGCGTCGGCGTCGGCACCTTTCAGCGGCTGCTGCTGAAGTGGGGCGTGGGCAATTCGTACCACTTCGGCATCCAGGGCGCTGACAGCAACGATGTGAACCTGTTCCTCAACGGCGTGGCGGCAGGCACCGGCGGCACCGTGGTCGGTGGCCAGTGGCAGCACCTGGCGGCGGTCGGCGACGGCGTCGGCACCGTCCGCCTGTACCGCGACGGCACCCAGGTCGCCAGCGCGGCCTACAGCGGGTCCCTCAACAACGGCACCGATCCGCTCACCATCGGCCAGCGGGCGGCGGATGTCGGCAGCGCCGCCCACCAATACTCCGGCCAGGTCGACGAGGTGCGCCTGCACAACAGCGCCGAGTCGGTCGCCTATCTCCAGAGCCGGGCCAAGCTGCTCAGCCCCAACGCCGCCAATCCCACGACGGGCCTCGTGAACTTCTACAAGTTTGAAGGCAACGCGGAGGACTCGGCGCCGATGTTCTCCCAGAACGTGGGCACCAGCACGACCAACCTCACGACCAGCGGCGCGGTGAGCTTCGTGCCCGGCATGGTCGGGCAGGCGGCTGATCTGAACGGCGGATTCTTCAGCACGCCGCACGTGGCGGACATCGAGCTGAGCCCGTCATTCACCATCGAGGCCTGGATCAACCCGGACGCGGTGACCCCGGGCAATACCAACGCCTTCCAACGCCTGGTGCTCAACTGGGGCGCGCAGACGTCCTACCACTTCGGCATCCGCGGCGATGACGTGAACCTCTTCGTCAACGACGCGGGCGGCAACCGCGAAGTCGCCACCGGCGGCGATATCGTCGCAGGCCAGTGGCAGCACATTGCCGCCACCGTCGACGGCCCCGGCGGCCTGGCGCGCGTGTTCCTCAACGGCGTCCAGGTCGGCACCAGCCTGCTGATCAACGGCTCCGTGCTCAACACCACGACGGAAGGCCTGGGCATCGGCGACTCGGCAAGCTCGTTCGGGTTCCGCTACAGCGGCCTGATCGACGAACTGGCGATGTGGCGCACCGCGCTCTCCGCCGACCAGATTCGCACGCACTACCTGAGCTTCAACAACGCCTTCATCGTCCCGGTTCCCGAGCCGACCACGGCGACGCTCGCCGGCCTCGCCGCCATGGGCCTGATGCGCCGCCGCCGGGCGATCCGATGAACCGGTGCCGAGGACAGGTGCTTCGGACTGAAATGATTCGCACGGCGGAACAGGTGAAACTGTTCCGCCGTTTTCTTTCCCGGTCTTGCCCCAACCATCAGCCATGAAATTCCACAAGCCTGTTTTCGGCGCGGACCACCGAGGCTTCACGCTCATCGAGCTGCTCGTGGTGATCTCCCTCATCACGCTGCTGATCTCGCTGCTGCTGCCCGCGCTGGGCAAGAGCCGCTACCGGGCGACGCTCACCAAGTGCGCTTCGAACCTGCGTCAGATCGCCGTCGGCGCGACCAGCTATGCCACCGACCAGGGCGATCTTTTTCCTCAGCGGATGTCGAACCTCACCGGCGGCGCCAAGCCCGGCAACATCTACATCGGCGGCGGCGGCGGCATCTACGACGATCGGCCGATGCTCAGCAAGTACATCCCGATCAACGCCACGCTCAATGACCCGCTCACCGGCGAGGTCAACATGGAAAACCTCAAACCCGCCACCAGCATCGAAGCCCCGTATCACCTGTGGTTCGGCTACCGATACACCGGCCAGAAGGGCCTGATGAAAATCACCGACCGCCTGCAATGGCAGGGCAAGTCATTCGACATCATCGCCAGTGATCGCGACGTCGTGAACTGGGGCGGCGGAACCTGGGTGCACGGCTCGCATCCGGACCACGCCGGCGTGATGTACGACGAAGTGCTGCAGATGCAGTCCGACAGCCACTTCAGCGGCGGCAACTACATCTTCTCCCGTTGGCAATCGCACACGACGTTCCGCCGGGGCCTGATCGACCTGAACTTCGCCCGCGTCGACTGCTCCGTTTTCATGCTGGGGCAACTGGAGGTGCAGGACCCCCGCCTGACGCCGGTGCCGGAGTTCGCCAATGGCGGCAACTGGCCGATCGCGCCGACCTACCTGCCGACGCCCTGATTCGCCCTGATTCGCCCTGATTCGCCCTGATTCGCGCAGGGTGCCGGTGGTGGAGCAGAGCCTCGACCACAGACGCCCGGCGGTGTTTCGCCGACGATGGAAGGAGTACGATCCGCTAAAACGGCCACGCCGGGATGAAGAGGCGAAAAGATCGGGAAATCAAGAGGTAAATGATTAACCGAATGGCATTCGCGCCCCAATTACTTGGTGCGACCTCGTAAACGCTTACGACCAGAAGCACGGTCAGGACCACAAGTTCGCGAGAACTTGGTTCCGCGCGTGGCAGGTCTGAAGACAACCGATGGTGTATACTTGAACCCTGAGGCTCTGTTTGCACGTATAGGAAGGGTCCTTAAACTGAACGTTTGAATGTGGCAACGCCCATCGTTGGGCATCTACTGAGGTCTCAATGAGTTCGAATTCTGACCAGAATGATCGTTGGCAGGTCGAAGCACTGAGGTTGTCGGCCTTTCCGGCTCCCACAGCGGCTATGTCCGACAAAGAGCGCGAACGGTGGTGGGTTGACTTCGTTGGGACACCTTCAGACGAGACGACAATCAAGCGCGGCGAGCGCATCGAGAAGGGGCCCTGGCACGCTGGGTCCCTTGTATTGCAATCAGGACCGTCTCGCATTGATTGGAGGTATAACCACGCACTCTCTCCCGAGGATACTGAAACGCCCCCAAGATTCGAGTCGCTACTCCTCGGGCCCTTTCCCGACGCAGCCCGCGACTTCTTCGATTTGGTTCGACGTTGGTTGCGCGAGTGCCCACAGCTTGAACGCGTGGCGGTGGGCGGCGTGCTAATCTTGGCAGCAACGTCAAGGCAAGATGGATACAAAAAACTGCGCCCTTATTTAAAAGGTGTGGCCATTGACCCGGACAACTCCACAGATTTCCTTTATCAGATCAACCGCCCGCGCACTTCGACCGCCGTGCCTGGAATAAGATTTAACAGATTGAGTAAGTGGTCTGTGATGCAGTGGAAGCTTTTGGCAATGCGAATCGGTAGCGAGGATAGCAAGATTGTTCCATCGGTCGAATCACCATTTGATGGTTGTCGCCTCGAATTTGATGTGAACTCTGTGCCTGAACAAGACTTGCCGAAATCAAAGCTCCCCGACTTGTTCGACGAGTTCAGTGCCAATTCGATCGAAATCAGCCAGATGGGGGACATTCCATGATTGATGCAACAAGCGCAAGCACTGCAACGAAAGATTTGAATCCGACGATTTATTGGTCTCAAATCGATCAGCCAAATCGATATCGACTCCTATGCCCAAGTGTCGGACAAACGGCAAGAGTTTTTGTCATTGCCGTATCTGTAGCCGCCTCGACTGCGGGCGTTGCGGCACACGGCGAGCAGCAGGAATTGAGCGGCATAGCTAGTGTGCAACGCGATTTAATTCACACTCGTACAAGCACTCAAGTACGTAATGCTGTAATTCCGATTACAGGCTCGATAAATAGCCACGCGAAGTACTCGTCTCTTGAAGTGAAGGCACAATCGACCGGCGACAAGGTAGTGCCCACGCTGGATGTCTTCGAGAATATTTGGGAGTCCTTTCGAACAGCACGCGCAGAGGATCTAGAGGACGCAATGGATAGTCAATTTGAATCTGATCTACGTAGACAAATAAAAGCGCATGGCAATGAAGCCATTCGGGCGATGGCAAATCTCATAGTCGGCAATCTGACAAACACCACCGTCAGTGCCCATGCATTGAAAGTGCTCGGAAGGTTGCACGATTCGCGAACGCACATGTTTCGTCGATGGCTATTAGTCCGTGCACTTGGTTGTAGGAACGCGCACCTGCGCGACGCTTCAGGGTTAGGACTAGCAAGCCTCGACGATCCCAAGGCAATTCCGGCGGTGCGTGAGGCCCTACTTTCGGAGTCAATTCCCATGGTGCGCGAGGGTTTGGAACTGGTGCTCGAGCAATTGACGGAGACATCTCGTGGGTCGATTTCTTCGTAAAACTTCCAAGGGGCTATGGTCTGAGCGAGGTGCCGACGGCGGAGTTACCGCGGATGCGCTCGGCGACTTAAAGACGAAAGAGAATAAGCTGTCTGTTTATGAGATTGACGACGAGGCACAGATCGAACGCGTGGCGGTTGCTCTCGCTGCTTCGCGGGACTTTGTGGCCAACTTTGATTATGCACTGCTCGACAATGATTTTCTTGATTCACTCGCCATCAAGTTTGTCGTGGAGGCGGGGACAACTGCGGACGACCTAGTCAATCAAATGCACAGGGATTTAGTGTTTGAATCTGGCGTTAGGTTGGTTGAATTCGCACAGAAGTTTCTGACCTGCGGGCAAACGCGCATTCCAGAGAAGAAAATTAAAAAATGGCTTGAATCTGCGTTAAGCGTGGGCGGGTTAGATGCGGCACGCATAAATCAGAAACTGAAGTCGAAGATTCTTCCCCACGACGCGCCGCTCATCCCGACACCATCAAGACAGCCAGCCTTTCCAATCCTCGATCCAAGGTCTGATCCACCCGGCTCTCTACCAGCAAGACCGACGGAAATGTCCCAGGCCAAAATCAGACGTTCCTTCTGCGGCTTTGGGCAGTTCGTCCTCTGTGGCATTGGGTGCTTGTGTGTGTCAATTGGTCTCGTGAGTAGCCAAGCCGCTATCGGAAATATGTGCGCTAGCGTATGTCTTGTGTACGGGATGCTGCTGAGGCCGAGAAGACATTGACGGCATGGCGCGCCGAAGAATTCCTAGCCGCCTCCGACAAACGCAGCCGCGTCTGAATAGGAGGAGGAAAAGGTGATGAGTACATCTTTGTCACCACTCGATCATCTTCTCGCTGTACCGTCATGTCCCGTGCAACTCGCCAAGAACCCGGCCGGCTCGAGATGGCATTAGGGTCATTCTTCATTTTGGGCCACAGATAGCCAGTATTCTCGCGGCGGTGCGGCAGACCAACGCGACACCAGCAAGCAGAATGGGCAACCGTCGGCGTAGGGTGGGCACTGCCCACCACGAGCGCGGGGCGGCTTCCAGGCGTCGACATCTTCGATTCGGCGCTGCGTGTTCGCAACGACGTCCCCGTTCCAAAGACAGCCCGCGATCGGGCACGCGGGGTGGCCTGTGGTGGGCGATGCCCACCCTACGCGGACCAGGCCGGGGCTGGTTTGAGACTGTAACTCGTCACGGCGATTGGACAATGTAAGGTACGAGATGGCGCCGGCCTGCTTGCGGGGCTGGGCTGTTATTTGGCATGTCTTCGCGGGGATTCGATAGGGAAGAGTCGTCCGGAACGAGTGGCCGCAGAGTGTCCTACCTTTTTGGCAGTCATTTTGTAAGCGGCTGCGGGGGCTTAAGTTAGCGTGCGTTTTGGCTGGCCGGGGGTACGTGGCCGGCCACTTCGGGAAGGGCGGGCTTGCTTCCTGTGTCCTGTTCCCTGGGTCGTGTCTCGCTGGTCGATTGCCGATGGCTGGGGCAATCGGGCAACTGGGAAGCGGCGGGGGACACCGGGAGACACCGGGGGACACCGGGGGTGCCGGGGGTGCCGGGGGTGCCGGGGGCACGGGGGCCGGGGGTGCCGGGGCGCCGGGGGTACGGGGGCACGGGGGTGCCGGGGATCAGGCTCGCGTCCCCCGGCGGGAAAGGTACTTTCGCAGGGCGGTGCTGGGCGGATCGCTCAGGGTCAGGAGCTGATAGTCGGCTGCCCTGGCCTCGCAGCCGCGACGCAGGGACTGGACGTGATCGTCGATGAGCTGGCGGTAGCGTTTCTGGACGAGCGAGATGTCGGTTCGGACGCGGTCGCGGGATTCGGAATCGACCATCTGCAGGCGGGCGTGGTCGAGGCCTTCGAGGCCCAGTTCCTGGCGGGTGAGGAGGTGGAAGACGATGACTTCGAAATGATCGTGTCTGAACCGGCTGATGCCGTCGAGAACCTCGGCGGGGTCGGCGATCAGGTCGCTGATGAGGACGAGCACGCCGCGGCGGGGCCGAAGGGCGTGCGCCTGGCGAAGGCACTCGCGGAAGTCGCCGGGGAGGGAGGCGAGCGCGGCGGGGGTGTGCGCGGCGGGGGCGGCGGGGGAATGCGGAGGCGCAAGCGTTTGATCGGGATTGTTCGCTGTCGTTGGTCCTCCCGCGCCCTGTTTCCCGTCTCCTGTCTCCTGACTCTTGCCTCCTGCCTCCCGACTCCTGACTCCTTCCAACGTCGCGCAGATCCGCTTCAGATGTGCCCACGTGCTTCCTGGCGGCACGTGGCTGAACAACTTTTTCGCGAACAGACCCATTGCTGCGCGATCGCCCTGGCGAATGGCGAGGAACGCGATGGCGGCGGCGAGTTCCTGGGCGTAGCGGAGTTTGGTCATCACCTTGCTGCCGCGCAGCGAGCGGCCGGCGGAATCGATGCGGGCGAAATCCATCGAGGAGGAAACGTCCACGAGGATGTAGGCGTTCAGGTCGGTCTGCTGGCGGTAGCGGCGGACGTAGTGGCGATCGGTTCGGCCGAAGAGCTTCCAGTCGATCTCGGCGGGGCTGTCGCCGGGCGCGTACATGCGATAGTCATGAAAATCCAGGCCGCTACCGGTGCGGACGGATTCGTGCCTGCCCGACCAGATGCCTTCGACGAGCCGTTTGGCGGCGAAGAGCAGCCCGCCGAGATTGGGCCATGCGGAGGTGTCGAGCATACGGGGATTGTAATGGGAAGCGCGCGAGCGTCGGTACAATCTGCAGCCGCGAGTTGCCAGCCATGCTCGATCGCCTCCTGATTTCGCAGTCTCGCGTCATCGCCAAGGGGCGCCGCATTCGCGACGTCAGCCGACTCGTCCGACAGTACGGCGGGCGGGTCGCCGGATGGGTGAAGAAGAGCAGTCCCGTTGTCATCATCCAGGGGATACACTACGAGTATCACTGGTACGAGCACGCCGGCGTTGGCCGATTCGAAGTCAAGCAGAAGCGCGTCGATTCACCATGACCGTCAAACTCCGTCGCCGCCAATCCCGCTACCCGGACCTTTCTCCCGGCCAGCATTACCTGGTGATCGGGATTGAGGCGGGCGATTTCCGCATTCTGAATGACGCGGGCAAGCCGTTCCTCTATCCCCGGCGACTTTTCAACGTCATCGATCCCACCGAGCCGAGCGACTGGATCCACGAGCGCGGCGACGACGGGGAGATGTACGCCTACCCTCCGGTGCTCAACCGCACAGGGTTCTTCGAAGATTTTTTCGATCACAAGCCTGCGGCGGTGGCGGCGTTCTGGCGCGTCGTGAACGCGCAATTGGCCGCGCCCGTTGCCTGATTTCTCGGTTGCTGCTTTCCACTTCGGCGGCGACATTGTGTCCACCGCCCGGCCACGGAGGCTCTCATGCGTCATCAGGTTCGAATCTTCGTTGCAATCATTGCCCTGCTCGGTTTTCGCGCGGCTTGCCTCGGCGACGAAAAACCGGACAAGCCCACGCTCACCATCACCTGGGAGAAGAACATCCTGACGATTCGCGGCCCGCATCTGCCGGGCGATATCTGGATCAACTATCTCGAAGCGTATTGCCGGGCGGGATCGACCGACGCCGACTGGGTCAAGCACACCGTCGTCGGCCACACCACGGAAAAGATCGAAGCGAGCGAGGACAAGAAAACGATCAGGCTCAAGGACACGCTGAAAGATGGCGTGATCGTCGAGCACACCATCACCGCGAAGGACGACGAGATCGACTTCCGCCTCAAGGCCCACAATCCCACGGACAAAGCGAGCGAAGCGCACTGGGCCCAGCCTTGCATCCGCGTGGACAAGTTCGTCGGCGTGCCCAGCAAGGGCAGCAGCGAGGAGTACCTCAGCAAAGCCTTCATCTTCGTCGATGGCAAACTCACCCGGCTGCCCACGCAGCCCTGGGCGACGAAGGCGCGGTACGTCCCTGGGCAGGTTTACTGCCCCAAGCACGTGCCGCGCACGGATGTGAATCCGCGCCCGCTGAGCGACATCGTGCCGAGCAACGGTCTGATCGGCTGCTTCAGCAAGGATGAGAAAATGATCTTCGCCACCGCGTTCGAGCCATATCAGGAACTGTTCCAGGGCGTGATCGTCTGCCTGCACTCTGACTTTCGGCTGGGCGGGCTGAAGGCGGGTGAGACGAAAGAAATCCGCGGCAAGATTTATCTCGTGCCCAATGACGCGGAGAAACTGGTGAAGCGCTACGAGAAGGATTTTCCGGAGCAGGTGGGGGCGAAATGAGGCTGATCGTTTCCCCGGATCATGTGATCGGCACCACAAACGGGTTCGATCAGGGCTTGAATCGGACCACCTGCAACCCCCGCACCACTCGAAAGTGTTTCTGATTGCCAGTCAGCAGTGGCTCGCGGTTCTCCACGGCGGACGCCGCGATCAAGGCGTCAGGCATCCGCATCGCGAACGACAAGGCGTACTGCTCGATGTAAGTTGCCGCACGATGGCCGATGCTTTCCGTCAAGGGCAGCATGCGGAACTGCATCGTCGCGAAATAACGCTTGATTTCACGGGCGTCGCCTTTGTCGCGAGCGCCCTGCAGCAACTCCATGTAAGAAACGATGGAGATCGACCGCAAGTCAGCGCGATCGACGGCCTTGGCCGCACGCAGATTCCTGCGAAAGACCCAGATCAGCACGTCGGAATCAAAGACCATCGAACCGGCCCTTCCGCAGATGGCGCACATAGGCCGCCACGTCCTTCATGTCTTTGCGATCGGCCCACATCCCGAACGCGGGCTGGTCCTCCGTCCGAGGCTTCTTCGTGCTCCTCTTCGTTCCGTCAGGGGCGATCGGCTGCATGATCGCCCGAGGCTTCCCCCGATAGGTGATGGTCACCGATTCATTTCGATCCAGCGCGCGGATGATCTCGCGGGAACGCTTGCGAAGGTCGACGAAAGAGGCTTCCATGACAGCGGCTCCAGAGTGTACAGTTCAAGTATACAGTTCAAATGGACGCGGACAAGCGATCCCTGCGAACCGAGATAGAACCGCAAACTCTTCCGCGGCGGGATTACTTCTTCGCCTTCCCCTCGATCGCCTTGCCGTTGGTCGTCAGAATCTGGAAATGATGGATGCCGTGGCCCTTGTCGTCGGAGTAGCTCCAGACGATTTTCTTCTCCTTGTTGACCTCGAAAATCTTGATCTGGTTCTTGCCCGCGGCGTAGGCGACGATGACGGTGTTGCCGTTGGGCAACCGCTGCACACCACAGGCGTCCTTGATCGGAGCGTTGGGCAGGTCGTCGTTGCTGACTTGCCAGACGATTTTGCCGTCCTTGTCGGTTTCGATGACGCGGTTGCCGTGGGTGCAGCCGATGACGGTGTGGCCGTTGTCCAGGCGGATCGCGGTGAAGGGCCAGGTGTGAATCTTGCGGTCCTTGTCCCCTTCGACAGCGGTGTCGATCGTGCTGATGACCTTGCCGGTCGCGTCGTACTGCTTGACGGCGAAGTCGAGCAGGTGCGGCGCCAGGTACGTGCCGTCGGCAAGTTTGCGGGCCATGCGGGTCTGCATGTGGACGTTGGGCACCTGGCAGGCGAGCGGGAAGTCCACGTGGATTTTTCCCGCGCGGTCGATCTCGATCAGGCGCGGCTTCGGGCCGCCCTCGACGATGACGTAGCGTCCGTTGTCGATTGGTTCGACGCTGTGCAGTTCCTGCTGGGTGCACTTGTATTCGAAGAGGGTCTTGCCGTCCTTGTCGATTTCCACGACACCGCCGCCGGGGAAATTCTTGCTGCGATTGACGGCAAGCACCTTGCCGCCGTCGGGCAACACCCAGCCATCGCGGGTGCCGCCGGGGTAGCTCCAGGTGATTTTGTCATCTTCGCCGACGATATAGGTCTCCCCGCCGGTGACGAGGAAGCTGTGCGTGATGCCGTCGGGCGAGGATTGCTTGCCGGCTTGGGCCCGGGGCGCAATCGCCATGACAATGAAGAGAGTGATGAAACGCAAGAGGGTGGTTCGGATCATGATTGGTCCATCATCGTGCGAACAGGGTGTGCCGTCCAGACGCCTTCGGCGTTTCCGCTAAACGGCAAACGCCGCCGCGGAACTATCTACTGTCTGCTGTCTCCTGTCTCCTGCCCTCAGCTCTTCCGCTGTTTCGGATCCCAGTACTCGATATTGATGCTGCTGCCGTCGAACGGCGGCTGCATTTTCTTCTCCACGTCGATGACGACTTCGCTGTGACCATCGCCGAAGGAGACGACGCCCGCGCCTTCGTGTCTGCGGCCGTTGATGCCTTCGGTCGCGCCGTTGATGCTGGGCCACCAGAGCGTCAGGGACACGCCGTAGTCCACGCCGCCGCTGCTCTTGGGGTGCGAGTCCGCGAAGACGATGAGCTGCGACGGCGAGTTGGCGTCGGTGGTCTTGGCCCAGCGGTTGATGCGTCCGGTGAGGTAGTGGCCGAAGTATCCGTTGGGGTGCGAATAGAGGCCCAGGAAAAACCCGTTGTACCCGTAGCCGATGTAGTGGGCGTCGTACTTCCAGTTCCACTTGACGCCGAAGTCGGTCTGCTGGCCGCTGATGGCGGGGCAGCGGGAAAGCTCGGCGCTGTTGCCGTATTTTTGCAGGAGGTTGTGCCAGTCCTTGCCGGTGTTGAGGGCAAGGTCGCGGTGCGGCGGAAACACCCGGGAATAATCGATCGTGTACGCCCGGTTGGCGATGCCCATCTGGTGCAGATTGCTGGCGCAGGTGGCGCGATGCACCGCGACCTTCGCCTTGGAAAGCGAGGGCAGCAGGATGGAAATAATGATGACGATGATCGCGACCACCGCGAGCATTTCGGGCAAGGTGAACGCGGCGGCCACGCGAGATGGCGTGACGCCGCATCGCGGGCCTGGCTCAATGCGCCGATCCGGATGATGTCGGGTGGTGTTCACGGGTTTGCTCGATAAAAAAAGCGGAACGGGAAGGATCGGCTGCGTGAGCCGAGCGATCCTTCCCGTTCCGCGAGTGTTGATGACAGTCTATGCATCAGGCTGCGCGGCGGCGCCGCAGCAGGGCCGCACCGCCGATGACGAGCAGGCTCAGCGAGGCGGGTTCGGGGACGGGGGCCACGAGCTGGCGCAATTGGAAGCCGGCCCAATTGCCTTCGCGGGCGTTGTTGAGGGCGTTACCGATGATTCTGCCGGCGCCATCGGCGCGGATGAGTTCGAACAGGGTGCCCGCCGTGCCGACGTTCCGGGCGACTTCATCGAGCAGGGATCCGTCACCGTCGAGGTCGATCGCCATGTTGAAATCGCGGCCGCCGATCGCGCCGCCGTAGACGAACATTTCGTACAGGCCGTTGGCTTCGAGCCCGGTCAGTTGCCAGGTGATGTTCGCGCTGGCGCCGCCGGCGTTGATGAAGAGGTAGTCGCGGGTGAGGGCGTCGGGCGAGCCGTTGTTGAAGCCGCTGACGGTGCCGGTGATGGCGAAGTTGACGGGTGAGGCCGCGCCGTTGCTGCTGACGAGATTGGCCGAGGGGTTGACGGAGGTGCCGGCATGATGGGCGACGTTGAAGGCGTTCCAGACGTTGCCTTCGCCGTAGAGGTTAGCGATGCCGGACATCGTTGCGGGGGTTCCGGTGCCCTGGATATCCACGCTCCACAGCTTGGTGGGATCGAGAACGATCGGCCCGCCGATGTTGTCGAACGCCAGGCCGCCGACGCAAGCGCATCCGCTGGAGCTGCCGGCGGATCGGACTTCGATCCTGTCGCCCGCCACCGCGCCGGTCACATCGAAATAGAACCAGTCCGGAGTGCGGTTGACGGTGCTGGTGTTGATCAAGCCGCTGTTGGCGGCCCCGCCGACGGTCTGCACGAGGCGCACACCATTGGAGGTGAATTGTGTGCCATCGGTGTTGTCGAGCAGGACGCCGACGCGGAAGGTCGAAGGCGCGCCGGCTTTCACATCGAAGGAGAACACTTTCGCTTCCACGTTGACGCCGGGGAACGGGTTCTTGGTGCCGGTGCCGATCAAGGTCGGGGCGCCGCCGGGCGTCGTGTTGGGGTCGTCGATGCTCGCGTAGCCGCCGTTGCCGCCGAAGGTCGAAATGCCTGCGTCGGTCAGGTTGGTGAGATAGAACGGAAACTTCGTCCGCTGGTTATTGCCGACGATGAAGTAGCCGTCGGAGCCCAGAACGTTGTTGCCGTCGATGTCGTTCTTGGCGACGGACGCGGTTCGCCAACCGCTGCCGAGGTCCACATTGCTTCCAGCGCTGGTGATGGTCAGAGCCTGGGCGCTGGTAGCGCACACCGCGGCGCACGCCAGAGCGAACTTGAACGAAAGGTTGAAGAGTTTCATGCGAGCTCCTGCTCCGAAAAAGGTGAATGGACTGTACCGCGCTCCACGGAACCACAACCTTAAGGTAATCCGTGTTCATCCAATTGCAATGCGAAATAGCCCCATTTGGGTAAGATATTTCGTCAGACCCCGGATCGGTCGGCTGGTGGGTTTCGCACGATAGGTATGAAGCCGCCAGCCGCGCCATTGCGGAATAGTGGACGCCGCGATTACCGGATAGGATAAGGTTCTGCGTCAGGCGGGTTCGGACCGCCCATGCCCGCCGAGGCCGCGGCCGGGCATCTCCATGAGCCGCCGGTCGTTCGGAACGCTTCGGCGGTTCTTACGGGTTCTCGCCATGCGCCTGAGAAAAGTCGTCACAGCAGGCTCCGGTTGGAAAATGTCTAGGCGGCGAGGGGAAAATCGCTAGGCTGTTAAAGGCGAGGTGAGTCGAGGAATGGATGCACCAGTTCTGGGCTCCCCTCACAGCACCCATTCTTAAGGAGATTTCCATGTCCTTCGTTCGCTTCCTCATTGTGGCGTTCATTGTCGGATGCCTGTCCGTCCAGGCCCGAGCTGCGCTGCTGGCGGATTTACGTGCCAACTATCAAGCGACTGCTGTGGGCAATTCCACGGCTGCGTTTGGCGGTGGGCTTGGTCTGCCCGACACCTTCGGCACTGGCCACTGGAACTACGGCAAGACCGCGCCGGGCGTGTTCACTCCGCCAGGCGCGATGACCCTGCTCACCTTTTACGCCGGCGGCACCGGCGGCAATGCCGGCTTCCCCGGCTACGGCGACGCGACCGACGCGGGCTTCTTCCGCATTCCGCTCGTGGGCATCGACAAACATTTCAACGATGGCTCCACGCCCGCCGCCAACCAGATTTCCTTTCACCCCAACAACGCCGGCACGGGCACCAACGACATTCGCTGGACCGCCGGCGCCGGTGAAGCCGGTCTCGTGACGCTGCGCGGCACGCTCGACCGCACCGGCGAGCCGGGCGGCCTGGTCACGTTGCTCACCTATGTGAACGGCGTGCTGGTCAACACCCAGTCCAACGTCGCCAACGGCCAGAGCGCCAGCTTCGCCGTCGCCGCCAACATCGCGGTGGGCCAGAACGTCGATATCATCGCCCAGCCCAACGGCTGCTGCGCCACGGAATCCAAGCTGAGTTTCCAGATCTTCTCCGCCGGCGTGAACCCGGTGGTCAACGGCAGCTTCGAGTTCCCCACGCCGATCAGTGCCGGCAACAATTTCGACACCCAGACTCCCACCGGCTGGAGCTTTACTCCCAGCGGCCTGCCCTATGTCCGCATCGGATCGGGCGGCTTCGGCTACCCGGCGGCGGCGGACGGCACGACGATCTACGGCGTCGAAGGCGACCGCGGCGGCGTGCTCTTCCAGGACCTGGGCACCATGATCCCCGGCGAAACCTACAAGTTCGACGGCGTGGTGAGCAGCTCCACCGGCAACAACAGCTACCGCGCCAGCTTCATCACCGATCCGCTGGGCGCCGCGCTGGAGGCCGCGTTTATCACGCAGGCGAACTTCAACCCCGGTGCCGGGGCGTCGCTGGACGCCACCTTCTCGTACACCGCCACCGCCGCGGACGCAGGCAAGATGCTGCGTCTGGCGCTTAGCGACAACGGCACGACGAGCGCTACCCGCAGCGCATTCGACAACGTGCGCGTGAGCGTGATCGCCGCCGCGGTGCCCGAGCCCGCGTCGCTCTCGCTGCTCGCTCTGGGCGGCGTGGCGCTGCTGCGTCGCCGTCGTGCAGCCTGAGCTTTCGCTGATTCCAATCAAGCATCAACTCCGCGAGGGAGAGCAGGTGACGCCCGCGTCATCCGCTCTCCCTCGCTTTATTTCCAGAGTCGGCCCCGCGATGGGTATCATGGCCATGGAAGTTGCCCGCCATGCCCAAGCGTCCCCACGTTGCCCTGCTCATCGAATCCAGCCGCGCTTACGGTCGCGGCCTGCTGCTGGGCATCGCGCAGTACGCCCGGCTGCACGGCAACTGGGCCATCTACCACCAGGAACGCGCCATCGACGATCCCGCGCCGCCCTGGCTGCGGCGATGGCGCGGCGACGGCGTCATCGCCCGCATCGTCAACCCAAGCCTGGTGCGCGACCTGGCGAAACTGAAATTGCCCACCGTGGATCTGCGCGGGCTGCACGCGCTGCCCGGCGTGCCGCTCGTTGAAACGGACGATCGCGCGGTCATGCAGCAGGCGATCGAGCATCTGCGCGAGCGCGGCTATGAGCGGTTCGCTTACTGCGGTTTCGCCGGCGCCAATTACTCGCAGCGGAGGCTCACGTATTGCCGCGACATGCTGGGGAAACTCGGCATGCCGCTGGCGGTGTACGAGCCGCAGGTCGAGCCGCGCGGCGAACGGCGCGATTCGATCGCGGCGGCGACGACCGCCATCGAGATCGAGGGGATTCTCTTCGAAAGCGAAGTCGGCGAATGGCTCGCGGCCCTGCCCAAGCCGATCGGCCTGATCGCCTGCAATGACATCCGAGGCCAGCAGGTGCTCACGGCGGCCCGCGAGCACGGCATCGCCGTGCCGGAGGAAGTGGCGGTGGTGGGGGTCGACAATGACGAGATGCTCTGCGAACTGTCCGACCCGCCGCTGGCGAGCGTGGAGCCGGACACGGAGCGCATCGGTTACGAGGCGGCGGCGCTGCTCGATCGCATGATGAAGGGCGAGCCGGCGCCCGGCGCAACGGTCTTCGTCCCGCCGCGCGGCGTCGTTTCGCGTCCCTCCACGGACAGCCTGGCCATCGCCGATCGCGACGTCGCCGCGGCCGTGCGCTACATCCGGCAGCATGCGTGCGACGGCATCGGCGTGGACGATGTGCTCAAGGAGATTCCGCTTTCGCGCAGCACCCTGGAGCGGCGGTTTGAGAAACTGCTCAAGCGATCGCCCAAGGATGAGATTGTCCGCGTGCGCATCGATCGGGCCCGGCAATTGCTGGAGAAGACCGACTACTCGCAGGGCAAAATCGCTCAGATGACGGGCTTCCGCCACGCGGAGTATCTGAACGTGGTCTTCAAGCAGCACGTGGGCGTGACGCCGGGGAAGTATCGGGAGACGCACGCGTCGCACCTCGCTTGAGTTCAAGGCTCAAACAATCGGCGACTTGGATACTGTCGCAAGCCGTCTGAGACACTGATTCCCCTCACCAGCTTTTCATCTACGTAGTAATGGTATTGAAGTGAATTCAGCCTCTCCGCGTACCGCGCCTTGATCCGCTGATACTCCGGCCTTACGTGAATGTTGGTGACGCAACCTTCGCAGTAGGTGTGAATGGCCATCGGGTATAGGAGTGACGATGCGATGAAGTCCGCGATCTGTAATCCAACGTGATTGTCGCTATGTCCGAATGTTGGAAGTTCCAAGACTCGTCTGTACTTGTCTCCACGAGCGCGATGCTTCTCAGTAAAAATGGAATGGGCCACGGGAACGTTGAGGCCTTTGTTTCGAGAATCCGCAATAACGAACCCGTCGTCGTCCACCTCTTCCAGATGGCGTTCCAGATGTTCAAATAAGCGTTGAACAGAACTTGTGTAGACCGCCCTGCCATCAAATGGTGCGGCGATCCCCTTGATCCAAATTCGCCCCCAGATTCGGATGTTGTACCTTTCAGCCAAGTCAAGTGTCTTGTCCAGAAAGCCAATTGATGTTCGTCGTGCGCGGCGATGCCCAAAACAGATGTTTCGCCGTAAATCACTGCCCTTGATCTCCGCGGTGATTCTGTCGAGAAAGAACCCACTGCGAGGCATTGATCCGGGAAAAAAGTCGCCTTTAAGCTTCAAGAACTCTTGCGTGAGAAACGGAAGGTCAACTGCGGAAATGACGAGTGCAAGAACAACGAGTGCCGGTTGAACGTCGGATGTCGAGGATGGGAGAGCACCAGGACATCCCGATTCGTCGACGTAACAGATACGCACGTGTTGCCCCCAAAAAGCAACTACGGCCACTTTCATGGCCGTAGGCGTCTGCCGCCTGGTTATGCCAGTTCGGCAATGATCAGTTTATCTGTTCGCAACTGATTGTCAAGATCGGTTGCAATACTGCATTCCTTTAGCGTCACCATTGTCTTAACTGGAAGCCTGCCCTTCCCACGGGTTAGTCGTGGGAAGGGCAGGCCTTCCATTGATTGGAGGTCAAGTCCTGTCACTTCCCGAACGCCGGCGCATCCGCTTTGCCGCCGCTTTCCAGATAGGCCAGGAGGTCGAGAATCTCTTCGCGCGACAGCACGCTGATCAACCCCGCGGGCATCGGCGAGAGGTCGGAGAGTTTCTGCGCGGCGATGTCCTTCTTGCTGAGCGTGATCGTGTCCTTGGCGAGCGGATTCGGATGAACGACGATTTTCTGGCCGTCGTCCAGGGCGATCTGTCCGGTGATGATCTGCCCGTCGGTCAGCGTGATGACGGACTGCTTGAACTTTTCATCGACGATCTTCGAAGGATTCACGATCTGCTCGAGCAGATCGCGGCGCGGGAAGCGCGCCGCCACCGCGGTCAGGTCGGGGCCGACCTCCGATTGCGCGGCGTGCTGTCCGAGTCGGTGGCATGCGGAACACTGCGCCTTGGCGTAGGCGGCGCGAGCTCGAGTGAAGCTGCGGCCCTTGCCGGCGTCGGCGAGCGAGGTCATCAGATCGTCCATTTTCCAGTCGCGCACGAAGACCGGCTTCTCCACGATGAATGCGTCCGCCGGCGGCGCGGGCTCGGCCATCACCGCCTGCAGGCGAAGCTTCACCTCATTGGGCAGTGCCGTCGCCAGTTCCGTGCGCATCGCCTTGAGCAGCCCCGCGTAGTTCCGCCCCGGATGCAGGTACGCCGCCTTGTTCAGACTCTTGAAATAAGCCTCCATGTGCGACAGTTCCCACTGGCCCTTGACGCCGCGGATAGCGAAGAGGTAGTGAATCAGGTCTTCACTCGTGGACGATTGCTCGATCATCGCGAAGGTTCGCTCGCGGATCGTCGGCTCCCCCAGGTAGACGAGCAGTCGGCAAAGCTCGTGATTCACGTGCTGCTGCTTCGACGGATAGAGCGGGCTGAGCACTTTCAGCAGCGCTCCTGACCTGGCTCCATCGGGCTTGCCCATGCGCATGAAGCAAAGCTGGTAGACGCGCAGGGCCGCCAGTTGCCGCTGCTCGGTGAGGTCGGCGAACGGCAGCGCCCGCAGCGCCTCAATCACCCGCCCCTGCAGGTTCTTGTCGCCCGCGCGGCAGACCGCGATCAGGCCGGTGAGCAGCGCATCGACATTCGTCTCTTCAAACACCTTGTCCTGCCACAGCGCAGGCTCCTGATTCTCCAGCGCGACGCGGGCGGCGAAGCGGATGTAAACATCGTCGGAACGCAGATTCGCCAGCGCGGTCTTCACCGCGGCGGCGGCCTTGGCGCCTTCGAGTCGGACGTGCGCCTGCTCGTCGAAGGTGCGCGTCGTCCGCGCCTGCTCGGCGGCGAAGGCGGCCTGCAGTTCTTCATCGCTGAGTTTCGCCGGGGCCGCCTGAGGCCCGGTATAGCGCACGCGATACAGGCCCGACTGCGTTTGCCTGCCGCCCGTGAGCACATACAGCGCGCCGTCCGGGCCGACGCGGATGTCCGTCACATTCAGCGGCCGGCCCGACAGGAACGTCTCGAACGATCCTGTGTAGCTGGCGCCCTTCGGCTTCATGTGCACCGTCAGCACGCGGCCATACGCCCAGTCCGCGATGAACAGCGCCTGCTGATATTTCGGCGGATAGGCGAGCTTCGTGCCCATCTCGATGCCCGTCGGCGAGGCGAGGCCGATGTCGCACACCGCGCCGAGGCTGTCGGCGAAGTACACGGGCCACTTGCCCGTGCCCTTGCGCCAGCCGTATTCACCGCCGCTGACGATGTGGTTCACGCGGTTGGGCCGGTACCACGGGCAACCCAGGTCCAGTTCCATGTCGGCGTCGAAGGTGAACATCTCGCCGTCTTCGTTGAACGCGACGTCGAAGGGATTGCGCAGTCCCGCGGCGACCACTTCAAAAAAACTGCCGTCCTTGTCGGTGCGCAGGATGTGTCCGCCGGGCGTCATTTCCTGCGTGCCGTCCATGCGCTGGTCGTAATCGCTGGGCGTGAGCACGTCGTCGGCGAACCGTTTGTAAGGCGATCGCGTCGACACCGTCGAAGGCAATCGCACATCGTTGCCATGCACGAGATACAGAAATCCATCAGGCCCCAGCACCACGTGATTCCGCCCGTGGCCCACGCTGCCGTCGGTGCGCAGGAGCGTCTTGATCTCATCGAAGAAATCCGTGGCGTCGCCGGGCGTGGTGTCGCGGAGGCGGACGAACGCCTTGGAATTATTGGCGTTGGCGTAGAGCGCGCCGTGGGCGTAGAGAAGTCCCCGGCATTCCAGGAGCTGCGTGTTGACCGCTTCGACCTTGTCCACGGTCGGCTCACCCGTCGCGGTTTTGCCCAGCGTGAAGCGCAGCAGGCCGGCTTTCTCCTTCGCGACGGTGATGCGCCCCTGCGGATCGAACGCCATGGAAACCCACGAATCTTCGCCGACGCCCGCGGAGCGAATCAGTTCCACGACGAATCCCGGCGGCACCTGCATCGTCGCCGGATCCGTTGCCTTGCCCGCGCCGGTGGCCAGCCGCCAACTGCTGTAGGCGTCGATGGCGCTCTTGGTCGCGAAGGGATTGCCGAAGTCTTTCGCCTGCGGCGATCCGAGCTTGCCCAGGTTCACCGCCGGCTTCCAGTTCGTCGGCGTGAAACCCGCCTCGTTCCAGCCCTTCTGTTCGTTGCCCGACGCGAGCCAGGTGTCATCGCTGACCAGCCACTGCGTCTTGCCATCGTCGCGGGAGAGTTCGACCATCACCGCGACGCCCGCCGGCCCCGTGTCGTTGCTTGCCGCCAGGGCGAGTGCGTTGGCGCCGTGGGCGATGGCGGCGGTGATGTCGATGCTGGCGACCTTGTCGGTGCCGGCGGCGGCGCCCATGTTCTTGCCGTTGACGAACACGGTGACATCGCGATCCGCCGCGACGAGCATGATCGCCTTGAGCAGGCCCGGCCGGACTTGAAACGCGGTGTGGAAGTACGCGCGCTCGTTATCGGCCGGCTTGGCGCTGGTCCAGATCCAGGCGGGCAGCGGCTGCGCCTGGGCGGCGGCGCTCCGCAAGTCGAGTTGAATCGCAAGCGAGGCGAGCACGAGCAGAACGAGGTGTTTCATGGAGGCCTCAGAGTAGCGCGAATCCGTCAGTGATGCGAATGGTGCGCGAAGAATTGCCGGCATTAAGACATCGGTTTCAATGCTAACTTCGCCCGGCAGCGGTGCAACCGTTTGACGTCAGGGTTCCGCCCTCCGCAGAGTATGTCATGCACCCACGATCAGGATTCACACGATCCACCTCTTGTCTTCTCACTGCAAATCTGGGAACATGTCGGCGGCGTTCGTAGTTGGTGGTGATGACGATGCAGTCGAAAAACCTTCGCATCCTGCTGCTGGCGATCTTCGGCTTGTGGTTCGGCATCATCGTGCCGGGCCACGAGCGGGGTGTTATCACCGTCCCGGGGTTCAAGCCCGCTTGTCACGGCACAAGCTGCGATGATGTCCAAGCCGACGCGGCGAAGGCACGGGCTTGCGGCGACTGCCCGACCGACTCGCGCTCCAAGGAGTCCCAACGCGAACGCGCGCGGCACTGTGCCGTGTGCCAGAGCGTCGGCGTGCTGGGCACGCCGGTGGTGATTCTGTTTGCCCCTGCGACGGTCGAACTCATCGGCTGTCTTCCGCTGCCCGCCTACCAGTCCGTGGCGGGCATCGACCTTTCTGATCTGACCCGCAGTCGCGGTCCTCCTGCATCCTCTTGTGCGGCCTGAGCGAGCCTCGGTGCTCGCGGGCTGTTTTTTTTCGGCCGCGGCTTCAAATGCTTCGGGCTGGATCGGCGTTTTCCGCCATCCACCGGGGCGAATCTGTTCATCACACAAGAGGAGACCATTCCATGCAATCGCATGCCTTTTTTCCATCGCGCGACACATCGCGCCATGCATTCACGCTCATTGAACTGCTTGTCGTCGTTTCCATCATCGCGCTGCTCATCGGCATTCTGCTTCCGTCCCTGGGCCAGGCTCGTGCAGCGGCGCGGCAGAGCGTCTGCCTGTCCAACGTCAAACTGCTGGCGATGGCGTCGCTGATGTATCAGCAGAATGATCCGCTGGAGCGGTTCATTGGCTTCACCGCGGGATCCGACCGCAAGATTCTGCTGTATCCATACACCACCGTCGGCAAGAACAACGCCGACACGGACAAGGATTCCATCTGGCACTGCCCGGAGATCAAGAGCGTCGATCCCGCCACCGGTCTGATCAACGAGGCGGGCTACGGCTTCAACTCGCTCCTGAACTGGAAGCCGCTGAAACTGGTGCGCAATCCGTCGGCGACGGTGTGCAACGGCGACGGCGGGCGCAACGATGCCGGCGTTGCCAAGACCTCCACGCACCTGATGGCGCCCTCCCGCGCGACCAACGGCGGCGAGTGCCGGCCGAACAAACGCCACGCCGGTTCGCCCAACATCGGCTGGATCGACGGGCACGCCGAGTATGTCGAGATGGTTGAACCGTTCTACGCCGATCCGTCCAAGTGGGGCAACATGCAGAGTGATCCGACCAATCCCGCGTACACCGATCTGCTTTGGGATCTGTTCTGACGGAACCGCTGTACCTGGTGACACGTGACACGTCCCGTATTGTTCGGCGTGCAAGGGAAAGAGGGGAGTCCACACGCTTGGCATGCGGGCGTGTCACCAGGTACAGCGGACGGTGCAAGGGTTTACGGTTTCGGGTGCAGGGACGAAGATCGGAATCGGTGCTTGGGGCAGTCGAGAATTGGGAATTGGAAACAGCGAGGTCCGCGATTCGGTCGTCGAACAGTCTCACGCATCCGCAGCAGAGTTACCTGGAAAGAACACCAATGCAACGCCAGACATCAATCCTTCACTCGTTCACCGTGGCGCTCCTGGCAGCGAGCTTTTTCGTCGTCGCCGCGCAAGCTGGTGAATCCGCACCGACCACTCCCGTCTTGGCGGGCAGTGTCGACAGTCTCGATGTCTACGTGGACGGCAAGGCGATCCACCTGTTGCTCGGCGAGAACGGGGCGGATGGGAACAGCAAGGAGAAGAAGGACGAGGCGAAGGCGTCGGCCTTCCGGCACACGCTGAGCACCGACGGGGGCAAGACCTGGCGGACGCCGGTCCAGGTCAGCGCAACCTCCGGCGCCGCCCCCGTCCCTCACCACCGCGGCAGCGACGCGAAGATCATCGCCCGCGGCCAGCAATTGTTCGCGGTCTGGACCGTGGCCGGCACAGGCTTCAAAGGCACCGGCCCGATGGGTACCGCGGTCTCAACCGATGGCGGGCTCACCTGGCACCCCGGCCCGAATCCAGCCGATCACGACTCCAGCGGCAGTCACCGTTTCTTCGCGCTCGCTGACGACGGCAAAGCCTTCCACCTCGTCTGGCTCGATGACCGTGAGAAGCAGCGCGGCCTGCGCCACGCGTCCTCCGCCGACGGCGGCAAGACCTGGTCGAAGAACACCACCATCGATGAGTTCGTCTGCGCCTGCTGCTGGAACACCTTGCGCATCACGAAGAACGGCGACCGCACGCGTCTGTGGGTGCTCTACCGCGACATCGAACCAAGCGACATGGGCGTTGCGGTGTCCGACGACGGCGGCAAGTCGTGGATGCGGCAGGGGCACGCCGGCGATTTTGAGTGGGTGTTCAAAGGCTGCCCCCACGTGGGCGGCGGCATCGTGGCGCTGCCCGCGGAAGCGGGCAAGGCGGCGCCGATGCTCGCGGCGATCTGGACGGGCAAACTCGATTCCATCGGATGCCACCTGGTGCGAGGTGACTGGCAGGGCAAGGACACGACGCCCACCTGGGTGCCCACCATGCGTCTGGGCGGCGCGACGGCGCGCGATCCGGAAATCGTCGTGGACGCGAAGGGCACGATCCTTGCGGCCTGGGACGAAGTGGAAGGCGATGATCGCTCGATCTTCGCCCGTACCTCCACGGACGGCGGCAAGACCTGGTCGCGCGGCGAGCGCGTCTCGGCGGAGATGATCGCCGCGACGCATGCCCGCGCCGTCGCCAATCCCGTCGGCGAAGGATTCATTCTTTTCTGGACGCAGATGGGCGAAGCCGGCAAGCCCGTGCTGGCGGTGAAATCAGTCCAGTGATCGGCGAGAACGCACGTTGAGGTGCTTGCTACTCTATGGACCCGCGTCCAGATTGAGTGACAAGCCATGACCATCCTCATCATCCTCGTTTGCGCTTCCCTCGGCGTCTCGTTTCTCTGCTCCATGTCCGAGGCGGTGCTGCTGAGCATGACGCCCGGCCAACTGGCGGACATCTCCGCCAAGCATCCGGCCACGGGCAAAATTTGGGAGCGGTTCAAGTCCAACATCGACCGGCCCATCGCCGCCATCCTCGTGATCAACACGATGGCCAACACCATGGGCGCTTCGCTGAGCAGTTCCACGTTCAACGATCTTTATGGCGGTTCGTGGATTGTGATCTTCTCGCTCGTCTTCACCTATCTCACGTTGCAGTTCAGCGAGATTCTGCCCAAGACGCTGGGCGTGATGCACAACCGCACGCTCGCCAGATACCTCGCGCCGCCGTTGAGTTTCGCCGCCTGGCTGCTCACGCCGATCATCAGGGTGATTCACGGCGTCAACCGCATCTTCGAACCGAAAGGCGCCGCCGCCCGCCCCCATGCCACCATGGAGGAAATCCGCGGTCTGGCCAGCATCGCCCGCATGTCGGACCAGATCAGCACCCACCAGGAACGCATCATCAAGACCGCCTCGCGCTTAAGCCAGATGAACGTCACGCAGGTGATGATCCCCGTGGACCAGGTCGTGTTCTTCTCCTCCACGCAGTCGCTGACTGATGCCGTGCTCGCCGCCCATGTCGACGCCCACACCCGCTTCCCCATCTGCGAAGCCGGCGATTCGAACAAGATTCTCGGCTACGTGAACTTCAAGGAAATGATCTACTGCCTGCGCACCAATCCGAAGGATCCCAGCCTCGTCGGCATCACCCATCCGATGCACTTTGTCAGTCCCGACTCGGCGGTGGCGGACCTCTTGAAGTTCTTCGTCGACGAGCACGAGCACATGGCGATCGTCCGCCACGCCGACGGTCGCACGCTGGGCCTGGTCACGCTGGAAGACATCGTCGAGGAAATGCTCGGCGAACTGCAGGACGAGTTCGACCGCCTGCCGCACTACATCCACGCACTGACCGGCGGCGTCTACATCGTCGGCGGCGGGTCGCCCATGGCGGAACTGTGCGGCCGCATGGCCAAGACCTGGCCCGACGCCCGCGGCACCATCTCGTCGTGGATGACGACCAAACTGAGCCGCACCCCCAAGGCCGGCGACACGGTCAATATCGAAGGCTGCGAGTTCCTCGTGCGAAGAACCCGCCGCGGCAAAGTGTTCGAGGCGGTGGTGCGGGTGGAGAGTTGACCGAAGGTCTACTTCACCGCCTCCATCACCGGCTCCGTCCAGCCGCGTTGCCACAGATCGTGCTGGTGGAACGCGTCGCGCTGCTCCGGGAAATCGCTGCGGAAGTGGGTGCCCCGGCTCTCCTGTCGCCAGTTCGCCGAGCGCGTGATCAGCGCGCCGGTCAGCAGCATGTTCTGAATCTGCCAGCCGGTCAGGTCGTCGAAGATCTTGTCCAGCGTGTAGCGGGCCCAGAAGTCGAACATCTCCTCCACCTCGGCGAGGCGAGCGCCGTCGCGGATGATGCCCACATGCCGCCACATGACGGAGCGCAGGCTGGATCGCACGTCGGAGAGGTCGAGTTCGCTGCGATCGCTGGGGCGGATATCGGAGATGATTTTGGCGGGCGCGGTGGGGCCGTTGCCGCAGACTTCCTGGCAGACGCGGCCGCAGATTTCGCCGTAGACCAGTCCTTCCAGCAGGCTGTTGGACGCGAGGCGATTGGCGCCGTGCAGGCCGTTGGCCGCCACTTCGCCGCAGGCGTAGAGGCCGGCGACATGGGTGCGTCCGTCCGCGTCGGTGCGCACGCCGCCGACCATGTAGTGGGCTGAGGGATGCACGGGGATCGGCTGCTTCCCCGGATCGATGTCGAACTTCTTCAGCAGCGCGAAGATGCTCGGGAAACGCTGGGCGAACCGCTCCGTGCCGATGTGCCGGCAATCGAGGAACACGTGCGAGAACGAAGTCTTGCCGATCTGCGAAAGAATCGCGCGGGCCACGATATCGCGCGGCGCCAGGTCCGCCATCGCGTGGTAGTCAGGCATGAACCGGTAGCCGTTGCGATCGATCAGGTAGGCGCCTTCGCCTCGAACCGCCTCGGTGATGAGTGATCGCGAAGCGCCGGCCACATAGAGCGTCGTGGGATGAAACTGCACGAACGCCATGTCCGCCAGCGTGGCGCCGGCGCGGTACGCGATCGCCAGTCCGTCGCCGGTGGCGATGGGCGGATTGGTGGACTCGCGGTAGACCTGTCCGCATCCGCCGCTGGCGAGGATGGTGGCCTTGGCCCAGATCATCTGCAGGCCGTACTTGGGGTGCCAGGTGATCGCGCCAGCGCAGCGTCCTCCTGACGCGGCGCCGCCGGGGCCGGTGGTCAGACCTTCGACCGTCACCAGGTCGAGCACGAAACAGTTCTCAAAAAATCGAATCTTGTCGTGCGCCTTCACCTGCCGGTGCAGGGTGATCGCCAGTTCGCGCCCGGTGGCGTCGCCGTCGGCGTGGATGATGCGGGCGTGGCGGTGGCCGCCTTCGCGCCCCAGCGCGATCGAGCCTTCCTCCGAGTCAGGTCGGGCGCGGTCGAACCGCATGCCCCACTTGATCAGCGTTTCGATCTCCCGCGGCCCGCCCTCCACCACGCGGCGCACGACCGGCTCGTCGCACAGCCCCGCGCCGGCGACCAGCGTGTCCTCCACGTGCTCCTGGAACCGGTCTGTCGCGTCCATCACGCAGGCGATGCCGCCCTGCGCCCAGTAGGTGTTGCTCTGCTCCAGCGGCCCCTTGTTGGTGATGATGACATCGCTGTGCTGTGCCGCGGCGAGCCCGGCGCGCATCCCCGCCACGCCGCCGCCGATCACGAGCACATCCGTGAAAATCTGCGCAAGCAGCGTCGCACGGAACGGGATCAGGTACCGGCGTTCTTCGAAGACGGGATGCATGGCCACATGATAGGGAAACCATCCGTGGAATGAATCGTTTGACTCGCCGCCGATCGAACGCCCCCGCGGATCGAACGACGTTTAGCGACGGGGCTTGCCCCGTTCTGCCTTGCGCGTGTGAGACGATCCGAACGGGGCAAGCCCCGTCGCTAAACGCAGGCAATGGCGATGTGGGTGAGTTCGCGATTGCAATCGCCGACGATCATGCGCACAATACAGTCGCTGTCACGGATGACGGCACCGACGCAAGTCCAAGGAAGGGCTGACGCATGTCAAAATTCCGCCAGAACATCAACATCGAACTCGCTGAAGGCTCCAAGAACCAACTGGAGATCGTGCGCAACCGCACGGGCATGACGCAGAAGGAACTGGTCGGCCGCATCATCAACTGGTTCTCCCAGCAGGACCGCACGGTGCAGCAGATTATCCTCGGACAGATTCCACAGGACATCGCGGTCGATGTGGCGAAGCTGATGCTGGAGAAGATGGCGCGGGAGGCGCGCGAGGCACGAACGGATTCAACTGTGGTGCGCGAGAGTCGGCGGCCTGTCGCGGCAGCACATTGATAAATTTCTGTATGCACCTCAAACACCGACCGCACTGCTGCGCGGCCGCCACGGTTTCGTTCCCCATGGACGCCACTGCTTTCGGGACCAGAACGACTCAGCGATGTGCTGCTGAATTTCCAGTTCCAGTTGCGTATTGTCCAGGTCACGGTCCACGTGGTTGAACATTCCGTCGGTGCCTACTTCAAGCACGACCCAATCGCCGTTGCCTTGACGAAGGAGATCGACACAACCAAATGACGCAAGCAACCCCGTCGCCTCCAAAGCCGCACGAACAGCGGCAATGGCCTGCGCAGGCGGATCGCCTGCCAGTTCGTAGCGAGCGCCGCGGACATGGGCAACCCAAGGTGACGGCTTGGTTCCCGCGGGAAAGCGACGTGCGATCCAGCCGAACAGACTTCCATTAGCACCGTACAGTCGATAGACCTCCGGTCGGTCGAGCCGAATGAACTCTTGAACAACCAACGGGAACGGCCAGTTTCTTGGGAGCGTCATTCCGGACACCAGCATTCGATGCCCGGCTGCTCCACAACCGGTTGGGTATTTCAGGCACCATTGTTTTTCCGGATAAGCCCTTAGAAAATGCTCCGCATCGGCCAGCGAATCAACCAAGTATGTCACCGGCGTTGGAACGCCGCGCGCGGCGAAGACCTTCGCGAGAAGCCGTTTGTCGGACGCGATGCGCATGGCCTCGAATGGTATGAATAGCTCGCCGCAATGACTCGGATCGGAATCGGTTAACAGCAGATAGTTGTATTCGCGCGGAGTTTCAGAAATGTCTAGCCAAAGTGCGTCACTCAATTGACGCGCAAGCGGAGCGAATGCCCACGCCCCGCCACCACCATTCAGGATGCAACAGGATTCGCTCGTCAAAAGTGCGCACCCTCGTACATGACGAAGTTAATACGCTGACTCTGGTCGCCAAGATCGACTATTTCCCCAGAAAACTCTTCGCAATCCGGTTCACATCGCCCGCGCCCATCGTCACCAATAGATCGCCCGGACGCGCGATGAGTTCGAGTTGCTCCACGATCGCTTCGAACGGGTACAGGTGCATCGCCTGCTTGCCGCGTTGGCGCAGGCGGTCGACCAGATCGCCGGCTTTCACGGCGTGCTGCTCCTTCTTGCTGTCGCGCACGAAATAGATGTGCGGCACGATCACCAGATCCGCCTCGGCGAAACTGGCGGCGAACTGCTCCAGCAGAAACCGCGTGCGGCTGTGCTGGTGCGGCTGGAAAACGCAGATCAGGCGATTGGGGTTGTAGTGCCGGCGCAGAGCACGAAGCGTGGTGTCCACTTCGGTGGGGTGGTGGCCGTAGTCGTCGATGACCGTGATGCCTTGCGACATCGGCACGTCGTGCCTGCCATCGACCGAGCGCACGCCCAGGAGTTGCATGCGGCGGTCGAGGCCGCGGAACGACTCGATCGCCGGCCCGATGCCGTCCCACGGCGCGCCGGCCCGATGCGCCAGCACGGCTGCCGCGGCGGCGTTGTAACACATGTGATCGCCCGGCAGCGGCGAGCGCCACTGCGCGACGATCTCGCCGCGATGACGCAGGCGCACGAGGGGGATCGAAGTTTCAGGATTCAACGTTTCAGGTTTCAGGTTGTCGTATGCAGAGGCGCAAGCGTGCGTTTCCTGTCCCCTGTCTCCTGTCTCCTGTCCTCTGTCCCCTGTCCCTTCTCCCCGCACCACTTCGACCTGCCAGTCCGCCTGCGGGGCGAAGCCGATGGTTTCCACGTCGCAGGTCAGGCCCGCGGTGATCGTGAGCCGATGCGACAGTTCGTGGGCAATGAGGAGGAACCCGCCTTCGTCCTTTCGCGGCAGCAATCTTGCGAAGTCGGCGAACGACTCGACGATCTCCTCCAGATTTCTGTAGTAATCGAGGTGATCTTCTTCGACGCCCAGGATCACCGCCATCGTGGGGAAGTGATTCTGGAAGGAGCGATCGTACTCGCATGCTTCCGCGACGAGGATTTCACTCTGCCCGCAGCGGTATCCGCCGCCGATCTGCTTGCAGTTGGCGCCGACGATGACGGACGGATCGAGGCCGCACTGGATCAGCAGGTGGCTGGTCATGGACGTTGTGCTGCTCTTACCGTGGGTGCCGGCAATGGAGATGCCGACGCGGCCGAGCATCATCTCGCCGAGCATCTTCGAATACTTGATGACGCGGATGTCGCGGCGGCGGGCCTCGATGACTTCCGGGTGATCGCTCTTGATGGCGGCGCTGATGACGACGCGATCGCATTGCGCGGGGACGCTCTCGGCGGCCTGTTCGAGCGAAACGCCGATGCCCACCTGCGTGAGCATGTCGATGGTGGGGCCGTCGGACTGATCGGTGCCGGTGACGATGGCGCCGCGCTGGTGGATCATGCGCGCCAGGCCCGACATGCCGGACCCGCCGATGCCGACGAAGTGGATGCGCTGGCCCTGGAGCAGGATCGGCTTGCGGGCGCGGCGGGAGGAGATGCCGGCGCGGCGCAGGGCGGTGGTGGTCGTGGTGGTAACGGTGGGGGAGAGGCCGGCCGTGGCCTGCGTGGCAGTGGTGGGCATGTCACACGTCCTTGTGTCCGTCGCATCATACCGCGATGGAGCACGTTGGTGCGAGAGAAGTCCGCACCTCATTTATCGGAGAAAGGCGCAGCGCGGGGAAAGTTTTTCGATCCTTCGGAAGATTGACCACCGAGACACCGAGAGCACCGAGATCAGGCAAGACAGAGGGAATCACAAAGGACGCAAAGACACGAAGGACACAAAGGAGAGCCACTGATCAAAAAGCCCTTCGTTCGTCTCCCCTTTGTGCTCTTCGTGTCTTTGTGTCCTTCGTGTTTGAATGCGTTGTTTTTCGCTCGACTTTTCCTTTGTCTCGCCTCTGCCTTGTTCCGATCTCAGTGCCCTCGGTGTCTCGGTGGCCAAACTCCGAATCCCCTCGCCTCAACCCATTCGCCCGTTCCCGCACCGCTCGCTACGATCCGTGTGCTCTCCAAGGATTTCACCCTGTGTCGCAATCTGCTTCCAAGAATGCCGTGGTCCTGCTCTCCGGCGGACTCGATTCGGCGACCGTGCTGGCGATGGCCAAGCGCGACGGGTTCACGCCATACGCGCTCTCCTTCCGCTACGGCCAGCGGCACCGCTTCGAGATCGAAGCCGCCGCCAAAGTCGCCGCCGCCGCCGGGGTCGCACGGCATGTCATCGCCGACATCGACCTGCGCATCTTCGGCGGCTCCGCCTTGACTGCCGATATCGCGGTGCCCAAGGATCGCACCGCCGCCGACATGTCGCACGGCGTTCCGATCACGTATGTGCCGGCGCGCAATACGATTTTTCTTTCCTTCGCGCTGGCGTGGGCGGAGGTGCTGGCCGCTTCGGATATCTACATCGGCGTCAACGCGGTGGACTACAGCGGCTACCCCGATTGCCGGCCGGAGTACATCGTGGCGTACGAGCGCATGGCGAACCTCGCGACCAAGGCGGGTGTGGAAGGGCACGTGAAGCTGAACGTGCACACGCCGCTGATCGCGCTGACCAAGGCCCAGATCATTCGCCGCGGCGTGGAATGGGGTGTGGATTATTCGCTGACGCACTCCTGTTACGACCCGGACGAACAGGGGCGGGCATGCGGGCACTGCGATTCGTGCGTGCTGCGACGCAAGGGCTTCACCGAGGCGAACGTGCCGGACCCGACGGTGTACCGCTAGCGCGTTTAGCCGCGACGCCTTGCGTCGCACGACGCCACGGTGAATCCGCGGTTCCGCGCGGCCCAAGGGGCCGCGGCTAAACGACGCGGATCGACACCCTCCCGTCTGGAATCCGCTATCGTTCCAGAATGTCTGTCATGCGTGAGATCACGAACGCATCACCGCCGCCCGTCGAACTTCGCGTCGAAGCGCTGCACAAATCCTTCGGCGAAAACCATGTCCTTCGCGGCGTCGATCTGGAAATCTATCGCGGGGAGATCGTCACCATCGTCGGCGGTTCAGGCTGCGGCAAGACCGTGTTGCTCGAACACCTGTTCAGGCACTTGAAGCCCGACAGCGGCCGCGTATTGGTGGCGGATCACGATCAACCCGGCGCGCCGCTGATTGATATCAGCGCCCTGGATGAGGATGAACTGGACCGCATCCGCGTGCACTGGGCGATCGTCTTTCAGCGAAATGCTCTCTTCTCCGGCACGGTTAACGACAACATCGCGCTCTGGCTTCGTGAAATCAAGCGTTTGGATTCCCAGCACATCGAGCCGATCGCCCGCCGCGTCGTGGAAGCGGTCGGCCTGAACCCTGACGAAGTCCTGGAGAAAGACCGCGACGATCTTTCCGGCGGCATGGCCAAACGCATCGCCATCGCCCGCGCCCTGGCGATGGACCCGATGCTGATGTTCTACGACGAGCCGACCACCGGGCTCGATCCGCATCATGCCGCGATGATCCAGGACCTGATCGCATTAACGCACAGCACGCACCTGGATGGTCAGGATCGTCGCACCACGGTCATCGTCACGCACGACAAGGATCTGCTCCGCCGGCTGCGTCCGCGCGTCGTCATGCTGCACGAGGGCAGGGTCTTCTTCGACGGGCCGTTCGCGGAGTTCGAAAGATCGGAATCGCCGATCGTGCGGCCCTATTTCGATCTGATGCCCGTGCTGCAGCATCGCGTGACGCTGGCATCATGAATTGCAATCTCCTATTGACCCCGCCGCCCGCGTTCTCGACAATGGCAACTGCAATTTCTGTGGCGGCCGCCGCGTTGGACTTATGATCCGCCTGTTCAGCCCTTCAAGGAGCTCTCCATGTCGAACCGTTCTGATTCCTCGTGTCCCGATTGCGATGGCGTTTCCCGCAGGCGCTTCCTGGCGACGACGGCCGCCGCGGCCGCGGCGGTCGGCATGCCGCGCCTCCTGAGCGCCGCGGAACCAGCCGCCGCCGCTGCCGGCGCTGTCGCCGCCAAGGCCGCGGTCAAGCCTGAAACGCTTGTGGCGTCGCTCTACAAGACGCTGACCGAGGATCAGAAGAAGCGCATCTGCTTCCCGTTCGATCACAAGCTGCGCAGCGAAGTGAACAACAACTGGTTCATCGTCGAGCGCTTCCGCGTGGGTGAGGACATGAACGCCGACCAGCAGGCGATGGTCATGGATATTTTCAAGGGCCTGCACAGCGAGGAGTACGCGGATGCCGTGCTCAAGCAGGTGCAGAACGACAATAACTGCAAGAACCTGGAGGACACGTCGGTGGCGCTGTTTGGCGAGCCTGGCACGGGCAAGTTTGAGTTCGTGCTCACCGCGCGTCACACCACCCGCCGCTGCGACGGCGACAGCGTCGAAGGCCACGCCTTCGGCGGGCCGATTTTCTACGGCCACGCGTCCGGCGGCTTCAACGAGAAGCCCGATCACCCCGGCAACATCTACTGGTACCAGGCGAAGCGCGCCAATGAGCTGTTCCAGGCGCTTGACGGCAAACAGCGCGACATCGCCCTGCAAGCTGGCGGCGCCCGGCCGGAGAAAGCAACGAAAACCGTCGAACTCGCCGGCAGCACCGGCAAGATCGTCGGCCTGCCCGCCGGCGAAATGAGCAAGGATCAGAAAGACCTCCTCCGCAAAGTCATGGCCGACGTCCTCGCCCCGTTCCGCAAGCAGGACATCGAGGAGTCCATGAAGCTCATCGAAGCCAACAACGGCTTCGACAAAGTGCACGTTTCCTACTTCAAGAACATGGACATCGGCAACGACGGCGTCTGGGATGTCTGGCAACTCGAGTCGCCCAGCATGCTCTGGTATTTCCGCGGCAGCCCGCACGTCCACACCTGGGTGAACATCAAGGCGCCGGCGTGAGTGCCGGGCCAACCGAAGCACCCTCCGATGCACCACCTCACAGTGGTGCTTTTTCATTGGGAAGCATCGTGTCGTCCTGCACGAGTGCGTATGATGTCGCACGTCACCTGTTGTCGGAAACTCCCATGCACGCGTTCGATGAAAGCACGCCGGTCACCAACGCTGCCGCGCTGGACCGCAAGACTTTGTTCGCCCTGGTCGAAGCCAGCAGGCTCATCAGCCGCGGTCTCGATCCCAATGAGGTGTTCGACCAGGTGGCGGATCAGGCGGCACGGGTGCTGGAGGCGGAGGGTTCGAGCGTGTTGCTTTATGACGAGCCGCGCGGCGAGCTGGTTTTTCAGGCGACGCATGGGCCGGCGGCGGCGCTGATCAAGGGCGAACGGCTCAAGGCGGATCAGGGCATCGCGGGACAGGTCGTGCGCACCGGCCGTGCCGTGCGCGTGGACAACGTCCGGCAGAACGCCAACTTCTTTCCAGGCATCGACGCCAAGACAAGAACGCAAACCGTTGGACTGCTCGCCGCGCCCTTGATCGATCGCGGCAAGGTGCTGGGTGTGGTGGAGGTGATCAACGCCAAGGGCCGCGACAATTTCTCCGACGCCGACCTGGACCTCTTGCGCATCTTCGCCAACCTCGCCGCGGCGGCGACGCGCAATGCCCAGGACTACGACCGCGTGAGCAAGGAAAACCGCGGCCTGCGCGAATCCATCAAATCACCGGCGATCGTGGGCGAATCCGAAGCGATCAAGAAGGTGCTGAAACTGTGCGAGAAAGTGGCCCGCAGCCGCGCCTCGGTGATGGTCACCGGCGAGACCGGCGCGGGCAAGGAACTGGTGGCCCGCAACGTGCACGATCTTTCGGAACGCCGGGACAAGCCGTTCATCGCGCTGAACTGCGCCGCGCTGCCGGAGACGCTGCTGGAGAGCGAGCTTTTCGGCCACGAGAAAGGCGCCTTCACCGGCGCGGTGGAGCGCAAGCTGGGCCGGTTTGAACTGGCCGACGGCGGGACGCTGTTCCTCGATGAACTGGGCGAGATGAGCATGTCCACGCAGGTGAAGCTGCTGCGCGTGCTGCAGGATCAGCAGTTCGTGCGCGTCGGCGGCACGCAGACATTGATCTGCGACGTGCGCATCGTCGCCGCGACGAACAAGGATCTGAGCAGGGAAATCGAGGCCGGCCGGTTCCGTTCCGATCTCTACTACCGGCTGAATGTCTTCCCGATCCACATCCCGCCGCTGCGGGAGCGCGTCGAGGATTTGCCGCTGCTGGTGACGCACTTCATCCGCCAGATCGTGCCGAGCCTCGGCGTGCCCGCACCGCGCATCAGCGATGCGGCGATGATGTGCCTGATGCGGTATCACTGGCCGGGCAACATCCGTGAGCTGCGCAACGTGATCGAGCGCAGCACGTTGCTGGCGGGCCCGGAGATCACGATCGATCACCTGCCGCCGGAGGTGGCGGCAAGAGGCGCCGGCCTGGTCGCGGCGCAACAGACCAACGCCCCGGCCTTGCCCGCCGACACGGGCGCCACATCCAAACTGGCGGACCACGAACGGGCGCTCATTCTGCAGGCCCTGGCGGAATCGCAGTGGAATCAGTCCGAGGCCGCGCGAAAGCTGGGCATCACCCGCGACCTGCTGCGCTACCGCATGAAGAAATATGGTTTCAAGAAGCCGTAGTGAAGACGAGACGGTGCTGCGCAAGAAAAGAGGGACTCGCCGCTGAGCGAATCCCTCGTGATGATGAAACGAGCCGTATGCCTGCGATCACGCCTGGCGAACGCGGCAGCGCAGCGCCAGCGATGCCATGGACTAACTCCTTCAAAGGGGAAAACGGGTTGTGAACCGGAAAGACGGTGGAGGAAAGAACGCAGAAATGACCGTTCTGTCAACGAACAAGTGCCTCTGATTCGGGGCCTTGCGATTCTGCTCTCGGCACTTGTGACGGCAATCGCTGCCTTTGCGACGACAAGGGAAGTACCCACGGGCAATGTCGTTCACGGAGCCGAGTCGCGCTTGCCCATCACGTGATCCGCCGCCGGCGGTTGCTGCGGCGGCTGTGTGTCCATCAGTTTGCCCGGCGGCTGCCATTTACCCTCGGTGCTCACCCGCATCTGCCCGGTGCGAAGCAGGTACTGCAACACGCTGACGCGCAGGTCGCGCACCGCCGCGTCGCGGCGATCCAGTGCCTGTCGAAGATCGTCTTCCGCCTCGATGAAATCGCGCGGCCCCAGCGTGCGCAACCGCAGCACCACGCCATCGCGCCGCTTCTGCGCCAGTTCCAGGTTGCGCGTCTGTAGATCCAGCGTGAAGTTCGCCAACTCGATCTCGCGGATGGACGCTTTCACATCGTTGGCGATCTGGTCGCGCAGCAGCGTGTAGGATCGTTCCGACTGCTCCAGCGCAACCAGGGCCGCACGATGCTGCAATGCTTCGCTCTTGCGATCGAGGGCAGCGCCATAGACCACGCCGGCGGTGTAAGCGCTGGAGCCCAGGTCCAGGTCCACGCCGCCGCGTTTCTTGTCGGCATCGGTGCTCAGCCTGACGTTGCCGGTCAGATCGAGATCGGGCAGGAGTTGGTTGCGGGCGACCTCCGCCTTTCGCCGGGCATCGTCGATCTGATTGTGGGCCGTCTGCAGGTCGAGCCGGAAGTCCCACGCGGTGCGGACGGATTCCGTCACGCCGGCGGCGGGCAGCGGAACCTCGATCATCGCCGGCACCAGTTCGAGCTTCTGCGTCGTCGGCATGCCCAGGCGAACCTGAAACGCGTCGACCGCCGCTTCATAAGCCTCGCGCTCACGCAGCAGGTCGTTGCGGGCGAAGAGCACTTCCTGCTGCGAGCGCTGCACCTCAAAGAACGGCTCGCGTCCCGCGCTGGCCAGCGCTTCGATCCGCTTGGAGAGCCACTCCAGGTTCTTCACCTGGCCTTCCAGATTCTGAATCCGGTTCTGCACCAGCAGCAGCGAAAAGTAGTCGCGCGCCAGCGCCACGAGGAAGTCGCCGCGAAACTGCTCGAAGGAACGCGCCGCGTACGTCAGATCGCGATACGCCTGGATCAGGTCTTCTTGCGCCACCTTGCCCGCGCCGCGCATCAGCGGCACCGTCCATTGCAGCACCAGGTCCGCGCTTTGCGAGTCATCGGCACTGCTCGTCGACGCGGTGCGAAGCTGCTGCACGAAGTTCACCACCGCCGCCACGGACACCTCGCCGCCGTAGGGCAGTCGCTTGGTCACCCGCAGATCGTTGATGATGGTCAGAGCCTGATCGTGATCGCCGGACTCGGGCGTACCCGTGGCGGTGGCGCTGAGCGTGTTGAAGAAGCGCGGGCCCCACAAATGCTTCTCGATCAACAGGTCGATCGCCGCGAGAAACAGATCATCCTTGCGATTGCGGTACTCCCGGCTGTTCGCGATGGCGTAGGCGACGGCCTGCTCCAGGTTGAGCTTGATCGGCGTCCCTTCGCGCTCCGTCGCCTGGTTGTCGGCCGGCGCGTCGGGCGCGACGCCGGTGCGACGCGCGGGCAGATCGCCGGGGGCGGGGTACTTCGAACCGGGCGTGCGCTGATACGCAGCGTCACCGGGCCGAGCCTCGGTGACCATCACCGGGGCGACATTCGGATCGTGACCGATTCCTGCACCGAGCGTTTCCAGTTGGTTCTGGCGCAGCGCGGTGGTCACCTCGCGATCCAACTCCGCCAGCCCATTGGACTGACAGCCCGCCAGCGCGCCGACTACTGCAATAATCAGGGCAATTCGCATGGCGGCATTGTATCGAACGGGTGTGGGACTTATCGCGGTTCATCCAACCCAAACTGCTTGATCTTCTTGTAAAGCGTCGTGCGGTTGATCTGCAGTTGGTCCGCGGTCTCCTGCCGGTTCCACTGGTTCGCCTCGAGCGCGGCGAGGATGATCTGCTTCTCCGGCTCGACCAGCGCCGCTTCCAGAGGCGTGGGCTTCCATCCCTCGGCCAGCGCGGGCACGAAAACGAATCCCTTCGCCCCCGCCCCGGCTCCCGGCCCCGGTCCGCTTTCTCCGGCCGCCCCGATGCCCGAACTCATCTCGCCGCGACGATGCCCCTGTACCCGATCCGGCAGATCCTCCGCCGCGATCACCGGCTTGCGCGACAGCACCACCGCGCGCTCCACCGCGTTCTCCAGTTCGCGCACGTTGCCCGGCCAGTCGTACCCGCGCAGCACGGTCATCGCGTCTTCGCTGAAGCCGGTGATCGTCTTGCCGACCTCCTTGCAGTACTTGCCGAGGAAGTGCTGCGCCAGCGTGGGCACGTCGCCCAGCCGCTGCCGCAGCGCGGGCATCTGGATGTTCACCACGTTGATGCGGTAGTAAAGGTCCTCGCGGAATCGGCCCTGCTTCACGAGATCGGGCAGCAGTTGATTCGTCGCCAGCACGAAGCGCACATCCACGTGCACCGTCTTCGTCGAACCGATCGGTTCGAACTGCTTTTCCTGCAGCACGCGGAGCAGCTTCAGTTGCAGCGCCGGCGTGGCGCTGTTGATTTCATCGATGAACAGCGTGCCTCCGTTCGCCGCCAGGCACTTGCCGGGCTTGTCGGCATCCGCGCCGGTGAACGCGCCTTTCATGTGGCCGAACAGTTCGCTCTCCAGCAGCGTCTCGGGAATCGAGCCGCAGGAGAACGTGACGAAGGGCCCGGTTCGGCGCTGGCTGCGGGCGTGAATCGCGCGGGCCACCATCGTCTTGCCTGTGCCGCTTTCGCCTTCGATCAGCACGGTGGTCTTGCTCTCGGCGACGGCCTCGACCAGGTCGTACACCTTCTGCATGCGGAAATCCGCGCCGACGAGATTGCCCAGGCCGAAGCGCTCGGTGAGCTGCGCCTTCAGTGTCTGATTCTCCGCCAGCAGCGCGTGCTGGCGCAGCGCCTTGTTCACCGCGATGCGCAGTTCGTCGTCGACGATGGGCTTGGTGAGATAGTCCGCGGCGCCGAGCTTCACCGCTTCCACCGCCGACTCGATCTTGCCGAAGCCGGTGATCATGATGGGCACGACGGAGGGGAACGCCTTGCGGATCTTCTTGAGGAGTTCCAACCCGTCGCAGCGCGGCATGTTCATGTCCGCGATGACCACGGCGTACGTTTCCGCCTGCGTGGTCGCCGGGCTGGCGCTGATCCGGGCGAGTTCCTCGGTGGATGTCGTCTCGATCTGCACGTGGCTGTGCGCATCGAGCAGCGCCATGGCCTCGTTGCCGTCGCCGGCGGTGGCGCTGTGGAACCCCTCGCGAGAGAGAAACTCGGCGAGGCTCTCCGCCACGATCGGGTCGTCGTCGACGATCAGGATGCGATGCGTGTCAGGCATGGGAAGGGGAAGAGGACAGGGGACAGGGGACAGAATGCAGCGATCAGATCGAGGAGCCGTTTAGCCGCGGCCCTTTGGGCCGCGCGGATCGCCATCCTTCAGGAATCCGTTTGCCACTCGAAATCTACTCCAGTCGCCGCGTGCTGCCGCGTGCTTTTCCGTCGTCACGTTGTCCCCCAGTGGACTCACGCGGCCCAATGGGCCGCGGCTAAACGGCTCGTTCCTCACGCACGACTGCTCTGATCGGATACGTCAACGTCACGATCGCCCCGCGAGTTCGGTCTCGATTGGCGACACGGAGTGTGCCGCCAAGCTGCTCCGCGATCTCTTTGCATAACGTCAAGCCGTGGCCGTGACCGTCGGCCTTGGTGCTCAGGCCGAATGCAAACACGCCTGCGAAGTCGACCACGCTGCGAGCCAGCCCCGGACCGTTGTCCGCGATGGTGAGCTTCACCTCGCCGCCGCGCACCTCGGCACGCACCTCGATCATTCCGTCGGCCGCGTGCTTCGGGTTGTCGCTGATCGCCTCGATGCTGTTGCGGATCGCATTCGCCAGCACCGGCGCCACCGCGCCGGCCGGCAGCAGCGCCGCTTCGTCGCTGACCTCCGCGCGAATCTCGATTCCCAGCGCCGCGGCGGCGGGGCGGTGCAGTTCGCGGGCCTGCTCGATCGCCTGCTGCAGCGTCACACCCCGGCGATGCAACTTGACCGCGGGTTGGCCGGACTCCTGCATCCACCGCTTGATCAGCGTCGCCATCTGCTTCATGCCTTGCTCGGCCGTCTGCAGCCGCAGCAGCAGATCATCCGTGGCGGCGATCGCAGCCGCGCCCTGGGCCGGCGCGTCCTTGTCGTCCAGCAGCGATCGCACCAGCGAGACGTTTCGCATGCTGCCGTCGAGCAGATTCGCCAGCTCATGGGCGAACTGTGCGGTGGATGCGGCGCCGGCCGCGGTCGGGCTCGATTCGATGTTGATGGGTGTTGGCATACATCAACGTACATCGACTGCTTTACCCGTTCGGTTAAGGCCGGTGTCGCGTGGGGGCGACATGTCCGCGGTCGGCCCATGTCGCCCGCACGCAACGAACACCTGCCGGTGACGGGGGCACGGTGAGGCGAGGCAACATGCGGCTTGCGACGCTACTCGCCGCGCCGACCGAAGTGGCCGGCCACGTACCCCCTGGGGGTCAAAAACACATGTAACGATCGATTGAATAAGCATTTACCGATTTGACTGCCAGAAAGGTAGGACACTTTCCGGCCACATCGGCGGCCGCCGCGGACCCCGGAAAACCGTTCCGACTTGCCAAAGAACAGCGCCGCTTCGTGAAGAAGCGTCGACAGGCATAGACACCTTACATTAACCGCTAGACGTCGCCGGTTACGGACGCAGGCCTGAGAGTCTCCGCGACGATCGATCCGACTCGTCCGGCGGCGGCGCAGCCGTTCAACGCCGTTCGACGGCCCCCATGCGGCTCAGTCCGCCAGCGGCGAGATGGTTCGATCCCGGCAGTGGCGGTGAATCTCGCGCCATAGCGCCGCCGCCGGCGACACGGGATGTCCGCGGTCGCGGTTCAGCGCGGCGATGCGGAACAGCAGCGACCACTGCCGCATCAGCGTCCGCCACGCGGAGAAGACCGACCGGCCCGGATCGTAAATGTCCGTCGATTCGCTGGTCGCGCCGTTCAGTTCGATGATGGCGAACCCGCGACCCTTTCTGAACTCGTCCACGTCGGCGTAGCGCACGTCAAAACGCCCGAAGAAAAAACCGTCGTAGCTTCGCGCGATCTCGTCGATGGCGTCCTCCAGCGCCTGCGTCCGCAGGTGGGAGCCGTCGAGGAACATCGTGCCCTGGCAGTGATTCCCCGCCACGGCGAGTCGAAACGTCTCTCCGGCGGGAACGACGAAATCCCGCTGGCCATGATGCCTGGCGAGAAAAGTCGCCGCCTGCATGCGGAAGCGCGGATGACGCCAGAGCAGGTCCTCCAGCGTGGAGCAACCGTCACCGACGATCGTCGGGAATACCTTGTCGGTGATGGAGAAGATGCGGCCGCGGTTCTCGCCGGGGATTCGATAGTAGAAGACGCCGGCCTCATACGGTCCCGGATGAAACGCCTGGGCGATGAGTTCGCCTCGGTTCGCTTCGAGGCAGGCGCGGGCGTCGGCTTCGCGGCGCGCCAGCCGCACGCCGGCCCCGCGCTGGCCGGTGTCGGGCTTGAGAATGATCGGGTAGTCGATGCCGCGCGCGGCAAGAAAGCGGCGCAGCTGCTCGACGCGCTGCTCCGTGTCGCCGGGCGCGATTCGGGCGAACGCGGCGACGCTGGCGGCGGGGAGTCGGGCGAGGATGTCCGCCTTGGATTCGCCGACGAAGCCGCCGTGCGGCATGCCCGGATTCACGGCGGTGACGGTCATGAACCCGCGATGCCGCAGCGAAAGCCAGGAGATCCACGGCACGAGCGGCACATAAAAAAGCCACGTGGGCCAGAATTCCCATCGCCACAAGCGCGCGAGGCGCGCCTGCATGCGAGCCCGACCTGTGCGCGTCGACAGCGTTCGGGCCAATCGAAGCAGCAGCGCGATCAGGATCGCCGTCAACGGAAGCGCGGCAACGCTGCCGGCGAGACCGTCGGCGAAGGTTTCACCGAGCCACGCCGAGGCGAGGACGAGGGCCGGCGTCCAGACGGCGGCGGCGAGCAGTGACCAGAGCACCAAGGCGCGCGGCGAGCGGCCGATCGCGCCGGCGGCGACGTAAAGCGGCAAGCGCAGGCCGGGCACGAACCGGGCGGTCAGGATGGCTGCGGCGGCGTGGCGGTCGAACCAAGCGCCCAGCCGCGTCACACGGTACGGCGGAAGGCGCGAAGCCACCACCGGCCAGCGCCCAACGGTGCGCCAGAGCCGGCGACCGATCGCCCACAGGCCCAGGTCGCCGACGAAAATGCCCACGAAACAGGCGAGAATGCCCGTGCCGGCGGAAAGTTCGCCGCGGCCGATGAGCAGGCCCGTGGTGATGCAGGTCAGGTCTTCGGACACGAATGTGCCGCCGGCGATGACCAGCGCGGTCGAGAGATCGTGATCGACCGACCGACTCGTCGCCAGCGCGCCGATCAGGGCGCCGGTCGCCGCGAGCAGGGCGCTGAGGATCGCAATGATTCGCATGTCGTGGCTCCTGGCGTTGAGGTTGTCTTGCTGCCGCATAGGCACGGGGCCGAAGTAAGTTGGCGAATTGGCGGTCCCCCATTTAGCCGGCGGGCTTGCCCGCCGAGGGCGTCTCGGCGGGCAAGCCCGCCGGCTAAATCGAGAACTTATTTCGGTCCCGTTCCTTAGGCGCTGGGCATGGATAAGTTGAACCGTTCACGCCACGGGCTGAATCTCGCGCAAAGGCGCCAAGCTCGCAAAGCAGCGGATTTCTTTGCGAGCTTTGCGCCTTTGCGCGAGGCTTCTTGCTTCAGCTCATTCCGGCGCGGGGACACAGTGGTGCCAGGTCGAGCGAGTGCGCGCTGCGATCGAACTCGCCGCCGTTTTCATCGAGACTCGCGTAGGTCATCGATGCCCGATCGCCGGTGAGTTCGACGATCGCGCGGCTGACGGTGCGGGCATCCGGCCGAATCATGTTCACGCTCAGATGCGCGCGGTCGGGCCATTGGTGTTGATGGAACGCATCCTGCGTTCGTGGGCAGTGCCGTCCGTCGCCGAGCATCTGCTCGAACAGCTTGCGGCGCGGCGGATCGACGCGGTGATCGCCGAGGCCCGACGATGTGAACATGCCCAGTCGCCCCGGCAGCACCGCTGCGCCGCAGCGGATGACCGAGCCGTCGGACGCAAGCTCGATGCTGCCGCACGTCGACGCGATGATGAGGCGGAACGCGGGGTAGTCCGCGGCACGCAGGCTCAGCGCCTGCTGCACGGCGGCGTCGACCGTCGACTGGTGCAGCAGGGCGGGGATGATGTGGCCCCGGCTTTTTCGCGGCGAAGTCGGCAGCGACAGGGACGGTGAGGCATGGAGCGCGGCCGCGGGCGGATTCACGTTGAGCAGCATCATGGCCAGCCCAGCGTCATTGACGGCGATCCACGTCCCGCCGCTGACGGCATCGATCGGCAAGAGGGCGGCGCGCTCGCCGAAGCGGCGCTGTTGCGGCGGCGCGGCGGCCGGCCGGGCCCGACGCTCGTCTCGGTTGAATACCAATCGGATGCCGATATCGGATCCGACCTGGATCGGGATGATGCTCAGCGTACACATGCGGTGCTCCGGTAGGCGATGGTGGACGGCGCGTAGCCGAAGGTGGGCGGCAGGCCGCCGCCGAGCGTTTTCACCATGGCGCTGATGATGGCGTTGTGGTGGATGGTGTGGCTGAGCACGTAGCCCGCCTCGCGCGGGAAGGACGTCGTCAGCCGCAGCGGAGCGCCGCCGGCCATCAGCATCATGGAGAGCGACAGGGGCTGGTGACAGCAATCCGGCGGCACGCGGTGCAGTTCCGCCGTGAGCCGGCGAATCTCATCGAGCGCCGCGTGCCGATCCGATTCGATCCGGGTGCCTCGATCGCGGCGGTCGTAGTCGAGGTCGCCGAGTTTCACAGCCGACAGCAGCGCGCGGACATGATCGAGGCTGTGTCGCACGTGTCCGCCGACGCTGCTGGGCATGACGCCCACCGGTTTGCGCGTGTACTGCTCGTCCGTCAGCGACGCGATGACCTCGGCCAGTTCATCGAGCAGCGCGACGATCGGCCCCGTCAGCGCGGTGATGCGATCCGCATCGCAACTGCAAGGTTGGCTGGTCTCAGTTTGGGTCAGGGGCGAGATCATGAGAAGACTTCCGTGAAGGTTGTTGGATTCGCCGGCGCGGCGCTGCGGACCAAAGAGCCGCGGGCGAAAGAGCCGCGCACGAAGTAAGCGGGAGGCCTGCGAAGGAGCGGCGCACGCAGTAAGCGGGGGGCCTGTGTCGGGTGGCCGGGGCAGAAGGCTCGGCGGATGCCCCGGAACGGATCGGCTTGTTCGGCCGAATCGCGATCGAAGGAGCCGTGCAAGATTGACGCCGCAGATTCGAATCGCTTCGCTCTCAGCCGGACGACTTGGAAAGTCGTCCCACGTGCGATGTTCATCCTGCACGGCTCCTAACGATTCGCGATTCGCGCTGATCTGGCGGCCTCCGCGCGCTCGTTCCGGGGCTTGCGCGGACTCCAGCCCCGGCCACCCGGAGAAGCCTTCAGCCTCGGAATTGTCGGGAGCCTGCGAATGAGCCGCGCACGAAGTAAGCGGGATTGGCGGCCTCGGCTGAAGCGGCGCCGGCTCATTTCGACTTGAGTTTGGGCCATGCGTCGTCGGCTTTGCGTGTGAGTTCCGATTCGTTGGCGTTCCAGTCTTTCAGGGCGTTGCCCCAGAATCCGTTGTAGAAGAGGAAGAGCCGGCCGTTGGTCACTTTGAAGGTTTTCGGATCGATCTCGACTTTGTCGCCTTTGGCCATGGCGGTGGCGCACCATCCGCCGTACTGGGGAACGTATTTGTCCGGCGCGTCGTTGAAGGCTTTGCGGTTCTGCTCGTTGGCGAACCGGTAGGTGTGGCCGCCGTGCGACGCGGTGATTTTCGGATCGCCCTTGGCGGCGCTGCCGGCGAAATAGGCGACGACGTCGTAGCCCTGCACGGCCAGGTGATTTTTGTCGACGTTGTCGTGTTCCTTGGCGCTTGCCGGGGCGGGCGCGAGGGTCGTCGCAAGCAGGGCGGACAGCAGGGCGAGTGCGCATCGAGTCATGTCGAACCTCCTGAAAAAGGGGTGATACGGTTTCTATCTGATTCTCGCGCCGAAGTTGATGCCACTGGCAGGCTCGGCTGCCAGTGCGTTTCTCGCGTCCACCGGCGCCCCCGCCTTGCTTTTCGCAAGTCCACTGGCAGCCGAGCCTGCCAGTGGCATCTGCGCGAGAATCAGATGGAATCCGTATGAATCAGCCTGCTGTGTGATGCGAGGGACGCCCGGTTGGTTGCAGGAGAAATGGACGAAATGACCGCGCGAAGGAATTGGCTGGCGGAACGCGGGCCGGGCCGGGCGTCAGTGATATTGAAGAGCGGGATTCACGACCTGGCGATCGCCGAGGACGGGCGGCGCAGGCTTGGTGCTCACATCAGGTCGGCGGCCATTTCGTAGAGCGAACGTCCGACGCGCTTGATCGCGCCTCGCCGCGCCAGTTCATCCCAGACGTCCTGTCCCCATTCTCGCGGCGGCTCGATGGCGGTGACTTTGGTGGCGCCCTTGGACATGGGATCGCGCAGATCGATTCTGGAATCCTCATCGAGCTGGTCGAACTTGAGGCGACGGCGAAACGCCTTCATGGCTGCCTTGAGAACAGACTCGTCGATGGCGGCGGCCGGGGCGGTCTCGGCGGCCGGCGCGCGGAACTGGCGGATGATCGCGGCGAGTTGAGCGACATCGCGCCCGCCGATGACGTTGTCCAGATGATTGCCCGCGGCGGCCGTCTTCTTCAGCAAGGTGTAGGCCTGCCGCCACTCGGTGGAGGCGCGGCGCGGATCGGGATATGCCTGGATGGCCGCGAGCAGCTTTTCGAGCTGAGCGAGGGTGGTTTCATCGGGTGTCGCCATGCCGTGATTCTAACCCGCATTTCTCACCAGAAGCGCTCCGCGAAAGAGCCGCGCACGAAGTAAGCGGGATTGGCGGCGACCGTTGAAGCGCCCACGATGTAGGGCGCGGCATTCAAACGCGACAACCTGTCAATGCGTGAAGCGAGGGAATCGTCGAGAAAACCCGCTTACTTCGTGCGCGGCTCCTTCGCGGGTGAGAAATGCAGGCTAATCGCCGGTCTCTTCGGCGACAGCGGAGGGTGCGGCGGCGCATCGCGTCTTCGCCCGGATCCTGCGCGGGTCAGCGGAAGTTCTTCCGGAAATCCTCAAACCGGCGACGGAAATCATCGCGGCGCCGATCTTCCTCGCGGCTCTTCTCGTCGCGCGATTTCTCGTCGCGGGCGGCGACCTTCTCCGGAGCGCTGCCTTTGGCGGTGGCGTCGGCTTTGCCGGTGAGCATTTTCAGCTTCGCCTGGGCAATGGAGATGCTGCCGTCGATGATGCCGAAACCCATCGTTTTCTCGCCCGAAAGGCGGGTCAGGTCGCTGGCTTTCAGGTCGCTCTTCTTGCCCTTCCAGGTCAGGTAAGGCTTGCCGTCCAGGGTGATCGCGATCGAAGCATTTCCATCGGTTTCGATCTTCACCACGGCATCGAGAAGGTACGCGCGATCCTCCTGGATCGCTCCCTCCCGGCGCGTTTCGTTCTCAAACAGATTCTTGCCCGCCACATCGGACAATCCGGCCAGTTCCCCGGTGCCGCCGAAGTTGACCATGTTCAGCGCGAAGGTCACGCGCGTGTCGGCAACGGGCAGAACGAACACAGGGGCGCCGCGTCCGCTGGTCTTGGTGAACTTGATCTTCACGTTGTAGTTGCCGTCGATCTTGACGGGCGACTCGATCAACTCGGAATTGAACAAGCCCGGAGGCCCGCCGCGCCCGCGCTCACGGTCGTTGACCAGGGCGTCCACCGACTTGATCCACTTGCCGTTGCGAGTGTCGCGCGATGGATCGATGGGCGTGAGCAGGTCGATCACCTTGCTGTCCACGGCCGCCGCTTTCACGCCGCCGGATTCCGACTCGAGCTTGGCGATGATGTCGGTCACGCGCTTCTGCGCCAGGCTGGCGGCGGTGCGCTGCACGTCTTCGGTCAGGTGCGCGGCGAGATAGCGGTCGTAATAGCTCCTGGAGCGGTTGAGCATGGCGATCTTCGTCGCCGTCGTGCCCTTCTTGCCCAGGCCTTCGTACCAGCCCGCCAGTTCCAGCGCCTGCGTTTCGTTGAGGTCATCCACCGGCTTGGCGGCCCAGGGAATGAGCTTCTTCTGCGTCTCGTCGCCGCCGATTTCCACATGCTTGGCGGCGGAGGCGGGCGAGTCCATGTCGGTCAGGTACAGGTCGAGCAGTTGCGTGTGCGAAGTCTTGTCCCAGGGGTTGGACTTGAGCTTCTTCTCGGCGGCTTCGATCTTCGTCTGCGTCGCGGCCAGCAGCGTGTACTGATCGATCCGGGACTGGATCGTGTCCTTGTCGTCGGACTTGATGACGATGGCGATGGGCTTGGCGCGGCGGAGCAGCGTCAGCGCGCCGTTGTAATCCTTGCCGACGATTTTCGCATCGGCGTCGGTGACCAGGTAATCGACGTACTGCTGTCCGGCGGCGGTTTTCTTGTCGCCCGTCGCGCGCTCGTAGCCGCGATGGTACATGGCCGCGACTTTCGCCTCGGCGGCTTCCTTCTGCGAAGGGTTCTTTTCGATGACCAGCTTCATCACCTCGGCCGCCGTGGCGTAGCCGGAGGGGTCTTTGCTCGCCAGGGCGAACGCCTGATCGCAAAGCAGATCGCGGATGGCCGGGGTGTCGTCCGCGCCGCGGGCAGCGCTTAGGAGTTGGCCTGCCAGTTCGATGTCGTCCGCCGGGTCGGCCGTGGCGTTGACCCGGGTGACTTCCTCGCCGAAGAGTTCGTCGAAGCGTTTTTTCGCCTCGGCGGCCTTGGCGGGGTCGGGCTTGGATTCGACCTTGGGAGTCTCCGCCTGGACGCCGCGCGCGGCTGGGGCGTGGAAGCAGAGCGATGCCAGGACCGAGCAGACAAGCAGGGCGCGGGTCAACATGAGAGGATTCCCAGAACAGGATGAGGCGAACCGATCCAATCGGCCGGCTGTGTCGCTGATCGATGCCATCTACATCATCTTAACGGATGACCTGCCTCGGTTGTTGCATGGCGTGAGGAACAATTCTGGATGCGCGTCGTCATCTTTAAGAATCCGAACGAAACAGGTTCCCAATTTAGCCGGCGGGCTTGCCCGCCGAGTCGCCCTCGGCGGGCAAGCCCGCCGGCTATTGAGGACTGGATTGCTAACGCGCGTCGGGTGCCATGGGCAAGCGGAGTCCGC
>CAYRPN010000030.1:0-51171 GCA_964426135.1 uncultured Phycisphaeraceae bacterium | reverse complement strand
TCATGCAGTGCGCCCGACCCTCCCCTAACCCCTCCCTAGGAGGGAGGGGAATCGGCTGCGTAGGGTGCGTCAAGTCCGCGCGGACGCACCGTGTTGCGGTTCCATCGAGCGGCGCGTTTCCGTTCATCGTGGTGCGTCCGCGCCGAGCCTTGACGCACCCTACGGTGGGCGGTGCCCACCCTACCTGACGCCGCTGGCCGCCGCGGCGATCTCCGCCAAAAGCGCTTTCACATTGTAGTCGCGCTTCACGAATACGCCGCGCAACTTCTCCGGCGTGTCGTAGCCGTGCGCCAGGATCGGCTGCTTGACCACGTGGTGGAAGAAGCGCTCGACGAAGGCGACCTGCGCTTCCTCGCTGCGGATCAGGAAAGCGCCGAGCTCAGCCGCGTTGGAAAAGTTCACCGTCTCGCCGCCGGCGGTCTGGTAGAAGCCGGTGGCGTCCACGGGGCGCTTCTTTTCTTCCTTGCGGAATCGGCCGACGGCGTCGTAGTTTTCGAACGTGAAGCCCAGCGGGTTGATCATCGCGTGGCACGCCATGCAGGTTTTCTCAGCCGTCTGCAACTCCGTGCGCTGCCGCGTGGTCAGGTCCGGGTTCAGGTCCACGCTGGCCGGCGCGATGGCGACCGGCGGCGGCTTAAGGCGCCGCCCCAGCAGGTTGCGCGAGACGAACACGCCGCGGTGGATCGGCGAAGAAGCCGAGGTGTACGCGAAGCCCGCCATCAGGAGCGGATGGGTGATGACGCCGGCGCGGTGCGGGACTTTCACTTTCTGGAACGGCGCGTCCTTGGGCAGGTTCACGCCATAAAACTCGGCGAGCCGGCCGTTCATGTACATCTCGTCCGTGAGCATGAGCCGGCGATAGTCCGCGGTGGACGCGGAACTTCCCGTCGCCTCGCCCCACACATCATCGAGGAACAGATCGAGCGACGTGCGCAGATCCGCCACGATCGCCGGCGTGAACTGGGGGAACTCCTTGGGGTCCTTCGCCAGTTCGTGCATGCGGTCGAGGTTGAGCCAGGTGTGGAAGAAACCCTTCACTTTCGCCTTGGTGCGCGGGTCGGCCATCATGCGGTCGATCTGCGCCATGACGCCTTGGCGCGTGGCGAGTTTGCCGGCGCGGGCGGCCTCGGTGAGCGGACGATCCGGCAGCGAATCCCACATCGCAAAGGCCAGCCGGGCGGCGGCGGCGTAGGCGTCGTTCTCGACCATGCCCGCCTCGTGGTAGAGAAACCGCGGCGATTTGAAGATGAGGATCGCCGACTTCCTGAGCGCCAGTTCCAGATCAGTCGCGTTCTCAAAATGACGGTCGACAAAAAACTTCTGCTGCTCCGGCGACAGCGGCCTGCGAAAGGCGCGCTCGGCGAGCTGCCGGGCGAACTGCGGCAACTCCGTCTTCGCGTTGGGGCTGGTCATCGAAGGATGCCGCGCCGCGATGTACGCCGCCGCTTCGATCGCCGCATCTGTCGTCGCTTCGTCCCATGCCTTGTTGATGAACGTGCCCCGCTCGTAGCCCATGCTGCGATCGTCCGGCGGGAACGGCGTGCGCACCACGTACAGCGGCACGCCCCTGGCCGGCGAAAGCACCGACGCGGGAATCGCTTCCTCCGGATGCTGCGGGCGCTTCCACTTCAGCGACACCGCGGCGACCTTTTCCTTTTTCTCCTTGAACATTTCCAGCCGCAGCGGGTAATCGCGCCCACCCAGCAGGTACACGGTCTCGCGATACTCGAAGCTTTCGCCGGAACGCACCCATGCATCGACCAGAGGCTGGCGATCGTCGTTGACCCACAGCCGCATGCCGTTCTTGGTCTTGACAATGAACTCGTACTCGCCGGCCTGCTCGATGTGAATAACGCCGGACCAGCGGATGGCGTACTCGTCCTTGGGCACTTTCGCGTCGGGGCCGTTCTCGCCGAAGTCGAAATCCACGCCCGCATCGAGGCGAGTGAGCGCGATCTTGTCATCGCGGAAGCGCCGGCCGCCCGCGGAGTATTCGCCCTTGAGCCCGTGCTGGGCGCGCTCCTCCAGCTTGACCGCCGGCGGCGGCGTGAACGATGCGACGAGGTCCATCACGGCGTTGCGATATTGCCCCGCCGTGAGCCGCGAAAGCTCGATCTTCGGCGGGTTCTTCTTCGCCTGTGCCACCGGCGAATAGAACGCATCGAAGATGTATTTCGACACCGCCTCCGCGTCCTTGCCGCTGACCAGCTTCGGATCGTCCTCGGGCATGCGCTTGTCGATGTATTTCGTCAGGCTCTCCAGCGAGCGCGTGCCGATGAGCGGATCGGGATACTCCGCCTTGACGCCCTGGCCCTGGTCGCCGTGGCAACTGGCACAGTGCTTGACGTAAATCTGCTGGCCGGTCAGGTCGGCTGCGCGAACCTGCACGCACGAAGCGAAAAAAGCGCAAACCAGCACAGCCAGCGGCGGCCATGGGCAGAGGCGCGAGGATAGAGAGAAGGTGAACATGCCAAACAGTGATTGGCATTTCGCAGACATTGGAAAGCATGGATGGCGGGGCCGGGGATTCCCTGAAACGCGGGAATAAGACGCCCCCCACGTCACCCGATCCGCTCCGCCAAGGCCAGCAGATCTTCGCTGCGTTCCACCTCGCGCACCCAGTCCTGCGGAATGGCATCGATGCCGCAGCGGGCGCCGACCAGCGAGCCGGCAAGCGTGGCGATGCTGTCGCTGTCGCCGGGCGTGTTGGCGCCGGCCAGAATCGCGGCGCGCGGATCGTCGGGGTGCCGCTCGAAAAGGTAAACCGCCGCCGCGATCGCTTCGTGCGCCGCCCATGACTGCAATCGTTCCAGCGTCACCTCCGGCCCGACGCCCGAGCGCGCCTCGTCGATCGCCCGCGCCATCATGGCTGCTGTCTTCGCGCTGTGGCGACACGCTGCGGCAACCATTTCACTGGTGACCATCTCGACCGAATCCCCGCGCAGGATCCGCGCCACGCCCACCGCCATCGCCGCGCTGGCCGCCAGCGCAATCGGATCTCGGTGCGTGAGCCTGGAATGCGCCACCGCCCATGTTTCGCATTTCTCCAAATCGTCTGCGAAGACGAGCCCGAAGGGATAGGCGCGCATCACGGAGCCGCAGCCGCCCGCCGTGGGCCCGCCCGCCTGCGACCAGTGCGCGCCCGACGCCAGCGCCCGGCAACCCGACAGGCACGCATTGCCCGGGGCGCGGTGTCCGCCCTGCGGCGATCGCGACCACTCGATGAATCGCTGCGCCATGTGCATCATGCAGCGGTCCAGGTCGTCGCGCTCATCGAGCAGTGCCCGCAGCACGCATTCAGCCATCTGCGTGTCATCGGTATAGGGCGCGAACCGCCTGCCCTCGCGCGACCAGTAAAGTTCGAACTGCGTCACGCCTCGCGGCCCGAATCGCTGGTGAATCGCCTGCATCGAAAGAAACTCGGTCGGGTGCCCCATCGCGTCGCCGATGGCGCCGCCCAGCACGCATCCGAGAATTCGCCGGCTCCGTGTGACGCTCGCCACAGCACCGCCGGGCGCTTCCTTCCGGAACGCGAACTTAAGCCCCCCTGGCGCGGAAGCCGCCGGCTCTTCAATCGGTTCCACTTCGATGCAGGTTTCTTCGTCGTCGGGGTCGCGATGATCGCCTTCGTCCAGATCGCTTTCAGTAGCCATCGAACCGGCGTCGGCATGGTCGACAACCGGATCGCGCGAGACGTCGGGCGGCGTCTCGTCGAGACGCATCCCATCGGATTCATCGGGCGCCGAATCGCCGCACCGCGCAGGGGTTTCCTGCGATTGCCCCGATGAATGCTGCTTCGGTTGCCCCTGGTTGAAGAGAGGCCACTGTGAATCATGGTCCTCGGTCATGCAAGCATGCTACGAGGTTGACGTGGTGGTGCAAACGGAAAACGGACGAGCGCTCTGATTTCGCCGTGAAAGGCAGACGTGGAGATGGGAGATGACGGAACTTGCGGTTAGGAATGGGGCCGAAATAACTTCGCGAATTGGCGGTCCCCCATTTAGCCGGCGGGCTTGCCCGCCGAGGGCGTCTCGGCGGGCAAGCCCGCCGGCTAAATGGGGAATCTATTTCGGTCACGATCCTTAGCGGTCGGGCCGAGCCCGCCGGGGGACGAGGCCCATCCGGTTGGTCGTTCAATGCACAGGTGGGCCTCGCGGACTCGGCCCGACCGCTAAACGACAAACGATCTTGCCGCCGCCGCTCGTCTCACCGCGTCCACATCTTCTTCATGCCCTTTTCAAACCCCACCAGCGCGTCGCCTTCCTTCGGCAACCAGGTGATGTGCTCTTCGATGCGCTTCGCCAGTTCGAAATCGTTGTTGGTCACGCCCTTGGCCGAGTGCGTCATGAGCTTCACGTGCACCTCGGCCCACGACACGGACAGGTCGGGGTGATGAAACGCCGCCTCGGCGATGTAGCCGATCGCGTTCACCACCATGAGCGTGTGCGGCCAGCCGCCCGTCTTGTACTTGCGGCGGATCCAGCCGTCGCGGTATTCCCAGTTGGGCAGGGTCTTGAGCTTCTCGACGATTTCCGCTTCGGTGTGGACTTTGGGGTCGTTGGTCATGGGAACCTCCTTGGATGGGCTGAGGAATCATAGAGCCGGATGAGGAGATGACGAGGTGAGAGGGTCAGTGCGTGGTGGAATCCAGGATTGATCACCCTCTCACCTCGTCACCACTCACCCACTCACCTGTCCCGCTCCACCAGTACAATTGCCGCGCGATGCAACTGAACGGCGTGATCATCGAGGACACCTTCGCCGAGGCGTTCCGCATGTGGGCGGCGCGGCTGATCGTCACGGCGATCGACGAGCGCTGGGTGCGCATCGCCGCGGCGGAGGCGTGCGGCTACGGCACGAGCGTGATCGGCTGCGACGCGGAGGCCGCGATGGAGCGCCTGTTGTCGCCGGATGAAACGCCCGACGGCCGACCGGGTGCGGCGCTGCTCTTCTTTTCTTTCAATGCCGAGGGTCTGAAAAAAGCCGTTCCCAATCGCACCGGCCAGTGCCTCATGACTTGCCCGACCACCGCGGTCTACGACGGCATGCCGAGTGTCGGACACGCGGAGAGTACGAATCCGAGCGTAAGCGGCGCGGCGAGCAGCACGGACGCCGCGCGGTTCGACCTCGGCAACAAGCTGCGCTTCTTCGGCGACGGGCATCAGCGCAGCAAAGTCGTCATGCGGGAGCAACTCGTCATGCGGGAGCAACAGCGCCAAAGCCCAGGGATGGCAATCCCTGGGCTTTGCGACCCTGAACCCGCCCGACTCTGGCGCATCCCCGTCATGGACGGCGAGTTCACCTGCGTCGAATCCGTCGGCGCGATGAAAGCGATCGGCGGCGGCAATATTCTCGTCTGCGGGCGCGACCAGCGCAGCACGCTGGACGCCACGCAAGCCGCCGTCGACGCGATCGCGGCGATGCCTGATGTGATCACACCGTTCCCCGGCGGCATCGTGCGCTCCGGCTCGAAAGTCGGCTCGCGCTACAAAGGCATGTTCGCCTCCAGCAACGACGCCTTTTGTCCGACGCTGCGCGGCAAGGTGAACACGCAGCTGCGCGAAGGCGTCAACTGCGTCTACGAAATCGTGATCAACGGCCTATCGCAGCAGGCGATCGCGCTGGCCACGCGCCGCGCCATCGAAGCGGCATGCACACATCCGATCATCGCGATCAGTGCCGGCAACTACGGCGGCAAACTCGGCAAGTTTCACTTCAAGCTGCATGAAGTGATGGGCGGATAGCGTTCGCCCGTTTAGCGGTCGGGCCGAGTCCGCGAGGCTCGGATAATCGTCAAATCAAATCAATCACGCAAATTGTTTCATTTCAATGGATTGACTGCATATTTCTCTGCGCCTACTGTTGGCCATAGATCGGCAAATGGCGTTTGGTGACGAATATCGCCGATTTGCGTTGATGATTCGGGCGCTGCCAGTTGACGATTCTCTCTCTGCTGCGGCACCCGTCGAGACCACGGTTTTGGAGTACTCCCATGGCACACAGGAAGCAGTCGGTATGCCACTACAAGGGTAGGTATTTTCGCACGATCGGCAAGGTGCTGCACAACGGCAGGATCGGCCCGAAAAAGTTTCTGCTGGGCACGGACAAGGCAGCGGCGGAGATTGCCAACCGTCGCCTGGAGCAGCTTTGGAGCGCGGTTGTCGAGTACCACAAGGGTCTTGAGGCGTTCGAGCGGCAGTCGATCGCGGCAACAGGTGAATACCTGGGAAGTGTCGTGAACCGGCTCACGGGCGAATTTGAAGTGCAGGCGAAAGGATTCCTGGCTCGCGGCCCGCTCTGGAATGCGGAGAGCCTCGCCATCACCGAATGCGTGCGTCATGGGAAGCACGAGATTCTCGTCCACCGCGATCGTAGCAATCCACATCCTGCCGAGTACGTGCAGCGGATCGAGGAACTTCGCGACTGCTATCGCGTCATTGCCTTCGTGCCGTCGTCGATGGAGGATTATGTCGCAGGCCAGCGGGACCTGACGACCGCCGCCAACAACGCAACATCGGATGCAAGGGAGCAAGGGGCTTTCGCGGCTCGCGTCGTGAAGGCGCCATTGCTGATGAGCAACGGGGGAAACGGGGGCAACGGCGGCAACCGGCAGACGCTGTATCAGGCGCTCGATGCCTACGCCCAATGGGCGCGGGAGCATTACGTCCGCGATGGTGCGACGACCGATCATGGGCGAGCCACGGCCGAGGGCATCATTCGGCTGAAGGACAGCCACATCGACATTCTGCTGGAGCAGCTCAACTACGACGCGGTCGACCGCATGGCGGATTACTGGTGCCGCCGGCCCAAGGGGCGCAAGACCGGGATGCCCATCGCGATCGACACGGTGCGGAATCACCTGAAGTACCTGCGCGCCTTCCTGCGCTGGCTGCACCGCACGGACCGGTTTGATTGGCGCGACACCAACGATGTCCGCGATGCGGCAAGGCGCAATGTCGACAAGCTCAAGACGGTACAGGAACGCAAGGTGAAGGCGGCGGGCGTCGAGACGTGGACACTCGACGAATTGATCGTCCTTTATCGACACGCCAGCGATCAGGAGCGGCTGTACCTCCTGATGGGACTCAACGGCGGACTGGCGCAGTCGGAGTGCATGAATCTGCGGCGCGACGAAGTCAAGATGGACGCGACGCCGCCCATCGTCGACCACATCAGGCCCAAGACCGGCATCCGCGGCGCGTTCGCGCTGTGGCCTGCCACGTTTCGGGGGCTGCGCTGGCATTGGAAGCAGCGCCGCGATCATCTGCCGGTGGCGATGGCGACGTCCTCGGGCATTTCACTTACGCGCAAAAGCCTGGCGAATGTCTGGGATCGGTTGCTTGATCGAACTGCGGAAGCTAATCCCGGCTTTCGACGCCTGCCCTTCAAGTATTTGCGCAAGACTTCGGCGCAGCTGATGAGTGATGTGGGTGAAGCCGATGGCGAGACCATTGCGATCTTTCACTGCCGGGGCAAGCGCACAGCCGACGATGACGAGGCTGATCTCTATTACCGGCGGCGCTTCCCCAAGGTGTTCGCGGCCAACCAGAAAGTGGGCGAGTATTTGAAGCCGATGTTCGATGCGGCGCCGCAGGCGTTCGGCGTGGCGGCGGACGCAAACGGAAGTCCTGCCGGTCAGGTCATGAATGGCATCGCTTCCGGTGCAACGGCGGCGGGTACGCTCGGTGGCGTTGATACGACGTTGGCCAAGGCGTCGTGAGGAGCGCGTGCATGTGTGCATTCGGGCAATGCAATAATATGTAAACTATATTCACTAAATATCTGGCCCAAACGCGTAATAATACATGTGGGCATCGATAGCTATCGGGTTCTCAAGATGCTCGGTGTTCAATTACGGCTTGCGGTGGCCCGGGCGGCCCCCAACTACATTCCAACCTGAGTTTTGGATAAGCCATTAGCCCCCGGCTCCGCCGGGGGTGGGGCGATGGTGGCGGGCAATTTGCGGTCGATGATCGTCGAAGCGCGGATGCTGCCGTGCGGTTCTTGCGCGATTGATCTCTACCGCGCTCCTCCCCCGGCGGAGCCGGGGGCTAACGGCGCAACGCAGCGGCTTATCCGAAACTCAGGTTTCCAGCCTGGATTCTGGCCTCAAGTCCTGATCCAACTTCTTGACTTAGCTCTCTGGCTCGCTTCGCGCATGTCGCCGGAGCGGTTGTGTTCTTTCACACGACCGCTCCAGTCATGGGGCGGTTCTTTCATTGAACGGGATCACACCCTTTCACAGGAGTTCATCGCATGAACAATCCCACCTCACATCCCGATTCGTCGTCAGGCCTCACGGCTGCTCCACGACTGCCGCTGGTCAACCTGTCCTTTGATTCCGCCGGCCAGCTTTGCTTCGTTCCGCGCGATCAGGCCGGGTTCAGTACCACCAATGCGGAACCGCAGCCGCTGCCGTCACTGCCGCTGTCGCTGACGTTCTGGCTGATGACGCTGGGTGACATCCACCGTCAGAAGAGCGGCCGCTGCCTGGCGGCGCTGCTGCTCTTCGACACCTCGGCCAAGTCATGGGGCATCGGCCTGCCGCGGCAGTGGTGTTCACCGGATTCAGTGTGCTGGTCGCTGGCGCTTGATGCAGAGCATCAGATTCCGCCGAGCGTGATCGCGGCCGGTAGCTGGCAGATGCGTGCGCAAGCCGACCCGGACGAGCTGGAATCGGTCGTGCCGTCAATGCCGGGAATCCACTTCGTCGCGCAGGTGCTGGACGAGGGCCAGCGGCATCTTCATGCGTTCCTTCGCACGGGTGATGTGACTCGGACGATCAACCCCGCCGACGTGACCACGGATGACTGGCAGTTCGCACTCAACGAAGCGGCGGGGCGCTTGGTCGCGGCGTGATCAGTTGGCGCGCTTGGCGCGCTCCGCGTGATCTATCAGACGACGTTCACCGCACTCCGCTTCGCACGATTCACTTCTCCGGTCCCAACCCTCACAGACTTTTCAGTTTCGCTCTATTCCTCTTCTTCAACAGGAGACCGCTATGACATTCTCACGATCTCGAACCCGTATGACTCAAGAGATGCATTCGCTGCGCCGTCGCCAGGGCCGTCAGATGATGGCGCGCTCAATCGAAGATTATGGCGCCATGAACCACCTTGCCGCGCGGGTGCTCATCCCCTCCACGAAATCGCTGGCCTTCGATCATCCGTTCCCGCTTGTCAAGGACACGATCGTCGCGCTGATCAGTTTTCACCGTCACGAAAATCCGCAGGGACATGTTTTCTACCAGGCGTATTTTCGCGGCTACCGCGGGCAGTTCTGTCACGAGAACTGCCAGACGCAATGGGGGCCGGAAGGGTCGGTCTTCGCGCACGACCTGAACCTGCGGATGTTTCGAGGAGCTCGGGGCAAGGTGCTGCCGCTGGAGGAGACCACGCTGGCGCGCGTGGCCCTCGACCTGGATCGTCAGTGTCTGCGCCACGTCGATAGCTGGCTGCCGGTGTCGGGGCCGCCGGTGCTGCCGGCGACGATGCTCGCGTATCCGGCGGATGTGCAGCTTGAGCCGGAGCACACGCCTTATGTTGCGATTCACGCCCGCAACAGCGGCGTGGACTGGCAGACTGCGTGGCGCGTGCTGATTGCGGCGATGCACGTGGGCGCAGAGCAGTCGGGGCTTGGCGTGCAAATGATCGATACGCGCCTGCACACCGGCCTGCGCGGCGCCGACGGCAAGCCGCTTTGGCTGGGTGAGCACCTCGACCTGCGCGGCCTCCTTGACCGGCCGATCTACAACCCGGCTCGTCATCTGACCCGTGAGTACGCCGACGAGGCTGAAACCATCGCCGCGATGCGCAGCCTGCTGGACGACTGCGTGAACGAAGCCTGTACGGATAGCGAGTTGCTGCTGGCGCTGGAGAATCCTCGCGGACCCGTCACGCTTGGTCGGTGCAGCCGGATTCAGGTCTGGCGGCCATCGGAGCACGCCGCAGACCCGGGGGCATTCGTGTTCGCCGATCCAGGTTTGCACGCCAACCTCTGGCAGGTCCGCGAGACGTGGCAGAAACAGTTTCAGTTCGGCCTGCTCCCGCCCGCACGGCAGGCAGCGTGATGTTCATAATCGGGGGACGGGAGAAACGGGGGAAACGGAAGAGAACGCGCGGGGAAATTCATCGTTGAACCCGCGCATCGTCCGGTGATGTGGATCATCACAGGGCCATTTCCTTTCTCATTCACTCTCAACAAAGGAGTCTTTATGAGCGAAAACGCTCTTTACCGCGCGATCAGTCGCGCGACCGGCGAAACGTTCGAAACCGTCGCGCGTTTGGGATTTCAACCGCTGACTGACGAGATCGGTCACGATGACGACGATCCGCCCTCGAACGCTTTGATCGCGCCGTGTTGGCCCCATGCCATCACCGATTTGGCTTGTCAGCCGATTCGTTTGGCCGCGTAACCAGGATCATTTCACTGCCGGCCCGCCGGCTGGTGCCCGAAAGAATCGGTCGCCACCGGCGGGCGGCAGTGTTGCGCCACATCTGACCCCAAGCAAAGACAGGTGAACCAGGTTGCCTGCTACTTCCTGCTACTTCTGCTCGCGTTCCACCTTCGCGATCAGACGTGATGGCGACGCGTTCATGGCCTTGCACAAGGCAAAGAGCGTGTCGATGGTGGGCGACTTGCTGTTCAATTCCAGCAGGCTGATGTAATTGCGCGACAGCCCCGCCTTGAACGCCAGTTGTTCCTGGGTCAGCCCCGACTTCAGTCTCGCCTGCCGTAGTGCCTTGCCGAGCATCGGCGAAACGTAAGCGTTGACTCTCTGCCGGTCATCCAACTATAGTGTGAATATCGCTCCAGCCGTCTCCTGGCGGCGTCAATCCATCCGAATTCCTGACATCGACCGATACACCTGTCGCCCCTTCCTTTGGAGACTCAACATGAAATGCACAAGACAACACGGGCGGCGCACGATCATCGGCGCCAGCCGCATTGTTCAACTGATCATCCTTGCGAATCTGATCGCCTGTGGAGAGCGTACGTACGACCTGCGCGGGCCTGATCCCCGGCAAGGCCTGGTGACGCAACATAAGACCACCATGACCCTGAAGAACGCCACGCTCACCCTGACCGATCCGCAGGGCGTAACGGAAGGACGGATGGAGCGGGTCGGAAATCAAATCGAAACCTACTTCATTGACACGGTTGCGGATGGCCAGGTCACGAGCTATCGACAGCGAATCGTGACGGATGAGGAGCAACTGACAATCGAGATGCGCGGCCAAAAGGACGTCGAGTCGCCCAAGGGACCGCTCGTTGGCCAGACCATTCGGCATCAAAAGACCGGCGGGAAATGGCGTCGCAATCTGATCTCAAGTTTTGGCCTGCCGGCCAAACCGGAACTACTCGCGACGATGAAGCCCACGCAAGTGCAGAAGGAGGCAATGGACGCGCTCGCATCCGACCTGTTCGAGATTCAGGTCTATCCCGAGAAGCCCGTTCCGGTCGGCCATCGCTGGACGGTCGATGCGAGCATGTTGCAGAGATTGATGGGGCCGGGCTTCTCGAACGTCTCCGGCGAGGCCACCATGGTCCTGGAGAAGGTGATCCGCGTTGGCGAGGATGAACGAGCCGTGCTCCAGACGATGATGACGCTCAAGGGGGAGGTGCCGGGTCTGGAGGGCGAACTGGAAACGATCGAGTTGCAGATGATGGGCACGACTCATCGTTCGCTGAAGTCCGGCTTGGACGTCAGCAGTGAAATGAACGGCCACGCCGTGTTGCACGGACGATCGGCCGATGGCGGATCGCTCTATGAGATCCGTGGATCGGTAAGCATTGCCAGCAGCGAAGAACTCGATACGAAACTGTCCTCGGCGACGAAGCGCAAGGGCGTCAACGTCATCGAGCGCATCTTTGCCCCGGACGCGACCGCCGGAGAACGGTCGAAGGGCGTGTTCATTCTGATCATGATGTTTGGGGCGCTCGAACGATCCGGTCGATGGTTCACCCGGCGCCGCGGAAAGACAGCGGGACCGCCGCAGCCCCCGTCGGATGCGAAATCATGACATCCGGATGTTTTCAGTGAATGGTGAAGTCCAACTTCAATCGCAACGCGCAAAGCCTTCAAGAAATCCAGCCGTTATTCGACGGACCGTAACGTCGGCTCGTAAGACCAAAGTCCAAATGAGTTGGCGACCCTTGAAAACACCGGTACTCTTGGTTTCCAGTTGTTGCAATTGGAGTTTGCACCCACCGAATCCATTTCGTTGTTTGCGCAAGTCCAATCAATGTCAAAGGCTCTCATTCACGACCGGGGACCCGCCTTCCACAGGCCAGAGGCAAGTCACCTGCTCATCGGGGTAGTCATCCTGGCCATCGATCATCGACACGTCCAATACTGGCACATCGTCACCCCTCACGCCGGAGCCTGCCAGTCGAGCAGGATCGCCCGAGGGACAGGGTCCAACACTTTCTTACGGAGTCAGTCAATGAACAACACTCACAAGTCGCCCAAGTCGCCGGCCGCTTTCAAGCGGCGGCCTGTCTCATTAACGAATGTGTCGCCTACCGCTGCGCCCAGCAAGGGAAAAAGGGCGACCGGGCATCCGGTCGCAACACCGGAACTGGCTCTGGCCCGCGAACTGGGCCGATTCATCGGGCAGTTCATCGCAAAGCGATCACGGGCCTCTCAAACTGGCACCATGCGTAGTGATGCACGACGTACACAGTGAATTCTTGCCTGCAATCCTAGACTTGCCCATTGTGGTCAACATAGGATGTATCACGTATGGATCTTGCCGCCATCCACGACCGAACCGGCTTGCCCACCCGTCTCCTGCGTTACGTGCTGGACCACGGCGTCCTGCCGGGATCGAGGGCGCCGGCCCCGGGCCGGGGCCGGGGGACCGCCCGCCGGTTTACGGACTTTGAGGCATTCGGCATCGCGTGTGCCGCGTTGATGCTGCGCGCCGGCGTGCGGCGACGCACCGCCAGCCAGTTGTTCGATCTATTGTGCGCATCGCCTCCAAGATCCGGCAATATCCGGCGCACCCACTCGCCGTTTGAATCGGCCTATTCCCATGGCCAGGCCATGACCCTCGAGATCGGCGACGGGATCAATTACCGGTTGCGGTCGACGTCGGCGACAGCGCGGGGGAACGTCGACACCGGCTGGGTGCAGGCGCCCACCGGTGCCGGTGTGGTCGACGGATATACCCCCATGGTCCATCTGATTCTCAACGTCAAGGTTCTGCGGGATGAGCTGAAGGAGGAATGAAAGGTTCTTTTCTTGCGTCTATAATTGCCCAATATGGGCAACAAGCGGTAAAGCACTCAAACATGGAGGCTCCATACGATGAATGTGACTGCTCACAAACTGATCCCGAAGAATCCCGACGGGAAGGCTCGCGTTCTCGTCATCGGCCGGGTATCCACGCCGCAGCAGGATGTCGGCAATATCGAGGCGGGATACGAATATGTCGAACGAATGTTGAAGCCCCTCTTTGAAGGTAAGACGATCGTGACTCACCTGGGCGAGCAGGGCAGCGGGATGCGCACCGATCGGCGCACCATCATCGAGGCGGGCGAGCTTATCGAGACGGGCGAGATTGACGTCGTGCTGATGGAGGATGTGTCCAAGCCCTACCGGAATCCGCGGTGGATTTACGCGTTCATTCAGGATTGCGTTGATCACGACACGCGCGTCATCGCGCCGGGAGACAACCTCGACACGGTGGCCGATGAGAACTGGGAGGTCACCCTGGGCGCCGCCGCGCTTCGCCACGGGCTGCACATTCCCGATACCCGCCGCCGCGTGCGTCGCACGGCGGACCGGGCCTTCCAGGAAGGAGGCCAAGTCGGGAAAACCCGGTTCGGATACATCAAGTTGACGAAGGAAGCGGCCCGCGCGCAGGGCACGCAGCCGGCGGGTCTTCGGATCACCAAGGTCGCCGAGCTCACGCCCATCATCCAGGAGCTGTGCCGCAAGATTGTTGAGGATCGGTGGTACGGCAGCCGCGTCGTGAACTGGCTCAAGAAGAAGGGTGTTGCCCCTGGCCCTTATTCGAAGGGCGAGTGGACCTGGCCTCTGATCAAAGACTTTCTTCGCGATCCGATTCTCTACGGTCTTCGCCGGCAGCGGCAGACCATTTACCGCCCGATCTTCAAGACCGGAAAGCACAAACGCGCCATCAATCCCCAGCCGGAATCGAAGCTCTGGCCGGAACTGGCGCACATGACCAAGAAGGAGTGGGACGAACTGCAGTGCGCCTTGGATGAGTTGGGGGAAGACGGGCAAAGCGAAGGCGAAAACGCTCATTCCCGTCGCGGTGTGCCGCGAGATCATTCGATCATTCCCCTGCAGCTGGCCACCTGCCACGTGTGCGGCCGGTACTGCTATCCGTCGGGCGACGGCTCCATTCGATGCCAGAGTGCCTTCCCCCGGTATGGCGAGGCTTGCTGGAATCACGCCTTGGCGAAGATTGAACTGATCCGTGAGCGCATCATCGATCTGTTGCTGGAGAAGGTGGCGAGTCATCCGGAAGGCCGTCGTGTGATGCTCGATGCGGCGTGGGAGGCCGTTGAGGAACGCCGCCGGAACCTTCAACAGGACACCACCGCGATGGAGAAGCAGTTGGCCGATCTGAAGGGTCAGGAGAAAAGTGTCGTCGATGGCATCGCCCTCGCGCATCAGACGACGTGTGATATCGCCGTTCTCATCAACAGGCTTGCGACCATCCAGGCAGCCATCAAGGATATTCAGATTCGCATCGACGCGAAGCCAGCGTCAAGCGGCAATCAATCGTGGCCCGATTCCCGCGAAGCTCTGGATGCGAATCCTCGCCAGTGTCTGCTTGAGGTGGCCCGCACCTCGTTCGAGTTCTCCGCTTTCGTTCGTTCCATCGTCGCGTCGTTGACGTTGCGCCCGGTGCAGGCGATCGACTCGGACCAGGTGCATCTGCGCGCGGAGGTGACGCTTGATCTGACCGTGCTGGCCCCCGCCCCCGCCCCCGCCCCCGGCCCCAGCAGCGCCGCTGCCGCCGCCGACAACGGCGCCAAGCCCGGCGCCGAGGTGTTCACGTTCGATCTTTTCGAACCGCCCGCCCATATCCGGTTGCTGCCCGATGTGCTGCGCGTCAAGGCTGAACTTGCGGCGATCAATCCGAAGCGGGCCGGATACGTCAATATCGCCGCCCGACTCACCGAACAGTTGGCAGGTACCACCGGCGAAAAGGTCGGCCGCATGACCGTGAAGCGGGCGCTGGCATTCAAGCGATTGATGGACGAGCACGGCGTGACGGAACCTTACCGCGTGCTGATCGACGCCCCGTCGCGGGCATCACGATGGAATCCTCGCCAGCGGACGATAACTGAAGCGGCTGATGCGGCTGACGCGGTTGAGGCACCAAGCGAATCCTTGGAACTGTCTTTGGTCAATGCCTGAGTCCGTCGCCGCGGACTCCGCCACGAGCACGCTGACCGCCAAGGTTCAGTAACATCCCCTGCCCCGACCGACAGCGGTCGCCAGGCGGAAGCACAACACACCATTGAAGGCATCCAGAACTGGATGCCTTTTTTTATTATTCCACATCCTCCGAGCCAAAGAACGGCGGCCCTCGGAGGGCATGGCCATCGTCGGCTTTGGGTTAAATTCGGCGAGAAATGGACAGGATCAATGAACATGAATTGTGCGAGCGTGCCAACCAGCACACGCGTCGATTCATAGTTCGCCGTGTTGTGTTGCTCGAAGTCGCCTGTCTCCAACCTGCCGTACGCTCTGTTTCCAACGGGTACGCAACGTAACCCGACTTCGTCGCGTCGCAATAGGTGCATGCAGTTCGCATCGACGGGCTTGACGCATCGCGCGACCTCAAATGAGCCATGCCGCGACGATAATCGGGTTCCTTTCCTCGGTCATCGCCAGCATGGTCGGCGCGACGGACGCTCGTGCTGATTTTGCGACGGAAGTACGACCATTCCTCAAGACATACTGCGTCGAATGCCACGGCCCAGCGAAACAAAAGGGCAGGATTCGTTTGGACATCCTCGGCGAACCGTCTGCGGCGCAGCCCTCCGATCTGGCGATCTGGGCCACGGTGTATGAGCAACTCGACCTCGCCCTGATGCCGCCCGAAGAATCGAAGCAGCCGAGCCTGAACCAACTCCAGACCGCCAAGAAAAATATACAGGCGGCGCTGGCCCGTGCGGGCAAGGTTGTCGGGCACTCCAAAGCCACGGAATACCCTGGCAAGGGGAATCTCGTCAGTCACAGCAAATTGTTCGACGAACCGAGTCAGGCGTTGCCAGCGACGCCGCCGCGCATGTGGCGGCTGAGTCCCTTTGCTTATCGCCAGTTCGCCGATGACTTGACGGGCGGCCGATTGATCGTGCAGGGCGGTCCGGCGGTGAAGGCGAAAACGATTCCGATTGTCACCACGCCGTTCGGTCTGACGAGCGATCCGGGGTTCCGCGATTATGCGTTCCGTTATCAGGTGAGCGGCTCGGAATCGCAGCAACTGGCGATGAACGCGCGGATCATCCTGGAAGGGATGCTGGAGAAGCGGCCGCGCTTCATTCCGCCCCGGTCGTACACGGCCATCGCCGGCGCGGGCGGCAAGCCTTCGCCCTCGGAGGTTCACGCCGCGGTGGGGTATACCTTCGATCAAGTGCTCGCTCGCGCCCCATCGGCAGATGAACTGAAGCAGTACTCGGACTTCGTCGCCAGTCGGATCGAGCGGCAGGGCAACCGCGAGGGGCTGATCCTGGGGTTGACGCCGGTGTTCCTCCATGCTGAAGCGATCTTCCGTTTCGAGTTCGGCGCGGGCCAGCCCGACGCGCACGGCCGACGGATGCTGGCGCCGACCGAACTGGCGGTGGCGATTGCCTACGCGCTGACCGATGACCGCCCGGATGCGGCCCTGCTCTCCGCCGCCAGGAGCGGGAAGCTCGCCACCCGCGAGGATGCGGCCCGGGAGGTGACGCGGTTGTTGGGCGCCGCGACCACGGAGAATCCCCGCATCCTCCGCTTCTTTCAGGAATACTTTGGATACGACCGGGCTCCCGATGTTTTCAAGGACCCCCACGACGTCAAGTTGGCCGGCATCCACAATCGATACAACGCCGAGCCGCTGGTGACCGACACCGACATGCTGGTGCTGCATATCTTGCAAGCGGACCGGGATGTTCTGAAGGAGCTGCTGACGACTGACCTGACGTTCGTGGGATACACATTGACGAAGAAGAAGACGGGCGGCGCGGAGGGGCGATCGCCGTTCGGCACGAGGCCGGGGCAAACGGAGCTGCACAAGCACTACAATTTCGACATCGAGCAATGGTCGGCGCGGATGCCGATGCGGTTGCCGCGCGACCAGCGCGCGGGAATTCTGACGCAGCCTTCCTGGCTCATCGCGCATTCGGCGAACACCGAGAACCACGCCATCCACCGCGGCAAGTGGGTGCGCGAGCGGCTGCTGGGCGGCGCTATTCCCGACACGCCGATCACCGTCGAGGCGAAGCTGCCTGATGAGCCGAAGGAGACGCTGCGGTATCGGATGCGCGTCACCCGCGAGGAGTACTGCTTCAAGTGCCACCGGCAGATGGACCCGCTGGGCCTGCCGTTTGAAATGTTCGACCACTTCGGCCAGTTCCGCACCCAGGAACAGGGCAAGCCGGTGAATGCTTCCGGCGAAATCCTCGCGGCCGGCGACCCGAAGCTGGAGGGAAAGGTTTCCAATGCCCTGGAGATGATCCGCAAGCTGGCGGCATCCGATCGAGTGCATCAGGTTTTCGTGCGACACGCGTTCCGCTACTGGATGGGGCGCAACGAAACGCTCGACGATGCCCCCACCCTGCAAGCCGCGTACAAGGCGTACAAGGAAACCAACGGGAGTATGAAAGCCTTGATCGCTTCGCTGCTGACCTCCGATTCGTTCCTTTATCGCCGACCTGATGCCGTTGCCATCAGTCCGTAACGCCTTCGGGAACCATGCCATGAGCATCGATCGTCGCAAGTTCCTTCAGGGATTCGCAGCTTCGGCTGGCGGACTGCTGTTCGCTCCGCAGACATGGCCGTCGGCTGCCGGCGCCGCCGAGGCGCCTCGCTCACCGATGCGGCTGGTGTTCTTCCTTCAGAACCACGGGTTTCACCCGCAGCATGCCCAGCCCGATGGTTTGGCGGTCAACGAAAAGACCCTGGACAAGGTCATCGATCAGCCGCTCAAGGGTGCCGCGCTGCCATCGTTCATCGATCCGCTGCAGCCGTACCTGGATCGACTGACCATCGTGCAGGGCCTCAACGGCAAGCACGTGGCCCCGTATCACGGCGCGCCCTACGGAGCTCTGGGCGGTTTCAAGAAGGATCACAGCTCGCCCCTGGGCGAGACGATCGACTGTGCCGTCAGCCAGGCATTGCCCGCCGTCGTTCCGCTCCTGGCGATGGGCTGGGAGGAACTGCGCAAGATGAGGTCACAGCCGATTTGCTATGCTTCGTCCGCGTGGAGCGCCAACAAGGCGGCGCCGATGTATTGCGATCCGCTGCTGGCGCACCGGAACCTTTTCGGCGTGGCTAAAGCGGGCAAGAATCGTGAGGCGTTCGAGGCGGAGACGGACCTCTACGACTTCGTCAAAGGTGGAGCGAGCCGGCTCGACGCCCAGATTCCGCCAAGCGAGCGGGACAAGTTCCGCCCATACCTGGAGGGCCACGAAGAGGCCGGCCGGCGTCGCCGCCAGTTGCTCGCGATGGCCGACCGATTGGCGAAGCACGCTCCGGCGCTCGATGACAAGTTCAACAACCCGCGATTCGAGACCGACTGGTGGGACGCGAGCCTGAGCGTCGCCATCGCCGCGCTCGCCGCCGGCGTGACGAACGTCGTCACTCTTTCTTCCGGACTCTGCACCGTCGGCGGAAGCTGGACGGGGTGGGGCGCGACGACCGTGGGTCACACGCTGGGGCACACGAACCAGATGGAGAACCCCGACTGGCTCAAAATTCGCCGGGCGAACATGCAGATGCTGGTGCGCATCATGAAGGCCCTGGAGTCCGTGCCCGAAGGCAACGGCACGATGATGGACAACACGCTGATCGTCTACACGAGCTGCGCCGCCGAGGCCCAGCACTCGACGGGCAACCGCTGGCCGTTCCTGCTGCTGGGCAGCCTCGGCGGCAGGATTCAAGCGGGGCGATATGTGCAGTATCCGCTCGAGCCGAAGCCCGGGAGCCGGACGATCAATGCGCTGTACACGACGCTGCTGCACGCCGTCGGCGCGCCGCGCGACCGCTTCAATCTGGAGGGGGGATTGAAGGACCTGGACCATGCAGGCCCGTTGCCGCAGTTGATGGCGTGATGTGCCGCCAACGACATCATTCTGAACGCCGCGCACAAGTTCGATTTCGCCGTGCGCGTGACGGAGACCGACGCGAAACTGAACGTGACCATCGACGGCCGCCCGCTGACGTCCTGGCAGGGCCTCATTGCGTCGCTGGACACGCACGCCGACTGGAAGCTGACGGAGCATGCGAACCGGATCCAATTGGGCGCCAATCTCGATCCTTCGACGACGCTGACGTTCCAGAAAGCGATGCTCAAGCCGCTGACGCCGCCGGCGCGGATGCTGCGCGCCGCCGTGACGGATGAGATCGATCTGCTGGCGATCAGCACCTTCGCCGCGCAAGCGGCCAAGCGATACACGTTCGAAGCAAAAGTCGCCCCGCAAAGGGGCCGACGCGAGGATCGTCGTGAAGATCGACGGCAATCCGATCATCCAGTGGAAGGGCGCGCCGGAAGCGTTCCATGCGGGCGGGTGGCCGCTGCCCGATCCGAAACAAATCGGCATCGGCGGCATGGCGGCCCCTCGCGTGCTGCATGAGCTGAAGGTGCAGAGGCTCAGTGATGTGAGGGATGAAGAGTGAGGAGCGAGGAGTGAGCAGTCAGGCGAACGACGACGCACCCGACGCAATCATGTAGGCCCTTTCGGCACATCAACAAAAGTCACGGAACAGATCGATCGATGTGCAAACTCGAGACAGGTTGCAAGCCTGTGCTACGAGGAGTGGCAGGTTGCAAACCTGTCCTACTCAATTCACTTCGCGTCCTTCGTTGCCATGCGCGTCAATGGCACGGCCGAGAAGAACGACCGGCCAGATCGTGGCGAAGGCAAGCAATCCCTTGCCAACGACAGGCAGGCCATAGCCCCAGCGAACGAAGACAACGCGCCGGCGCAAGCGATCACTGCGCCACCCGCTGATCGCCGTCAATACCGCTACCGCGACCCGTGCAGCACCCTCGATGCCGCCCAGAGCTATCGCAGGCGCGGCGAGCACTCCCACGATGAACAAGGGCAACAGCGGGTAGATCATTTCCGACGACACATCGGCGAAAAATGAGACCCATCCGAGCAACACTACGGACTTGGAAGCGGCGGGCGCGCCTGATCTGATTTCGCCGGTTGGATGCTCATCGGAATCCGAAGGACTTGCTGTGCTGACAACTGACAAGTGCATTTTCAAAGTAGTGAATTGCTATTCACTGGTGCCGCCAAGCGGCATGTCGGATGCGGCCAAGCTACCGCCGTCCCTCACTGGGATTTCCGTTTGAGTGGCGGCTGACGCCTTGGGGCCGCCCAGCAAGGCGTACAGCGGTGGCAGCAGAAACAGGTTGAGAAGGGTTGAGGTGACCAGACCGCCGAGGATCACCACAGCAAGCGGATACTCGATTTCCTGACCCGGCTTCTGGCCGTCAATCACCAAGGGGATCAGGGCAAGACCAGTGGCAAGCGCCGTCATCAGGATCGGGGCGAGGCGTTCCTCGGAGCCGCGGAGCACCAACTCGCGGCCGGGCAAAACACCTTCTTCCAACTGGAGGTGCCGGTAGTGGCTCACGAGCATAATTCCGTTGCGGGCGGCGATTCCAAGCACGGTGACAAAGCCGACGAGCGAGCCGAGCGAGAGCACCCCGCCGGCGAGCAATGTGCCGAAGACGCCGCCGACCAGCGCGAAGGGGAGCGTGAGAAATACCAGCAGCGAAAATCGAAACGACTGGAAGTCAACGTAAAGCAGCAGCAGAATGCCCAGGAGCGCCAACCCGGCCAGAGCGAAAAGCCGGCGGCTGGATTCCTCGCGAGCGGCGTATTCGCCGAGGAACTCCGGGTGGTACTCGCGCGGGAAATCCAAGGTTCGCACCTTCGCTTCGATCTCCCGCGCCACCGTGCCCAGATCCCGGCCCGACACGTTGCAGGTGATGTCGATTCGACGCGAGGCCCCTTCGCGCTTGATCTCGTTCGGCGCTGCAACGATGGCGACCTCCGCCACGTCACCCAGCGGCACCCGCGCTCCCGTCGGCGTTTCGATCAGAACTTGTCGCAATGAAGCAAGGTCCGTGCGCAAAGAGTCGATGCCGCAGACGACCACCGCGAACTTTTTCTGATCCTGGTAGACCTCGCCGACCTTCGTACCCTTGATGAGTGTCGTGACTTGCCTGCGCACCTGGCCGGCGGTTAGCGCGAAGGTCTCAGCGACCTCGGGCTTGAGTTGTACCGCCACCTGCGAGACCAGCACCTGGGCTTCGACCTTGAGGTTTGTCGTGCCTTCGACCGTGGCCATCGCCTTTTCAACTTCCTTGGCCTTGTCGCGCAGCACCGCCAGGTCCGGCCCGAAGATGCGCACCACGATGCTTCCGCTCGCGCCGGTAAGCACTTCCTTGATGCGTTCCTTGAGATACGTGAGCACGTCGCGGTACAGACCTGGGTAGCCATCGACGACTTCCTGAATCTTCGCCAGCGTCGCGGCGTGGTTGACCTTGGGGTCAATGCTAATCCACAGTTCAGTGAAGTTAGGCCCGACAACTTCGTCAGCGACCTCAGCGCGGCCGATGTGCGAGCCGAAGTTGCGTACGCCGGGAATGGCCCGGAGTTCTTTGCTCGCCTGGATCGTGATCCGCGTGCTGGCTTCCAGTGAGCTGCCAGGCTTCTCGACCCAGTGCATGAGGAAGTCGGTCTCCTGGAAATCAGGCATGAACTCTTCGCCCAGCCGCGTGGCGGCCAGCGCGGTGAGCCCGAAGGCCAGCAGCAGAAAGCCGATGGCCCATGCCGGCCGGTCCACCATCCATGGCAGGATGCGACGATAGATCGCCTTGAGCAGACGCGACAGCGGGGCTTCGTGCGGCCGGGCCTTGGCGCGGATCAGGAGCAGCGAGAGCGCGGGCGTCACCGTGAGTGCCACCAGCAGCGACGCGAGAATTGCCAGCACATAGGCGAGCGCAAGCGGCCGAAAGAACGACCCGGCAACGCCTTCGAGAAAGAAGATTGGCAGGAACACAAGAATGACGATCAGGCTGGCGTAGACCACGGCGCTGCGCACTTCGAGCGAGGCGTTGAGCACAACGGTGAACGGCGATTGGGGATTGGGGGAAAGGCGATTGAGCCGTAGCCGGCGAACGATGTTTTCCACGTCGATGATGGCGTCGTCCACCACTTCGCCTAAGGCGATGACCAGCCCCGCCAGCACCATGGTGTTGATCGTTCCGCCACGCCAGTAGAGCACCAGTGATGCGGCCACCAGTGAGAGCGGAATGGCGGTCATGCTGATCAGCGCCGTCCGCCAGTCGAACAGGAACATGATGAGGATGATGACGACGAGCACGCACCCAACGAGCATGGCATGAGATAGGTTTTCCAATGCTCGCTCGATGAACGTGGCCGGGCGAAAAATCGTTGGATCCATCTCCACATCTTTAAGGCCGGGGCGCAAATCGTCGAGCGCTTTCTCGACCTGGCGTGTGACCTCCAGCGTGTTGCCCCAGGGTTGCTTCTCAACGATGAGCAGCAGGCCGGGGCCATCGTTGATCACGGCATCACCGATAGGCGGCGGCGAACCGGCGGCGACATCAGCCACGTCACCGATGCGCAGCGACGGGCTGCCCGCCTTGGGCTCGATGACCATGCGCGCCAAATCCCTGGGTGTCTGCACGGGCGAGACGTGCCGGATCGGCAGCCGCTGGTTGGGAGTCTCGATCCAGCCGCCGGAGTCGAGCGAAATGGCGTCCGTCGCGGCACGCATGACGGCATCGAGCGTGACGCCATTGGTGCGCAGGCGCTGCGGATCGACTTTGACTTGGAACTGCCTGTCGCGTTGGCCCCAGATGGCGACATTCGCAACGCCCGGGATCGCCATCAGTTTCGGGCGGATCGTCCACATCGTCAGGATCGTCAACTCCTGCTGGTCGAGCGTTTTCGACGAGACGCCGATCTTCAGGCATCGGCTCATCGAGGACAGTGGCGGCAGGATGATCGGGGCCTTGGCGACACTGGGCAATTGCGAGGCTTCGGTGGCCAGCCGCTCTGCCACCAGTTGCCTGGCGCGGATCAGGTCGGCGCTGGGCTCAAAGATGAGCACGACCGATGAAAGGCCGAGCACCGATTTGGAGCGGATCGTTTTGAGCCAGCTCGTTCCGTTGAGCGCGTTTTCCAGCGGCACGGAGACCAGGCTTTCCACTTCCTCGGCGGACAGGCCGGGGGCCTCGGTCTGAATCTCCACAAGCGGTGGCGCGAATTCGGGGAAGACATCCAGCGGGGTCTTCTTTGCCGTCTGAAAGCCGAGCACAAGCAGCACTGCCGCCAGCGCCAGGACGACGACACGGAACCGCAGAGAAGTGGAGACGAGCCAGGTGAGCATGGTGGGGGCTGCCTACTTGCCGAAGCCCATCTCCTTGCCGAAGATTTCCGCGACGCCTTGCGTCACGACCGCAGTGCCCACGGGCGGGCCGGATGAAAGAACAGCCTCCGCATCCACGACCCGTTGCACCTGCACGCGGCGACGGACATAGTTCTGCGGGCTCACGTTTTCGTACACCCATGCTCCGCCGTTTACATCGTGGACGACCGCCGACCACGGCACCACGAGACTCTCCTCTTCGTAACGAAGCGGAAGTGCGACGGCCACGCGCTGCCCCGGCGCCCAGCCGCCGGCCTTGTTGTCGATTTCGTAATACAGGTCCACCGTCGCACTTGCGACAGTCGCGGAAGGCGGCGCAGCGATCGGCTTGATGCTCATGGTCAGGTTGCCCGCCGGCTCGCCAACGCGGCCCAGTGCCGCAGAACGGTCGGCTGCAAGATCGCCGAGGTCGCCCACGTAAACCGGTACCCGCACCCACATCGCATCGTGATTCACCACTTCGAACAGCGGCGCTCCGGCAGAAACGGCCTGCTCGGGCGCGACGAACACGGCACGCACCATGCCGTTGCCGGGCGCTTCGATGGCAAGTGAAACAACCGAACCGCTATCGACGCCCCTGATCGTCTTGACGAGCAGGTCGCGGCGGGCCAGCGCCGCCTCAGATCCCTTCTGTGCCAGCTCAAAGGCCGCCTGCGCTTCGTCCACCGCCTTCTTACTGCCAGCCCCCTCCTCCAATAGCTGCTTCGCCCTCGCCAGCGCCTTCATCGTCGCGCCGAGCTGAACTTCGGCGCTACTCACCTGGCCCTCGACCTCCACCAGCGAGGTGGCCAGTGAAGTCCGCGCTTCGTTCGTGAGCAGCGGCACCAGCGTGAAGATGCCCTGCCCTTTCTTCACGATCTGGCCAGGGGCAATGCCGGCACTCGCTGCGCCCGGGGCTGTCCCCGTTCCTCGATCCACCCGCACAGCCTTGAGCGTTCCGACAAATGGCGCGGATACCGTCAGTGTCCGTCCCGCAGGCAACATCACTTCGCCGCCCAGCGACCGCACGCGATCGATCTTCTTCGTTGCAAGTTTCTGCGTCTTGACCGCCAGTCTCGTCTCCGCCTCCGGCGTGAGCGTGAGGATGTTCAGATCTGATTCCTTCACCGCTTTGGTCTGCGTCGCGGGCGGCACGGGCTTGGGCGCTTCGGCCTTCTTCTGGCTCGTCACGTAGAGAATCCAGAACGCGACAGCCGAGCCGACCACCGTCAGCGTGACCACCAATCCCAGGAACGAGCCCAAGCGTGATTTCATGGTTTCTTGTCCGTCGAGGATGCTCCTGGTGCTCCGGGCGTCCCAGGTTTCACCGTTGCCGGCGTCGTTAGCCGCGATTCGAGCCGCTGGCCGACGCTGCGTTCGAGTTCCGCGCGGGCGCGGCGCAGGTCCGACGCCACCTGCGCCTCGCGGATGCGGGCTTCGAGCAACTGACGGTTGGTGTCGATGACCTGCACCAGCGAAGTCTCGCCCCCGGTGTAGGCTTTTCGCGCCAGATTCACCGCTTCGTCGAGTGCCGGTAGAATTCGCGTTTGCAGTGCGTGCAGATCCTCACGTGCCTGAATAAATCGCGTGTGGGCTTCGCGGACTTCGAGGATGACTTTGTCGTGGAGCGTCCTTTTCTGCCGGTCGAGGCGTTCCACTTCGGCGTCGGCGCGAGCGATCATTCCCTGGTTCTGGTTGAATATTGGAAGCGTGAAGCGAATGCCCGGGCCGGCTTCGAAGCCCTGCGTGCCTTTCTCGTTGGCGTCCCCAACAACGGACACATTGATCCACTCGATGCGGGCCAGGTCCGCACGCTCCTGCGCCGACCTTACCGCCAGAGCCGCCGCCCTGATGTCCGACCGATCCGTCATTGCCGAATCCAACAACGCATCCACATTCCAATCTCCGCCGGCGGCATCGGGGGATTCCTTCGTAGCGATAGGATTGCGAACGCTGCCGACACCGAGCAAGCTGCGCAATCGTTCTTCCGCGATGGTGACGCCGTAACTCAGGCTGCGGGCTTCCTGTTCTGCGCGAATGGCGTCGATCTTCGCGGTGGCGGCGTCCAGCGGGATCGCTTCGCCGGCCCTGACGCGCGCCTGGGCAATCACCGACATCTGCTCGCGCAGCTTGGCTGCTTCCTCGAACAGCGCCTGCCGTCGCCGGGCCAGCACCAGGTCGGCATAGGCCAATCGAACATCTCGGATCAGGTCCAGGCCCGCCTGTGTCAGACGCGCAGCCGTGCGATCGGCCGACAGCTTCGCCGCTTCGCTTCGCTTGCCGCGTAGCCATAGCGCCTCGACCGGCGCGGTGATCGTGGCCTCCATCTGCTTCGGGCTGATAGGGAACAGCACCACGGCATCTGGATTCGTGATCAAGCCCGCCTGGATCACGTCAGCGCGCGACAGGCCCAGATCAGCCAACTGCTCCTGGAACGCCGCGTTGTTGAGTAACGCCAGGTCCACGGCCTTGTCCTCATGCAGCCCATCGGCGGAGGTCATCGCCGCGATCACCGACTCGACCGATGACGTGGAAGCAGGCCCGATGTGAAATCCACTGCGTTGGTGAAGATCCGCATCGACCGTCGCTCGATCAGAGTATGTCACGTCGGATGCGCATCCGCTGATCGCGAAAGTGATAAGAGCGACCACCATCCAAGGCTCGCTCCCTCGACGAACAAGCTGCGTCATCAAGGTGTTGCTGGTTCTGAACATGGGGCTCACTTGAAGCAACGCGTATTGGAAGGTTGACCCCTGAGACATTCAGATTAGCAGCAAGGGCAAACGCCGTCCCAATTCACTCTGAGGCAACCTGATGGATAGTCAGGGAAGCCACTCGAATACCTCAATCATCGTGCGCAGCGCTCGACACAGTTATTGCTCATGGCAGGCGAAAAAGAGCGCCAAGCACATGATGCTCGTGCAGAGACTCCACCAATTCCACAAGACCAACGAGCCAGACAAACCAGAGCACATCGCCCACGGAACGGCGGAACACCCGCGAATCGACCATGTATGAAAGTGGCTCCCGATAAGACCTCAGACTTGGAAAGAATCGTGGCGTCCGCGAGCAGTACTCCGCAAAGGCTTCGCCGAATTTCGACATTAGAAATGCTTCCTCATGCCGAATAATGGCGGGATAGGCCATCGCGAAGATCAGGATCGACGCGAGGCCGACGCTGAATGTCTCCGTTGTGAATCCGATGCCGACAAAGCCCAGAAAGGAAAAAAAATACAACGGATTTCGACACAGGGAATACGGGCCGCAGGTCACCAGTTCGCGGTTCTTGTAGCCGCTGATGTAAAGCGAGCACCAGAGCCGGCCTGCCGTGGCAATTCCCACCAACACCAGGCCAAACAGGAACAGGAGCGCTGAAAGGACGGTTCCCTCCTGGGCGCTCTCTACAGATAGGAGGATCAGCGCCAAAGCGGCGACCAGCACTCTGGAAACGCCGATCCGATGCGATACGAACAATCTGGCCACGTGTGCAGGCATGGTCATTGCCCTGGAGGTGAAGCGTGACAAGTACGCAAGAGGTGACGCGGCGGCAGCGGTGAAGATTGCGGAAGAATCGGGTGTACTCTACTCAAGCAGTTTCCGTTTCTTCAGCACCCGAACGACCGTCCACACCATCGCCGCCAGCACCCACGCGGCCAGCAGGATCGTGCAGTAATTGCGGCTCGCTTCCCACCCGGCGTTGGTTATTCGCTCCCACGCGAGCAGTCCCAGCAATGTCGAGGTCCACGTCATGGTCGTGCCGTGCTCCTTGTTGAGCGCCTTGCGCCAGTCAAAACTCATTCCGGTGAGCGTGGCGCGCAGACCGTTCGTACGAACAAGAACCCGTGGCACGCGCTGACAGTAGTCCACGTATTCCTGTCCGAACTTTCCACGCAGATACTGCTCCTCGGCCAATGTGATGGCCAGATACGCGATTGTGAAGAAAGTGCCGCCCAGCACGTACATCCAGGGCGAGTGATGAATGAAGATCAGGCCCATCATCATGAGGTAGTTGCCGACATACAGCGGATTGCGGCAATGGGCAAAGAGGCCTGTGGTCACGAGCTTGTCCGCGAAAATCTGTTTGTTAAGGCCGCCGCGCTTGATATAGGCGAGACCGATCACGGCATAGCGCAGCGCCTGCCCGCCCACGGCGATGGCAATCCCCGCGAGATCAAGCCACAGGTCGCTGCGAGCGTCGCCGGCCAACCAAACCGGCGGGAACAGCGCCGCCAGCACGATGAAGACGATGGGGAAAACCACATTGCGGATGCGGAAGAGTAGATTGCCCAGCGGAATCAGCAGCCGATGATGGATCGGCGCGGTCATCGCCGGTGACCGGGGATCGGAAGATGCGGTCATGCCGTTGATGCCGATGTTGGAAGCGGAGTTGGTGGAGTCCATTCCATTAACCCTTGAAAGCGATGAGGCCGCAGAAGTTGTACCACTTGAAAAACACGTCGATGGATTTGAATCCCGCGCGCTGAAGGAGTTCCTTGTTCTCATCCAGCCGGTAGGGAATGAGCACGTTCTCCAAGGCCTCGCGCTTCTGGGAGATCTCCATTTCACTGTAGCCATTGCGCATCTTGTATTCGTAGTAGTGCTTGATGAAGAGCCGGTTGAACGTGGAATGTTCGCTCAGAACCTTCTCGACGAGGATCACGCACCCATTGGGAATCAGCCCGTCGTAGATCGTGCGCAGCAGGTTGTCGCGATGCAGCGGTCGCACGAATTGCAGCGTCAGGGACATCAGCACGACTGACGCGGCCTCCACGCCGACGCCGTGATTCAGATCGCCCATCCGCAGGTCGTACGCAAACGGGAATTGAATCGCCTCCAGCTTGGCGCGGGCCTTGTCGAGCATTTCCGTCGAGGAATCAATTCCGATGAATCGCACATCGAACCCCGGCGGCAGGAAGTGCGCCGCCGCCAGGAAGGAGTTGGCGGTGGAGCAGCCCATGTCGTAAATCGCCGAGTGTTCCTCGGCAAAATCAGCAGTAAGTTCGCCCACCATGCGCTGAATCTCGCCGTAGTACGGCACCGAGCGGTTCAGCATGTCGTCGAACACCGAGGCTGTTTCTTTGCCGAAGTTGAAGTCATCGACGCGCTTTCGCCTGTCGGAAAACAGTTTGTCTTTGGGAACTACTGCATCTTGCGGGAGGGCCTCGACGCTGGGCGCTGTGGCATTCATGGAGGATGTTCCTGTTTGGCACGGGTCCGTGTGCCAATGACAGGAAACGATACTCCCTCAACATGACGCCAAGATGACGGCGAGCAAGGATTGCCCAGCGAAGATGGAGCCCGCCGGAGTCATTTAGCTGCGGGACCGCCGTTGCCATTGACTGAGAACCGCAGTTGAGCGACGAACTGTTTGCCGCTGTCCAGTTCAAGCGACAACTCGGCCGACAGCGCCTTGGCGTATGCCTTGACCAGCGCGACGCCCAATCCAGAACGCTCCGACTTGGATCGAGCGGTGTCCTTCTGCCAGAAAGGCTCTCCGATATGACGAAGATCATCGTCAGTCAGTTCCGCGCAGGGATTCACGATCGAAAGCATGACGAACTGAGGAGAGGCGGTCAGCCGGCATGCGATATGCGCGCCAGGCGGACTGTGTTTGATGGCGTTGTCCATCAAGTTATGCAAGCAAGCGCGGACGAGCACGGGATCGGTCTCGACAACAGCCGTCGCCGGCAGGGTCAAATCGACGGATGAACTGCTGGTTTCAATCCTTGATCGCAGGGTTGAATGAACGTCCTGCACCAAGGTGCTCAAGTCGACCGCCTGCCGAAGCACCTGCAACGTGCCGGCATCATGTCGCGAAAGATCGAGCAGCGCGGCGATCAACGCCTCCATCTGGATCGCAATGTCCTTCGCGTCCCGCAGGGCCTGATTGATCGCCGGATTTCCGACCGGCCAGGTCGCTGCCACATCCGTCAGTGTCCGCAACTCCGCAACGGGCGTCCGCAGTTCGTGGGCGGCATCCGCCGTGAATCGGCGCTCCCGGCGAATCATGCTTTCGATACGCTCCAGCAGTCCGTTCAACTTCTCTGCGATCGGCTGCAATTCAACAGGAAGACCGGCGGCGGGCAATCGTCGCTCCAGCGTCTGAGGTCCGATGGCTTCGACCTCCGCGGCCATTCGTTGCAGCGGCCGCATGCCTCGCCCCACAATGAACAGCACGATCAGCGCTGCGCCTCCGGCGATCACGATCGTCCCCATTGCAAAGAAGCCCAGAATCGTTGTCAGCGTACCATCGAGTGATTCCCGCTCCCGGGCCACTACGACTGTCATCGGCTGTGGGTTGGGTGTCCCGGCCGACGCGGGATGGTTGAGGGGCGGCGCGCCGGCTTCGTCCCAGATGACCTCCGCCGACGGTGTGAACGACATCTCCACCACACGCCCGCTTCGGCCATCCGGCAAGACCATGTCGCCGAAATAAGGCGTCGAACTCCGCGAGCCCGGCCGTAGATCCTGTCCGTTCAGCGAGGGCGAGCGCGCCAATGATGTCCCCGTTGAATACCACACTTGAAAATAGTGAGCCGTCTTGGAGGGCTGATACCGCGGTGTTGTCTCCAGGTTTAGTTCGAAATCTATGTGCCCGTCCGCCTCCAGCATCGTCACCGAGCTGATTCCAACCGCCTGGTGAAGCAGCGCGTCGTCGAACTGATCCACCAGCACGTGACGTACGTACGAATAGAGCCCAGCGCCGAACAACCCGATCAGGCCGACGATCGTCCCGATCATGCAGAGCGTGATGTGTTCTCGGATGGACCTCATGTGGATGCCACCAGCGTGTAGCCCATCCCACGACGAGTCTGAATGATCGTATCGGCCCCGACCGTTTCCAGTTTCCGACGAAGCGCGCAGACGGTGGAGTCCACCACGTTACTCATCAGGGTGGCGTTTCGATCGTAGATGTGCTCTTCGATCTCCGTCCGCGACACAATCTGGCCAAGGCGCGAGGCAAGGTAGTGCAGCAGCAGATACTCGCGGCGCGTTAGCTCAAATGGCTTGCCCTTCCAGGTCACCGCGCATCCGGTTGGGTCGATCACAATTCCGCCGCACTTGATCATCGAAATGGTGCGGCCGTATCGTCGCCGCAGCAATGCTCGCAAACGAGCCGTCAGTTCTTCAAAGGCAAACGGCTTGACCAGGTAATCGTCCGCCCCCTGCTGAAGTCCGCGCACGCGATCATCAATTGTATCCTTCGCTGTCAGCACAAGCACGGGCGTATCCCGGCCCCTGCGGCGAAGCCGATCCAGCACGGACAACCCATCGAGCCCCGGCAACATCAAATCAAGAACGATGGCGTCGTAGTCGTTCGTCGTGGCCAAGTGCAGACCCTCCGCTCCGTCACTCGTCGAGTCAACGGTGAATCCGACCTGGCGCAGTCCCATGGCTACATAGCGCAGAAGTCGGTCAGAATCTTCAACCAGCAGGATTCGCATCGGCAGGAGCTGCTTGTTTAAACGGGCAAGAGTTGAAAGCTTGAATGCTATTCAATTGCCAAGAACCGTACGTACTTAGAATTGTATCGGTTCTCGCGGTCGAGCAATTGGCCAATGTAATACTCTCCATCTTCCGGGCGCGCGGTTAAGGTGGATTCGTCCCCAACAGGAGACGAATCATCACACGGAGCCGACGACGATTCAGTGCGGCGATTGCCGGGTTGCAGGCGACGGACTACCAGTGGGCTGGAGGTCAATATGTTCACTCGTCATGCGTGAGCGGCGGGAGTATTGGCGATGCTGATAGTCCTAGTCTGCTGTTCGATTCCCTCCAGCGCGCGAGCTTTCGAACCTCGAACCTGCGGCGCTCGCTGTGTTCGCCACAGCCAGCCCCAACGTCTCACCGGCGACAACAGATGGCCCCGGCGTTGTTCAGGGCGATTTCCCGCGATGGCGGCGCAGGCACCTTCAGTTGCCGAGCAACGCTCAAGTCCGATGGACGTCATGATCAGGCGGCCGGTTTCCGTTCGCCGTCCCTGAACACCACGCAGGCGATTACACCTTGAGTCGGTCCAGTTCGTTCAATCGGCGCGACCCGACAGAATTTCCTGCCAAACTTGCCTTTGTAATCCGTCTGCGGGTGTTAGAATCGTTTGCGGCGCGATCCTCCTATGCGTTCGAGCGGTGAGACCTTTGGCGGGTTTGAGCGAAGAACGGCGAACGAGCCGCGCGCTTTTACGTTGCCTGAAACACTGGCCACCATGGCGGTGATCGCCATCGTTGCGTCGCTGATGCTGTCGGCGATCACGCGCTCCAACGCGCATGCCCGTCAGTTGGACTGCCAGGTTCATCTGCGGCAGGTGTACATCGGGTTCCGGCTGTTCACCATTCACAACAACCGCTGCCTGCCCGACACGCGAAAGTCGAACCTTTCCTGGGAGCGGTCGATCGAGCCTTACCTGGAGCAGAGTCGGGTCGTCTTCGGTTGCCCGGCTGACAATGAACTGCTGCCCGCGACGGGTTCGAGTTACGACTGGCGCGACACCGGCGACCCGCTGACCACGCTGGCCGGCGCTCGATTGGCGGATGTCGAGCGTACGTCGGCGGTGTTCGTGTTCGACGCTCTGCCGGGCTGGCACTTGCCGGACAGGATGAATGTTGTGTGCGTGAACGGTTCTGTGATGTCGATGTTTCAATGCGACGGACTGGCGGACCTGCTCGTGGCGGTTCGCCGGAGATAGCAGCGTGGAGAGAGCGTCAGGCGCGCGAAGCAAGCGCGGCTCCAGTGTTGCATCCCGGCTGAGTTGCCGGCGCCAGGGGCGAACAGAGTCCGCCGAGCCTGCGCTTCCCTTGGCGCTCCATGGACTGGCGCCATCGAGTGCGATGCAACTCCGACGCCTTGCCGAGGACGGATCGTTCGACCGAGATACTCCCACCCCGAGTGCCGCGTCATGAGGATTCTGATTGCGGAAGATCACGCGCGGCTTGCCCGTTCCATGGCCGATGGCCTGCGCGACGAAGGCTATGCGGTCGATCTGACTTTCGACGGCGGCGACGCCCTGCAACTGGCCCGCGCCAATCCTTACGACTGCGTGCTGCTGGACATCATGCTGCCGGGCGCCGATGGCTGGACGATTCTGCAATCGCTTCGGCAGGCGGGTCGGCGCATGGCGGTGATCTGCCTGACCGCGCGGGACGCCGTCGCCGATCGCGTGCGCGGGCTGGACCTGGGCGCCGACGACTACGTGGTCAAGCCGTTCGAGTGGCAGGAATTCCTGGCTCGGATTCGGGCGGCGATCCGGCGGGTTCACGACCAGACGTCCACGACCCTCCGCGCGGCTGACCTGGAGATCGATTTGTCAGCCAAGTCCGCGCGGCGGGGCGGGCGGCGGATCGATCTGACCGCGCGGGAGTTCGCCCTGCTGGAGTACCTGGCGCATCGCAAGGATCGCATCGTCACCCGGGCGGAGATCATCGACCATTTGTACGACGACGTGGACGAGATCAACAGCAACGTGGTCGATGTGTACATCGGCTTCCTGCGGAAGAAGGTCGATCAGGACGAGGCGGTCAAGCTGATCCACACCCGCCGGGGCCTTGGCTACGTTCTCACGGAGCAATCATGACGCGGCGCGTCGCCACCGCCATTCTGCTGACCGTGTGGGCGCTGCTGATCGTCGGCGGCGCGGTGACCTACGCGATCACCCGGGCGATCCTGCTGGACGACCTGGATGTTTCGATCACGGCCCGCGCCAGCACGCTGCCGGAGCTGCATGGACAGACGGGATTCAAGCGTCCGCTGGAATACGCGCGGGATCGGTACCTGGTGCGGGACGACCGAGGCCAGACGCTGGTGCGGGCGCGTAACGAGGATCTGGCCACGGATCGGCCGCGGGTGACCGGGCGCGCCTTCGCGACGCTGGGCGACGGGACGAGGGTGCGGAGCCTGACGCTGGAAGCGGACCGGCTGGAACCGGGCGGTTCATCGAGGCGGGTGACCATCGTCTACAGCGCGCCGACGGCGATGTTCGACTCGGCGCTGCGCCGGCTGGTCTGGTCCCTGGCGGCGTTCGGGGCTTTGAGTGGCGGCGGCGCCGCCGCTGCTGCCGTGCTGGTCGCCAGGCGCGCGCTGCTTCCGCTTCGGCAAACGGCGACGACGCTGGCGGCCATCAGCGAAAACACCCTGCATCATCGCGTCGATGCCACCGCGCTGCCGTCGGAGCTAAAGCCCGTCGCCGCCCGGCTCAACGAGATGCTGCAGAAGCTCGACCTGGCGTTCGCCCAGCGCCGGCAGTTCCTGGCCGACGCCTCGCACGAACTGCGGACGCCCGTGGCGGCGCTGGTGACGACGCTGGAGGTGGCGGTGAGCCGGCCGCGAAGCGCCGAGCGCCTGCGCCAGACGCTGGAGAGCTGCCTGTTCGACGCCCGGCAGCTGCGCCACCTGGTGGAGCAACTGCTCGAGCAGGTGCGCAGCGAGAACTTCCAGGCCGCCGGCCCGACGGAACAGGTAAATATCGACGAGCTGCTGGATCGCTGCGTGCGGCGGGTGGCGCCCCTGGCGCAGCAGCGCGGGATCGAGATTCGCCGGCCGCCGGCGTGCGACCTGGTCATTCGCACCCAGCCGCAGCGCGTGCAAAGCATCGTGGTGAACCTGCTGAGCAACGCGATCGAGCACAACGACCATCCGCGCGGCGTGGTGGAGCTGATCTGTGAAGCCTGTGGCGGCGTCCTGGCGATTGCCGTGAAGGACAACGGTCCGGGCATCGCCAGCGAGCATCTGCCGCACCTGTTCGAGCCGTTCTACCGCGTCCACTCAACAGGCGACCGCGGCCAGCACCTGGGCCTGGGCTTGTTCCTGGTGCACGCTCACGCCAACGCCCTGGGCGCCGCGTGCCGCATCGACAGCGAAGTAGGCGTGGGCACGACGGTTCGCGTGGTGTTGCCCCTGGGCAGCTTGGACGATGACGGGCCGGCGGGCGCGGCGAACTCCGCGGGTCCGATTGCCGCGGGCGCGTCGTCACACGCGGAATCAGGGGCTGCGGCGTTGGTCGCAGATTCATGAAACTATCATGCTGGCTGCGCTGAAATGCTGTAGGGTGCGGCATGCCGAGACTCACGGCGAATTGCCGAAACGGGTGGGGGACGCTGGTTGGATGAACGGCAACAGGATTGTGGCGGCGAAACGAGCGTCGCCTGGAATCGCTCAGGCGACTCGTGTGAGGATGCCTGGCTGGAGCAGATCGTGACGCACCGACGAATCATGGTGATGCTGGCTTTGCTCTGGACGAGCGTCGCGCTGGCGCCGGTGGATGCCAGTTCTTCGCCGTCGGCGCCGGCGCCGACGGCCGGCGAGGAGTTCGAGGCGACGGTGCGCGGCAGCTACGTCGGCGCCGGCAAGCTCCAAGTCACCGGCAACAAGATCAACTTTTCCATTGACGTCAAGAATCGTTCAGGCGCGGCGTGCGTGCTGCGCGTCCGCCCGCTGATCGTCGTGAACGGTCGGTTCAAGGGCTTTGGCGAAGTGAACGGCCAAGTGTTGACCATCGCCGGCCGCCTCGACGCCGCCGACGTCGCCGGCCCCGTGAAGACCCAGCGAATGATGGCGACGTTCAAAACCGATGCCGGCGAGGTGGGCCGGGTGGTCGCTTTTGTGAGGATCGCGGATCGCGACGACCGTCAACGCGATCCGGGCAAGAACGACGACGACGAACATGGCGACCACGACGAACATGACGACCACAGCAAGGATCGCGATTGACGCGGGCGCGTCGCGGTGAGCCTGAGAACTTTTTGGGGTGGCCGGGGCAGTAGGCTCGGCGGATGCCCCGGAACGGTTCACCCTGTTCCACCGAATCACGATTCCCGCGAATTTGGCGGCCGTCTGTGCGCTCGTCCGGGGCTTCCGCGGACTCCAGCCCCGGCCACCGAAAAGTTCTCAGGCTCGGTGCGTCGCGGCCACGGCGGCCGCCGCCGGGATTCCTTGCCGCACCCCGCAAGCGGGGCAAGCCGACGCTGAACTCATCAACCCACCGCAATCGGCCGGCTGCGGATTCCCATCAGAACGGCTTCGACCTGGGACATCGTCGTCCCCAGTTCGAATTTCTCGCGAATCATCTGCAGGCTGACGGCGCCCATTTCACGCCGGCGGGAAGGCGAGGTCTCCAGCAATCGTCCCAGCAGCGTGGTGAGCGCCCGCGTGTCCCCGGCGTCAAAGGTGAATCCGTTGGCGCCCTCCCGCACACATTCTTCAGCAGCCCCGACCCGCGAGATCAACATCGGCACGCCCGCGGCCATCCCCTCCAGGATGGAAAGGCTGCACCCCTCCACAATCGACGCATGGACGTAGATGTGCCCGTGATCGCGGGCGCGGATCACCTCGCTCCAGGGCAGGGCGCCGGTGATCTCCACTCGATCGGCGAGCGCCAGTTGTTCGGCGCGCTGTCGCAGTTGCGGTTCGAGTATCCCGCCGCCGACGATCTTCAGGCGCAGCCCGGGAAACCGCGGCGACAGCGCCGCCACCGCCTCGATCAAGTCCACATGCCGCTTTTCCGGATCAATTCGGCCGATCGTCACGATGGTCTGTTCGTTCGCGCACTGGGGTGCCGGCTCCGATGCCACTACATGCGACGGAACCCCGTTGGGGCAGATGTGCACCTTGCCGACGTCCAGCGAAACCCTCGGCACGATCGGCAGCGCCTCAAGCAGTCGCTCCCCTTGCAGCAGGTCGCGGACAAACCGGCTGACGCAGCACACGGCATCGGCCTCGCGGACGATGGCGGGCAGTTGCGGCGACGGCGAGCGATACACGTCCCCGCCATGAATGCGCACCGCGAATGGAACGCCTGTCGCCTGCTTCGCCTGCAGCGCCATCGATGCGCTGTGGGCCGCCCAATGCGCGTCCATGACGTCGATCCTGTGTTCGCGCAGAAATCCGACGATCTGCTTCAGGCGCATCCATTCGTGAAGACCCTGGCAGAATCCTGATTCCCGCTGCTTCGCGACGAGGGATTCGCCTCCTCGCGCCAGCCAGCGCGAGGGAAGCAATCGGAACGCATCCTTCGCCAGCGACAGGTAGGACTGGCGCATGACTCGAACCTGAAGCACCGGCACGTCGTCGAGTCCGAAATCCTCCAGCACGGCGCGAGGCCCTGGCGGATCCCCCAGCGAAATAACCACGACGGAATGACCCCGATCGCGCATCCACGCCATCTCTCGAAAGAGCCATGGCGTGTAGAGATAAGGAAAGAACGGCACGATGTACGCAAGGCGCATGCGAGCCCACCCGAGGGAAGGAATCTTTTCGACAGTGCATCCAGGACTCTTGCCGGCGATACGGGAGGGTCGAGGACCGACTTTGCTGGGCCGCGCTTACGGTTGAGGATACTGGTTGCTGATGAAGATCAGATGAAACAGAACGGGCGCCGCGGGCCGCCGTCACGCCAGTGTCTTTTCTCGGCGATGGAATCTGGAATCGCATGCCGAGAAAAGCGCCCACCTTCTCACAGCCGCCGTCGCCGAGCCCGCTTCCACCAGCCTTCCACGGGCGCATGTGCGGGCGCCTCACGGTCCGAATGGAATGCCGGGGCTTGGTTCGCCGCGCCGAACCGGAGGATGTCCTTGCGTGCGGGTTGCAGCGATACGGCGACGACAGGCATGTCGGCCGCGTGTTGCCAGGAAGCCGTTTCAATTGCGAGATTGTCGCCACTGAAACCGATGGGCGCTTCGAGCGTCAGAAGTGGAACTGCCGCAAAGCTGGCGAGCGGCGTCATCGTCGCGGCACCGCCAGGCTCGCCGTCAGGCAACCGTGTGAATTGCAGGTTGCGCGTGAGGATGAGGTCGTTGCTGCTCACACGCCCGTCGCCATTGATGTCCAGGGTCGCGGCGTATCCCGATGTGCCCGGTTGCTGGAACTGCGCGTTGCGCACCTGGATCAGATCCGTGGCTTGCACACTGCCGTTGAAATCTATGTCGGCGGGCACGACATTGAAACGGAACCGAAAGGCGCCGCCGGCGGCGCCGTCGCCGGAGGGGAAGTTGCCGACCGCATCGACCCACTCGCCATCGAGTGCATTGCCCGCCAGGTCCGTCACCGTGTCGCCGAGCGAGATCCGCAGCTTGTCAACGGTCATCGCCCCTGCCAATGTCCACGTCGCGGCGAGCGCAAGCGCGTCGAGGACAAATCCCGCAACCGGAAGATCGGCGGTTCGCACGCCATGCACTTGCAAGTCTTCTTGCCGCACCGTGACCGGCTCGCTGAACCGCAATTGAATCTGGTCCATCGCCACCCATCCCAGGGCGCCAAGCTGCGCCACGCCGGCGGGAACGGCGAACCCGCCATCGCCCATGCCGGTACTTCGCAGGTGGTCCAAGAATGATGCGGTCCACTGGGAACTGGCGACGAACACCTGCACCACCCGCGGAGCCACGGCATCCAACGGATCGTCGTTGACGATGACGCCTTGGCCCATCGCGTCGGCAAGGGTGCCGTTCGTGGGCTCCGTGAGCTGCAGCAGAATCGTCTCATCGTCCTCGTGGAGCGAGTCCGGCAAGACGACGACTCGCACCGGATGTGACAGTTCATCGCCCGGATCGAACGACACGATCTCATCCAGTTCCAGGAAATCCACGCCGCCCAGCGCGGTGCCACCCAGTGCTCGGGCGCGCACGGTCACCGGGAAGGCCGCCGCATGCGAGAGCGTCACCATGAAGGTCAGCGCGCCGTCAGGCGTGTCTTCTGGCGCGAACTGGTCATCGACGCTGATCGCCGGCAGCGGCAGCGAGTGAACCTGCATCGCCGCGCTGACACCCTGGCCCGCCACATTGAATGCGGCGACGCGGTAGACGTAGTCGGAATCGAGGGCGATCGTCGCATCGCTGTAGGTCGTGCTGCCGGGCGGGATGGTCGCCAGCACGGCAAAGTTGACGCCGTCGCCGGAACGCTCCACGCGGAATCCCGTCTCGTTACCGCTCAGGTCGTTCCACGTCAGGTCGATGCGCCCGGCGACGTCGGCGGCGGCCAGGATCATTTGCGGCGGCGCCGGCGGCAGCACCGTCTGGCCTGAAAACCCCAGGTCGAAGCTGATGTCCGAGCTGCCCGCCGAGTCCTGATGGATCTCCACCGCCAGCGTGTTGTTTCCCGCCAGCAGCAGGCTCGGATTCACGGTGAATGAGTGCACCGTGCCCTCGCCGGCACCGGTGATGCTCGTCGAGGAGAGCGTGCTGGAGGTGATGGTGCCCGTGGGCATGTTGCTGCGGACAATCTCCGTGCCGTTGAGGTAGACCACCGCGCCGTCGTCGCGCAGCAGCGTGAGGGTGAGGTCGAGGAACGTCGCGGGATTGGCGACGGTGAAGGTCTTGCGAAAGTAGGTGGTGATGAACTTGTTGCTGGCATTGGAGCCGAAGCCGACCACGGTGGCTTCGTCGCCGTCGCCGTAGCCCAGCTGCGCCGGCCCTGAGGCCCACGAGGCGTCGTTGAACCCGGCGGCGCGCCAGGCGGTGCCCTGGTTGCTGCCGTTGTCGAGGTATTTCCACGCCGCGCCCATCGCCACCAGCGTGCTCAAAGTTGAGTTGCTGTCCGTGATGGTCACGGTGGCGCGGTCGGCGGCGCTGCGGTTGTAAAGACTGGATGGAGGCAGCGTGACCAGCACGGACTCGGCGGTTTCGGTCAAGCCGTCGGCGACGGGCGCGACGTTCAGCGTGATCGACGACGCGCCTTGCGGAATGACGACCGACGCGGGCAGCGTCGCGTAGTCCGTGCCGTTGATCGCGGTGCCGGCAATCTGCAGAGTGACCGTCAGCAGCAGGCTGGTGTCGCCGGTGCGGGTGACGGTGAACTGCCCGGGGATTCCCCCGGCTTCCACCGCGCCGGGGGTCGTCGCCGCGATGGTCACCACGGGCATCGCACCGGCGGCGATCAGCGTGTGCGTGTCGATCAGCACACCCGTGCGGGTGAAGAACTGGAATCGCATCATGGCGTCGTCCGCGTCGATGAGCATGGCGCCGTAGTCCGCGTTGTAGCGGAACTGGCTGCCGGCGACGGGAGTGTTGAACGCGTAGATGCTGCGCCCGCCCAGGCCGTTGACGAAGTAGGGAAAGTCCGACACCACCAGCCGCTCGTAGCTGTGATCGTGCCCGGTGAGCACCACGTCGGCGCCCCACTGCTTGAACGGCCATTGCAGCGTGGTGTTGCTGCCGTGCTGGGCGGTGGAGTAGGGCGAATGATGGAAGTACACGACCTTCCACTCGGCGGTCGAGGCCGCCAGTTGACTTTGAAGCCACTGCCCCTGGATCGAGCCGCTGGTGATGCCGTCGGGCTCCCTGCTGTCGCTGTCGATCACGAAGAACTGCACCGGCCCCTGGGCGAAGGTGTAATACCTTTCAATGCCCGGCAGCGTGAAATAGTTCAGGTACGGCGTGGGCACCGCCGGCGATCCACTCGTCGTGTTCCAGTCGTGGTTGCCCAGCGCGGGGAAGAATTGATTGGTCGCCGAGCCCGCGCCGTACGTACCCGTGTAGCTGCCGATGAACTCGTGGTAGTACTGCCCGATGTTGGCGTCGATCGTGCTGGCCAGGCCGTCGCTGTAGTTGTTGTCGCCGACGGTGATGATGAACTGGGGACTCCAGCTCTTGACCAGCGTGGCCACGTTGGCTTCGGGCGTTCCAGCCGAACCGTAATCGCCGATGGCTGCGAAGCGAATGGTCGAAAGAAGGCGTCGCTCCTCCAGTGGTTCGAGCGCCTGCCACGAGGGGCGGGGCATTGCCTGGGGCGTGCGTTGCAATCGCCGCCGAATCCGCGACCAAGCTCGAAGGATGCGGATGATCATCGCGTGGGCCGGGGTTATCGACCGATCTGGGCGCTCAAGCCGGCACAGCCGGAAAAAGCCGAAAGGTAAAGGTCAATCTGTAGCGCCAGGAATCACGGCCGACACTGAGATTCCATCTGTCGCATGCTGACTCTTGCATCCACTCAAGGTTCTCGTGCTCCGTGTGCCGAGGCGGCGGCAGAACCTATTCCACCGGCAGGCTCATGTTCTCCTCGAACTCGCCGATGTCGTACGCGCTGACCGCCGCGTCGAGGGTGGCGGCGTTGATCTTGTCCGGGTCGTGCCATGACCCGTTCAATTCAAAAACGAGAATCAGCGTGCTGGCGCGGATCAGTCCCTTCTGGCGCCCGCCCAAACTCAGGGCCGGATCGCCCACCGCGGCCAGGTTGCGCCAACCGTAGCTGACGCCGCGCCGGTCGTATTCCGCGTCGGCGGGACATGCGAAAACCTCGTCGGCGTCGGACAGGTACGGAGCCAGGTGGTCGTCCCACGGCTCTTGATCGAAGTCGGGCGGGAAGCGGCCGTGGTGGCTCTGCGTGAACAGATCGAACGCCAGCACCAGTTGATGGAGATTGTTGCGGCAGGTGGTGGCCTTGGACGAGCGACGGGCCGCGCCCAGCACCGGGATGAGAATGCCGATGAGCAGCGCCAGCACCCCGACGACCACCATCAGCTCCACGATGGTGAATGCCGCGGACGATCTTGGAGGGCAAATCCGCATAGCAGCGTCCTGTGCATGAAGTCGGCGACATGGGTGCGGGCGGCCTCACTCTTCCCACGCGTAACCCTGGCTGCCCGTCACCCATGCCGCCAAATCATCGGTTGAATTCCCGAACGTCGCGTGCCTCACGGCGCCGGCGGCGGCTCGGGGGCCGCTTCGACCGTGATGTCGAACGACTTCGAATCGCTGAGGCTCGGCGAGCCGCTGTCGCTCACCGTGACCGTCGCGGTGTGCGTGCCCACCTGGGCATCCGTCGGCGTCCAGGCGATCGCCCCGGTCGCCGCGTCGATGGTCAGCCCCGCGGCAATCGAGTCCGCGTCCAGGCTGAACGTCAGCTTGTTGGCAAACGTGTTGCCGTCCGTCGCCGTGGCCGTCACCGCCAGCGACGAACCGACCACCACCGTCTGGTTGGCGATGGCGTCGAGCGTCGGTGCGATGTTCACCTGCGCGCCGGTCACCCGGGCGGCGATACTCTGCTTCGTGTCCTTGTTGTATCCGAAGAGCGCGCCTTCCAGACGCGTCTTGCCCGAGCGGGAACTGGTGTGAATGGCGCCGACCAGCTTGACCGCAATGGTCACCGAGCCATCACCCAGCGCTACCGACCCGTCTACGGCAAAGTAGTTGCCGCACGGGCCCTGGAGAGTGCCGGGGCCGGCGATCGTCACCGTCCCGATCACGCTGCCGTCGGCGCCCGTCAGGTCGAAGTTGGCGACGGTGACCGAACCGTCCCCTGGCACGGAGATGGCCGTCTTGCCCGATAACGCCGTGCGGTCGAACCGGGGCGCGTGTCGATGACGCCCGGTCGGAGCCGGCGCGGTGCTGGGCGACAACAGGGCTCCGGTCACCGTCGTGTCAAAATCATCCGCCTGAACCGGCGAAGTGAGCATCGGCAGCGACAGCGCCGCCAGCACCCAGATCGCCCTTGTCCACATGTGTTGAACCATGGTCTGACCTCCGAAGGAGAAGAACCTGAAAGCCGCGCCGGATGGAACATCCATCAGCGCGTCGCGTGGGATCGGAATTGGGGGAACCGGTGGGAAAACGCGTCCAGGACTGGCCGCGCCGGTCTAACGTGGGGCGAGAGTAGCAAGACGAGATGAAAAGCAAGTGAAAGGCGTCGCCTGCGGGTGCCGGAGGTCGCCGGCGAAATGAGGAGCTCGATGAAGACCTTAAGGCGCGAATTCGACTGGCTGAAATCCGCGAGGAAACTCGTGTTGGAAGGGTATGCGAAAACCGGCTGCTACCGGCTCAACGACTTGGTCCTCGCAAGGAGTTTGCCTTCAAGGAACGGGAGGCATGTTACCGCATCCCGCTGTTGAGTTTGCTGGCAACCTGGGTCGAACGCTCCCGTAACCCGCTCCTCCGAGAGCACCAGAGAGTCAGGGCAACGAAACCCGCACAGAACCGGAGGCCAGTTAACAACGCGCAGATCGAGAGCGGAAGGGTCGCCAAAAGTCGTTGCCGCAAGCGGCGTTACGGGCGCGTTTTCGGGCCTTCGCGCTCTCGCACCGGGTAGCCGGGGGAGGTTGCCCTCCCCCAGCCCCCACACCACCGTACGTACGGTTCCGTATACGGCGGTTCGTCAGCAGCGCGCAAGCCGCTGATGCTCATCGAGCATCCACGTCTCGTCCTCGGCATGACCGGTCCGTGCCGCGCACGCTTGACGCGCCAAGCCCGCGCCATCGACGGTGCCGCCGTCTGCTCCGCGGGGTGGCCCAGGCATCTGCGCCCTTTTATCTGCGTCTGATTCGTGCATCGAACTTCCCGTGCCGATTCGGCTCCTGACGTTCGGCCCTTCATTCATCGTTCCCGGTGCGATCTATCCGTTGCTCCGCCTTTGGGCTTTGGAGTGCCTCACTAATCGCACCGACTGCATGAACTACTACGGCCTCGGCTGACTTCTGGCGGCCATCCGCCGCGCCTTGCGATGCGACTGGCTCATGGCAGGACGCCAGACCTCCCGGGGTAAGACACGTGACCTTCGCCTCATACGCCTGCCGCATGTACGCATGGTCGATCCGGATGACATCGGGCTTCGAGTCTTTTGGCCCTCTCGCCCGTCGATCGTGCGCCTGATTCGGTTCGTGTTCCTCAGGCCGAGGCTTTGCTTACAGCTTCCTTCAGACGACGCCTCGCGGCGACGCCCTTGTTGTTCGGCTAGGAGTTCCTGTCATCGAGGCCTCCAAGGGACTTACACCCTCAAGTCAGCGTGCCATGCCCGGCACAACAGATAAAAAGCCGGTCGCGTTTGCGACCGGCAAAAGCTCCCCTTCGTGCAAGCGTATCGAACTCTGCTGATTGCACCGCAGCACAATCTATTGAAGACATTGCTAGAGTTTCGACATGTCTTGTCTGCCGCATGAAGGATGCACCACCACTTCAGCAGACAACAGTTACAATTCATCGGTGTCGGACGTCACGCGAATCCTCCAGGCCATCGACACCGGCGACTCCAGGGCCGCCGGGGAGTTGTTGCCGTTGGTCTACAATGAGTTGCGCAAGTTGGCCGGCAGTCGCATGGCCGGCGAGTCGACTGACCACACCCTCCAAGCCACAGCTCTGGTTCACGAGGCGTATATCCGCCTGGTCGGCAAAGACGACCCCGGCTGGCAGAACCGTGGCCACTTCTTCGCCGCAGCCGCCGACGCCATGCGGCGCATTTTGATCGACCATGCCCGGTCGCAGGGCCGGCTGAAGCGCGGGGGCAAGCGAGTCCGGCTGGAACTGCTCGACCATGCCGATTCAATCGCCGAGCACCCCGACCTGATCCTGTCGCTGGACGAGTTGCTCATCCGCCTCGCGGCCGAAGACCCGGACGCTGCCCGGGTCGCCCACCTGCACCTGTTCGGCGGGCTGTCGGTGGAGGAGGCCGGCGCGGCCATGAAGCTTTCCCGCCCTGTGGCGTACCGCAACTGGAAGTACGCACGGGTCTGGCTGCGCGAGGCCCTGGAGAAATAATTTCGGACAGCGCGAGACACTTTTTCCCCGGACGACGCATTGAAGGCGGACCTTGTTCTAGAGGTAAGCTGATGGCTGTCGATCCCAAACTTGCAAAATCACTGTTCCTGGCTGCATCCGATCTGGCCACCCCCGCCGAGCGGGCCGCCTATCTCGACCGCGAATGTGGCGATCAGCCCGATCTCCGCGCCCGCATCGAGGCGCTTCTCGCGGCCGATGTCACCCCCGCTCCGGGCTCCAGCGCGGTGGAGGCCGCGACGTTGGACGCCGACGATGGCTGGAAAGGGCCTGCTGTTGCCGCCCCTTCCGATGCCTCCGGCATGATCCTCGCCGGCAAGTACAAGCTCCTCGAACGCATCGGCGAAGGGGGCATGGGCAGCGTCTGGCTCGCGCAGCAATCCGAACCCGTCAAACGCAGGGTCGCCGTCAAACTGATCAAGCTGGGAATGGATTCGAAGCAGGTCCTCACCCGTTTCGAGGCCGAGCGCCAGGCCCTGGCGATGATGGACCACCCCAACATCGCCAAGGTGCTCGACGGAGGCGTTATGCCCGATGGCCGGCCGTTCTTTGTGATGGAACTGGTCAAGGGAACGCCCATCACCGAATACTGCGACGCCTGCAAGCTGAGCCTCAAGGAGCGGCTGGAGTTGTTTGTCCCGGTGTGCCAGGCCATCCAGCACGCCCACCAGAAGGGGATCATCCACCGCGACATCAAGCCGTCGAACGTGATGATCGCGCTTTACGACGACAAGCCGGTGCCCAAGGTGATCGACTTCGGCGTCGCCAAGGCGACCGGCCAGTCGCTTTCGGAAGCGACGCTCAACACCGGTTTCGGCGGGGTCATCGGCACGCCGCAGTACATGTCTCCAGAGCAGGCGACGCTGAACAACCTGGACATCGATACGCGGAGCGATGTCTATTCGCTGGGCGTGCTGCTCTATGAGCTGCTGACCGGCTCACCGCCGTTCACAAAAGAGGAACTGGAGAAGAAGGGGCTGATGGAGGTGCTGAGGGTGGTGCGAGAGGATGAAGCGCCCAAGCCCAGCACGAAACTGTCTGCTGAGGCCACGTTGCCAACACTATCGGCCAACCGAAGCATCGAGCCGCGAAAGCTGAAGCAGATGCTCCAGAGTGAGCTGGACTGGATCGCACTGAAGGCGTTGGAAAAGAACCGCACGCGGCGTTACGAGACGGCCAACGGCCTGGCGGCGGATGTGCAGCGATATCTGAGCGGCGAGGCGGTGCAGGCCCACCCGCCCAGCACTGGTTACCTGATGAGCAAGTTCCTCCGCCGGCACCGGCCGCAGGTGGTGGCGGCGTCGCTGGTGCTGCTCGTGCTCGTGGCGGGGATCGCCGGCACCACATTCGGGCTGATCCGCGCGACCCGGTCTGCCGCCGCCGAGCGGCAGGCAAAGCAGGACGCCGAGGACCGCCGTGCCGAGGCCGAGCAGGCCGCCGCCGCCGAGAAGGCCGCCCGCACGGATGCCGAGACGGGTCGTGCACAGGCGCTCGAGCAGAAAATCCGCGCCGAAGCCGGCGAAAAACTCGCCAGCGCCCGGCTCGAATCGCTCCGGCGCGTTAACGCCATCAACACCGCCATCAATCACGCCACCCGTGCCAAACGCCTCCACGCCAACGGACAGGCGGACGATGCGCTCGCCCTCTTCCGCAAGGCCGTCGAAACGAACCCGGGATGCGAGTTCGGTCGCGATCCGGAATGCCTGTTGAGCGACACGGAACTGAAGCTCTTTCAAACCCGACTCGGTGCCGAGCATCCCGAAACTTTGCGAATCATGAGCGGCCTTGCCGCCGTCCACCTCTCTGCGGGCAGGCGCGATATCGCCCTCCCTCTTTATGAGCAAGTCCTTAAGCTCCGCGAATCCGCTCTTGGACGCGAAGACGCCGAAACACTTCAGAGCATGCACAACCTCGCCATCGCTTACCGGGCGGCGGAGAAATTCGACCAAGCCCTCCTTCTCGGCATGGAAGCCCTTCGGGCCCGGCGGACCCGACTCGGACCGGACCACCCCGAGACCCTCGCCAGTGCGCACGAACTCGCGGTGACCCATCGCGCCGCCGGCAAGCTCGACGCGTGCATTCAACTCTTCGAGGAAACGCTCGCGCTCCGCAAAGCCCAACTCGGGCCCTACCACCCCGACACCGCCCTGACCACCGTCCATCTCGCCTGGGCTTATGACGCCGCGAGGCGGTTCGACCGGTCGCTGCCGCTCTACGAGGAATCGCTCCAGCAGTCCCGGACCAATTTCAATCCCGGCCATCCCTACTACGTCGGCGCGATGAAAAGCCTGATTACGGCTTACCTGAAGGCCGGAGCACGGGAAAAAGCCAAGCCGTTGCTCGCAGAATGGCTCGCGTCCACCCGTAAGCAGTTCCCGGCAGACAGCCCTCAATTCACCGGACAGCTCGCCTCGTTCGCCACTGCGTTGCTGAGGGTGGGGGCTTTCACCGAGGCCGAACCGCTGCTCCGCGAATGCCTGGCCATCTGCCAGAAAACGGAACCCGACCTTTGGACGACGTTCAGCACACAGGCGATGCTGGGCCGGGCGTTGCTTGGCCAGCGGAAATACGGCGACGCCGAGCCGCTGATGCTGGCGGGCTATGAGGGGATGAAACGGCGGGAAAAGACTATCCCCGCTAATGGAAGAATCCGCTTGACCGAGGCGGCCGGCCGGCTCGTCGAGTTCTACACCGCCACCGACAAGCCCGACGAGGCGAAGAAGTGGCAGGCCGAGCGCGCCAAATACCCAGCGACGAAACCGGGGAAGTAACCATGGCTCGCCGTTTGGCTAGGAAGGCCAAAGTCCGTGCTCCAGGCAGCGTTCGCCAACATCCGCCACGTTAACCCAACTTCCGCAGTTCGCCATCCAAAACGCCCCTGGCGATTGCGCCAAGGGCGATTATTTCAAAAAGTCTTCACTGCAAAGCCACCACCTCCAGGCTGCGCGGCGGGCTCAGGCCCAGCTTCTGTAGAAGGATCGCCTGGTGTTCCGTCGGCTTGCCCACGCAGCGTTTGCGGATCCGCTGCCCGCAGCGCGTGGGCAGGATCACGTCCACTGTCTGGATCCCAGCGATCTCGTCGAGCACCTTGCGCGGCTCGTCGCCCAGCCCGGCCGACTTGCACATCTGGCCCAGCGTCTTCCACAGCACGTACGCCAGGAAGCAGACCAGCACATGTGCCTGCACGCGTTCCTTCTTCTGGTGCCAGATCGGACGCAGCGACAGGTCGCTCTTGTGGATGCGGAACGCCGCCTCGGCCTCGGTCAGTTGCATGTAGGCCCGCCAGAGTTCCGCAGCCGTCCAATCGCTGACGTTGCTGCGCAGCAGGTAGCAGCCTTCGCTGAGCCTGGCCCAGCTTCGCCACTGTTCGACCTTCTCCCACTTGAGCACAGCCTTGCCCGTGGCGTCGCTGCTCACGTCGGTCTTGAACGCGCCGGCCGCACGCGTGTTCTGGCCCAGCAGTCGCCCGACGCGATGCGAGAGCGCCACCGCTGTCATCGAGCGCTTCTCAGCCAGTTTCGCCAGCGAAGTCAGTCCTTCCTCGATGCGCTTCTCGAACTTCTCGTGCATCGCCTTTTCCTTCTCGCGCCGCGCCGCCGACCGACAGAGGATGAACGTCTCGCTCCCGCCATCGGGATCGGGACAGAGTTTCACCTCCAGGCCTTCATGCACGACGCTCCAATCGGAAGCGAGCAGTTGCTTTTCATATTTTCGCAGCAGAGTCTTGGGCGTCCCCACGATGTACCGCCGGCCGCAGGGCTTTTCAATTCTCCATTTCCGGATAGATCCTGGATCACCGGTTTGAACACAAAGGACACAAAGCCACGAAGGACACTAAGAATTTCTCAGAGAATCAAGCCCTTTCCTCTTCGTGACCTTCGTGCCTTTGTGTTCTTTGTGATTCCTGGGAACAACCATTGGTCTGCGAGAATTGAAAAGCCCTGCCGCCGGCCGCCTTCCTTGAGGAACTCGATGTTGGCCGCACAGACCATGCCCCGATCCATCACCCACACGCGGTCGGCTTTGCCGTGACGCTGCTCCATCGTCGTGACGATCTCTTTCACCGTCGTCACAAGGCCGCGAACAGCGTGGTGGTGCCGTGCCGCACGTAGTCGTGCGTCATCGTCGCGTGGCGTCCCCTTTTCATCGGCAGCGTGGGCTGGGTGCGGTCCAGAGCCTGGATCTGGCTCTTCTCGTCGCACGCGAGCACCAGCGCGTGCTCCGGCGGGCTGAGGTAGAGGCCGACGATATCGTCGAGCTTCTCGATGAACTGTTTGTCGTTGGAGAGCTTGAACGACTTGACACGGTGCGGCTTGAGCCCGTGCTCGCGCCAGATGCGGCGCACGGTCGCCTCGCTGACGCCTTCGGCCGCCGCCATCACCCGCGTGCTCCAGTGGGTGGCGTTGGGCGGCGTGGTCTGGGTGGTGCGTTCGATGATGGCGCGGACCTTGGCGTCGCTGCGGGCCGATCGCTTGCGTCCGCCGCGCGGGGCGTCCTTGGCGATCCCCTCGACACCCGACTGGAGAAACCGCCGGCGGCAACGAGCCACGCTCTGCCGCTGCATGCCGACCTGAGCGGCGATCTGGATATCCTGCCGGCCATCAGCCGCCAGCAGAATGATCTTCGCGCGGGTCACGAAGCGCACGCTGGCGGTGCGACTGGCGGCGACAGCGGTCAACTTCCGGCGTTGTTCATCGGTCAACAGAATGGGTGGTGCAACGCGCATGATCTTGGTGCTCCTACTACCAAGAACGTGCGAGTCGGACTTATGTTCTATTGATTATGGCGCATTACACTAGAATGTGGTTCAGCCTTGACGAATTCCGCACTGGGTTGTTGACAATTTTCGCTTTGGAAGCCCCTGGTGGAATTGGATCGACAAATTGCAGTAAATATCTGTCAATAAAAGTATTGCGACTTGCAATTGCCACAAGGGTATTATAGGTTTAGCCGAGTCCGCGAGGCCCACCCGGTTCGGCGACGCATCAGCAGGTGGGCCACCCGGATACGGCCCGACCAACCTGCACGCACAATCAAGTGCGATGCGACTCTTGCTCGTAGTTTCGTCGGTTCAGGAAGTGTCTATGGATGGCTACACATTGACATGGCGACTCAGATTCGGTGCCGCCCTCATCGACGGATCTTTGCTCCGCCCTGACATTCTCGGGAGGCGAGTCGGCTTGGAATCAACGCCTCTGCCTTTCAACGGTTCATACTTTCCATTGGGAGAGCTTTTCCATGTGACTGGCAGTCCAGGCTTAACAATGACGATTCGCGCCGAAACCGGTCAGCGGCTGCCGCCAATCGACAACCTCGGCGCGCTCATGCAGCGCGGCCAACTCATCATCGAAGGCGACGCCGGCGACGACCTGGGCGCTTCCATGTCCGGCGGCGTCATCCGCGTGACCGGCAACGCCGGACACCGCTCCGGCGGACCGCATCCAACCAGCAAGCGAGGCATGACCGGCGGCGAAATCCTCATCGAAGGCAATGCCGGCGATCACATCGGCCTGCTCATGCGCCGCGGCCTGATCGCGGTGCGCGGCGAATGCGGCGCGAGTCCGGGTTATCGCATGTTGGCGGGGACGGTTGTGATTGGCGCCTGCAACCGGGAGGGCGAGGCTCCCGCCGCGCCGCGAACAACGGAAACCCCTCGTGACACCGGCGGCTCGGCAGGAGCCTCGCCCTCCCCGTTGCTCTCTTCCCGCGCCATCGATCACCCCGGCCTGCAAATGCAGCGCGGCACGATTCTCTGCCTCGACCCGAATGCCGCGATCCACACCGGGCCGAGTTTTCCCGCCGGCGGTACCATCGATGCCGGCGCGATGCCGGCATTACTAGTCGCGCTGAAGCGCGTGCCTTGGGCGGATGTGGCGCAACTTTCGCGCGGCCGATGGAAGACTCACATCGGCGACGCGCTGGAACAGAACAAAGGTGAGGTGTTGCAGTGGCTGTCTGGAACCTGAACGAACGCGCGCGGACGGTGGTGGACGAACTGATCGATCGCGCCGCCGAGTTCAACTGCAAGGTGCACACGGTGGGCGGCGCGACCGTGGTCGATGCCGGCACCGCCTCGGCGAAGAACGCGACCGGCGCCGCCGGCAGTCTCGCCGCCGGTGTCTACCTGGCGCGGGCGTGCCTTGCGGACTTGGCTGATGTCGAACTGGAACCGGGACACGTGAAGGACGCGCGGCTGCCGCAGGTCGTGGTGAATGTGCATCAGCCCGCGGCCGCCTGTATGGCGAGCCAATACGCCGGCTGGCAGATCAATGTGGGCGACTACTTCGCCATGGGCTCAGGCCCGATGCGGGCGGCTTACGGGCGCGAGGAACTCTTCAACGATCCGGCGATGAGTCCGCTGCTCGAAAAGCCCGGCTGCATCGTGGGCGTGCTGGAAACCTCCAAGATTCCCGGTGAAAACGTCATCGCCTACCTGAGCGAACGGACCGGAGTCGATCCCGGCAGCATCACAATCCTGCTGGCCCGCACGGCGAGCCTGGCCGGCGGCGTGCAGGTGGTGGCTCGCAGCGTCGAGACCGCGCTGCACAAGCTGCACGCGCTGCATTTCGATCTGGCGCGCATCGTCGGCGGGTTCGGCTGTGCCCCGTTGCCGCCAGTGGCAAAGAACGACATCGCCGCGATCGGGCGCACCAACGATGCGGTCCTCTACGGCGGAGCAGTCACGCTCTACGTGCGCGGCGATGACGATTCGCTCGCCGCCGTCGGCCCGCGCGTGCCATCGAACAGCTCCACGGATTTCGGCCGGCCCTTCGGCGAAATCTTCAAACGGTACAACCACGATTTTTACAAGATCGACCCGATGCTCTTCAGCCCGGCCCTGGTCACGTTTCAGAACCTCGACACCGGGCGGTGTACGACGTTCGGCGCGATCAACGAAGAGGTGCTGATGGAGTCGTTCTTTGGGTGAGGCCTTTGATCTGGCGGCACGCGCTTGTGCTTAGCGACGGGGCTTGCCCCGTTCTGAATCGGCACCCCAGGTCACATGCCGGAGCGGGGCAAGCCCCGTCGCTATTGACGGTCACTTTAGAAAAGGCCGCGGTTCGA
>CAYRPN010000029.1:0-52312 GCA_964426135.1 uncultured Phycisphaeraceae bacterium | reverse complement strand
CCCCCAGCAGACTGGGGGAGAGGGGACCAAGCCCCCGGAAAATTTGGCACACCCGTGGAGCAGGGTCTGCCCAATTGTCCGGGGCTTGCATTCCGGCCCCCTCTCCCTCTCAGGGAGAGGGCTGGGGTGAGGGTCGAGACGCACAAGTTTGCAATCGCCACCATCGCGTGACGGATGCCGCGACAGTCTGTTCATCCCGACCTTCACCCGGCCCCGGAAAATTTGGCACACCCGGTGGAGCATTGGGTGCGTGACATCTCATGCGGGATCTTTCCAACTCCCCTCACGAAGGCGCTGCTCAACAATAAGCTGGTCAACCTGCAAGACGATGCATGCCTCGCGCAAAGGCGCGAAGCTCGCCAGGTCAGGACTCTTCTTCGCGTGCTTTGCGCCTTTGCGCGAGTCTCACTCAATCAATTCATTGCTGCGCAGCTCCCAAAATGGAGGCGAATTCGAGCCGCATGAAGCGTCACACCTTTTGGAGCATTTCAATCGATCGCGCCATCGCAGGATTTCGCTCACCGGGTTCAGCACGAAGGACACGAAGGCGCGAAGGACACGAAGAACACGACAGCGAATCAAGCCAATTCCAATTCCCCTTCGTGTCCTTCGCGCCTCTGTGTCCTTCGTGATGCCGTCCATGAGCGACCTCGGCACAAGAATTGAAAGACCCCGAAACAACCGCCGGGGTCGTGCGCTGGCATCGCGGTCGCCGGTTGAAAAAGAGGCTCATCCGGCGAATGCGTACTCGTCTTGTCAGAGGCGGAGTCTGTGACTCCGGTTCGCCGAGCCGGATCGATACCGGCGAGGCGAAACTCGGCGCGGCGGACGCACGGCGAACCGGAAACGCAGGGCGCGAATTCGATTTGAAGCGGCATTGAGCCGCTTCAAATCGACCGGAGTCACAGACTCCGGCTCTGTTCAAAACTCCGACGCGCCCATGTGAACAGTTGTCAAGTGCGCAAATGCCGGATGAGCCGGAAAAAACAAGGCCCGCTCGCGCGGGCCTTGCTTCTGATCAGATTGTTCCATCACGGTTCCGAGGGACTTCAGGCGGCCCGACGGCGACGCACCGCCAGACCGGCCAGACCCATCACGCCCAAGAGAGCGCTGGCGGGTTCGGGGACGGCGGCGGCGTTCAACTGGTTCGGGCCGGCGATGAAGTTGCCGAGCACCTGCTGGCCGCTGAGGGCCTGATCGTAGATGCGGAACTCGTTGAACAGGCCGTCGAAGTTGGCATCGCCGCTGAAATTGGAGCGGCCGAGCCAGTTGTTGATGTCGAGCACCTGGGCGAGGCTGCGACCGGCGATGCCGGCGCTGGCGACCAGATTACCGTCGAAATACAACTGGAGCAGGTCGGCACTGTCGTTGAACACCACGACGAAGTGATGCTCAGCGCCCAGCGAAGCCCGCGAGGTGCCGATGGCCTGGGTTTCGCCCGGGCCCGGCTCGAACACACCGGCGAGCATGTTGGCGGCCACATCGGAGCCGGGGGTGAGGAAGATGTATCCGTCACCGCCTGCGCCGTTGCCTGAGAAGCCGCCGCCGGGACCGCCGACTTCGCCGGCGGTGTTATCGCCGAAGTCGAAGACGCGCGTCCAGGTACCGTTGGTTTCCCAGGTGACCCATGCTTCAAACGTGGCGTTTCCCAGGACGGAGACGATGCCGTTGGGCAGATCGCCATAGCCGGCGGTGGCGGAGGACCCGCCGCCCAGGTTCATCTGGCCCGTGCCGGTCAGGGACGAGCCATCGGCAGCGCGGAGCACACCGTGGGCGCCTCCGATCGAATCGGTCAGGACCGCGCCGTTGCCGCCCACACCGTCAAAGCTGTAGCGATGCTTGGGGGTGGGAGAAAATGCCGTCGCGCCGAAGCGGTTCGAGTCGTTCAGGAAGTTGGTCTTCACATCGGCATCCGACAGCACGCCGTCATGCACGCGCACATTGGCGATGGAGAGCGATCCGCGCAGACCGCCGGTGACGGTGTTGCCGTCCGGCTCCATCTGGGCGGCGATGAGCATGTTGACGTTGTCGTGGGCGTCGAGCGGGACACCGCCGTTGGCCGCGGTGGAGTTCTCGGTGTTCTTGAGAACGCCGTTGGCGTAGACGCGGGTGGTGGTGCCGTCGAAGGTGTAGACGAGGTGCTGCCAGGTTCCGGTGGGCGGGGTGCCGTTCCAGCCGATGTCCGCGCCGGCCCAGTGACCAACAGCGCCGAAGTTGCCGTCGGTGCCGTAGTTGAAAGCGACGTTGCTGCCGTCGGGACCGCCGCGCTTGGCGAGGGAGACAAGGGTTTCCTCGCCGGGGGCGGAGGGGTTGAAGGTCCAGACTTCAATGGAGCGCGTGCCGGCCGCGCCCGCGCCGGTCACGCCGGCCGGGGCGTTGGCGCCGCGGTAGAAATCGTTGACGCCATCGAAAGTGACGGCCGGGTTGGCGTTGGGGCCGATGTTCTGCAGCAGCGGGTTGCCGTTCTCGGTAAAGCTGCCGCCCAGCGAACCGGTGTTGGTCCAGTTGGCGGTGCCCGCCGAGGCGTGGCGTGCGTCGAGATCGACGAACAGCGAGCCGGCGCTGACCAGCGCCGCCTGCGCGGGAGCCGCGGCAAAGGCGAGTGCCGCCGCCGCGCCCAGGAACTTGGAAAGACGACGAATCATGACGATTCTCCTGAAAAGTGTGATGGGCCAATCTCTCCACAACGCGCTCAGAATCGATCCCGTTCAATCCTGTGCTCCACGACGAACAGCTATCGCGGAAATGGAGTCTTCCATGTGAAAAGGTAAACGAGGAACCGCCAGTTGACAATGAGATTTTGCTAGCGCCCCATGAGAAATCTGGTCGCGTGTGGAAACCTGGAAGCCGGGCGTCGAAATTAAGGTTCATCCGGCGAAAGCGTGCATGTCTTGTCGGAGCCGGAGTCTGTGACTCCGGTTCGCCGAGCCGGGTCGATCCCCACGAGGCGAAACTCGGCGCGGCGGACCCTCGTACAACCGGAAATACAGGGCGCGAATTCGATTTGAAGCGGCATTGAGCCGCTTCAAATCGACCGGAGTCACAGACTCCGGCTCTGTTCAAGACTCCGACGCGCCCATGTCAACAGTTGTCAAGTACGCAAGTGCCGGATGATAAGGAGCGAACGAACGAGATCGATCGGAGCGCGGGCCGCGGACGGGGGGCAAGCTGGCGAGGACAGTTGTCGATAATGTCAAACAAGGTCGCGGCCCCGGCGGCCGGCGACACCTACGAAAGCTGGGAGGATTCATGCCACTGACCACTCGAACCCTTTTCTCCGCGTTGTTTGCTTGTCTCGCCTGCGTCCAACTGGGCTGCGGCCGAGGCGAAGACCAAGCGGCGCCACCAGCTCCAAGCGCCCCCGTCGTCGATCAGTCCGCGCAGACTGGCCGCAACGCGAACGACGGTCCGGACGCTTCGAAATCGAAAGCCGCCGATGGCGAGGCGGCGACGGCCGCGCCGCTTTCGGTCGAGCAACTGGCCCGGCAGCGGGAGGAACTGGATCAGAGCGTGTGGAAGAATGAGCAGCTCGCCCAGGAACACGAGAAGACCATCGTCGATCTCTGGGACCGTCTGCTGACCGAGCAGAACAAGCCCGACGGCGGCGACCCGTTCGCGGTCTTTGCATCGGTGCCGCTGGAGGCGTTCATCCTCGGCAAACCGACGCCTGCTCACACCTACGACCACGACATTCAACAGGCATCGCTCTCAACCGACGCGAAGGCGCTGTCCCGGCAGGACTGCGCCGCCTTGCTTGCTCAATTGAAAGCACAGGGCCACCGCATCGTCATGACCGAGTGGCATCACGCGACGTTCGATCAACTTCCCGTCGGCGGATCGCGCTCCACGTGGAACATGGCGATCTACATCGTTCACCAACCGAGCAGCACGCGCTACGTCCTGGGCGGGCCGCTGATGGTGGAGTGGGCAGCCCAGCGCGACGCCAAGGGACTGCCCGTGCCCACCAAAGTGGACGCCAGCAAACTGAGCCTCTGGTCGCGGCAAGGCCCGCCCGCATTCGAAAGGGTCGCCACGATCGATCCGTCGAAGATGCAGGGCAAGCCCACCGGGGCGCAGCCGGTGCTTCTCTATGACCTCGACGGCGACGGACGCAGCGAGATCGTGCTGGGCTACAGCAATGTGCAACTGCGGCACAAGGGCGATTTCAAGTTCGAAACATCGGACTTCCTTCGCCTGCCCGCCACGGCTTTTGAAACCGGACTGCTGGCGGACTTCACCGGCGACGGCGTGCCCGATTACCTGGCGCCCAGCCGCAACGGGAATCTGCTGCTCTACGAAGGCTCGCGCGACGCGGCGGGGCCGACACAATTCAACGCCAGGCCCATCGGCCACTCCGACAACCCCGGCCCGTTCGTGCAGCCCCAGGCGCTCACCGCCGGCGACATCGACGGCGACGGCGACCTCGATGTCTTCGTCGGGCAGTACCGCATCTCCTACGTCGGCGGACAGATGCCCGCGCCCTACTACGACGCCAACGACGGATTCCCCGCGTATCTGCTCATCAACGACGGCAAGGGCCGGTTCAAGGACGTGACCGAAGAAGCGGGCCTGCAGAAGAAGCGACACCGCCGCAGCTACAGCGCGGCACTGGTCGATCTGGACGACGACCGCGATCTCGATCTGCTCGTCGTCAGCGACTTCGCCGGCATCGATGTCTACGCCAATGACGGCAAGGGAAAATTCGCCGACATCACCGATCGCATCATCAAGGGCGATCCCAAGCTCTTCGGCATGTCCGCATGCTTCGGCGATTTCAACCTCGACGGCATGCTCGATTTCTACATCGCCGGCATGTCGTCCACCACGGCGCGCCGGCTGGATCACATGAAGCTCGGCAGGCAGGACGCGCCCGATGTTCACGCCATGCGCGGACGCATGGGCTACGGCAACCGCATGTACGTCGCGAACGAGAAAGGCTTCGACGAGCCGACCTTCAAAGACCAGGTGGCACGCACCGGCTGGACCTGGGGCACGACCATGCTCGATTTCGACAACGACGGCGATGCCGACATCTTCGTCTCCAACGGGCACTCCAGCGGACAATCCACCAAGGATCACTGCTCGCACTTCTGGTGCCACGACATCTACGTGAATGACTCCAAGCCCAACAAGGCGCGCGACACGCTCTTCAAGGACGTGCTGGGCGGATACCTCGACAAGAAGGAATCCTGGGACGGATACCAGAAAAAAGTGCTCCTGATGAACGGACAAGGCAAGAGCTTTGTCAACGTCGGGTTCCTGATGGGTGTCGGCGATGAGTACGACGGCCGCGCGGGCCTGAGCGACGATCTCGACGGCGATGGGCGCATGGACCTGGTCGTGGTCGAGGACAACTGGAAGTACGGCCAGAAGCTGCACGTCTACCGCAACCAGTTGGCGACGAAGAATCACTGGATCGGCCTGCGCTTCGTCGAAGCGAAGGGCCGGCCCTCGCCGATCGGTGCACAGGTCACCGCCACGACCGCTTCGGGCAGGAAGATTGCCCGGATCATGACCGGCGAATCGGTCTTCGGACAGCACGCTTTCGCGGCGCATTTCGGACTCGGCGGCGATGATGCCGTCGCAGCGGTGGACATCCAGTGGCCCGACGGAACGACCACCCGACTGGAGAAACCAGCGGTGGACCGATGGCATCCGGTCGTGGGGAAGCAGTGAAGAAAAAGGCCCGTCGTTGGACGGGCCTTTCACAGAGGTCGGTTTCTCGCAGGCATCGCCGGGGCAATGTCGCCAAGGCGATGCCGCCGCAAGCAACGCATTTCACGCCACCCGGCGGCGACGCAGCAGCGCCGCGGCGCCGAGCAAGAGCATGCTGGCGGAGGCGGGCTCGGGGACGGCAGCCGCTCCCAGGGCGAAGAAGCCGTCGCCGCCGGTGAACGACGATAGGTCGAAAGTGACCTGATCGCCGACAACCGTGGGCGCGATCGCCAGGGGGTTGAAGTTGACCCCATCGAGCGAGAAGAGCAGGCTCGGCGTGGAAGCGAAGGACACGCCCAGGTCTCCCAGGTCGAAGGTCATCGAGAAATCGACCTGGCCTGTCTCATCGACGAACCAGATGCGGGCCGTTCGTCCACCCACGATCGTGGTGGTCGGCACGCTGGTTCCGATGAACTCGTTGTGGCCGGCGAAGACGCCTTCGTTGTCGGCGATGGAGCCGCCGACTTCGTTGAGGGTCAGGCCTGACGAGTTGAGGCTGGTGAGCCAGCGGTCGTCGGTGCTCGCCAGCTTGGTGCCGTTGATGCCGACGATGCCGACGATGCCGTGGTCGAAGTTGATGGCGGGCGCGTCGCCGGCGTAGAAATCGTTGGCGAGCATGGTGGTGGCGTACTTGCCGGAGAGGTGGTTGTGCAGGGCGACGACCTCGGCATTGCTGAGGCTGGCCGACGGACCGGAACTGGGGGCAGCGAAGGAGTCAATGCGGGCTTCGGCCATGTTGCCGTGGATGAAGCCGTTGTCGCCGTTGCTGCCGAGGTTGGCGCCGGTGCTGACGCCGAGGCTGAAGTTGGAAGCAGTGCCCGTGTCGAGCGTGTTGGTTCCGTTGGCGGCAATGAAGTCCGCCGTGCCGGTCGTCTGGAGTTGGCCGTCGTACCACAGTTGCGTGGCGCCGTTGCTGGCGGCGATGCTGTAGCTGAGGATGTGGGCGTTGTTGTCGTTGTAGTTGGTGGAGGAGGTCAGAATCTGCGTGTTGGACTGGAACGCAGCGCCCTGGTTGCCGGTGTAGCTGAGCGACCAGTCGCCGCGGCCGCCGCCGGGCTGCTCGTTGCCGATAAGGCCCGAGTACTGCCAGAACGCGCCGGTGCGACCGCCGACGCCGCCGACGGTCTGGAACACGGAGGTGAGGGTGATGCCGCGAGCGCCACTGGTGGGGTTCAGGCCGCCGGCGGTCACCGCCGTCGAACCGGCGACGCCGAACGCGCCGCCGGTGTTGAGGTTGGAATCGCCGAAGGCGTTGAACGACACGGTGGATTGTCCGTTGATGGTCGGACCAGCGCCCGGCGTGGTGTTGAAGTTGCCGCCGATGGGAACCGGCGTCGCATCATTGAAGACAGGGTTACGGTTGTTCCATGTGCCTGCGCCTGCGTAGTCGGCGCCCACATAGTGTCCCGCGGGATTGTTGACGGCCAGTGCTGCATCGGGTTGCAGCAAAAGGCCAGCGGCCACGATGGCCGCGAGTGAAAGGTGGAATCGCATCACGTCAAACTCCTCTACGAATGAAACCTGCGCTCTTTCTGAGAAAGTGCCGCGGAAGACCCGAGGCAAGACGCTTTCTTTCGGAGCGATGATTCGTTAACGACAGTCGGTCTCCTTCGCCGGCTCTGTCACCGGCGCGTTGTCCTTGCGATCGCAATCAATTCGGAGCTTTCCCGCATTTCGGGCACGCCCCGCCGCCGCGTTCCTGCACGTGGACGGTCTGGCAATGCGGGCACTTGTCGGCCCGCAGCGCCGGCTTGGCGCACTTGGCGCAGGGCACGGGTTCGCCGTAGTGTTTCTCGTGATGCTGGCCCAGTTGTTTCATGGTGAGCGTGAAGGTGTGGCCGCAGGCTTGTTCGCCGCAGATCCAGAGGGTGCCATCCGGGAAGTTCGCATTGTTGTCGCCGTAGGAGGTTTCGCCGCCGGTGGGACGGAACAGAATGATCGCCGCGGCAATGAATCCGATGGCTGCGACGGCGATGGCGATGTTCTGGCGATCCATGGGAGTCAGGAGTCAGAGATCAGAGGACAGAGATCAGAGGACGGAGGTCAGAGGACGGAGGTCAGAGGACGGAGGTCAGAAGTATGTCGTCGGCGGGTAGACGCCAGAGGAAAGTGCGCTCAAGGAGAAGGGCAGTGATTTGATTCTGCTCTCTGTCCTGCGCCTTCAGACTTCAGTTCTGATTCGATGTGTCCTTGTTGTGGTTGTTCCAGCGACGGCGCATGCTCTTGCCCTTCTCGGTCGCGGTGCTGATGTCCACCAGGTCGCTCTGGAGGATCCATTCCACGTGGCCGTCGGCCAGCAGCACGTTCGAGCCTAGAAAGTGGATTTTGCCGGGATACTCGGTGCTGTTCGTCGGGTCGATGTTGAAGTCCCAGGCGCTGTCGTTGGTGTTGTCGGTGATGGCGATCATGCTGGACGGGGCGACAACCTTGAACTTATTGAGTTCGGACGTCAGGCATCCGAAATTCATATCGCCACCCAGGCCGCGTTGAGGATTGCGATCGCAGTTGAACGTGCCCCAGTCGTTGTAGCCATAAGAGAACGGCACCGTGTGAACGCGCAGAAGCAGCTCGCCTTCCTTGAAGCCCCATTGCTTGTCGGCGGGCAGCGCGTACTGCGCCCCGGTGCCGCTCTTGACCTGCCATTGGAACCCCGTCGGCGTCGACGGGCAGTGGAACACGTCCTGGCCCGAATCGAACTGCCGCAGGCGCGTCGGCCAGATCGCGATGACCGCGCCTTGCGAGACGGCGTGCGTCGCGGGGTAGTGCTTCGTGTTGACCGTGTACGCGACCATGCTCAGCCCCTGCTGGTGCAGATTGCTGGCGCAGATGGTCTTGTGGACAACCTCCCGGCTCTTGCCCAGTCCCGGCAGCAGGAGAGAGATGACGATGACAATGATCGCGATCACCGCCAGGATTTCCGGCACGGTGAATCCAAGCGTGTTTCGTGACCGCGCCATGGTTCTTCCTTGATGGAACTTCCTGAAGGAAGTTTCCTGGATGGGGCTTCCTGAATGAAACGGCCTGGATGGAACTGCCTGGATGGAACTGCCTGGATGGAACTGCGTCGAGGAATCGCCAGTCACCGGACAACTCCCGCAACCACCTTTGGCGGTGCGTCGCGTTCGGATGCGCCGAGGCAACGGGCGCCGTTGGATCGGAGGGCGCCTGCGTCTGGGGCCGGGCAAATCTGGTCGAGCGAGGCTGAACGATGCGGGCTATGGCCACCCACGAGCGGAATGCACGCACACGCCTACCCAACTATGTCCCTGCGAAACAGGTGCGTTCGTTGACCTGCACCCGGACCCGAAAGCCAGTGTAAAAAGAGTGTAACGAAGCGGGGTGAACGCCTTCAATGAGTTTTCTGGTCAATCAGATAAAGAAACAGGTCGATCTGCCGAAGCCGTCGCTTTCGCTCTGGCAATCGCTTGCTAAGCTGAAACTTTCCAATCAATAACCACATTCTACCTGAACCGCGGTCGGCTTGTACCGAGGAACGAACGATGACGATCCCACGATTTTCGGTCTGCGTCCTGATGGCTGCAATGGCACCGCTCGTTGCGGCGCTGGCGATGCTGCTTGCTCCTGTGCCCGCCCGCGCGGAAGCCGCCGGCCCCGCCACGCCGCCCGACACGCTGAAGGTGCTCTTCCTCGGCGACAAGGGCCACCACCAGCCCGCCGCCCGCGCGGCTCAGCTTATCCCCGTGCTCGCCAAGCGCGGCATTGAGATCACCTACCACGAAGACACCCGCTGGCTCAATCCCATCACGCTCAGCCGGTACGACGCCTTGATCGTTTACGCCAACACCACCTTCATCGAGCCGCACCAGGAAAAGGCGCTGCTCGATTACGTGGAGCAGGGCGGCGGGTTCGTGCCGTTGCACTGCGCTTCGTACTGCTTTCTCAATTCGCCGAAGTACATCGCCCTCGTGGGCGCGCAGTTTCAGAAGCACGGCACCGGCGTCTTCCGCGTCAATGCCGCCAAACCCGAAGGCGAGTTCCTCAAGAACAACGCGCTGCTGAAGGATCTGCCCGACTTTGAAAGCTGGGACGAGACCTACGTCCACGCCAAGCATAACGACAAGGATCGCGTCGTGTTGCAGACGCGCAAGGAAGGCGAGCGGGAGGAGCCTTGGACCTGGATCCGCACGCAGGGCAAGGGTCGGATTTTCTACACCGCGTGGGGCCACGATCAGCGCACGTGGGGCAACGAGGGCTTTGTGAATCTGGTGGAGAAAGGCATCCGCTGGACGACGCAGGAGCGCCTGATCGCCAGGACCTGGCCCAAGGTGGAGCCGTTCAAGTTCGTCGAAGGCGTGAAGTTGCCGAACTATCCAGCGTCCGACAAGTGGGGCGTGCAGGAAGCGCCGATCACGAAGATGCAGTTGCCGCTGTCGCCGCAGGAAGCGCTCAAGCACGTGGTGACCATGCCGGGCTTCGAGGTGAAGATCGCCGCCCACGAGCCGCAGATTCGCAAATCCCTGGCGATGAACTGGGACCAGCGCGGCCGGCTCTGGCTTGCCGAGTCCATCGATTATCCGAACGAACTGCAACCCGAAGGCAAGGGCCGGGACACCATCCGCATCTGCGAGGACACGAACCGCGACGGCGTGATGGATAAGTTCACCGTCTTCGCCGACAACCTGAGCATTCCCACCTCCCTCACCTTCGCCTACGGCGGCGTCGTGGTTTATCAGGCGCCGCACACGTTGTTTCTCAAGGACACCGACGGTGACGACAAGGCGGACGTGCGCGAGGTGCTCTTCACCGGCTGGTCCACCGGCGATACCCACGCAGGCCCCAGCAATCTCGTCTACGGTCACGACGGCTGGCTCTACGGCATGGTCGGTTACTCCGGTTTCAGCGGCGAGATCGCCGGTGAAAAGCGGAACTTCCGAACCGGGTTCCACCGCTTCAAACTCGCGGCGCCGGCGGCAGGCAAACACGTGCCGACCGTCACGCAGTTCGAGTTCCTCCGAAACAACAACAACAACACCTGGGGCGTCGCCTTCAGCGAGGAGGGCGTGCTCTTCGGCTCCACCGCCAACCGCAATCCCAGCGTCTACCTGGGCATCCCCAATCGCTACTACGAGCGAGTCACCGGCTGGTCGTCCACCGTGCTTGCTCCCATCGCCAACCATCACTACTTCATGCCCATCATGGACCACGTGCGCCAGGTCGATCAGCATCACGGCTACACCGCCGCCGCCGGTCACGCGCTCTACACCGCCCGCCTGTTTCCCAAGGAGTGGTGGAACTGCACCGCTTTCGTCACCGAAGGCACGGGCCACCTCGTGGGCACATTCCTCATCCGCCCTGACGGCACCGGGGGAGCGGGCTTCAAGTCGCAGAACGACTGGAACCTGATCGCCAGCGATGATGAATGGTGCGCCCCGATCATGGCCGAGGTCGGCCCCGACGGCGCGGTGTGGGTCATCGACTGGTACAACTACATCGTGCAGCACAACCCGACGCCCGCCGGCTTCAAGACCGGCAAGGGCAACGCGTACGAGACCGAGCTGCGCGACAAGAAGCACTGCCGCATTTATCGAGTGTTGCCCGCAGCGAGCCGGGCCGTGTCCGGCCCGACGAGTTCCCTCGCCTCTCTCGATCAGAACAAGCCCGACCAACTCCTGGCCGCGCTGACCAGCGACAATCTCTTCTGGCGTCGTCACGCCCAGCGTCTGCTGATCGAGCGCGGCAACAAGGATGTGGTGCCCGCGCTGGTCGCCCTGACCGCCGATCGCCGCGTGGATGAAATCGGCCTGAACGCCGGGGCGATTCACGCCCTGTGGACGCTGCACGGTTTGGGCGCGCTGACGAATGAAAGCAGCGAAGCGCTCGCCGCCGCGGTCGCCGCGATGAAGCATCCTTCCGCCGGCGTTCGTCGCAACGCGGTGCAGGTGCTGCCGGCGTCGGAAGCTTCGCTCAAGGCAATCCTCGATGCCGGCCTGCTCCGCGACGCCGCGGCCCAGGTGCGCCTCATGGCGCTGCTGGCCGTCGCCGACCAGCCCGCCGGCTCCGTCGCCAGCGATCGCGCCGGCGCCGAGGTGCTGGCGCTCCTGAAGGATCCCGCGGTCGCGGCGGACGCCTGGCTGCGCGATGCCGCCACCACCGCAGCCGCCACGCACGACTCGGGCTTCCTCCGCGCCCTGCTCGCCAGTCAGCACGCCAAGGGCGCCGATGTGAACGTCGAAAAGCCCGCTCCCGCGCCCAAGCCTTCGAACGTGAACCTGCTGGCGAATCCGAGCTTCGAGGACGCGAACGGAAACGATCCCAAAGGCTGGCGCTCCGTGGCGTACAGCGGAAAGGCGAACTTCAGCGTGGACTCAGCGGTGGCGCACACCGGCAAGAACTCCGTCCGCGTCGAATCGGAAACCGGTGTCGATGGAAGCTGGTCGATCACGCCCGCGCTCAAGCCCGCCACGCGCTATCGCCTGTCCGTCTGGGTCAAGACCAAGGGCTTTCAGAAGAACACCGGCCTGGGCGTGCAGATGAACCTGCACGAACTCCAGCAACGCGGCAAGAGTTCCTCGATCACCAAGGACACCGACTGGACCAAACTCACCACCGAGTTCGAAACCGCCGGCCACAAGGCGCTGCAGGTCAACCTGCTCGTCGGCGGCTGGGGCCAGAGCAAGGGCACCGTGTGGTTCGATGACGCGGAACTCGTCGAGGTCGGCCCGGCCACCGGCGCCGTCGATGCGCCGCCCGTCGCAGGCGGATTGCCGGGCGATGCCGGCGTCGTGGTCGGCATTGTCACCCGCCATTACGCGGCCCGCGCGCCGGTCGATTCCGTCGTCGCCACGCTCGCTTCCCTGCGCGGCAGCGATGAAGCGCTTGCCGCCTTCGTCCTCGACGGTCTGGTCAAAGGCTGGCCCGATGGCAAGTCGCCCAAGCTCAGCGAAGCCGACCGCGGCGAGCTTGGCGCGCTGATGGAATCGCTGCCGACGGGGCTGCGCGACCGCCTCGTGGTGCTGTCGAACAAGTGGGGCGAGAAGAGCCTGTTCGCCGGCAACGTGGCGCAGATTGCGAAACAGATGGAAGCGGCGCTCGCCGACGCCAAGGCGGGCGATGCTGCCCGCGTGGATGCGGCGCAGCGCCTGGTGCGGCTGCGCGACGATCAGGCTTCGATCGATGCGGCGCTCAAACCGCTGGCACTGGTCTCGACGCCGGAGCTTTCCGCCGGCCTGATCGGCGCGGTGGCGGGCAGCCGGCTCGATGCGACCGGCAACAGCGTGATCGCCGTATGGGCGAATCTGTCGCCGGCGGCGCGGAAGACTGCCGTTTCCGTGCTGCTCCGTCGCACTGCCTGGACGGACGCGATGCTCGCGGCGATCGAAGGCGGCAAGTTGCACCGCTCCGAGCTGACCGCCGCCGACTGGCAGTTGCTCAAGACGCACGCGGATGGCGCCATCGCCAGCCGGGCGAAAAAGCTGGACACCGCCTCGCCCAACGCGGATCGCATGAAGGTGTTTGAAAAAATGCAGCCCGCCCTGGCGCTCAAGGGCGACCTGAACGCGGGCAAGGAATTCTTCACCAAGACCTGCGCCCAGTGCCACACCATGGCGGGCGTCGGCGGCAAGGTCGGCCCCGATCTCACCGGCATCGGCGCACGCGATCCGAAAGACATTCTCGCCGAGATCGTCGACCCCAATCGCTCCGTCGAAGGCAACTTCCGCCTCTGGATGATCCAAACGAAGGAAGGCGACGCGCTGAACGGCCGGCTCGACGCGGAGACGCGCACCAGCGTGGAACTGCTCGATTTGCAGGGCAAACGCCACGTGATTCAGCGCAGCGAGATCGACGAGATGCGTGTGTCGCCGCTGTCGATCATGCCGGTGGGTCTGATCGATCATCTGAAGCCGGAAGAAATCGCGTCGCTGCTGGAGTTCCTCAAGGCGTCGAAGGGAAAGTGAATTTCGTAGGGTGGGGTGAGGCCCGGCGAACCCCACCATCCGCGTCAATCCCACGCTTCGGGCGACGAACGCAAACATAAAACCGTGGTGGGGTTCGCCAAGCCTCACCCCTGATCTTTCCCCACATCTTTGCAACACGCCGACGCAGGTGTGAGCGGCCTTGTGCCCCGGAGGGGCAACGGGTTGTAGCCACCCCCGGGGGCGGGTGGAGCGCAGTCCGCGCCAGCGGACGAAGCGAAACCCGTGGAACGCAGATTTCGTTCCCTTCTGCTGCCCCGCAGGGGCAGAGGAATCGGCACGGCAGCACAAAGGCCGACCGGAAAAAAGATTGTGCTTCCACAAGCCTCCTTCACCCCTCCGGGGTGAACAAGACACGCTGCACGCTTCCACGGGTTGCGCGACGCCCAAGGCGGCGTCGCTCCACCCGTGGCTACATTCCGTCACCCCTTCAGGGTGCAAGCCGACCCGATCCGCCGATCTCGGACAAGATGTGGGGAAAGATCAGCCTAAGAGGGAGGGGAATTCGACCCCCATTAGTACTACAACGCTACTGACTCCCCTCCCTCTGAGGGAGGGGCAGGGGGAGGGTCGGACTAACTGCCTGATTGGAGCCACAGTCATGCAGTGCGCCCGACCCTCCCCTAACCCCTCCCTAAGAGGGAGGGGAATCGAAAACAGCCTGAATTTGCGGCAAATCCGGCTCTTGTAGCGTTGTAGTATTAGTTGTCACGCCCTCGGCCGCCCTTTGTGCGATGACGCGGCGTCGGGTTGCCTCACAGCATCGGCGACGCGGTTGCCACCGCGGTGCCCGGCTTGATCGGCTGGCCGCACTTGATGAGTTCCGCCTCGATCGCGGCGAGGCCGGCGAGCGTGTCGGCGGCATCGACATAGCCCATGTGGCTGACTCGGAAAATCTTGCCGCTCCAGCTTGCGCCGCGCCCGTCCTGACCGCCGGCGATGTGGATGCCGTGGTTGTCGCGCACCGCGGCGCGGAACTTGGAGTCATCCGCGCCGGCGGGATAGAACGCTCCGGTGACGGAGTCGGTGGGGGACTTGCTGATGAGCGTCAGGCCGATGGCGGTGAACGCCGCGCGAGTGGCGGCGGCGAGTTTGGCGCTGCGGTCCCAGATCTTGTCCAGGCCTTCCTTCTCCATCATCTGCAGCGCGACGCGCTGGCCCCGGATCAGGCTCACCGGAGGCGTGAATGGCACATCGCCCTTCAGGTGCCCCTTCAGCCAGCGGCGCAGGTCCAGGTTGTAGCACGGGCCGGCTTTCGTCTCGTTCAATCGCTTCACCGCGCGCTCGCCCAGGCCGACGTAGCCGATGCCCGGCGGGCACATCAACGCTTTCTGCGAACCCGTCACAATCACATCCACGCCCCACGCATCCATCTCCACCGGCATCGCGCCCACTGACGTGATCGCATCCACGCAGAGCAGCGCGTTCGTCCCGCTCTTGCGCACCACCTCGGCAATCGCTTTCAGATCGCACGCGGAACACGTCGATGTCTCGCTGTGCACCAGCACGATCATGCTCGCATCCGGGTTCGCCTTCAGCGCCGCTTCGATTTGCGCCGGCGTGACGGCCTCGCCCCAGGGGACGTTGATCTTGACCTGCTCCGTTTTCAGGAAAGGAGCGTACGCGTCGTAGATGTCCTGCCAGCGCTCGCCGAACTTGCCGCTGGAAACAGCAATCACCTTCGTGCCCGGCAGGCTCAGCGACACCTGCACGGTCTCGAAGCAGGTCGTGCCGCTGCCGGCGATCGGAATCACCGGCCCCGTCGTCTTGAAGATGCGCTGAAGTTGCTCACCCAGTTCCTTGTAGATGCCGGTGAACTGCTTGGTGCGGTGGTGGATGATGGGCTGCGCCATTTCCAGAAGCACTGCTTCGGGAACGGCGGTTGGACCAGGGGTCAGCAGACGCTGTTTGAAGGTGTTGGCCATGAGGGTATGTAAAGGAGGCAGATGTCAAGTGGGGCAACGCAAGGGCTTGTCTCTTCGCAACGCCCCTTCGCAGCTTCGCGCCGCGATGGGAAAGTTGGGCATCATAGCAATCGCGCTATGCGATGCGTGATGACCACGGCGCAAGATTGTCGCAGGGAACGCCTCTGGCTCGATGAAATCCGCGTATTCTCATCCCCTCGCCACTCGCTGATCCGCTTCCGTGCCCGGCCTTGACGGTGGATGATTCCTGGCAGAACTCCATTCTCGGTTGGTGGTGAGATGGGCGCGGACTTTCTCGTTCCCTTGCGGAGGCGTTGCGTCGGTCGGCAGGAGCGGGGCAAGCCCCGTCGCTAAACGGGCGAAGGCGTCGTCGGCCACTTCTGCTTTTTCATTTGCTTGGCCTTGCTCGCATACGTTCGGCCGATCTTCTCGACGATCGCAAGAGTGGTGCGCATGGAACTCTACGTGGGAATCAACCCGGGGGAAGGAACGTGGCCACCAGTTTAGCCGACGGGCATTGCCCGCCGAGGCGCCATTCACACGCCGCCGATCAGGCGGTCGCCCGCGGCGATGCGGTGGCCTCGTTCGAAATCGGCGAATGGCAGCACGCGTCCTCCCGGTGCCTGCACTTCGATCAGTTCAATGGCGCCGTCTCGGCACGCCACGCGGCCGCCCGTCAGCACAGTGCCCGGCACCGCTCCCGGCGCGTCGCCTGCGGCCACGCGCGTCCGTCGCAGGAACAGCAACTGCTCCTTGCCGTCGCTGCTTCGCACCCATTTCACCGCGACGCCCGGCCAAGGTGTCAACCCATGCACGCGACAGCGCACCGCATCAGGCGACGTGTCGAAGTTCACGTGGGCATCGGCCTTGCTCAGCTTCGGCGCCTTGGTTGCCTGAGACTCATCCTGTGCCTGGCCACGCAAGGTGCCGTCGGCGAAGGCGGCAAGGGTCCGCTCGATTGCAGCCGGCCCCAGCGCCGCCAGACGATCGTGCAGTTCACCGGCGGTTTCCGTCGCGTTGATGGGGGTCGATGCCCGGGCATAGATCAGCCCGGCGTCCATCTTCTGCGCCAGGCCGATCACGGACACGCCGGTCTCGCGCTCGCCGCGGATCATCGCCCAGTTGATCGGAGCAGCCCCGCGGTACTTCGGCAACAGCGACGCATGCAGGTTCACCGCCAGCGGGCCCAGTGCTTCGATCAGTTGTGGACTCAGCTTCTGCCCGAACGCGATGACCACCGATGCCTGCGGCCGCAGTCCGGCGATCTGCGAAACAAACGCGGGATCGTTCGCATTGTCCACCTTGTGCACGGGAAGTCCGCGCTGAGACGCCCATGTGGCGATCGGTGTCGGTGTCAGATGCTGCTTTCGGCCTGCCGGTCGATCCGGTTGCGAGACCACCGCCAGCACCTGATGATCGGCGTGCAGCCGCTCAAGCGTGGGAATGCCGAACTCACCGGAGCCTAGAAAAATCAGACGCATGGAAACAATGTAGCAACTAAGGGCGTGCGCTTACGATGGCCCTGTTCGTCGAGTACTTCGAGTTCCGTCCGTGGCGAGGCAAAGCATGCAGGGCAGGTCACTCCAACCCGATTCGCCGGCGCCAGCCGAAGCGGCGCCTGGATTCTTGGTCGGCTTCGCCAGGGCCGTGGCTCCGCCCGTGCTGATCGAAGCGGCCTTGATCGCCATGGCTCGCGTCGGACTGCTGCGCGGCCAACTGCCCTGGCTCGCGTTGGCGTGGTGCGCGGCGTTTGCGGGGCTTGCGCTGGCGTGGCGATTTCGGGCGGACGTGTTCCGCAGGCCCGCGACGATGCTCGCCTGGGCGGTCATTTTCCGCGTCACGCTGCTGCCATGCGTGCCTGATCTTTCTGACGACTTCTACCGCTACATCTGGGACGGTTGGCTGACGAGCGAAGGTGTGAACCCGTTTCGCCACACGCCGGACGATCCAGCGCTGGCTGTCTATGCAAGGGCGTTTCCATTCGAGAGGCTCAACTCAAAGTCGTTGCACAGCGTCTATCCGCCTCTGACGCAGGCCGTCGCGGCGGTGGCGGGAAGGGCCTATGCGGTATGGGGTTTGGACGCGGCGTTCCTGGTGATGAAGTCGCTGTTTGTCATGCTCGAGATCGGCGGCGTCGCGGGACTGCTTGCGGCGTCGCGTCGAGTGTCGGGGGCGAGTGGATCGCGCGGATGGCAGCCGGTGTCGCTGGTGGCGCTTTATGCGTGGAATCCCCTGGCAATCCTCGCGATCGCGGGGCAGGGCCACAGCGAAGCGGGGCTGGTGTTGGGAATCGGCGTGGCCGCGTGGGCGATGTCGCGCGGGTACGCCGCCGCGTCCTGGATCGGCCTGATGCTTGCCGCGCTGGCGAAGTTGACGCCGCTGCTGGCGGCGCCGCTGTGGTGGCGCCACTGGCTGGATCACCGTCGCGAAGAACGCCCCTCGATCGCGGCAGGCGCATGGCGGATCAGAGCGCCCGGCGGCCTGTGGGCGGCCATCGCGATGCTTCTTGTGTTCGTCGTTCCATTCTGGTTCGCCGGACTGCCGGGAAACTATCTGTCCTCGCTGCGTTTGTACGTGCAGTGGTTCGAGTTCAATGGGCCTGTGTATGGTCTGCTCAAGGCGGCGATTCGCACGATGACGGGTTACGACAGCAGCAAACAACTGGGGCCGGTGCTGGCGGCGGTGACGTTGTTGGTTGCGATCTGGGTGTGGTTGCTGCCGACGGGCTGGGCGTGGTGTTCGGCCGATCTTTCCGTTGGCCGATTTCATGCGCATGATCGTGCCGAGCAAACTCGCAAGCCCAATGGCGTGTTCGATCGGTGTGCGCTGATCATCGGTGCATTCCTGCTGCTGGCGACCACGGTGCATCCGTGGTACGCGCTGGCGGCACTGGTGCTGGTTCCACTGTCGCCGGTGCTGCGATGGAGTTGGGTGTGGTTCTCCTTCGCGTCATTCGCCACCTATTTTTCCTACAACGCCAGGGGTTCATTGCACGACGACCATGGCGCGATCTCGTTTTTCGTCTGGGCCGGTTTCGCGATGATCGCCTGGTGTGAGCATGGCGCGGCCTTAGTCGATACGGAACTGCGCCGCCGGGGGCGACGCAAGGCGCGGCAGATCGCTCCGCATCTGCAAGGTTCGCGCGTGCTCGACCTCGGTTGCGGCGAAGGTTTTGTCTCGCTGGCGCTGGACGCAGGCCGGCGTGATGAAGGCATCGCACGGGAACTGTTTCTGTGCGATGTGGCGAACGTCAACCGCACTGCCTTGCCCGGCATGGTTTACGACGGTGAACATCTGCCATTGGCCAATGCATCGGTCGATACCGTCGTGCTCAGTCTCGTGCTGCATCACAGCGCCAATCCCCGGCAGGTGGTGCGCGAAGCGGCACGCGTGGCCAGGCTGCGGGTGATTGTGACGGAATCAACTTACGAAAGCGCGCTGGATCGCCTGCTGATCGAATGTCTGGACCGGCTGGCGAACCGTTTGCGGGCAGGTGAGATGCGGCAGCAGGAGCAGCACCTGACCTTTCGCAAGGTTGACCAGTGGCGGGAACTGTTCGAGGCGGAGGGACTGCGGGTTGTACAGGTTCACTGGCTTGGCCGCATCATTCACAAGCATGTGATGTTTGTGCTGGACGTGGGGCGTCAGGGCGCTGGGCGGCCGAGACCTTCGGATGAACCTGAGTTTCGGATAAGCCATTAGCCCCCGGCTCCGCCGGGGGTGGGGTGATGGTGGCGGGCAATTGGCGGTCGATGATCGTCGAAGCGCGGACTCTGCCGTGCGGTTCTTGCGCGATCGACCTCTACCGCGCTCCTCCCCCGGCGGAGCCGGGGGCTAACGGCGCAACATGGCGGCTTATCCGAAACTCAGGTGATGAAGTTCGCGGGGACCCGCTCGATGCAACGGGTCATCGTGAATGAGTCAGCCACAACTCCAGCGCCCGTCGCAACGCTGTCAAGTGACTGTCATCCATGTCGGCCCTGAGGCTCAGCCGGACTCGCGCCGCGCCGGGTGCGACGGCAGGGGGCCGAATGGCCGGCGCGAGGATGCCGTGCTGTTCCAGATGCGACGCCAGCGCGATCGCGGCGGGTGCGCCGCCGGTCAGGATGGGGACGATGGGAATCTGCGCCTCGACGGCGTCAGTCGGTGGTGCAGCGCCGGCTGGTTGCAGATCGTGGAGCAACTGTCGCACCGATCTCGCCAGTTCTCGCACCCGCTGCCGCCGAACCGGTTCATCGCGGATCACATCGAGTGCCGCATCGATGGCGGCCGCCTGCGCCGCCGGCGCGGCGGTCGTGAAAATAAATGAGCGAGCGCGATTGACCAGCGTGTCGATGACTTCGCGGCAGCTCGTGACGATGCCGCCGAGCCCACCCAGTGCCTTGCTCGCGGTGCTGACGACGATGTCCACGCGGTCAGCGACTCCTTGCTCCTCGCAGAGTCCTGCTCCGGACTCGCCGAGCACGCCTGTGCCGTGCGCTTCGTCCACGATGAGGATCGCGTCGTGCTTCTCAGCCAGGTCGCACAACGAGGGCAGATTCGCGATGTCGCCATCCATCGAGAACACGGCATCAGTCACGATGAATCGACGCGACGAACGGGAAAGCGGGAGACAGGGCTCAGCGGAACCCTCCCCGTTCGACGTGTCGTCTGCCGCATGCTGGCTGCGCGCGGCCAGTTCGATGGCGTCCACTGATTCCTGTGCCGCGCTCCCCGTCTCCTGTCTTTCCAGGAGCCTCTTGAGTTTGTCCGTGTTCAGGTGTGGGTAAACGCGGACGGTGGCTCCGCTGAAGCGAGCGGCGTCGATCAGGCTGGCGTGACAGAGCTTGTCGAGATAGATCGTGTCGCCCGCGCCGGCCAGCGCGGTGAGCACCGCCAGATTCGCCAGATAGCCGGTGGGACAGAGCAGCGCCGCCTCGGCGTGCTTGAACCGGGCGAATCGCGCTTCGACGGCGGCGTGCGGCGGGAGATGCCCGGTCACGAGCCGACTGGCGCCGCTGCCGGTTCCGAATTGTTCGATCGCTCGGGTCGCTGCCTGCTTCAGGCGCGGATGCGACGCGAGCGCCAGGTAATCGTTGCTGGCGAAATTGAGCAGAGTCCGTCCGTCGCGTTGGACGCGCAGGCCCGCATGATCGTCGGTAGAAACTGCCGTCACGACGCGAAGCGAGCGGCGCAGGCTCGCTCGCTCCAGGCGAGCCAGGTCGCCAGTCAGTTCTTCGCGCCAGCGTTTCATGGGCAATGGTCCCGACCAGTCTGAGTGCGCGTCGTGAAGTTCCGCTCGCTTCGCCTCGACTCTCTTCGCCGGCGGACCGGAGGAAAGGAGCCGTGCAGGATTGACTCCGCCGATTCGAATCGCTTCGTTCCGAGCCGGACGACTTGGAAAGTCGTCCCACATGCGCTGTTGACCGTGCACGGCTCCAAAAGGATTTCAAGGCTCGCACGGAGCGCAGAACATCAGACGCCGACGACGTCGATTCGGTTTCACTGGGTTTGAATGGGTGCCAGGCATCCGGCATCGCAAGGGCAGGCGGGGTCAAGACGCGACCGCGTGCTGATCGTTCTGCTCATCCTCTTCGCGGCGCATGCCGACCAGCGAAAGCACTTTGCCGTCTTCCGCCAGGGTGGCTTTCATGAGACGGCCGACCTTGAACTTGACCGTGCGCTTGGCGGGCACGGCCACCTGCACGAGGGTCTTTGGATTCTGAGCCTTGCGGGGTTTGCGATGCTTCACCTCGAAGACGCCGAAATCGCGAAGCTCCAGGCGGTTGCCCTTGCCCATTTCAATGATGACGGCATCGAGAAATGCCTGGACAATCTTCTTCACCGCGACACGCTTCTCCGCGGTGGAGGTGGCAATCTGATCGATCAATTCCTTCTTGGTGATCGTCGACATGGAATCGTCCCTGGTTGAAATATCCGCGACCAGCCCCCAACTGAAGAAGCAGGCGCCAGACCGGAGGCCGCCTGATTGCTTCTCACCTCAGATGCCGGAGAGCAGTATGGCACAACGTCCGCACATGGTCAAGATTGATTGCCGCTTCGGTCCGGTTAGGAGTCGTGCAGGAACAACATCGCATGTGGGACGACTTTCCAAGTCGTCCGGCTCGGAGCGAAGCGATTCGAATCGGCGGAGTTAATCTTGCACGGCTCCTTGGTCACCTTTCCAACTGAGCTCACAATAATCGACGGCGGGGGAGGTTGCGTCGATTGCCCACGCGGTCCAGAAACGAAAGGACGATCATGTCGCAGGCACGATTGCTGGTGGCGTTGCTGATGCTGTACGTGTCGCTGGAGCCGCAGCAGGCGTGGTCCCAGGTGTCGCCGTCGCCGGCGGCGCGGACGCCGATTCTGCTCGATACCGACATCGGCACCGACATCGATGATGCCTTTGCCCTGGCGCTCGTCCTGGCGAGCCCGGAACTGGAACTGCGCGGCGTCACCACCGTTGCGGGTGACACACGCAAGCGAGCCATGATGGTCTGCCGATTCCTCACCTCAACCGGCCGGCGCCACACCGCCGTCGCCGCCGGCGCCGGCGACCAGTCGCCGATGCCCATTACGTCGCAGCACCAGTATTACTACCACCCCGATGTGCTCTTCGACCGCACCAGCAAACCCGTGAAGGAGGATGCGGTGGATTTGCTGCACGCGCGCCTCAAAGCAGCGCCGGGAAAGCTCACCATCATCGCCGCCGGCCCGCTCACCAACCTCGCGCGCTTGCTGGAACAAAAGCCCGAGTGCAAGCCCTGGATCAAGCAAGTGGTGATCGTGGGAGGCCGGTTTCGCGATGGTGCCAATCCAGATGCCGGACCCGCACGAGGTCTCGGCCGCGTGGAGGTCAATTTTGCCTCCGATCCGAAGGCGGCCAGCGCGGTCCTGCGATCCGGTGTTCCGATTGTGATGGTTCCCGAGGCGGCTGCGGACTCATTGAGGCTGACCGCAACTGAGGTTGATCGGGTATTCTCGCCGCGGACGAGTCTGTCGCTGCAGGTGCAGGCGATGTACGAATTGTGGAATCAGCAAGGGCCGGCATTGACGTCGCCGCTGGCGGTCGCTCTCACTTTCGACGAGCGGTTCGCGACGTTGCAGGATGCGGACATGCTCGTGGACGAACGGGGATCGGTTCGAAAGGGGGCCGGCAAAGGCAACGTGCGCCTCGTGACGCAGGTCAGGTCGGATGAGTTCCGCAAATGGTTCGTCGATCGCATGGCCTCGATCGTCGCGCCGGCAGGCAAACCCGTCAAACCCATCGCCCAGGGCGGGTTTCCGAACCGAGTCCACGTGGCGGAAGATTTCGACACCGACATCGAACGCCGCTGGTGGATGGCGGGCAAGGAGGAAACGACGAACCTGCCCGCCGCTCCTGCTGGTAATCGCCGCGCCTGCCGCGGCACGCTCACGCACGACTTCGACGACCTGCACGGCAATCCGAAGCAGATGCTCCGCGCGGTGATTTTCAATCCCGTGCCAGGGCCACCCATGGGAAAGAGCCCGCGGCTCAGCTTTCGCTATTTCCTGAAAGGCGCCGACGCGCTGCGCGTGCAGATTTACACCCTCACCAACGGCTACCACCGCCACCTGATTGTCGAAGGCCTCAAGCAGGGCGAGTGGCAGCAGGCGACCGTGGACATGACCGCGTGTCGCCGCGCCGATGGCACGGGCGGCCCGCTTTCGGAAGATGAGCGCATCGATGACATTCAGTTCTACGCGGAGCCGGGGGTGGAACTGCTCATCGACGACATCGTGCTTTTCGATGCGGCAGGCTCTGACGAACGGCGGCCGTTCCCACGCCGCATTCTGTTCACCGGCAACTTCGATACGGGCAAGCAAGGCAACGAATGGCCTGGCACGTTTGCCATCGCGGAAGGGCAGGGATACTTCTGGAAGGCGGCCCGATCTGTGCCGCGCGACGCAGCACACAAGGACGGCCCGCAATGGCTGCGCATCCATCTGCGCGGCCAGCGCATGCTCGGCGCCAGTACTCGACTGACGTTCCGCTACAAACTGATCGGGACGCAGCAGGCCCGCGTGACGTTGACCCATGTCGAGAGGAAGCAGGAACGAGCCGTCGTTCTCAAGGGGCTGAAGGTCGATGCCTGGTCGGAGGCGACCGTTGATTTCAAGGACGCGACAGACCTTGATGGCAGGCCTGCTCCTGCGAAAAAGGGCGACGAGGTTGACGCCATCGATTTCCATCTGGCGAAGGGCGGAGAAATGCTCATCGATGATCTGCTGCTTTACGAGCCGGGCGAATGAAACCTCCCACTTTGAGACTTTTGGGGGGCCGTTGTTGGGTGGGAAGCCCGATCATGGTCGATCAACCCCTGCCCATGACCGCGGAGGAGGCCGCCTGCAAACGTCGAGGCTTGTCGGAGATTCGCGGGAACTCGACAATTGCGCGGACGTTTCTATACTGTTCCATTCGACAGCACTCCCCAGTGCCGCCGCGGTCGTGGCGAAATTGGCAGACGCACCAGCTTGAGGTGCTGGCGGGCTCAACACCCATGGAGGTTCAAATCCTCTCGACCGCATTGACGACGAAACGGCAGCCACTGGCTGCCGTTTTTCGTTTCAACCTGAGTTTCGGATAAGCCATTAGCCCCCGGCTCCGCCGGGGGTGGGGCGATGGTGGCGGGCAATTTGCGGTCGATGATCGTCGAAGCGCGGATGCTGCCGTGCGGTTCTTGCGCGATTGATCTCTACCGCGCTCCTCCCCCGGCGGAGCCGGGGGCTAACGGCGCAACGCTGCGGCTTATCCGAAACTCAGGTTTTCACTCCGCGCCCAGCACCGTTGCCGGGTCCTGCTGGGCCGCGAGCATCGCCGGCAGCCAGGCGGCGAGCGTTGCCAGCAGCGGCGCCGCGATCAGCACGGCCAGAGGCAGCGATGCATCGGCGAGCTGGCGCGTGTCGGACGCGCTGAAGACCGCGCCGGCCGCCAGACCCGTGCCGTAACCGAGAGCCGCGCCGGCGAGGCCGATGATCACCGCCTTGCCTAGAAACATTTTCAGAATCGCGGCCGAGCCCAGCCCCAGCGCGCGGAGGATGCCGATCTCGCCGCGCCGTTCCCGGGCGTTGTTCATGGCGAGCAGGCCGATCCACAGGCCGCAGCCCAGAATCACAATGGGGATGAGCACGGAGGCGAATCCTTCCATCTCGCCGCGCAACTGGGCGCGACGGGAAGTTTCCTGCCGCATCGCGTCGCTGCCGCGGCGATCTTCCTGCTCCAGCGCGGCTCTGGCCTCGGCGGCGGCGCGCTGCCGGGCGTCGATGCGCGTCTTCGCCTTGCCCATGTCGATGATCACCTGCGTCTGCGGCAGCACCTTCGCGATCTCCTGCGTCACCGACGGAATCCCCGTGGCATCGGGATGGCAATTCGGCGCGAGGCAGTTGATTGCCTGAATCGCGGTGATGACACCGTCCTTGCCGAGCATCTTCTGCGCCTGTTTCAGATCGATCCACACCGTGTGGTCGTCGCTGGTGCCGCGGAAATCGTGGACGCGCGTGACGGTGAATGACTCGTCGAGCAGCGCGATCTTGTCGCCGGGCTTGAATTGGTGCTGCGTGGCGACGCTGTAGCCCAGCACGATCTGCCCCGGTTCCACCGGCTGGATCAGCGGCTTCTTCGCCTTCTTTCCGGCCTTGGCGACTTCGCCGTGAATCCCGGTGAGCGTGATCTGCGCTTTCTGTTCCTTCCAGAAAACAGGGGCGGACAAACTCGGCAGCAGGTGCTCGATGGTGATGATGTCCGCATCGGCAAGCTTGCGGACGAACTCGTAAGGCATCTGAGCCGCGCTGCTGCCCACGGCACCCGGCGCGCCCTGGGCGAGATTCGCTTCCTTCGGCAGGATGAAAACGTTGAAGCCGAGCTCCAGCACGATCTTCCGGTAATCGTCGAGCAGTTGGTTCGTGCGCATCTCTGTTTCCGCGCGGAGCGCGGCGAGCTGCGCCTTGGACTGCTGAGCCATGTCGGTCAGGATGCGATCGGTCTCCAGGTCATGCCCGCGCAGCAGCGTCAGACCGGCGACGAGGCACGCCACCGCCGCGACGACGCTGACGAAACTGAGCAGCGTGTTCACCTTGCGGTGGAGCATCTCGCGGAGGATCAGATGGGAAAGATTCATCGCTTGTGGCCTTCGTTGGTTGGTATTCTAACGCCTACCGATGGCGAGACCCATCTCCAGGAGGCAATGCCATGACGGCAGCATCATCGCAGTTGCGGACGATTGACAGGAAGATTGCGTCGGCGCGATCCGATATCCGCGAGCGCGACAAACTGGAGAAGGATCTGGAGGAAGCGAGATCGACGCTCCTCAAGTTGCGAGAAAAGCGAGGTCATCTCGAAGCGCGGCTGTCTCAAGAGGCGGATGACGTTCGCAAGCTGGAAGGGCTGAGTCTGACCAATCTGTTTCAAACGGTGCTCGGCGACAAGGAGAACGCGATGCGACGGGAGCGGCAGCAACTGCTCACCGCTCAATTGAGCCGCGACCAATGCGCCTCGGAGATCGCGTTTCTAGAAGGCGAAGTGGACGAACTGCAATCGCGATTTTCCGCCATCGGCAACCCGGTCGAGCGATTCAGGGCAGCGCTAACGGAGAAACAAGAGTTCTTAAGGACGACAAATAATCCGCAGGCGGAGGAAGTGCTGGGACTGGCGGCGATGCTGGCCGACTTGCGGTCCAATGAGAAGGAGCTGAACGAAGCCATCGCGGCAGGCGATGCCGCCAGACGGTCGCTGAGCGACGCTCTGGACACGCTGGGCAGCGCGATGAACTGGGGCGTTTTCGACATGGTCGGCGGCGGCCTGGTCGCCTCCTACGTCAAGCATCAACGCATCGACAAGGTTCGTGAGTTGATCGATGAGGGCCAACAACGTCTGCGGCGATTCGAGCAGGAGGTGAAGGACGTCGCCCCGCTCTGCGACAGCGCCATCGGCAAGCCGCTTGATTTCGGCGATTTGGGGCGCTTCGCCGACGTTCTATTCGACAACATGGTGATCGATTGGATGGTGCAGTCGAAACTACGCGAGACTAAGTCCAGTGTGACGGCCGCTCTCAAGAAGCTGGAGCAAAAGCTCAAGGAACTGACCGAAGACAGGCGCAAGAACCACGATCAGCTCAGTGTCATTGAGGGGCGGCATCAGTTGCTGATCGAGACCCTGTAGCCGCCACTTGCCGCCGCCGCCGACCTGCTATTCTTCCGACATGCACGATCGCTTCGTTTATCTCAACGGCCAGATCATTCCCAAGTCGGCGGCGACGCTGGACATCGAAGACCGCGGCGCGATGTTTGCCGACGGCGTCTACGAGGTCACGCGCTATTACGGCGGCGTGCCGTTTGCGATGGCGGAACACATCCAGCGCCTGAAGAATTCTCTGGCGATGATCCGCATTCCCGAGCCGGCGGATGTCTCCCGCCTCGGCGAAATCAGCGATGAGCTGATGCGCAAGAACCAGTTGAAGGACGCGATCGTCTACTGGCAGGTGACGCGCGGGCCGGCGCCTCGCCGCCATCCGTTTCCCGCCGAAACGAAGCCGACGATGTTCGTCATCGCCTACAGCGCGACGCCGTTCGATCCGAGCGCGCCGCCGCCGGCAGGCAAAACCGCGATTCTGCAAGAGGACATCCGTTGGAGCCTGTGCTGCGTCAAGTCGCTGATGCTGCTGCCCAACGTGCTGGCCCGGCAGGCGGCGGAGGAGCAGGGTGCGTATGAAGCGATCCTGCATCGCGGCGACATCGTCACCGAAGGAGCTGCCACCAGCGTCGGCATCGTGCGCGGCGGCGAGCTATGGACGCATCCAGCCAACCAGTGGATTCTCCCAAGCATTACCCGCGCCACGGTGCTCGATCTTGCACGCAAGGTCGGCGTGCCGGTGATCGAGCGCGCCTACACGGTGGAGGAACTGCTCGGCGCCGACGAGGTGATCATCATGGGCACGACATCACACGTGACGCCGATCGTCAGCGTGGGTGGCAAGCCCGTGGGAAAAGGCGTCTGGCCGGTGGCGACGAAACTGCACGAGGCGCTGGCGGGGCACATTCGTTCAGTGTGCGGACTTTGAGATGCAGGCCGAGCGGCCTCACTTCGCCTCGAACTTCTTCGCGATCACTTCCGACAAGCTGCGGGTCTTCGTCGGATCAGCGATGCTGGTCTCGATGATCTTGCCATCGTTGTCGCCCACCATGATGAGCCGATCTCCCACCGCGGTGAAGGCGAACGCCTTGTGGCCCAGGGCGCGGTGCTCCCATTTGCCGGCCTTCTTTTCCGCGACCCAGATCTCAGCATGCTTCAGGGCCGTTTCGCCGCTGCCGTCGGTGGGCTGCCGCCCGTAGAGGATCCGTCCGGGTCCGACGATCCGCGGATTCACGTCGTCCTCATCCGTGTCGGTGATCTGCTCCACTTTGCCCGCCAGGTCGCTGACGAACAACTCGCCATCCGTCGGCGACTTGTCGGTGCGAGTGCGATAGATCACGCTGCCGTCATCCACCCATCGCGGCACGAAGAGCTTGCCGGTCTCCGGATCGATCCTGGAGATTTCCTTCTTCCCGCTGCCGTCGATCGCAATGACGCTGAGCGTCCATTTGGAATCGTCACCATCGCCATCGCGGTGGGCGAAGAGGACGCGCTTGCCGTCGGGTGAAATCTGTCCGTAGCCGCCCTTCACTTTCAGGTCGGTGGTCTTGTCGGCGGCGATGTCGTAGAGCATCAAATCGCCGGTTATTTCATTGGTGCCGCCGGATGTCTTGGAATAGACAATGCGCTTGCCGTCGTGGGACAGCGAGGGGAGCGTGGCGTCTTCGATACGATGGGTCTTGCCGCCGCCGGTGTGGATGACGACGATGGATTTGCCGCCTTCCTCGGACAGGAAGGCCGCGGTTTCGCCGACGTTGCTGATCCAAAGTGCAGGCTTCGTCAGCACCAGATTGGCGACGACGGTGTTGTCTTTCAGATCGACCACCACGAGGCGCGGCACGGCGTTCTGATCCGTGCTGCTGTCGAAGTGTGGAACGAATCCGCCCTGGGCCGTGGCGGGCACGACCACGTATCGGCCGTCAGGCGAGATGGAAATCTGCTGCATTTCGGGGACGCAGCCGAGCATCGCCGCGATGACCGCCGGGGATCCATATCGACTGGCCAGACCGAGACCGCGAAGCAGACGCTCGATGCGGGAAAGCTTGATGCGACGGATAGACATGGCGAACTCCAGAATAAGAGTGACCGCGCCCTTAGCCTACCATCATGATCCCTGACCGGATGCACCTGAAAAGCGTGGGCGATCAGTCAAAGCCTCGGCGCGGCCGGTTTATTCGGCGTGTCCCACGCGTTGGCGCCCTTGACCTTCAGCTTTCGCTTGTACACCTTGTCGCCGCAGCAGGCATAGAGCGTGTCGAAGTTCGCCCCGCCCAGCACCACGCGCATCAAGTCGCGACCGGGAACCGGGATGATGCAATTGACCCGCCCCGCCTGGTCACAAACCTGAATGCCCATGTTCGTCGCCACGTACAGTCGGCCGTCGCGGTCGACGCACATGCCCCCCGCGCCGCTCATGTCCGACGTATCGGGCACATGCAGGTGGTAGTACTTCTGCCGATGCAGGAGCGTGCCATCGGGCTGCACCTGGTAACTGTGAACCCAGTGCGAACTCGTCTGCGCCAGATAAAGCAGCGACTGATCCGGTGAAAGCGCGACGTGATGGGCGCCGCGCGGCCCTTCCGATTCGACCTCGCGAACTTCTCCCTTCGCGTTGACGAACCAGATCTTCGTCGAATTGAAAGTGCTGTCGGCATTGACGAGATACTTCCCGCCATCGCCGCGCACCACAAGGCTGTATGCCTTCACGTCGAAAGGCACGGCCGACGGCTTGCCCTGTGCGTCCCAAGCGCCGAGTTTGCCTTGCTTGTTGAATCCATAAAGCAGGCCGTCGGGTCCGAAAGCAATCTGGCCGACTTCACTGTCGAGTGGAAAGAAGTTCACCTTTCCGTCCACATCGATCCGGTACGTCTTCCCTCCGAATACATCGCTGAAGAAAACCTCGCCCTTCTTGTTCACAGCCGCGCCGTACAACGTCTGATACCCCTCGCCCACGAGTTGCCAGTTCTCACCCGGGATCAAAATCTCCTTCAACTGCGGCGAACCCGCGCCGGCCTTCACCGGCGCGGGCCAGTCCTTCCACAGCCACTTCGTCGCCTCGGGAAACAGTCGCGTCGCGTGGTCGCCGTTGTGGCCGCCGTCGCCCCACTCGTGGTTCACTTCATAGCCGGCGAATGCAAGGGCGCGCTGCATTTCCTGGTTCGCCATCCACCAGTCGCCGCCGTAGATGTTCTGATCCTTGCTGCCGTCCTGGAGAAAAATGCGTATCGGTTTCGGCTCGACCTTGCGGATGAGCGTGGGGTACTCGTTGCCGCCGCGCAGGCCGACGTACGTGCCGATGGCGCTGAACACGCGCGTGAATGCGTCAGGCCGCTCCCACGCGGCGGTGAAGGCGCAGATCGCGCCGCTGCTGGCGCCGCCGATGGCGCGGTCGTTGCCGTTCTTGCTCAGCTTGAGACTGTGCTCCTTCTCGACATGCGGCAGCAGTTCATCCAGCAGGAACCGTGCGTACGCATCGCCGAGGCCGTCATACTCGTAGCTGCGATTGAAGCGATCCAGCGCCGCCTTGCCGTCGGCGGCTTTGACGCGCCCATGCATGACGAAGACACCGACGGTCACCGGCATGTCTCCGCTGGCGATGAGTTTGTCGAACACCTGCGGCGCGTTGAACTGCACTCCGTCCTGATTCACGTAGACGCATGCGGGCTTGGTGCCGTCATATTGCCTGGGCACATAGACCCAGTAATCCCGCGTGGTGCCGGGGAAGATTTTGCTCTGGTCGAAGGTGTACTTGGTGACTGTCCCCTTCGGGATGTCGCCAGCCGGTGCGGGCTGCTTGACCTGTGCGGATAGCGATGGGGCGGAGAGGGTCGCGATTGCGAGAACGATGGTCGCGAATCGATGCATGAATGCTCCAGAGTGATTCGATGGTGAACGATGACGTTGGCGGTGCGCCGGCGTGCTCACGCCACATCGCAAAGCTTCATCGCGTGCGCCAGGGCCGCGATCTTGTCCGGCCAGGTGGGGATGAATTCCTGCGCGACGTAGCCCTCGTATCCCGTGGCCAGGATCGCCTTCATGATCGCGGGATAGTTGAGTTCCTGCTTCTCATCGAGTTCCGCCCGGCCCGGCACGCCCGCGGTGTGGTAGTGGCCGATCACGTCCTTGTGCTGGTTGATCCGCCGGATCACGTCGCCGTGCATGATCTGCACGTGATAGATGTCGAAGAGCAGTTTCATGTTCGGCGAGCCGACGCGTTTGATGAGATCGACGCAGTGCTCGACGTTGTCGCCGAAGTAGCCGGGGTGGCCCTTCATCGGATGCGTGTTGTCGCGCGTGTTCAGGTGCTCCAGGCAGAGGTTGATCTTCTTCTTCTCCGCGTGGCCGATGACTTCCTTGAATGCATCGACGCAGTTCTGCGACATCTGTTCGTCGGTCAGTCCCTTGACGCGCATGCCGGTGAAGGTGATGACGCTGGGCGAGCCGACCTCGGCGGCGAGGTCGATGCGCTCGCGCAATGTCTTCACGACCATCTCGCGGTTTGCCGGATCGCACGGGCCTTTGGCGAAACCGTGACTGCTCACCAGTGCGATCTTCAGGCCGAGCTCTTTGCAGAGCGGGTAATGCTTGGCGTCGATGCCTTCGATGGCGACGAGGCCCAGGGCTTTCGCCTTGCGAGCCAGTTCCTCCGTGGGCATCGGGTTGAAGCACCAGCCCATGAGCGATTGCTTGATCTTGCCGTGCGTGATGACCGACTCAGGAATCTCCTTCGCGGCCGGTTCCGCGGCACGCGCATCGGCACGGACGGCGCCGAGTGCCGCCACCGCGCCGGCGACGGCGAGCAGATCGCGGCGCGATGGATGGATCGTTGATGGATGAATCGCAGGCGGATGAATCGCTGCTGATGGGTGATGTGCCATGGTGCATGCATCCTATCGTGAAAGCCCAGAGCACAAAGCCCAGAGCACAAAGCCCCAGAGCACAAAGCCCCAGAGCACAAAGCCCAAAGCCCAGGCATGGCAATGCCTGGGCTTTGGGCAGAAAACCTCAAATGTTCCGTTGAGAGTTCTGACCTTTCTCTTGATCCAAATGCAAAAACTTGCTACGTTCCAACCATGGACTCCAACCAACCCCTCATCGGCACCGGTTGGCGGCACTGGTGTCATGTGATGGGCAACACCTACGGCACGTGGCTGCCAGGCGATGACCGCGGCTTCCGCACCCGGCATCACCGCGATCACGTCCAGGGCGACTACAAGCAACCGCCACCCGAAGGGAAGTATCGAAAGGAGCAGGCCGCGTCGCAGCATGCGATGAAGCGCCCGCCGGTGATCTTGACGATCGAACAGCGCCGGTTGGCCTGCCGCGCCATGGTCGAGCGACTCTTGCGAGAGCAGGTCGAAGTCGTCGAGTGGGTCGTGACCGAAAAGCACTTCCACGGCCTGGCGCGATTCACGCCCTGGATCGACGCAACCTCCGAAAGCCCAGGCATGCCCGAAGTCCCAGGCATCCCCGAAAGCCCAGGCATGGCAATGCCTGGGCTTTCGGAGCAGCTACCTTCCCCACCCACGACGCCGCGCCTGATTCCCCCGCCGCGGGTCTCTCCGCGCCACGGCCCGTTGCACAAGCGACCCGTGCAGATCGATCCGCGCCCGCGACAAATGGTGGGGCTTGCCAAGAAGCACGCTTCGCACATCGCGCGAGAGAACGGCATGGGCGTCGACGGCGGCTTGTGGGCCGTGCGCTGCAAGGTCGAGCCGATCAGGGATCGCCGGCATCAACTCAACGTCGTGCAGTACCTCCGCGACCACGTCGAGGAGGGCGGCGTGCTCTGGTCGATCATTCTGTCGCAAATGACCGAGGAGGAGAAGGCGACATTGGGGAACGCGTTTGAGAAGGATGACTCTGCAAGTGAAGAGCGGTCGGAGTAATGCACGATTCGCCGGGTGCCCGAACCCTCCAGCGATCAATCGCCCAAAACCCAGGCATGGCAATGCCTGGGCTTTGAGCTTCTGTACGAATGCAATACTCAATCGATCAATACCGATAGTGATCGCTCTTGTACGGCCCCTCCACCGGCACGCCGATGTAGTCCGCCTGCTTCTTGCTCAGCTTGGTCAGTTTCACGCCGATCTTTTCCAGATGCAGCCGTGCGACCTTCTCATCCAGGTGCTTCGGCAGCGTGTAGACCTTCTTCTGGTACTTGCTCAGGTTCGTCGCCAGCTCAATCTGGGCGATCGTCTGGTTGGAGAAGCTGTTGCTCATCACGAAGCTCGGGTGCCCCGTGGCGCAGCCGAGGTTCAACAACCGTCCCTCCGCGAGGATCAGAACGCTGCGGCCGGAATCAAATGTGAACTTGTCGTACTGCGGCTTGATGGTCGTGCGCTTCACCTTCTTCGCATCGACTAGCTTGTACAGCGTGGCCATGTCGATCTCGTTGTCGAAGTGGCCGATGTTGCCGATGATCGCGCCGTCCTTCATCTTCTTCATGTGGTCGACGGTGATGATGTCCACGTTGCCCGTGGTGGTGATGTAGAAATCCGCGTAGCTGAGCGCGTCCTCGATCGTCAGCACCTGATAGCCTTCCATCGCAGCCTGCAGGGCGCAGATCGGATCGACCTCGGTGACGATCACGCGGGCGCCTTGGCCCTTGAGCGACTGCGCGCAGCCCTTGCCGACGTCGCCGTAACCGCAGACCACGGCGACCTTGCCAGACATCATCACGTCGGTGGCGCGGTTCAGGCCGTCGATCAGCGAATGCCGGCAGCCGTAGAGATTGTCGAACTTGCTCTTGGTGACGCTGTCGTTGACGTTGATCGCCGGGAAGAGCAGCGTGCCGGCTCTCTCCATTTCGTAGAGCCGATGCACGCCGGTGGTGGTTTCCTCGGTCACGCCGCGGCATTCGGCGGCGACCTTGGTCCAGCGCTTCGGATTCGCCTTGAAGCACTTGGCGGCTAGCTTCAGCACTTCCTTGTATTCGGTGTTGTCCGTCGTGTCGGGGCCGGGAACCTTGCCGGCCTTTTCAAACTCGACGCCTTTGTGAATCAGCAGCGTCGCGTCGCCGCCGTCGTCGACAATCTGTTGCGGGCCCTGGCCGTTGCCGAAGTCGAGCATGCGCTCCGTGCACCACCAGTACTCTTCGAGCGTCTCGCCCTTCCAGGCGAAGACGGGAATGCCCTTGGGATTCTCGACGGTGCCGCCGGATTCAGGTCGGCCGACCGCGACCGCGGCGGCGGCGTGGTCCTGCGTGCTGAAAATGTTGCACGACGCCCAGCGCACGTTCGCGCCGAGCGCCGCCAGCGTCTCGATCAGCACCGCGGTCTGGATGGTCATGTGCAGCGAGCCGCTGATCCGCAGGCCCTTCAGTGGCTGCGCCTTGGCGTACTCGGCGCGGATCGCCATCAGGCCCGGCATTTCCGCCTCAGCCAATTCAATTTCCTTGCGGCCCCAGTCAGCCAGCGACAGGTCGGCGACCTTGAACTCCAGGCTCGCGGCTTTGGCGCCGGGGGAGGCGGGGGCTTTACGGGTGGGCTTGGTCATGATCGTGGACATTCAAAACGCTCCGGGGTTGATGGAATACGGGTTTATCGGCTTTTTCTAAGGTGCAAGTCAAACGGGGTTCCCAACGCATCGCAATTCCAGCGTCACGCTCTTCTCTTCAAACCTGTCGCCAGCAGCAGGGCGGGGCCTTTCGCCTGCGGCTCAGGTTGCAGTGGCTGGCACACGACGTCGTCGAAGCCCGCGCCGTTCATTTCTTCAATAAGCCGGCTGGTTGCAAATCCCGGCCAGCGCTGCTCCAGATCGCGGCGGAAATCCTCGCGGTCATGATGCAGCAGATCGACGATCACCGCTTCACCGCCGGGCTTCAGAATGCGGGCCATCTCCCGCAGAGCGGCGGCCGGATCATCCACGTACGTCAGCACGAGCAGCATCAGCGCCGCGTCGCAGCATCCCGCTGCCAGGGGCAGCTTCTGCACGTCGCCTTCGCGAAGCTCCACATTCCTCGCGTTGCCGATGCGTTTGCCGGCGGCCTTGAGCATGGCGGGGGACACGTCCACCCCAATCACCCGCTTCACGTGCGGCGACAGTTCCGCCACGAGCTGGCCCGTGCCGCAACCGAGGTCCGCGATGGTCCAGTTGCTGGGCGTGAGGGCGGCAAGCACGGAAACAAGGAATTTCTCGCCGTACAGATCCCGGCGAAGTTTCTCCCATTGGCCCGCGGTGCTGGCGAAGAACGTCTTCGCGTCGGGCGAGTGCTGTTGCAGTCGGCGTTGCAGGCGAAGTTCGTCCTGCTTGAGCGCGGGCCAGTGGTCCGTCTGCTCGCGCGCCAGCGCCCACAACTTCCGCGCCGCCTGCGGCAACTCGGCGGCCGCCAGTGCGTAGCGGTTCATCGTGCCGCGGCGCCGGCTGACGACCCAGCCCTCGTCCGCGAGCACCTTCAAGTGTCGGCTCACCGTGCTCTGCGGCATCTGCAGGACGGCGCACAAATCCACGACACCCAGTTCGTGCTCCTCCAGCAACCGCAGCAGCCGCAGCCGGGTGGCATCGGCGAGGCTGTCCATCCACTGGAGCAAGGCGGCGGGTTGGGCGGTTTCTGGATTCATCAGTCTATCCGGATGAAATGATAGACAGGGCTGCGGGAAGCGTCAAACGAAATGGCTGCATCGGCCGGCCGGACGACGGGCATGGCTCACCGCATCACGCGAGAATGGGGCGAATCACGTGGCCATGCACATCGGTGAGCCGGCGCTCCAGGCCGTTGTGATAGAAACTCAGCTTCTCGTGATCGAGGCCCAGGAGGTGCAGCGCGGTTGCGTGCAGGTCGTAGCAGTACATCGGATCGACCGCGGCCTTGAATCCCAGTTCATCCGTCGCGCCGATGCTCGTGCCGCCCTTGACGCCGCCGCCCGCCAGCCACGCGGTGAACGCACCGGCGTTGTGGTCCCGGCCCTTGCCTGCCTGCGCGCCGGGTTGCCTGCCGAACTCCGTGGTGCAGATCACCAGCGTGTCATCGAGCAGGCCGCGCTGCTTCAGATCGCGCAGCAGCGCCGACGCGCCGCCGTCGAGGATCTGGCCCCAGTAGCCGTGATCGCGGGGCAGGTCTTCGTGCGAATCCCAGTTGGGGCGAATCTTCTTGGCGGTTGTGTTCTCCGCGCCGCAGAAAAGCTGGACGAAGCGCACGCCGCGCTCGACCATGCGCCGAGCCAGCAGGCACTGCCTGCCGAACGGGCCGACTTCGGGATGATCGAGTTGGTAAAGATCCTTCGTCGCCTGCGACTCGCCCGCCAGATCGTTGATCTGCGGGGCGCTCAATTGCAGCCGGGCGGCCAATTCATACGCCGCGATGCGCGCGTCCAATTCCGTGTTGCCCTCGCGCTGTGAAGCGTGGCGGCGATTCAGCGTCTCCAGAAAATCACGCCCGGCTTTTTCGCCCTGCGGCGTGACCGCCTTCATGTCGCGCGGCGGAAACAGGTCGGCGATCAGGTCTTCACCCGCATGGCCCACGCGCAGCGTCGTGCCCTGATGCACCGCCGGCAGAAAACCCGCGCCCCAGTTCAGCGGCCCCCCCGGCGGGAGCCCGCGCGGATCGGGCAGCACCACGAACGCAGGTAGATTGTCCGTCTCACTGCCCAGACCGTAGGTCACCCACGAGCCGAACGAAGGAAACCCCGGCAGAATGTAGCCCGTGTTCATCATGAAACAGCCGGGGCCGTGCAGCGCGGTGCGGCTGTGCATCGAATAGATGAACGCCATCTCATCGACGCAGCCCGCAAGCTTGGGAAACAGATCGGACATCCAGCGACCGCATTGGCCGTGCTGACGAAACTTCCAGTAGCTAGGCTGGCAGTTGCCGGGCTTGGACGCGAAGAACTGGAGCTTGCCCGTGGGATCGAACGGTTTACCCGCGCGCTTCTCCAATTCCGGCTTGTAGTCGAACGTGTCCACCTGACTCATGCCGCCGGGGCAGAAGATCACGATGACGCGCTTGGCGGTCGCGGCGAAGCGCGGCGACCTCGGCGCGAGCGGGTTGGAAGCAGCGTCGGCGCCGTGGGCGCGTGAAATCAAGCCATCGCGCGACAACAGCGCGGCGAGGGCCACGCCGCCCAGACCACCGCCGGCGTGAAAGAGAAAATCGCGGCGTGACGCGAAGCGAGTTGTTCCAGAAGCATTCATGAAGTTCGGTGGTGATTTCCGACCCCCTCTCCCTAACCGGGGGACGGAAGAGGGCTGGGGTGAGGGCGGAAAAACCTTGGATGTTCAAGTTCCCATTTGCGGGCGAAACTGTTGAAACTCGTTTGCGTGGTTCTGCATTTGATCACGACAGTCCATCGTTGTCCGGCCCTCACCCTAACCCTCTCCCCGGGGGAGAGGGGACCGGAGTTCAATCCACGTACACAAACTCATTTGCGTTCAGCAACATTCGGCACAGCGACTCCAAGCCATGCTCATGCACGAGTCTGCGCGCGGCGTCGACTTCTTCGTTCACCGGCGGGCGACCGAACGCGAGCGAGAATCCGTGCTTGATCTGTGCATCGATTCCGTCGCCGGCTTCCTTGCGCAATCTTGCAGCGAATTGGCCCGCCTGCTCGATCATGAAGCGGTTGTTCATCAGGGCCAGCGCCTGCAGGGCCGTGGTGGTGCGATTGCGCACCGGGGTGAGAATGGATGGATCGGAGCAGTCGAGCACGCGCAGGAATTCATTCTGAGTCGTGCGGACGACGTATCGATAGACGGTGCGTCGCCACAGCGCGGGCTTGTTCGCGGTGATGTAGCGATAGACCGGGGCGTACTCCTGCTGGTACGTGAAATCCTCGAACCCGGGGCCGCCGGCCTGCGTGTTCAGCGTGCCGGCCACGGCCAGCACCGCATCGCGCACCGCTTCGACTTCAAGCCGGCGTGGGCTCATGCGCCACAGCAGTCGGTTGCCCGCATCGATCTTCGCTGCCGCGGCGTTCATCGCGCTGCTCTGACGGTAGGTGTGAGAGGTGACGATGAGCTTGTGCATCGCCTTGAGCGACCAGTTCCTTGCCAGCATCTCCTCCGCCAGCCAGTCGAGCAGTTGCGGATGCGAAGGGCGATCGCCGGCGTAGCCGAAGTCGCTGGGTGTGGCGACGATGCCCGTGCCGAAGTGATAATGCCAGAGGCGGTTCACGATGACGCGCCTCGTCAGCGGATTCGCGGGATCGACGATCCATTGCGCCAGCGCCAGACGCCGCTCGCCCTCCGGTGTCTTGTTGTCGCCGAGGCTTGCCGGCAGCGTCTGAACGCACTTGATCGCGGCGGGGCCGACCTCGCGGTCCGGCGATTCGGGATCGCCGCGGCGCAGAATCCGCACGGTCTGCGGCGGCTGCGGAACGACGGCGAACACTTTGCTCGCAGCGGCTTTGGGCAACTTGCCGATCGCTGCGCTCAGCGCGTCCCGCTCCCGGCGAAGTTCATCTCGCCGGGTAAGCTGCGCGGCGGTGAGCGCTCCCGCTTCGTCGCCACGCAATCTGGGGTCGCCGAGGAAAACCTGATCGTGCGAAATGTCGCTGCCACCGTCGAGTGCCACCAGTGTGAGAAAACGCTGGGATCTCCGAATGTCGATGCTGACGGGATTGCCGGCGGCGTTGGATTTCAGCGTGGTGAGCGGCAGCGCGGATTTGCCGTCGAGATAAATTCCCAGCAGCGCGCCATCGCCGCCGTTGCCGCCGTTGCCTGCCGTCGCGGTGAAGCGCAGTTTGTCGAGGGAGCCGTCGGAGCCGTGCTTCTTTCGGATCGCATCGAGGTCGAAGGTGATGATTCTGTTGGCGTGCAGCCCCAGCAGCGTGTGGCCGTCCTTTGCGAAATCCATGTCACCTAGCCGCGTGGAAGCCTGCGAGTGCACAGGCCCGTTCTGAACGTAGTCCCATGTTTTGCCGGAAGCGGCGGGCAGGTCGGCGAGTTTTAGGCCGGTGGAGGTGACGATGATTTCAGCCTTGCCCGCGGGCACGGCGACGCCATCAACAAAGGGCACATCCGATTTCACGAACGCATTACCCGGCACCTCGAGATAGCCGACGTTGCCTGTTGCAAGTTTGCCGCTGCGTGGATCGATGCCGGCATTTTTCTTGCCCGTGCCCGTGCCGTCGCCGCCGCCGACGATGTCCGCCAGGTCCAGCCCTCGGCCTTCGAGCTTCGCCAACTCCGCGGCGACCGGTGCCAGCTTCGTTTCCAGTTCGCGACGTCTCGCCTCGGCTGCGTCATCCATCGGCACATCGCGGTCGCCGCGCTTCACACCGGCGAAGACCGCCCACAGGCTGTAGTAATCTTCCGTCGTGATCGGATCGAGCTTGTGATCGTGGCAGCGGGCGCAGTTGATCGTCAGGCCGACGGTGGAAGCGATCACCTGCGTGACCATGTCATCGAGATCATCCGCGCGAGCCTGCATGCGCAGCGTGGGGCTGGCGGTCTCGACCTGTCCGACAAAGTCGAAAGGCCCGGCCACGAGGAAGCCGGTGGCGATGATAGAGTCGGCGGAAGGGCCAAGGGCCGAGGGGGAAGAGGAAGATTTCGGATTTCGGATTTCGGATTTCGGATTTGAAATCTCAGATCTGAAATTTGAAATGTCAGAGGCCCCTTGGCCCTTGGTCGCTTGGTCTCTCGGTCCCTTGGTCCCTTGGTCTCTCGGTCCCCTATTCCCTTGGTCTCTCGGTCCCTCGGTCCCTTGGTCCCTTGGTCCCTTGGTCTCTTCGGCATCCCCCCCTTGGCCCTTGGCCCTTGGCCCTTGGCCCTTTTCCCCAGGCCCCCGGCCCTCTCCCCTCACATCCCCCGCGATCTGCTCCAGCAGAAACTGGTTGTACGGCTTGTCGCTGTTGAACGAGTTGATCACGTAATCGCGATAGCGCCAGGCGTGGTCGCGGCGCATGTCGCGCTCGAAGCCGTGCGTGTCGGCGTAGTGCGCGATGTCCAGCCAGTGCCGGCCCCAGCGCTCGCCGTAATGCGAAGAGGCAAGCAGTTCGTCGGCCAGTTGCGCGATCGCCGCGTCCATGTCCCTGGCGGCGGCTTGCACGAAGGCATCAACCTGGGCGGGCGTCGGCGGCAAGCCGATCAGGTCGAAATAAAGACGCCGCACCAGCACACGGGCATCGGCGGCGCTGGCCGGTGAAAGGCCCTTCTCCTTGAGCGTGGCCTGAACAAAAGCGTCGATCGGATTGCGGGTGGTGTCGCCGGCAACCGCAGGCACGGCAGGGCGGCGAACCGGCTGGAACGCCCACCAGGAAGCATCGGCCTTGCTCGGCGCGGTCAGCGTGAGATTGTCAGGCCAGGCCGCGCCTTGTTCGATCCAGCGTCTAATCACTGCGACTTGCTGTTCGCTGAGCGGATCGCCGTCTTCGGGCATGTCGGGCTCAGGCCCGGTGATCGCCTTGATAAGCAGGCTGCGCTCCGGATCGCCAGCCACGAACGCGGGGCCTTTCTTGCCGCCCTTCAGCGCAGCTCGCGCGGTGCTGAGCGATAGCTTGCCTTTGCTCGTGTCCTCGTTGTGGCAGCGCACGCAGGCGCGCGAAAGAATGGGAGCGACTTCCTTCTGGAAATCGACCGGCTCAGCGGCGAGCGTTGATGTCGAAATGGAGACAGCGAGAAGCCACGGCAGCCAGTCCATTCCTGGTCTCGGCAGTTCGATCGCCATCAGCGTATGTTACAGGCTGCGTCATGGCAGGTCGCGGCGCTGTTGTGCTGCTACTGCCCAACTTCTTGTTTTGCTGCGAAGTTTGTCCTTTGTGCGAAGAGCGGGGCAAGCCCCGTCGCTAAACGGCTGACTGCCGAAGGTTGATGGCTGATGGCTTTCGGTTCTCCCTTTCGGTTGCGGGCAGCCGCGCTGGATGTAACTGTCGCGCTCGCGGTTCCAATGGTGATGACAGCGCCAACCAAAGGACACCATGAGCAAACGCTTCACTCGCCGTCATTTCGTCCAAGCCGCCTCCGCCACTTTCGCCATGCCCCTGTTCATTCCCGGCTCCGCGCTGGGGCTGGAGCCCAGCAAGCCCGCGCCCAGCAACCGCATCGGCGTCGGGTTCATCGGGATGGGCAAGCAGATGGGCAGCCATCTGGGGCACGCGTCGGGCAAGACGGATTACACCGTCATGGCCGTGTGCGACGTGGACACGACGCGCCGGGAGAAGGCCAAGGCCACGGTCGAGGAGAAGTACGCCAAGCTGGAGCGCAAGGACTGGAAGGGCTGCGCGGTGTACGAGGATTTCCGGGAGGTGCTGGCCCGCAAGGACATCGATGCCGTCTTCATCGCCACGCCGGACCACTGGCACGCGATCCCGATCATTCTCGCCGCCAAGGCGAAGAAGGACATCTACTGTGAGAAGCCGCTGACGCTGACCATCGCCGAGGCGAAGCTGTGCGTCGACGCGGTGCGCAAGCACGATGTGGTCTTCCAGACCGGCAGCCAGCAGCGCTCGGGCAAGGAGTTTCTCAAGGCGTGCGAGTATGTGCGCAGCGGCCGGCTGGGAAAGATCAGCGAAGTGATCGTGGATGTGGGGGGCCCCAGCAGATGGTGCGATCTGCCGGAGGAGCCGATGGAGCCGGGCCTGAACTGGGACCTGTGGCTTGGGCCGGCGCCCAAGCGGCCTTATCACTCGGCCCTGAGTCCGCGCGGCGTCCACAACCACTTCCCCGCGTTCCGATCCTACAAGGAATACTCCGGCGGCGGCATGACCGATTTCGGCGCGCATCACTTCGACATCATGCAGTGGGGCCTGGGCATGGATGAGTCCGGCCCAGACGAAATCCTGCCGCCCGAAACACCGGCGAAAAAGGACGTCAAGCCCGGCAACCCGCTCTGGGACAAGGGCGTCCGCTACATCTACAAGAAGACGCCGGTCGGCGACAACATCGTCGTCACGCATGGCTCCAGCGGCGGCATCCTCTTCAAAGGCGAGAAGGGCACCATCCTCGTCAACCGCGGCAAGATCGAAGCGACGCCCAAGGAAATCTTCAACGAGCCGCTGACGGACAAGGACGTGCGGCTTTACAACTCGCCGAGCCATCACGAGAATTTTCTGCAGTGCATCCGCAACCGCAAGAGGCCGATCTGCGATGTGGAAATCGGCGCCCGCAGCGTGACGGTGTGCCACCTGGGCAATATCGTCTACTGGACCGGCAAGGCGATCAAGTGGGACGCGAAGAACTGGAAGTTCGCCGACGGCACGGATCCGAAACTGCTGGGCCGGGACAATCGCGAGGCGTGGCAGTTGCCCAGCATCGCATGATCGATCAGACTCGGGCAGGCCGACCTCAAGTCGGCCTGCCTGTTTCATGTCTTACACCGGTAAACTATGCGCTCCCTGCGAGCCGATTTGAAGTCGGCTTCGCCTGCGTTTCATCTTCGTTCATTGAGGAAACTCCATGTTCACACGCACGATGCTTGCTTCCGCTTGCTTCGCACTCAGCGCGAGCGCCGCCTTCGCAGCCGACCCCGCGCCGAAGTTCGAACACCAGGAGATCGACAAGATCACCATCGGCTATGGCCTGGCGATCGACGATGTCGATGGCGACAAGAAGGTCGACATTCTTCTCGCCGACGCCAAGCAGATCGTGTGGTACCAGAACCCCGGCAAGGCAGGCGAAGCGTGGAAGAAACACATCATCGCTGAGAAGCTCACGCCGTTGGACAATGTCTGCATTGCCGCCCGCGACATCGATGGCGACGGCAAGTGCGAGGTGGCGGTGGGGGCCATGTGGAACCCAAGTGAGACCAACGATGACACGAAGAGCGGCGCGGTGTTCTATCTCATTCGTCCCGCCGACCCGACGCAGAAGTGGGAGCCGGTGAAACTGCACCATGAAGTGTGCACGCACCGCATGCGCTGGGTGCTGACCGGCTCCGATGCGGCCGGCAAAGATCAGTTCGCCCTCGTCGTCAAACCGTTGCATGGCAAGGGCAACAAGAACGGCCAGGGCGCCGGCGCCAAGGTGCTCGCCTACGATCGCCCCAGTGACCCCAAGCAGCCGTGGAAAACCTCGCTGATCAACGACACCGTGCACATGTCGCACAACTTCGAGGTCGTCGTGATCCCTAACGCTCCCGGCGAAGTGATCATGCTCGGCAGCAAGGAAGGCTTTACTGCTGCGGCTTTCAAGGACGGCAAGTGGGAGTCGAAGCTCGCGCCGTTCAACAAGCTCTCCGAGGGCGTGGGCGAAGTGCGCTTGGCGCTGGTCGGCAAGCGGCCGGTCATCGCGGCGGTGGAACCGATGCACGGCAACAAGCTCGTCGCGTACGTGCCCAAGGCCGGCAATTCCGATGATGCCGATCGCATCGTGCTCGACGACACCATCAAGGAAGGCCACGCGCTGGCGTTCGCCGATGTGCTGGACATCGACCGCCCGCAGATCATCGTGGGCTGGCGAATGCCGAACAAGGATGTGAAGGTGGGGCTGAAAATGTACGTGCCCAACGAAGACGGCACGAAATGGGAGCAGCACGTCATCGATGACAACAAGATGGCGTGCGAGGATCTCAAAGTCGCCGACCTCGACGGCGACGGCAAACTCGACATCATCGCCGCCGGCCGGGCGACGAAGAACCTGAAGATCTACTGGAACCACACGGGCAAGTGAACGACTTCCGCTACGGCGGTTAGCGGAAACGCCGCAGGCGTCTGGCGGGCCGCGGCGGAGCAACTGCGCGGCAACAGACCGCTCGCGCCAAAGGCGCCCGCGGTCCACCGCAAACCAAGAATCAAGAACCCGACCCAAAACCTCCGCGCGAGAGGCCTGATCCCTCATGGCCTTCCGTGTCGTGCGCGATACCATCTTCGCATTGGAGGTTCCACATGTTTAATCGCCTTGTCATCTGCGTGGTCATCGCGGCATTCACTTCGTCACTCGCGGCCCAGGACTGGAAGCCCGCCAAAGCAGCGTTGATGACTCGCTGGGCCAAGGACGTGTCGCCCGACAAGGTGCTGCCCGAGTACCCGCGCCCGCAGATGGTGCGCGACACCTGGCAGAATCTCAACGGCCTGTGGGATTACGCCATCACCAGCAAAGACGCGGGCAAGCCGGAGAAATGGGACGGCCAGATTCTCGTGCCGTTTCCGATCGAGTCGGCGCTTTCCGGCGTGATGAAGCGCGTCGGGCCTGACAAGAGGCTGTGGTATCGTCGCAAGTTCCGCGTGCCTGACGATGCTGCGTGGAAGGACAAGCGCGTGCTGCTGCATTTCGGCGCTGTGGACTGGGACACGGTCGTTTACGTGAATGGCAAGGAAGTGGTGAAGCACCGCGGCGGGTACGACCCTTTTTCAGCCGACATCACCGACGCGCTCAAGGCCCACAACGCGGGCAACCACGAGATCGTCCTGAGCGTCTACGACCCGACCAACGCCGGCTTCCAGCCCGTTGGTAAACAACACAACAACCCGCACGGCATCTGGTACACGCCCGTCACCGGCATCTGGCAGACGGTGTTGATCGAGCCGGTGCCATTCGACGCATCCATTGCCGGTGTTCTCTTCACCCCCGATGTCGACAAGGGCGAGGTACACGTGACCGTGAACCTCACCGGCAAAGCCGCCGCCGAGACGGCAGCAGTTGTTCGCATCTGGACGGGTACCTCGACGGATCAGAAATCCGTTGCCAACGTACTGGTGCCCGCCGGCGAATCGAAAGTGCACATCAAAATTCAGGACGCTCAGCATTGGTCACCCGACGAACCGTTTCTCTACGTGGCGACGGTTGAACTGCCTCTGAAGGACAGGGTGTCCAGCTACTTCGCCATGCGAAAAATCCACATGGCCAAGGACGACGCCGGCGTCCTCCGCCTTCACCTCAACAACAAGCCGCTCTTCCAATTCGGCCCGCTCGACCAGGGCTGGTGGCCCGACGGCCTCTACACCGCGCCCACCGATGAAGCACTACGCTACGACATCGAAGTCACGAAACAGCTCGGTTTCAACATGATCCGCAAGCACGTGAAGGTTGAGCCGGCGCGCTGGTACTACCACTGCGACAAGCTCGGCATGCTCGTCTGGCAGGACATGCCCAACGGCGACAAAGGCCCGCCGTGGAGCCCCAACGGCGAGCACAACGGCAAGGAGGTGCTGCGCCCGAAAGAATCGTCCGACAACTACAACGCCGAGTGGAAGGCGATCATCGACGCGCTGCGAAATCATCCGTGCATCGTCATGTGGGTGCCCTTCAATGAAGCCTGGGGCCAGTTCGATACCGTGCGCGTCACCGAGTGGACGAAGAAATACGATCCCACGCGGCTCGTCAACTGCGCCTCGGGCGGCAACGATTTTCCCACCGGCGACGTGCTGGACCTACACAACTATCCAGGCCCCGCCGCGCCCAAGCCCGATGGCAAACGCGCGATCGTGCTGGGCGAATACGGTGGCCTCGGCCTGCCCGTCGAGGGCCACACCTGGCTCGACAAGGGCAACTGGGGTTACCGCAGTTTCAAGACCAGTGACGAACTGACCACCGCGTACATCGATCTGGCCACGCGGCTGCGTCCGCTCATTCACGAGCCGGGACTGGCGGCAGCGGTCTACACGCAGACGACTGATGTGGAGATCGAGGTGAACGGATTCATGACCTACGACCGCGCGGTGATGAAGATGAACCTGGAGAAAGTCGCCGCCGCCAACCGCAAGGTGTACCTGCCGCCGCCGCGCGTCAAGGCGATTGTCGCCGCCGCGCGGAAGCAGGCGGTGGAGTGGCGCTTCACGACGGCCAAGCCCGCCGGTGGTTGGGAGAAGGAAGATTTCGACGACAGCAAGTGGGACAAAGGCCCCGCGGGTTTCGGCGAACCGACCACGCCCAACACAGCCGTGCGCACGCAGTGGAAGACGGCCGACATCTGGATTCGCCGCAGCTTCGACCTTAACGAGGGCAAGGTCGATGCGGAAACGTTCATGCTGGACATTCACCACGACGAGGACAGCGAGGTCTATCTCAACGGCGTGCTGGCGGCGAAGGTCACGGGCTTCACCACCGACTACACGCAGGTGCCGATCAGCGACGCCGCGAGAAAGGCGCTCAAGCCCGGCAAGAACACGATCGCGGTCCACACGCACCAGACGGGCGGCGGCCAGTACATTGATGTGGGGATTGTGGAGGTGGTGGAGCAGAAGTGACCATTAGCCCCCGGCTCCGCCGGGGAGACGTTCCGTTGTCGATTCCAATTTCGGGAGGTTGCGATGGCAAGCGAAAAATCGGGGTGCCTTGGTTTTCTCTTTCGCGCGTTCGGAGCGAAGTCGGCCGACGCCGACGTACAGATCGATGCTCCATTTGAAGCGAAGCGTTTCCTGTTCTCGAAAGCCGAGAAGTCATTTTTTCTCGTGCTCGTGCAAGCGATTCCGCCGGAGTACCGGGTGTTTCCCAAGGTTCGTCTGGCGGATGTGCTCGCAGTGCGCCGTGGCACTGAGAAGTATCACTCACACTTCAACCGCATTTCCGCGAAGCATTTTGATTTCCTGATCTGCGACCGCGATGCGATTGCGCCTCGGCTGGCGATCGAACTCGATGATTCAAGCCACGAGGAAAGCGATCGCGTCGAGCGCGATGATTTCGTCAACCGAGCGTGCAAGGCAGCAGGGTTGCCCCTGTTGCATGTTCCCGTGCGCACGGCCTACGATGTCCGCTCGCTTGCCAGGCAGATATCCGACTTGTTGGCTGGTTCCGCAAACGTTTGATGCCTGAGGAATGTCCGCTCTGAACGGCGGACTATGCATGACTCTTCGCCCCAAAAATCTCGACCTCCAAAAAGACAAAGGCCTGACCGTCACCTGGGACGGCGGCACGTCCACGTTCTATCCGATCGCCTATCTGCGAAAGTGGTCGCCCTCCGCTGAAGCGCGGGTGCTGCGCGAGGAGATGGCGAAGAACCGCCTGACCGTACTGCCGGTCTCCGCATCGTCGAAGGAACCGCTCACCGCGGCGGGCGCGGAACTCGTCGGCAACTACGCGATCCGCATCACTTTCTCCGACGGGCACGATACGGGCATTTTCAGTTGGGAATATCTGCGCGAAATCGATCCGGGGCGCGCGACGCGGTGAGGTTCGTCGTCCGTCATTCGAGCGGGGCAAGCCCCGTCGCTAAACGACGCAGCCCAATCCCGGTTCCCGATTCCCCAATCCCTATTCCCCATTCCCGAATCCCAAATCGCGATCTCTGCTCCGTTGCTTCGAGCTAACGGCTAGCGGCTAACGGCTAACGGCTAAAGTCCGTCGGCCACCACTTAACTCAACGCTAACGCAAATTAGCGCACATCTCACACGGGCAACACAAACCGCTCATACCCCACTCTTAATCTCCCACCCACGCTAAAGGCACAGGCATCTTCAGCGGTTGGCTCGCGCTGTTTGTTCCGCGCGACAGCAGGGGAAGCAGAGAGTTCCGCAAAAGTCACCCGCTTGTGGCGGGTGCATGGCAGTGTGTCCAGGGATCGTCGGATGGAATCGTCGCTCCTGGACGGTTGGATCAACCCCTTTTCAGGAGATGCACATGATTAAGGCATCTGGTTTGGTAGCTCTGAGCGCGATGCTCACCTTTGGCGGGACGGTTCTCGCCGACGGTCTGACGCCGCGCGAAGCGGAATTGCTCCAGCGCGTGGAAACGCTGGAGAAGCGCCTTTCCGAAGTGGAAGGCAAGAAGGACGCGAACTGGCTGGACCAGCGTCGCGCCGAGGAAGTCAAGGCCCTCATCCGTGAGGTTCTGTCCGATGCGGACACCCGCGCCAGCCTGCTCCAGGACGGCGCGACCGCCGGCTGGAACAAGGGCAAGTTCTTCATCGGCTCGGCCGATGGCACGTTCCTGCTGAACATCGGCGGCCGCATCCAGGCCCGCCACATCTACGCCAACCGCGACACCGCGTTCATCGACCTCAACGACGACGGCGACGCCGCCGACGCCGGTGAAGCCAACCAGGACAGCAACGAGTCCGGCTTCACCATTCGCCGCATGAAGCCCGCATTCTCCGGCTTCGTCGGCGGCCCGAAGTTCACTTACAACGTCGTTCTCGCCGCCGACCGCAACACCACCGTGGTCGGTCTGGAAGAGGCGAAGGTCGGCTACGCGTTCACCGATCAGATGTCGGTGGAGTGGGGCCGGTTCAAGGCGCCAGGCCTTCGCGAAGAGACGACCAGCTCGGGCAGGCAGCTTGCCGTCGAGCGTTCGTACCTGAACGAGGCCTTCACGCAGGGCTTTACCGAAGGCGTGAACCTGGTCTACGCGACCGATCTGTTCAAGGCTCAGGTGATGTTCCACGATGGCCGCAACCAGGGTGAAATCGGCACCGCCGCCAACGATTTCCTCAATGACACGACGGATGCCGCCTTCACGGGCCGGTTCGATGTCCGCATCGCCGGCGACTGGAAGCAGATGGAAGACTTCAACGCGTGGGACGGTGAAGCGGTCGGCATCTTTGTCGGCGGCATGATCACCTACGAAGTCGGCGAAACCGGCACCAGCACCGGTGCCGGCAGCAACTTCGACCAGTTCTACTGGACGGTGGATGCCTCCGTCGAAATGAACGGCCTGGGCATCTACGGCGCCATCGTCGGCCGCCACTTCAACGATGAAGACGGCTCGGCGGGCGAGAACAACTTCGATCAGTACGGCGTCCTGCTCCAGGCCAGCTACTTCGTCGTGCCCAACACCCTCGAGCCGTTCGTTCGCTTCGAGTGGATGGACATGGACGGCTTCAGCCCGTTTGCCGTCGGCCAGACCGCGCTGAACGCCGCCTACGATGACGAGATTTACATGGTGACCGTCGGCTTCAACTGGTACTTCCGCAAGCACGACGCGAAGTTCACCATGGACATCGTCTTCGTGCCGAACGACGCGGTGCCTGTCGCGCAGACCGGACTCGGCCTGCTGCAGGATGACGACGATGATGAAGGGCAGATCGTCGTTCGCAGCCAGTTCCAATTGCAGTATTGATCTCAAGCAGGAATGACTGGGGTCAGCCCGAGGCGGCCATGCACGGTTTCATGGCCGCCGACGGCGGAAGAAACTGGACCATCTTCGGGCGCTGCGTCGGAAACGCCGCGGCGCCTTTTCAGGAATCGAATGGGTACGCTACATTCATCCAGATCGAATGACTGTGAGTGCCTCCATGCCCAATTCACTTTCTCCCGCGGGACTTGAAATGAAAGCTCAGCGCCGCGAGAACGTCCGCCAGATCAAGGCCCATCTGCTCGTCGTCGAGGATGAAGAGGATCTGCGGGAACTGCTGGTCTACAACCTGGCGCGCGAAGGATTCCGCGTCACCGCGGTCGACAGCGGCGAGCAGGCGCTGGTCAAAGCCGGCCGGGAACATCCCGATCTGGTCGTGCTGGACCTGATGCTGCCGGGGATGGACGGCCTGGAAGTTTGCCGGTCGCTCAAGAGTCATGACGAGACAGCGATTGTTCCCATCGTCATGCTGACTGCCAAGGGCGAGGAATCCGACATCGTCGCCGGTCTGGAACTGGGTGCCGACGACTACATCACCAAACCTTTCAGCCCTCGCGTCCTCAGTGCCCGCATCAAGGCGGTGCTTCGCCGCAAGCAGGCGGAAAGGACGGAGCAGCAGGAGGACGGCGCGATCGACATGGACGGACTGGTCATCAGCCCCAGCCGGCACGAAGTTCGCCTCGGCGATGAACGCATCGATCTGACCGCGACGGAGTTCAAGTTGCTGATGCTGCTGGCGCGGCGGCCGGGCCGCGTGTTCACGCGGCAGCAGATCATCGAGGCGGTGCATGGCGGGATGTCGGCGGTGACGGATCGCTCCGTCGACGTGCAGGTGGTCACTCTTCGCCGGAAGCTGGGGACGCGCGGGGATGACATCGAAACGGTGCGCGGGGTGGGATATCGTTTCCGAGATTAGGAGCCGTGCAGGATCAACATCGCATGTGGGACGACTTTCCAAGTCGTCCGGCTAGGACCGAAGCGATTCGAATCTGCGGAGTTAGTCTTGCACGGCTCCTTAGTTTTTGCCGCCGGGGTCCGCGCCTTGAGTGGGCAGCGTTTGGGATGCACGCCGGTGTCTTGCGAAGTCTGATTCCATGTCGAGCGAGTCCATTGCGCACGGCAGGGGGTTCGACTACCATGGACTAAAGGGCGGTTTCGGCCGCTTGATGTGGGAGTTGTCGCTATGAGCGTACATTTTCTTCGACAGATCGATCGGCTGAAGCGCATGATCCTCGGCCTGGGCGAGTTGGTTCAGGACGCGGTCGATCTGGGCATCGTCGCCGTGGACAAGCGCGATCCCAAGTTGGCCGAGCAGGTCTTCGAGATCGAGCAGAAGACCGACCAGATGGAAATCGAGGTCGAAGAGGAATGCCTGCACACGCTCGCGCTGCATCAGCCTGTGGCCTTTGACCTGCGCTATGTGGTTTCCGCGCTGAAGATCAACGCGGACCTGGAACGCATCGCCGATCTGGCGGTGAACATCGCCGAGCAGGCGGTGTACCTGTCGCGCGAAGAGCGAATATTGGAACTACCCTTCGATCTGCCTCACATGGCCCGCCTCACCAAGGGCATGCTTCGCGACGCTCTGAAGGCGATGGTGGATGTGGATACGGCCCTGGCGCAGAAAGTAGTGGAGACGGACGACCAGGTCGACCACATTCATGAAAGCGCCTACGCCCGCATTTTCCAGGCAATCAAGGACAACCCGCAGAAGGTCGAACAACTCATTCATTTCCTCAGCGTGTCCCGGCAACTGGAGCGCATCGCGGACCATGCGGTGAACATCGCCGAGGACGTGATCTACACGTCGCGCGGCGAAATCATGCGCCACCGCGGCAAACCCAAGACGCCTGCCACGCCGACGCCCCTCCCCGGTGTCTGAGCGATCGCGGCGGAGCGCTGCGTTGCGGAGCAGGCGCATCCTGCCGACACTATCGGCGTGCCCTCCGATCCCTCGTCATCCAGTTCCACGCCGGCCACCGACCTCTCGCAGCAGGTCGCTTATTACCAGCAGCGACTCGACGAACTCACCGGGCAGTCGCTTAAAGCGGACGCCGTCATCTCCCGCACCTCGCGCGAATTGAAGCAGCGCCGCCAGGGCTTCGCTCTGCTCTCCGAACTTCATCGTGCCATCAGCACGGACCAGACGCCCGCGCAGATGTACGCGCTGGCGATCGGCAGTGTCCAGCGAGCGCTGAAGATGGATCGGACGGTGGTGCTGGAGGTTGTGCGGCCGGCGTCATCGACCTCGTTTAGCGACGGGGCTTGCCCCGCTCCGGTCGGCGGCCCCAGGTCCCCGATCAATGCGGGGCAAGCCCCGTCGCTAAACGCGGGAGCATCGCCTGGTTCCGCGGACGGTGTTGTGCGATTTCGCCCCACGATTTGGGCCGGCGTGGATGATGCGGCCGCGAAGGCGCTCAAGACCGTCGAGATTGCCGTGCATGCCGATTGGCTCAAGTCTGACGCATCGCTGCTGGCGACCAAGTCTGCACCGGTCACCCCGATGATGGCGGAATGGCGAGAGAAAGTCGGCGTGCCGTATTTCGTTTGTGTCCCGGTCTGGTGTGAAGGGCAGGCAGCCGCGCTGCTGCTTTCCGGCCGCATGCGCGAGGCGAAACCGTTCTTTCCGCCCATGGATGACGGCGACATCAACACGCTGCAATCCCTCGCGGGATTCCTCGGCGGCGCACTGCATAACGCGCGCCTGTTCGCCCATCAGAAACGCATGGCGGCGTCCTTTGCCCGATTCGTCCCGCAGCAGTTCCTGGAGTTCCTTGGCCGCGACAGCATCGTTGATGTGCAACTGGGCGATCAGACGCAGCGGCAGATGACGATTCTCTTTTCCGACATCCGCTCGTTCACCACGATCTCGGAGAAGATGTCGCCGAAGGAAAACTTCGACTTCATCAATCACTACCTGGAGTACGCGGGGCCGGTGATTCGCGCCAATCACGGGTTCATCGACAAGTACATCGGCGATGCGATCATGGCGCTGTTCCCGGACGACGCGGACAACGCGGTTGCCGGCGCGGTGGGGTTGCTGCGTTCGGTGGAGCGGTTCAACGCCGAGCGCGCCCGGCAGGCGGTGGGCCGCAGCATCGCGATCGGCGCCGGGCTGCACACGGGGCTTCTCATGCTGGGCACCATCGGCTTCGCGGAGCGCATGGAAAGCACGGTGATTTCCGACTCGGTGAATCTGGCGTCGCGGATGGAAGGCCTGACGAAAATGTACGGCGCGGGCGTGGTGATCAGCGGCTCCACCCTGGAGGCCATGCGGAATCCGCAGGCGTTTGCCATGCGTCGCGTCGATCGGGTGAAAGTCAAAGGCAAGCGCGATCCGGTTGACGTGTTTGAGATCATCGACGCCGAGTCCGCCGATCGCGCCGCGTTGAAACGGCGCACGCGCGCGATCTTCGACGAGGCATTCACAGCCTACAGCGCTGGCGAGATGGGCAGGGGAGCGGAACTGTTCCGGCAGGTGCTGGCGATTCAGCTTGACGATCACGCGGCTTCGTTGCTGTTGCAGCGATGCGATCACTACCTGGCCGCCGGCGTGCCCGCCGACTGGGTGGGCGTGGAGACGCTGGATCACAAATGAGGGCGCTGCAGCGATCAGAAATCCCCGGGCGCCGCCTGTCGCCTGCGTGCGACGAATCTGCGGAATCCTCCGCGGCTTGGTCCCCTCTCCCCCAGTCTGCTGGGGGAGAGGGTTAGGGTGAGGGGG
>CAYRPN010000028.1:0-53461 GCA_964426135.1 uncultured Phycisphaeraceae bacterium | reverse complement strand
GGACGACTTTCCAAGTCGTCCGGCTGGGAGCGAAGCGATTCGAATCCGCGGAGTTAATCGTGCACGGCTCCTAACGACCCCGTTTCGATTCCGCCACGGAGCAACCCCATGCGCGACCGGCGATTTGTAGCCAGGCATCGCGGCGGCCCGCTGGATATCGCGCAGCATCGCCAACTGGCGGCGTGGGCGGCGGACTGCGCTGAGCGCGTGCTGCCGCTGTTTGTGAGTGACGCGGACGATCGGCCGAGGCGGGCCATCGAAGTCGCCCGGAAATGGGCGAGGGGTGAAGTGCCCGTCGGCGCGGCGCAGAAAGCCGCCGTCGCTTCGCATGCCGCGGCGCGCAATGCTGCGATTCCATCGGCCACCGCGGCGGCCCGCGCGGCGGGACATGCCGTCGCCACGGCCCACATGGCGGAACACGCGCTGGGCGCCGCTCTTTATGCCGTGAAAGCGATTGAGGCAGCGAACATGTCAGCGGAAACCGAGCGAGCGTGGCAGCATGATCGCCTGCCCGATGAGTTGCGGGACCTGGTCACCTCCGCGCTGGCCGGCGACCGGTTCACGACCTATCGCGCGGGGAAGCGCCAATCGAAGAACGGGACGTGATCGGATTGCGAAGAGTTGCTTCCGATCGGCGTCAGGAATAGGCTTTGTTCATGAACACGATTGAGCAACTGGAACAGGGTGTTCGGCAACTCTCCCCCGCAGAGTTGGCCACGTTTCGCGCTTGGTTCGCGGAGTTCGACGCTCAGGCGTGGGACCGCCAGTTGGAGGCGGATGTGTCGGCCGGCCGTCTGAATTGGCTGGTCGAGGAAGCGAAGCGGGATCGGCGCGAGGGGCGTTGCACAGAACGATGAACCACCGGGCTTCACCACGCTTCTGGGCCTGCTACGACCGGCTGCCTGAAGAGGTCCGGCGTCTGGCGGATCGCTACTATCAAACGTTGCGAACTGATCCGCATCATCCCTCGCTCCATTTCAAGAAGATCGGCGCCCTCTGGACGGTGCGGGTTGGACTGCACTATCGAGCCATCGCGGTCGAGGACGGGGCCGACATGATCTGGGTATGGATCGGCACCCACGCGGAGTATGACCGAATCGTCAAGAGCGGCGGAGCCTGATCCTGTGTGCAGAAGCGGAATAGGGAATCTCTTTATATGCACTCACCACCTTCTCCCTCGTGCTTTTCTCTGATGGAGTGCATGCGGGTGATTGGGTACAGATTGTCGAAAGAATTTTAATGAGGCACGAAATTAACCACACAACAATTATGAGAATTACAAGTCCCTTGCGGACTTCACGTACTGAAAAGCACCGTGGTTCTGAACCAGCGAGTGGCTTGAATGAATCACTTTGGTCGCGCAACAACCAATGCCGCTCGATGGCGTCAGTCACACGGAATCGATCACGCCAATTTCTTCGTTGACCTTCCGCGATCAAGTGCCAGCCTGTGATCAACACGATCGATCCAATACCGATGATCGCAAGTCCGACAGGTGAAGCCTCGTCGTATTGAGTCAATCCGGCGAGACTCAAAGGTGCAATAATACTAAATGAAATCCAAATTAAGTTATCGAAATGCCGAGCCCATTCCATGTGTTGCTCATAAATGACATTGATGTGAGGTTTGTTCTCCTCCGGCATTTTCGCAAGACGTTCCGAGAAGTCACGCTCAGCCATGGCAGCCTCTACAAGTATGAGAAGGCGGGAATACCCTGTTCATATTATTGCGAGGTATTCGATATTACAACTATTGAGAGCCGTTATTGAGCATTCTGTGCAAAATACTCCAACCACTTCGCCAGGATCGCGTCCTGCAGGGTTTTGCCTTCCTTCAATTCCTTCTCTGTCTTGCCCCAGTAAAAGCTGACGAAGCCGGACATGCCGGTGACTTCCTTCGACTGCTTCACGAACGCGTCGGCTTCCTCGAAGGAGCATTTCAAAGCGAAGAACTCCTCGACGACGACTGGCTTGCCCACCGCGAAGCCGCGCAGCGTGTCCATCGCCTGATCGTGCTTCTTGCTTTCGGGGTAGATGTGCGTGGCGATGAAGTCGACGTGCGGGGCGACGGCTTTGGGATCGAAGCCGCTGTAAAGCCCGCCGAAGAACTTGCGGCGATCATCGGGCAGGCTCCACGGCAAGAGGCCCACGGTGATGAGCGATCGCTGGTCGTGCTTGCGGATGGCGGCGGAAAGCTGCTGAATCCACGCGACGGCGATGTCCTCGGCCTTGCGTCCCTCCGGCTCCAGCGTGATCCGCTGCACGAAGTGCTTGCCGCCCAGCGCGTTGCCGGGGAGCCAGTCGTCGGCTGTTCCTTTGCCACCCGGAGCGATCGGTTCGTTCATCAGGTCGTAGCAGAAGACAGCGGCGCTGCCGCGGGCCGCGGCGCAGGTTTTGGCGATCGCCTCCCAGAAATGCGCCTGGGCCGCCCAGCGCTCTTTCTCTTTCATCGACACATACCACGCAGGCGTTTCGGCTTTGTGGTAACAGGCGAGGCCGGTGATGTCGAGGTAAAGCCCGGTGTCGTCGGCAAGCGCGACGAGCTTCGCAAGCTGCGCCAATGATTTCTCGTTCGGCTTGTCCGGGCCATCCATGAACCTGCCGATCTGCAGGTGCACGCGCACCACGTTGGCGCCGAGCTGTTTCATTTCCTCGAAATCTTCGATGACCGTGGCCCACTGTTCGTGCCAGTAGTCCTCGATGAGCTTGCCGTCGCGATCGTGATCGTAGTTGACGCCCCAGACGCGAAACGGTTTGGCGGCCTTGTCGCCGTCGGTGAAGACGAAGCCGCGATTGTCATCGGCGACGCGGATGCGGGGCAGTTTCGAAGCAGGCGCGGCGTGGCAGGCGGAAAGGAGGAGCAAGCAAAGGATCGCGGAAGCGCGACGGGAGGTGAAGGGCATGAAAGGGATTGTAACGGACGGTGTACGCGTTCCGAATGTTTAGCGACGGGGCTTGCCCCGCTCCGGTCGCACGTTCAAGGTGATCTGCCGAAGCGGGGCAAGCCCCGTCGCTAAACTGGGAAGTGGAACACATTGCAATTCGAGCGCGAAGCGCGAACCGTTCACTGCGTTCGCGGCTCCTTCGCCACGGGCAGAATCAACTCGAAGCACGCGCCGTCGTTGTCGCCGGGTTGCTCCAGCAATTTCAGGCTGCCGCCCATCGCTTGCGCAAGTCTTCGAGATAGGGCCAAACCAAGTCCAACGCCCGGCGCGGAGTGGGCCGCATCCTTGGCGCTCTTGCGGAAGGGCTGGAACAATCGTCGTCCCTCGACGGGGTTGATGCCCGGGCCGTGGTCGCGCACCTGGATGCGGACGTGGCCGTTGTCGCGGCCGGCGTCGACGTGGATGCGGCGGTCGGTGGCGGTGGCGGCGTACTTGCACGCGTTGTCCACGAGGTTGAACAGAATCTGATCCACCGCGCCCGGGTCGGCGTGCACCACTTCGCCGGCGGCGCCGTTGAGCTGTACATCCACCTCCATGTTCGCCTGCTGGGCGCGCTGCGACATGCGGTCGCTGACACGGGTGAGCAGGCGTTCGACGGGGATATCCACCGCGCGGTTGGATGGACTGACGCGCTCCAGCCGGGCGTAGGCGAGCACGTTCTCCACGAGGTGGCTCAGGCGATCGGACTCGACGCGCATGGTGGTGAGGTATTCCTGCTTCGTCGCTTCCTCTCGCACCATGCCCTGCTCGAGCATCTCGGCATACATGCGGAACGTGGTCAGCGGCGTGCGCAATTCGTGCGTGACGGCGGAGACGAAAGCGCCGCGCCGCTCACTGAGCGCCACGGCGCCCACCAGCAGCGAGCCCACCGCGGCGGCGGCGAGCAACATGCACACCCACGCGCCGATGAGCACGACCTGCATGGTGCTGATGCCGTCGCCGTCGTCGAGATTGATCGCCGGCACGATGAGCTTGGCGGGCAGGGCGGCGAGCATGCGCGGCTTGGGGCTGGCGTCGACGAAGGCGATCGGCTCGATGTGGGCGTCGGGGAAAATGTCTTTCACGCTGCGCGCCAGCCAGTCGCGCATGAATTCCCAGTTGACCCAGCAGCCCTGGATGTAGTCCTTGCCGTTGATGGTCACGCGGCGGCCGAGGATGAGCTGATCCTTGATCCACACGGGCCGCATCACGCCTTCGGTCACGTCGCTGAGCGGGTCGAGCGTTTTGTTGAGCGTGGCCTTCTGCTGCACCTGCTGGTCGGCGTAGAGGGACTGCGCGGTGTTGCGGGCCTCGTTGTCGGCCTGGGTCAGCGACCCCAGCCGACTCGTGTATTTGCCGGGATTGCTCGGCGCGGCGTTGGCCTGGCCGGGGCCCTGGACGATCGATTGCTCGGGCGACTGGCTGGGTTCGGGCGAGCGCTTCGCCTGCATCAGCGACAACTGACGCTCCAGCTTCTGCATCGGCGTCAGGTCCGACGGCAGCGCCGCCAGGAGCGCGTCGCGGGTGATCGCCTGCTTCAACTGCGTGAACAGAGCATCCGCGGCGGCGACCGTCTCGTGCGAGGCGAACTGCGATTCCGCCACGTCGCGCATGTTGCCCTGCGGCACCTGCGGCGATGTGATCTCGCCCGATGGATCAATCTGAAAATGCAGCCTGGTGTAGGGCGAGCGATACGTCAATAGCGGCGACGGCACGCGAATCTTGGCGAACTCGATCGGGGCATACATCTCGGTGTACGCACGTTGCGGCGAATAGAAGGAGCGATAGAGGAAGTACGGCCGGGCGTTCTCCTGGAGGATCAGCGGCGCGAGCATGGTGTCCATGCGGCCCAGGGCGAGGCGCACGTCTTCTTCGAGAGCCAGCTGCTTGCGGGCCCGCTCCTCCTCGCGGTCCAGCCGGATCGCCTGCGCGGAAACCCACGCCATCGCGGTGAAGACCACGACGAGGCAGATGCCGAACAGGATGCCGATGAGCCAGGGGCGACGCATTTGTTGCTTTCCAGGTGATCGTAGGCGGGTTCACAATGCGAATAGTTAGTGATGAATAGTGAGTGGTGATTGGTTATTGCAGAAATACATACAAGGCGCCTATTTCACGCTCCGATATAGCCAATCGCAAATCATCACTCATCACTCACTATTCGTCTTGTTCCCTCACGCCATTGTCCCTGCAAACATATATCCCTTCCCTCGCACGGTAAGCAGCACCTTCGGCTCGTCCGCGTCGTCGCGCAGCTTCTCGCGCAGGCGGGCCACGTGCATGTCGATGGTGCGGGTGGCGACGCCCGCCGGGTCCATGCCCCAGACGCGGGAAAGAATCTCGTCGCGCGACACGGCGCGGTTGCTGTTGATGGCGAGGTAGCGCAATAGTTCCAGTTCGCGGTCGGAGAGTTCGGTGCGCTCGCCGCCGTCGAACTTCAGTTCCCGCCGCGCCAGGTCCGCCATGCCGCCAGCGAACTTGACGTTCTTGACATCCATGGGCCGCTCCGGGCTGCGGCGCAGGACCGCCGCCACGCGGGCCAGCAGTTCCTTCACGCTGAAGGGTTTGACCACGTAGTCATCGGCGCCGAGCTTCAGGCCCTGCACGCGATCGTGCTCCTCGCCGCGGGCGGTGAGGATGATGACCGGCAGCGTGGGTTTGCTGACGCGGACTTCCTTGAGAATGGAGAGTCCGTCGCGCTTGGGCAGCACGAGGTCGAGCAGGATCAATGAGCAATCGACGCCCAGCGCCATGTCGAGCGCTTTCTCGCCGTCGCCCGCTTCGAACACGCCGAAGCCTTCAAACTTGAGCGCATCGACGATGCCGCGGCGGATGGCGGCATCGTCCTCAACAACCAGCACTTTGTGGGCGGATGACATAATCGGTTCCTGCGTCAAAGCCCAGGGATGGCCATCCCTGGGCTTTGCCGCGTGTGGAGGTATTGTCGCATTGGGGCGATGAAACACCAAAGTGTTCCACGCATTCACTCAAACTTGTAATTCTTCGCCTCGGCCTGCTTGCGCACGGTGCCGATCACCGCCGAGTCGAGCGTTTCCGTCTTGTTCTTGGCGGCGAGCTTCTTGGTTTCCTCCGCCACGTAGCTGTCGCGGGCCTTGTTCAACTCGGCGACCTTCTTCTGAATCGCTTCGCGTTCATTCTTCTTTTCAATCAGATACGCCTTGCGCTGGTCCAGCGTCATCTTGCGCATGTTCTCGGGCAGTTCTTCATCCTTGACCTTGGAGAGATCGACGTTGTCGAGCGTGACGGCATCGACGAGGCACCACGCGCTGTTGCGGTAGTTCGCCGAAGCCTTGGACACCGCGCGCTGCACCGCGGCGCCCGGCGCAGCCGCGGCGGCGTTGCTGTCCTGCAGCACCTGGTTCTCCGCGCCTTCTTTCGCTTTGCCGCCGTAGGGCACGAAGGTCTTGTTGATCTCCAGCCCCAGCGCCGCCAGTTCCTTGTCCTGCGGGGCGTCGATGTGCGCCACCCGCGTGTTCTGATCGATGCTCACGAACGTGCCGTCCGCCAGCACCGCGCCGTCCTTCCAGCTTGTGCTGATGCCCTCGGCATTGGGGCCGCAGAAAATCGTGTTGATCTGAATGCCCTTGGTGATCGCGTCCTTGCAACTGTTGCGGAAATCGACGGGGCCCTGGCTGAACGGCTCGTTGCCCGCGATGTAGACCACCTTCAGATCCGCGTTGTTCTTGCTCCACGCCAGGCGATCGACCGCGGCCTTGATCACCGCGCCGCAATATTCCTCGCCGCCGTTGGTCTTCAGCGCGAAGAGTTCCTTCGACACGAGATCGAGGTCATCGGTGAACGGCGTGACGAGGCGGACGTGGTTCTCCTTCGCGGGCAAGCCGTCGTTGCCGTATTCGAAGAGCGCCACTTGCAGGATCGGTCGCTGCCCGTCGCGCTTCACAGCGACGAACTGGTTGACGATTTTCCAGAGCTGCGACTTGGCCTGATCGATCAGGCCGTCCATGCTGTTGCTGGTGTCGATGAGGATGGCGAGTTGGATGACGGGCTGGTTGGCGGCGGGCTTCACGGCGATCTTCTCGGCCGCGGTCGCATCGACCACCGGCGCGGTCTGGGCCTGCGGCTTATCCTCGGCTGGTGACAGCGGCGCGGCGATCGAAAGAAACAACGCGGCGGAGGCGGCGGCGAACTTGGTGCTGGCGTTCATGATGGCACTCCTAATGGGGATGTTGGTGCTTGCGGGTTCTGTGTACGGTGGGCACGGCCTACCGCGGATGGCTGTTGATTGTCGAAGCGAAACTGTCTGAAAAACCTCGGTTGCTCGCCCTCCAGCCCCTGCAACCGGAGCCAGACCGCCTATGGCGTGTGCTGGTTCTCGGGATCACTTCTCAAACTTGTAATCCTTCTTCTCCGCCTGCTTGCGGATCGATTCGATCACCGCTTTGTCGAGCGTCAGCTTGCCGTTCGCATCCACCTGCTTCCGCGTTTCTTCCGCGACATACTTGGCCCGGCTGTCGTTCAGTTCGCCGATCTTCTTGCGCAAGTTCTCGCGTTCCGCTTTCTTCCCTTCGAGAAACGCCTTGCGCTCCTGAAGCGACATCTTCCGCATGTTCTCCGGCAGTTCCTCCGCCTTGATGTCGTCGAGTTTGGCGCCATCCACATAGATGCGATCGACGAGGCACCAGGCTCCGTTGCGATAGTTGGCCGAGCCCTTGGCGACGGCGCGCTGGGCGGCTGCCGCTTCGGAGACGCCGGCGGTGTTGGCGTCCTGGGCTTTTTGATTCGCGGCACCGGCCGTGGCCTGGCCGCCGAAAGGAACGTACGTGCCGTTGAGCTTGCCGCCCAGTTCCGCCAACTCCTTGTCCTGCGGGGCGGCGATCTCCACCACCTTCGCGTTGTGATCGATGCTCATGAACGTGCCGTCCGCCAGGCTTGCCGCGTCTTTCCACAGACCGGCGACCGCCTCGGCGTTGGAGCCGCAGTAGATCGTGTTGACCTGGATGCCTTTGGTGATCGCCGTCTTGCACGACGCGCGGAAGTCCACGGGGCCTTGATCGAATGCTTCGTTGCCCGCGACGTAAATCACTTTCAGGTCAGCGCCGTCCTTGCTCCATTCGAGGCGATCCACCGCGGCTGCAATGGCAGCGCCGGGATACTCCTCGCTGCCAGCAAGTTGCGTGGCTTTGAGCGCGAAGAGTTCCTGCGAGATCTTGTCGAGGTCGTCGGTCAGCGCGGTGACCTTGCGGACGAAATGCTCCCCGGCGACGAGGCGGTTGTTGCCGTATTCGAACAGCGCGACTTGCAGCAGCGGACGCCGTCCGTCGCGCTTGACCGCGACGAACTCGTTGACGACCTTCCAGAGCTGCGATTTCGCCTGGTCGATCAGCCCGTCCATGCTGTTGCTGGTATCGAGCAGAATGGCGATCTGGATGACGGGCTGCGCTTCGGCTGCGTGAACCGGCGCGACAGAGCCAAAAAGCAAAGCAAATGTGATGAAGAGAATGCGGAGCATGGGTTGATCCTTGTCGAATGGACGCGCTCAACGGTGTCTTGCGTAGGGTGGGGTGAGGCTCGGCGAACTCCACCCTACGGGGAAGCAAAGGCGAATGTTTAATGTCTAGTTTCGAGTGTCGAATGTTGAATCGCGGACTTGCGCGCCGTCGTTCACATAGACATTCAACACTAGACATTCGACACTAGACATTCGTGTCGCCTGTTCATTTCGCATGCGCTTCCGGCGCCGCCGCCCGCACCAGCACCGGTTCGCCGTCGACCATCAGCAACACATCGCCCTTCAGCGACACGCAGCCGTTGCGGCCTTCCTTGGCGAGGCGCTCCAGCAACGTCGCGAACTCGGCGGAGCCGAACTCGATGGTGCGCTTGGGCTTCACGTTCTTGTCGATGGCTTCGCTGTCGATCCAGGCGTTGCCGCGTTTGTAGAACGCGCGGTCGTTCACCTGTTGGACGCTCGAGATGGAAACCTTGTTCAGGTTCTCATCGAAATAAGTGTTGCCGCTGTTCAGGTAGGACTGCGCTTTCTGGAACTTGCCGTTCTCTTCCTGGTTTACCGAGGCGAGTCCGCTGCGGCAGTTCCAGGCGCGGTCGATGAAGTTGTCGCGCGTCGCCCGGTAGACCAGTTCCTTCTTGGATAGATCCGTGCCTTCACGGGCGAGGAACGCGGTGTATTCCGTCAGGATGCCGAACTCGGTGGAGAGGCGGACGACTTCATCGATCAGCTCCTTCAAGCGCGGATCATTCGCGGCGGCGGTGGGCGGCGGCCCGCCGGGGATGGCGCCGGCTTCGGCGCCGAGCTGGCGGATGGCATCCACCAGGTCGCCGATTTTTCGGCTGGCCCACAGGCGCGGGACGAAGGCGTTCTTCACCGTCGCCGCCGCGGGCTGGAAAGTGAACTTGAATGCCTTCGCCGCGCCCAGGAAATTGCCGCTGATCTGGAACTCGATCGGCTCTTCGCCCACATATCGACCCAAGAGCACAAGCTGATCGCCGTCGAACATGTCGGGCAATTTCGTGGGCAGCATGTCCATCACGCGGCCGTTGGCGGGTTGGCCGGTCAGGCCCATCGCTTTGACGGTCGTGCCGGCGAGGACGGGGCCGCTGAGCCGCTTGAACACCTGCGAGACTTTCACTTCCACGTCTTCCTTCGGCAGCACGAACGTCGAGGTCGCGCGGGTTTCAAACGCGATCTTCTCCAAGAGCGGCGTATTGACATCGGTGCCCACGCCGAAGGTGAAAACGCGCCGGTCGTAGCGATTCGCCTTGACCGCCATGTCGCGGATGGATTTTTCACTGGTCTGGCCCACGGTGGGCAGGCCGTCGGTGAGGAAGAGCACGATGGGCAGGAATCCCTGCATGGGCTTGGGGCGCAGCGCTTCGAGCAGCGAGTCGTGGATGTTGGTGCCGCCGCGAGCTTTCATGGCCTTGATGTATTCGCGGGCGGCCTTGGCGGTTTCGTCGCTCTTGACGACGGGCGCGTTGGCGAAGGATTCCACCGCCTCGTTGTAGAGAATGATGTTGAACGCTTCGCCGTCATCGAGACCGGCGACGACCTGCTGCGCGGCTTCGCGTGCCTGCTCGATTTTCTCGCCGTTCATGGAGCCGGAGCGATCGATGACCAGCGTGATCTCGCGTTTCAGGCCGACCTTCTTGTCGTGGTCGATCGGTTTGCCCGGCAGCCCGGCTAGCAGCAGGAAATAGCCGCCGCCGGATTTCGGATCGGGGTAGGAGAACATGGACGCGGTGACGCCGTCGCTCTCGGTGAGGTACGACAGGCGGAACGCGCCGGGTTCGCGCGTGGCGTCCGGCGCGATGCGCACGGCGACGTTGTCGTTGTTCCGCCGAATCGTTTCGATCTTGTGGCTGGGCGAATACACGGTGGAGATCGGCTTCTTCGCCTTGACGCTCACCGTGACATTCCACGGCACCGCGTATTCCACCGATTCGCTGCGCGGCAGCACGTAATCGACGCGCGGCCCTTCGGCGGGCAGCAGCGTTTCATATGTCAGGCGGACCTTCTGCGTGCCGCGCGGCTCCACCGGGAACACACTGGAACGGATCAGGCTGTTGCCGACGAACTCCAAGAGCGCGGGGTCGCGGCTCTGGCGCACGATGGCGTCGTAAATCGCGCGGGCGTCCTGCTTGCGAAGCAGCTCGGCGGTCGGCTCTTTTCCGGCGCCGGGGGCGCCGGCGAAGGTGAAGCCGCGAACCACGGCATCGTCAGGCACGGGCACGATCAGCTCCGACTCCAGGCGCGAGTTGCCGGTGTTCTGCAGGCTGATGTCCATCACCGTCGTGGCGATCTGCTCGACGATGCTGACGCTCACATCCACCTGCGTCATGACGACCTGCCCCGGCTGCGGCGCGACGGCCCGCCACTGCGGCACGACGTAGCTGGGGTGCAGGGCCCGCATCTTGGTGGAGTGCGCATGCGGCACGCCGGAGGAGGAGACCTGCGCCTGCGTCGAAGCGACGCGCGACAAGGGCGCGAGCGCGGCGAGCAGGATCGCGGCGGCTGCAAGGATCGTGTGAATGGTTGTCGGAGCGATGCGATGGGTCATGGAGCACCTCGCGGTGGAGTACTGTTTCTTCGTCGGACAATACTACGACGAAGCGTGAGCGAGGTGTGTAAGGCGAGTGTAACTAGGGAAATGCGAAAAGGTCTTGAAAACAAGCACGAAATGCGCTTGTACGCGTAGGGTGCGTCAGGGCTCTGCGCGGACGCACCACGTTTGACGGCAAACGCGGCGGATGCGCGGCGCTTGCGCGGCGATTGCGCAACGGGCAACGTGGAGGCGATTCGTTGAATCGTTGACGCAACGCGGTGCGTCCGCGCGGACTTGACGCACCCTACGGTGAATGGCGGCGCAGCTCACAAATCGTACGACGTTTCCGCGCGGGCCAGTTCGACGTGGGCGTCGCCGGCGCCGGCGCTGCGCGCCAGGGTGGAGTCGATCCAGTTCCGCTCGGACCATTCGCGGTTGGGATCGTGATGGCCGATGAGCGTGCGCTTGACGGCGCAGTCGCGGGCCATGTCGCGGACATCCTCGATGCAACTGTGGCCCCAGCCGACGCGCGGCACCGCGCCGGTGCTGCCGATGCCCTGGATGCCGTCGTATTCCACGCGGAAATACTGGCCGTCGCGATAGAGCAGGTCGGCGCCGCCGGCGTGCTGACGGACGCGCTCCTCGGCGGCGCGGCTGGCGATCAGGGCGGGCGCCGCGTCGTCGTCGCCGTGGCGCAGTTCATGATCGGTGCAGAACACGAACACCTTGCCGTGATGTTCGAAGCGATACGCGAGGCAGGGCGCGGGATGGCAGACTTCGAAGGCGGTGATGGTGGTTTCGCCGATGCGGATCGGATCGCCGATGTGGTGTTGCCTCTGGGCAAGTTCGTTTTCAGTTCGCGCAGGCTGACGGTTCAGATCGCGAATTTCACAGGCGTCAAAGTGAGCCGGCATCATGGCGAAGTGAATCGGCGTCTGCACGCCGCGCACGTCGTCCGCCACGTGATGCGAGAAGATGCCCAGGTGCACATCCAGCGCCTTGAGGAACTGCACATTGCCGTAGATGTGCAGGTGATTGCGGCCATCGAAGCAGACGGCGGCCTGGTCGAAACCCTCGGTGTGATCGAGATGCGAATGGCTGCCGAAGACATGCAGATGCCGCTCGGTCCTGGCGCCCCACTTGGCCTGCACCGCCTTGGCGCAGTTGCGGAAGCCGGAGCCGCAATCGAGGACGAAGTCGTGGCCGTCGGACGTCTCGACGTGGACGCAGGTCGTCCATCCGCCGTAGACGCGCGGATCGATGAACGGCATCGTCCGGCGGTACGCCATCAGATGCTGGCGATCCATCGGCCCGTTGAGGATTTCTGTCAGGGTCTGGCGGAGTCTGCCGTTGGAATCGCAGCGCCTGCCCAGGTCGACAAAGACATTGGTGAGCAGGTCCAGGTCGGTCAGTTCCTGATAGGCCAGTCGCTCCGCTCGGGACGGAAAGACGGAGCCGCTGCCCTGCACGCCGTAGAGGTGAACCCGCATGTTGACGACGGGTGATTCGGTCGTCATCGGAAATCTCCTGGGATTAAACCTATCGGTCGTTTGCAGGGCGGCGGTTGGCGGTTGGGCGAAGTTTCCCGCGCGGGGCATCATACAGGACGGGCGGTTCCTGGCTCGAATGCCGGTTCGGGGCGACATCCGCCGTCGCCGCGGTTCTGTGCGCCGCGCGTAGAAGTGGCAGGGTCAGAATCTAAGGAGCCGTGCAAGCTCAGCTCCGCAGATTCGAATCGCTTCGCTCCCAGCCGGACGACTTGGAAAGTCGTCCCACATGTCGTCCCACATGCGATGTTGATCCTGCACGGATCCTGAGAGGGAGAGGGGCCGGAATGCAAGCCCCGGAAGAATTGGCGCACCCCCAGAGAATGGATCAACTCTCTCGCCCGTTGCTCGCTTCTCCGCTCACCCGTATCATGGCCCGTTCGATCGGAGGCTTTCATGCTGGCTTGGTGTTGCGATCTGCGGACGACATGCGGAATCCTGCGAACGGCGGCGCGATCGTGGACGGCCATCGTCGCGGCGGCGTTGCTGTCATTGACGACGGGGGCCTCCGCGCAGGAGATGCGCCGGCTCGATGACCAGGGCAAGTTCCAGCAGCAACCGGTTCACGATCCCAAGTCGCCCGAGGGCAAGATCGACGCGATCCGCAAGGCGCTGGCAGACAAGGAACCGGGCGATGCCGAGGATCTCGCCGATGAGTGGATCGAGCAGCACCCCAACCATCCCCTGATCGACCGCGCTTACCTCCTGCGCGGCGATGCGAAGATGGAGCAGCGCGATTACTACGATTCGCTGTTCGATTACGAGTACCTGATCCGCAGCTTTCCCAGTTCCGAGCATTTTCATGCCGCGCTGGAGCGGGAGTTCCGCATCGCCAAACTGTTTGCCGCCGGCGTCAAGCGCAAGCTCTGGGGCATGGAGATCCTCGACGCCAGCGGCGAGGGCGAGGAACTTTTCATCCGCATCCAGGAGCGCGCCCCCGGCAGCGAGATCGGCGAACGCGCGAGCCTGGCGCTGGCGAACTATTACTACGACACGGCCGTGATGCATCAGGCTGCGACGGCTTACGACCTGTTTTTGCAGAACTATCCCAACAGCCTGCACCGCGAGCAGGCCATGCGGCGACAGATTCAGGCCAGCCTCGCCACCTTCAAAGGTCCGCGCTACGACCCCACCGGCCTGCTCGAAGCAGGCGCCAGGCTCAAGGCGTACCAGGCGGAGTATCCGTCTTCCGCCGAGCGTCTGGGCGCCGATGCCCTGATCGTGCGCATCGATGAATCGCTGGCGCTCAAGGCTTACTACACCGCTCAGTGGTACGAGACGAAGGGGAAGAACTTCAGCGCGGCTTATCTCTACAAGCGCGTGGCACAGGACTTCCCGCGCACCGCCGCAGCCGAAGCCGCGATGCAGAAGCTTGCGCAGATCGATCCGAAGACCCGGGCACTGCTCGAAGGCAAAGGCAAACCCGAAGAGGCACGCGACGCGTCGTCAACCGGAGAGCCCGCGAAGAAACCGGACGCCCCCGTTCCTCCCGCCGGCGACAAGCCGGCGCCCGCTCCCGGCGACCAACCCAAGTGAGTCCACCGATTTCTCATTTTCGTCGTGCTCGGACCACCGCCGGCCTTGGCTGGTGCGTGATGTTTTTCGTGCTGGCTTTGGCCGGCTGCGGCTACAGCCACGTGCCGCTGTTTCCGAAGGAATACCGCACCGTCGCCGTGCCCATTCTGGAGAATCGCACGGCTTACCGCGATGTCGAGTTCGATCTCACCGAAGCGCTCATCAAGGAGATCGAACTCCGCACGCCGTACAAAGTCGTCAAGAGCGGCGAGGCGGACACCATCTTCACCGGCACAATCACCGCGATCGAGCAGCGAATGCTCAGTCGGCGATCCACCGGCGGCCTGCCGCAGGAAATGGAAGTGGCGGTGGTCGTGAACTACGAATGGAAAAACGCCCGGACCAGCGAGTCGCTGCGGAACCGCAAGGGATTCGCAGGCGTAGGTAGGACGGTGACCGCTCAGCCCGTCGGCGAACCGTTCGAAATCGCCCAGCACCAGGCGGTGCAGCAGTTGGCCCGGGATATGGTGAGTTCGCTGCAGGCGGGCTGGTGATGCTTGTGGGTCGATGCTTGCGGGTCGATGCCGGCGTAGGGTGGGGTGAGTCCGCGAACCCCACCATTCCGCCGATTGGTTTCGATCGCGGGCCGCGCATCGTGTTGATCGTGGTGGGGTTCGCAGACTCACCCCACCCTACGACGGAACTGGATCGAGTGGATTTCTCCCGCCGTTGGCTCGATAAAGAAGAAATGCGGCTCGAAGAGCCTAGAATCGTTGGCCGCAAACTGGTCCGATAAGGAGCCGTGATGTCAGATCCGAAACAGCAAGATCCGCGCCGCCCCGGTGGTGATGATGAGCCACCGCAGCGTCAGCCTCAGCGCACGCCCCCGCCCTTTGCCGGCCGCAACATGATGGGCTGGCTGGTGCTTGCCCTCCTGGGCCTGTTCTTTTTCTTCGTGATGGCCAAGACGACGGGGCAGGCGGTGGAGGTCGATTTCGACAAGTTCCTGCAATACGCCGTGGGCAACCATTTCAAGGGTCCAGTGACCGTCGAGGACAGCCGGTTCGTCGGCGAACTGGAAAAGGAAACGCCCGGTCTGCCTGATAAGGCGACGCCGCCTTACCGCGTGTTCGTCGTCGTCAGCAACCACACGAAAGAGCAGCGGTTCAAGACGCTCGTCGAAAAGAAGCACGAACTGGTCAAGGTGCAGGAAGACCCCGGCTCCGTGCCGTGGATCAGCATTCTCGTTTCCTGGGCGCCGTTCCTGGTCATCGCGTTCCTCGTGTATTTCTTTTTCTTCCGCGCCATCCGCAACGCGGGCGGCGGGGGAGGCATGCTCGGTTCCTTCGGACGCAGCCGGCACAAGCTGATCAACAAGGAACACAGCACCGTGATGCTCAATGACGTGGCGGGCATCGACGAGGCCAAGGACGAAGTCGGCGAGATCATCGAGTTCCTCAAGAATCCCAAGAAGTTCCAGCGCCTCGGCGGGCGCGTGCCACGCGGCGTGCTGCTGGTCGGCTCGCCCGGTTGCGGCAAGACCTTGCTCGCCAAGGCCGTCGCCGGCGAAGCCGAAGTGCCGTTCTATTCCATCAGCGGCTCCGACTTCGTCGAGATGTTCGTCGGCGTGGGCGCCTCGCGCGTGCGCGATCTTTTCAAGCAGGCGAAGGACAATTCACCGTGCATCATCTTCCTCGATGAAATCGACGCGGTGGGCCGGCGCCGCGGTTCCGGGTTCTCCTCCGGCGGTCACGACGAGCGCGAGCAGACGCTCAACGCCATTCTCGTTGAGATGGATGGCTTCGATACCAGCGATCAGGTCATCGTGATGGCGGCGACGAACCGCGTGGATATTCTCGACCCCGCGCTGACCCGCCCGGGCCGATTCGATCGTCAGATTGCCGTGCCGCTGCCGGATGTGCGCGGCCGGTTCGAGATTCTCAAGGTTCACGCCAAGCGGGTGAAGATGGGGCCGGACGTGGACATGGAACGCATTGCCCGCGGCACGCCGATGTTCTCCGGCGCCGACCTGGCGGCGATCATCAATGAGGCCGCGATTGCCGCGACTTTGCAGAACAAGGATTACGTGGAACTGGTCGATCTGGAGGAAGCGCGCGACAAGGTGAAGTTCGGCCGAGCGCGCAAGAGCCAGAAGATCGAAGAGGAAGAACGCATCGCCACCGCTTATCACGAAGCCGGCCACGCGGTGGCGCAGAAACTGCTGCCATACGCCGACCCGCTGCACAAGGTCACGATCATCCCTCGTGGCCAGGCGCTGGGCGCCACCATGAGCCTGCCGGAAAAGGATCGCTACGGCTACGGCGCGCGCTACCTCAAGGCGATGATGCGCGTGCTCTGCGGCGGCCGCATCGCCGAGGAAAAGAAAACCGGCGACATGGGCAGCGGCGCGGCGATGGACATCCGCATGATCACCGTTTACGCACGCCACATGGTGCTGGAGTGGGGCATGAGCCCGAAACTCGGCTTCGTGAATCTGGCAGGCGTGGATAATCGTGAGATGTACGTCCCGGAAAAGGAATACTCCGACGACACCGCCCGCATCGTGGACGAGGAAATCAAACGCCTCATCGACGAAGCCTATGGCGACGCCAAGCGGTTGCTCGAGGACAACTGGGATAAAGTCGCCGCCGTCGCCGAGGCGCTCCTGCGGCATGAAACGCTCAGCGCCGAGGAAGTGGACCGGCTGATGAAAGGCGAGCCGCTGGGCAAGGCCACGGTCAGCGACCTGCTGCGAGCTGAGCAGGACAAGGCTCGCCCCGCTGCGCCCAAGCCCGCGCTGCCGCCGGAACTGCCGGGGCATGGCACGCTGCCGAGTCCGGCGTGACCCCGTGGGACGACTTTCCAAGTCGTCCGCCCAGAGCGTAGGGTGCGCCAAAGGCACGGCGCGGACGCACCGATGGCGACCTTTTGCCAAAGGACTTCGTCGATTCAACGGTGTCGTTTGAAGATGGTGCGTCCGCGCGGACTTGACGCTGATCTTTCCCCACATCTTTTGTCGAGGGAATTTGGTTTTGATTGGATGCTCTTCACCCCGAAGGGGTGCAGGGATGTAGCCACGGGTGGAGCGACGCCGCCTTGGGCGTCGCGCAACCCGTGGAAGCGTGCAGCGTGTCTTGTTCACCCCGGAGGGGTGAAGGAGGCTTGTGGAAGCACAATCTTTTTTCCGGTCGGCCTTTGTGCTGCCGTGCCGATTCCTCTGCCCCTTCGGGGCAGAAGAAATGAAAAGGAAAAGGAAGGACATCCGCTTTCCACGGGTTGCGCTCCGTCCGCTGACGCGGACTGCGCTCCACCCGTGGCTACAATCCGCTGCCCCTCCGGGGCACAAGGCCACTGACACCTGCGTCGGCGCGTTGCAAAGATGTGGGGAAAGATCAGGACTTGACGCACCCTACATCGCCGATCGCTGTTCTCTCAGCGCCAACGCCGATCTCAAATCTTGCTCCCCAGCGGCTTAAGCCTGCTGCGCAGATCGATTTCCTTTTCTCCAAACAGCGTCTCCTGCTGCTCGGGCGTGAAGCCTTCGCGCTGATATTGAAAGCGCTCGTACTGCGAGCGCGGCGCGTTGGGTGGAAAGAGCGCCTTCTCACAGCCGACGCACCAGCCCAGTGCCGTCACCGCCAGCGACAGGATCGCGATTCGTGTCATGAGCGGGATTCTACCGCAGCCTCCCGCGGCTTCGCAATCCGGCGGTACCCCATGTAGCCGCGGTACTCCGTGACGCGCGTCGCCGGCAACAGGAAACGCCGCGAAACATCCACCATCTCCAGTTCACCCGCTCGCCGCCATCCGCGCACGCCGGTATGATGCCGCCCCTGATTCCCAACGGGCCGGGCACGGCCAGGCTCGCTCCGCATCGGCGTAGGGTGCGTCAAGGCTCGGCGCGGACGCACCACGATGAGCGACGACGCAACGTGGTGCGTCCGCGCGGACTTGACGCACCCTACTTCCCGATTCCCGATTCCCCAGTCCCGAATCCCGATTCCCCCCGATTCCCACCATGCCAACGCTCTGGACCCAAACGCTGATTCCCACGCTTCGCAACGCCCCTGTCGAGGCGACGGTGCCTTCGCACCAGCTCATGTCGCGTGCCGGCTTGATCCGCCAGATCGGCGCGGGCGTCTACGACTACCTGCCGCTGGGCTGGCGCTCGCTGCACAAGGCGATCAGCATCGTGCGCGAGGAGATGAACAAAGCCGGCGCCGTCGAGGTTTTCCTGCCCACGCTCCAGCCCATCGAATGGTGGGAACAGACCGGCCGTCGCGCCGCGTATGGCGACAATCTTTTCGTCGTCGAGGATCGTCACGGCCGCGCCATGGCCCTGGGCCCGACGCACGAAGAAGTGATGACGGAAATGGTCAAGGGCTACGTGGAAAGCTATCGCCAGTTGCCGCTGACGCTGTATCAGATTCAGACGAAGTTCCGCGACGAGTATCGGCCGCGCTTCGGCGTGCTGCGCTCGCGCGAGTTCCAGATGAAGGACGCGTACAGCTTCGACATGACCCGCGAGGGACTCGATAAGAGCTACCAGGCGATGTACGACGCCTACATCCGCATCTTCAACCGCTGCGGCATCCCCATCCGCATCGTCGAGGCCGAGTCAGGCCCCATCGGCGGCAGCGCGTCGCACGAGTTCATGGTGCCGTCGCCCACCGGTGAAGACGTCATCCTCGAAAGCGACAAAGGCAACTACGCGGCGAACGTGGAGAAATGCGAGATCGGCACGCGCAACGAAAACCTCGAAGGGCCGCCCACCGGTGAACTGACGAAGGTCCACACGCCCGGCTGCCCGGGCATCGACGATGTGGCCGTGTTCATGAAGACGAAGAAGAAGAACATGCTCAAAACGCTGGTTTACAAGGTGATTTCCGTGCTGCCGCCGGAGCAGCGCGTGATGACCGGCGTGCCGCTCAGCGCTAAGTGGCTGCTCGCCGTGGTGCGCGGCGATCACGATGTGAACGAGGCGAAGCTGCGCCGCCGCAGCGACATGGTGGTGGAGCTGGCTCCGGAAAAGGAAGCGCGCGAGGCGGGCTTCGCCATCGGCTACGTCGGCCCGCACTCGGCGGTCGGCCGCGATGATGTGCGCGTCATCGCCGACCACGATGTGATGCAGACCGGCTTCTGGGTCACCGGCGCCAACGAAGCGGATCACCACGTCAAGCATTTCAACTGGATGCGCGATTACCTGACGCAGCGATCCGCCGACGCGCAGAAGTATGGGCAGGCCCTTTCCATTCTCGACACCGGCGACATCCGCAACGCCGCCGAAGGCGATCCCTCGCCTTTGAACGACGGCGGGGTGCTCAAGGCGACCAAGGGCATCGAGATCGGCCACGTGTTCAAACTCGGCACCAAGTACAGCGACGCGATGGACCTCAAGGCCGTCGGCGAAAACAACGAACGCCAGAGCGTCATCATGGGTTGCTACGGCATCGGCGTGAACCGCATCCTCGCCAGCGCCATCGAACGCACGGGCGGCAACGATGAGAACGGCATCATCTGGCCCTCGTCCATCGCCCCGTACCAGGTTCTCATCACGCCGCTGAAATACGAAGGCCAGCAGAAGGAAGTGGCCGACAAGCTTGTCGGCGAACTCGAGGCGGCCCAGTCACCCACGCATCCCCGTGCGTTCTTCCATCCCGACGTCCTCATCGACAACCGCGACGAGCGCCCCGGCGTCAAATTCAAGGACGCCGACCTCATCGGCATCCCCGTGCGCATCACCATCGGCGACAAGGCGCTGAAGGAAGGCAAAGTCGAGATCAAGGCCCGCACCGCGCCGAAGGCGGACCTGATTCCCATCGACGACGCGGTGAAACACACGCTGGCGCTGTTGGCGAAGGTGTGATCCCTCCGCGGTTAGCGGAAACGCCGCAGGCGTCTGGACGTCGCGCGGGAGTCGCGCGTGAAACGATGACGCGGGGCGGCGCGGACAGGCACCTGCGGTGCTTCCGCTAAACGGCCAAGGCGGACGGCTAAACGGTGAACGGTTTCACAAACGACCACGTCTGCCGCGCCTTGCCTTCCTTCTCGGGATTCGCCTCCGCGTAGGCGATCGACCGCGCGATATCGTCGTCGTTCCACAGAAAGCACTTCCAGCAGTTGTGCGCCCACGGCGTTGGCAACCGTCCATTCTTGTACGGTTGCCTCGCAAAGGGATGCAACCCTTCGGCTGTCAGGCGCGTCGTGGCGGCGCCTTTCAGCAGGACCGCCACCTGCTCGATGTCGCAGGTATGCCGGGCCACGACGAGGTGCGCGTGATCGGGCATCATCGCGCAGGCGTGGACGATCAAGCCGGTTCTCGCGGCGTAATCGGCGAAGCCGCGCGCGACGGCGCGGGCCTGCATGCCGTTGAACATCACGGGGGCGCGCGCCAGGTGTCGTTTCATGTCATGGCGTTTGGCGCGGTCGTGCGGCGTATGCGCGACTGATTGCCGCGCGTCGGTTTTCGTCGCCTCGCCGCCGTACTTCAGCAGTTCCCAGTCGCGCACAAACTCCGACCACGACCCGCGCGGATCATTGGGCAGCCAGAAGCCGTAGACGGTGAGAATCAGGTGATACGCCCGGACGGATGGCATGCATGAATCACACAACAGGTTGTGTGATTTGTCAAACGACGAAATGAGTCAAGAGGCGCATTTCGGCGTTTAGGAATGGGACCGAAACAACTTCCCGATTTGCGAGGTTCGAACTCCCCTCCCTCTTAGGGAGGGGCAGGGGGAGGGTCAGGCAAACAGCCTGATTTCAAGCACAATCATGCAGTGCGCCCGACCCTCCCCTAACCCCTCCCTAGGAGGGAGGGGAATCGGAACCGGCCAAGTCGGGAAGCTGTTTCGGTCACGATCCTTAGCGGAAACGCCGCAGGCGTCTGGATGGGCGCGCGGGAGTCGCGCGTGAAACGATGACGCGGGGCGGCGCGGACAGGCATCTGCGGTGCTTCCGCTAAACGGCGTATGGGCGGGTTACACCGTCGCGGAGGTGTACGGCAGCAGCGACATGAAGCGGGCGCGTTTCACGGCCTGGGAGACCATGCGCTGTTCCTTGGCGTTGAGGCCGGTGCGCTTGCGGCTCTGGATCTTGCCGTTGGGCGTGAGCAGGCGGCGGAGTTCCTCGGTGTTCTTGTAATCGACGTAGAACGTGCCGTTGGAGCTCTTGACGTTGACCTTCGCCTTGGGAGTGTTGCCGAAACGAGTGAATTCTGCCATGGTTGATTCCGTCCTGGGTTGTGCAGCCCCGGCTCATGACCGGGGCGACGGTGAGGGAGAAGAATGATAGTGAAAGGGCGGGAAAATGCAAAACGCGATGGAACAGTTCCATCGCGTGTTTCGATCGTGCTGGCAAGGGCCACAAGGCGTCGATCCGCGGGTGGCCTTGGTTCGGTTTACTTCTCGGCAGGCGCGGGGGCAGGCGCGGGGGCAGGCGCGGGGGCAGGCGCGGGGGCAGGCGCTGGTGCAGGTGCGGGTGCCGGTGCAGGCGGCTGGTTTCCGCCGATTTTCTGTGCGGCGGCGAGCACCATGTTGCCCAGCAGCTTGACACTGGAGTCGCGGCTGTAGCCCAGGACACCTTCCATGCGCACGCCCAAGGCGCCCAGCGAGAGGTCTTCGCTGGAGATAATCACCGCCGGCCGACCGCCGACCACGATGGCGGCGAGGCGCGGGTCGTGGCGGGCGTCGAGGCGGATGATCGAATAGCGGCGGTAGGACACGGCTGCGCTCTTGAACCCGCCTGTGAGTCCTTCGCCGGTGATGATCGGGGAGCTTCGGCTGATGGGTGCGGCGGCGGACTGGAAGAGCTGGGTGAGCTGTTCTTCGATCTTGCTGGCGAAGAGCCGGCGGCCGCCGACGGTTTCGACGAGGATGGTGCCGCCGCCGGTGACGTAGGACTTGATCGCGTTGAGCTGGCCATCGGTCAGGCGAACGGGGTCGGTGCCGGTCAGGTGGACGAACGGGGCGTCGCAGGAACCCAGTTGTTCCAGGTCGTAGTCCTGCACCTTGATCGCCTGGTTGTTCTTGTTGAACATGTGGATGTCCATCGAGTTCCACACGCCCGCTTCGGGCAGCCAGTTGCCGGTGTACTTGGCGCGGCCGACTTTCATTTCGCCGGCGGCGGCGCCCTGCTTCTTGCGGGGCAGGTGGACATCGAGGCGGTTGTCGAGCTGGCCTCGTTCAGTCGCCATGACGAAGAGGTTGACGGCGGCTTTGAACTGCTGGTCGTCCTTCTTGCTGGTCTGGAAAATCATGCCCCAGTCGCGCTCGGGCAGGACGACCAGATCGCGGGCGCCGTTGTTGAGGGAGAAGATGTTGATGGCTGAGCCGTTGTCGATGCGGTGATGGACGCGGAAGAGGAAGTGGTTGTTGTCCATCTTCGTGAACTTCAGGCCCGGGTACATTTCTTCGAAGAGCTTGCGGATGGAGGCCTTGAACATGCCGCCGCCCGCCGAGCCTGCTTCACCGTTGGCGATGAGCATGCCGCCGTTGTCGATGAAGCGTTTGATGCGTGCTTTCTGGGCGTCGTTGAGTTCGAGCTTTTCCTCGCCGCTGATCCAGGCGATGGGCGAGTTGAACCACTTGTGGTCTTCGTCGTCGATGTTGACGGTCTGGAAGTTGACTTCGCCTTCGATGTACTCGCCGATGTCCTTGCTGAAGAAGTAGAGATCGTTGGGGCGGTTGTTCCACTCAAAGCCGTCGATCATCAGCTTGGTGCACCAGACGGGCATGCGGCCACGGGTGAGGAAGAGCAGGGCGAAGCAGGTATCGGGCACGCCGCCGACATTGCCTTCGGCTCCCTGTCCCTTGACGATTCCCTCGGCGGCGATGGCGAACCAGTCCTTGCCGGCGAAGAACTTGCGGCCCGTCGCCAGGCCGACGCGCTCGAGGCCGTAGGTTCCGTACAGGCCCCATTCGCCGCCGGCGCCGAAGTTTTTGTCGAGCCAGGTGAGGCCCTTTTCGATGCCTTTGTAAACCTTGGCGTTGGGCTTGGGCAGGGCGCGGTGGAGTTCCTGCTGGGCCACGAGCAGGGCGGTCAGGCCGGCCGCGGTCATGTTGAAGTAGCTGGGGCGTTCATCGCCTTTGCTGTAGTTCCAGCCGCCGTCGTTGCCTTGGGCGGAGAGGAAGTGTTCCGCCACCTGATTCCAGAAAGCAGCATCGACTTTCACGTCGCGCTTGGAGGCCTCCCACAGACCGAGCAGGCCGTACTGCGTGTTGGAGTGATCGTGCGGCGGCGTGGCGTTGCCGCTGAGGGGCGTGCCCATGGACTTCTTGGCGGGGTAGGAGAAGACGCCCTTCTGGCCGGTGGCGCGGAGGATGTCCGCGTCGTTCTTCATTTCGTTCTTGTAGTCGTCGGGCAGCACGCCCCACATGTGGCAGCGCAGGCCGACTTCATAGGTGTGTTCGCCCTCGATGGCGCGGCAGGTCTTGATGACGTCCTGGATCGCCGGGTGCTGCACGGAAACGCCGCTGGCGACCAGGGCGTAGACGATCATGGAGTCAACGCCGCTCTTGCCGGCATGGGCATGTTCGTAGAGGTGCGTCCACGATCCCTTCTGCGGCGGATGCTTGACCAGGAAATAGTCCTGGAGTTTTTTGATGGCGCGGGAAATGTCGTCATCCGTCACCGCCGCGCGGGCGGGGGAAGTGACGGCCGCGAAAAAGCCGACAACAAGAATCGCCACGAACAGATGCAGACGGTGGAACATGAGAGGAGTCCTCATTGAGGAGGCAGAGTCACTGCATTTTACCAGATTCCGCGCGCGATGGCTAGATGGAAGCAGGAATGGATGCGCCGATGCAGGCAAAAAGTCCATCCGTTCAATCAACGGTCTGGGAAGGGGAGTGTCCGCAAGTGCTGGGGAAAAAGGCGGAAAAAGTAAGCTGGTTCGGGTGGCCGGGGCTGGAGTCCGCGCAAGCCCCGGAAGGGCTGCTAGGGATGAAAGGCGGCAGACCCAGTGATTTGCAGGGGCAAAGGAACGGGACCGAAATACGTTCTCCATTTAGCCGGCGGGCTTGCCCGCCGAGACGCCCTCGGCGGGCAAGCCCGCCGGCTAAATGGGGAACCCCCAATTCGCGAAGTTATTTTGGGCCCGTTCCTAAGTGTGCCGTTCCGGGGCATCGACCGAGCCTGTTGCTGCGACCACCCGAAAAAAATCTCCGTGTGCGGCTCAACGCGCCGGCTTGGTCGCCGCGGGCGCCAGTTCCGGGTCGTTGCTCCGCGCCACCTGGGACAGACTCATGCCCAGACGCTGATGCACCTGGTTCATCGACTGCGGGCGCTCGAGCGGATCCAGTTCGATGCACTGCATGACCAGGCTGGAAAGCGCGGGTGGAATCTTCGGATCGACCGTGCGCGGAGCGGGGCAGTTGCGATCGGTCTTGAGCCCCACGCCCAGGCCTTCCGTCGCGGGCATGATGGTCGGCACGTGTTGACGCGTCAGCAGGAAATACATCGTCGCGCCCAGGTTGTAAATGTCCGTGTGGGGCGTGATCTGCTTTCGCTTCACCTGCTCGGGGGCGATGTAGTCGGGCGTGCCCTGGATGCGCGGCTTGACCGTGCCGATCGGGCAGCTCTGCCCGAAGTCGATCAGCTTCACCACCTGCTTCTCGTCCACCATGATGTTGTTAGGCTTGATGTCCGCATGGACATAGCCGGCGTCGTGCATTGCACGCAGCCCGTCGGCCACCTTCTGCATCACCTGGCAGAAGTCGACCATGTCCTTGAACTGATACTGCTCCAGCGTGATGCCGTCGACCAGTTCCATCAGGACGATGACTTCCGTGACGCGCAGCAGTTCGCGGCGGCGAATCAGCTTGAAACTCTTGCGGAGGCTGGCGTGGTTGACCGCCTGGGCGATCTGGTGCTCCAGCACCGCCTGGTCGATGTAGCGCTGATCGTCGTTTTCGCCTTTCAGGACGTGCTTGAGCGCGTAGACGTTGTTCTTCTTGTCCTTCACAGCATAGATCATGCTGCGCGCGCCCTGCCCCAGGACGGCCATGACATCGTAGTTCAAGATCTTTTCGACTCGACTCATCTCAGCGCGCGGCTCCCACCGCTGCGCGAATCTGCAAATCGCAACGGTTATCGGATTCGAGTTGTCGAATAACCTGAATAATCAAACGCCGACCCAAGGCCGGCGGCACCACAATGTACGTGGGGATCGGTTGCTTCACAAATCCTTCAAATCATCGGCGTGCCGGCGGGCATACTTCAAGCGGGGGAGGATTCTGGCGGGAAGTTGGACGCGGCAGGAAGCACGCGCGTTTCGTCCAACGGAAGAGATGGTAGCCAACTCAATCCTCACAATCCAGATGGAACCCATAACTGCTCGCGAAACCATGCCGCCGGGAACTGTCGGCCCACCCGGCTCGTGCGGCCGTCGCCCAGCAGCACGCGCTCGGCAGGGATGTTCAGCCGCTTCTGAAGTTCCTGCACCAGCCAGGAAAGGTCTTCGCACTGTCTGGCGGTCGGCGCCTGCCGGTCGAAGTCGCCGATCAGGCAGATATCGATCGTCTGCGAGCTGCCCGCCTGCCCCTGCATGGCGATGGCGGAATAGCCCGGCCGCTGCGCCGCCCAGCGCGGGCCGATCTCGACGAGACCGTCGCCGGTGCCCTGGCCGTTGCCCACCACGAAGTGATAAGCCAGATCATCGAGTCCCGCGCTGCGGTGCAGATCGCCCAGCGCCGCCGCCGAGCCCTGTTCCGCGCCGCTGTAGCGGATGACAATGGTGTTCCACCGCGTGCTGCTGGGCGGAGGGTTCACCGCGAAGAGAGACTCAGCGGGATCGCGAGGCTGGTCGAACGCCGCCAGCGACATTTCGCTGAACAGCGGCAGGCGAGGCCCCGACGCCTGGCCCGGGTCCAGCATCATCAGCGCCCCGCTGGCGACGGTCATCGACCCCACCAGCACACCCAGCACGATCAGCGTTCGGCGATCCGGCACGAGATTCCCCTGTGATCGAAAATGACTCGTTGAGAGATTCGAAAAAATTGAGACGACGCAAGTCCCAGCCTCCTTGCCCCATCTTCATCGGGAATGGGCCGATAGAACCTTTCAATTTCCGTGTGGGAATCGCGTGAAGCGTGTTTATCGGATGCGCGGAAGACAACGCGGAGTGGTTATGACGCCTGGGGAGGAGGAGTGAGGAGAGAGGAGTGAGAAGTGAGAAGTGAGAAGAGAGGTGGGGAAAGGAGAAAGGAGTGAAGATAAGTGAGTCCAAGGAATTGAGAACGGTCACTCCGGCCCCCTCTCCCTTCGGGAGAGGGCTGGGGTGAGGGCCGGGCTTCCTTGTGCGCACGGTTTCATTTCGATCAAGCCGCCGATCCTCGCTCGTTACCGTGGCGTACATTCCCACATGGACGTGAGCCGTGAATCGCCGATGCCTTCCCCGCGCATGCTCTGCCTTGGCTGCGGTTACACGCTCGATCATCTCGATCAGCGGTGCTGCCCGGAGTGCGGACGGGCGTTTGATCCGGCGGATTCTGCCAGTTATGCCGCGCCGACTAACTGCCAATTCCGTGGCGCGAGTTGGAAGGTGACGCTTCTGTTGACCACGTGCAGCCTGTATCTATCAGTGCCAATCTTGGTGATTCTGGGGAAACTCGAACCTCTCTGGGCATTGGTGACACCCGGATGGCCTGCGCGAGGTTCCGGTCACCCCTCTAAGCTCACGGAATGGCTGGCGAGTGCAGTGCTTTCGGTCGTGATATGCTTGAGCGCATCAGCGTTCGCTCGAATTTCCGACTCGGCTCTTGTCGTTTCTATCGTGTTTTGTCTTCTCTACGGTGCGGTTTCCGTGATATCCAGCATGTTCATTGGTTCATTCGGATTCAATTGAATGGCAGACGGGTCTTCCCCTCTCCCCTCGCTTACAATCCGCCGCGATGTCACTGAAAGAAATCCGAATCCGCGGCGCCCGTGAGCACAACCTCAAGGGCGTCGATCTCGATATTCCCCGCGATCGTCTGGTCGTGATCACCGGCCTCAGCGGCAGCGGGAAGTCCTCGCTCGCCTTCGACACCATCTATGCCGAGGGCCAGCGCAAATACATGGAGAGCCTGTCGGCTTACGCCCGGCAGTTCCTCGACCAACTCCAGAAACCCGACATCGAGAGCATCGAAGGCCTGCCGCCGACGATCGCCATCGAGCAGCGGCACGCCTCGCACAACCCTCGCTCCACCGTGGCGACGACGACGGAGATTTACGATTACCTGCGGTTGCTTTTCGCGCGGGTGGGGCAGCCGCGCTGCTGGCATGTGATGGAGGAAGGGACGGATGGAGAAGGGACGAAGGGACGAAGGGACGAAGGGACGAAGGGACGGAGGGACGAAGGGACGAAGGGACGAAGGGACGAAGGGACGGAGGGACGGAGGGACGAAGGGACGGAGGGACGGAGGGACGAAGGGACGAAGGGGGCGGAAGGTGATCGGCTCCAACCGTTTAGCGGGGTGCCCGAAGGGCCCCGTTCGAATAACGATGGACTCGCGCTCAAAAAGGCCGACCGAGCAACCAAGGGCAAGAAGAAAAACTCGAAGCGCGATGTCGCCATCGAATCCAACCTCGCCCCCGCCTCATCCGACTCCGACGTCCACTCCGACTTCCACCCGACACCCGACACCCGACACCCAAAACCCGCTCTTCCCCTACACCCTAAACCCTACACCCTAAACCCTCACTTCTGCCACCACCCCATCGCCTCGCAATCCGCCACGCAGATCGTGGATCAGGTCTACGCATTGCCCGAAGCTACTAAGCTGATGGTGCTCGCCCCCGTCGTGCGCGGCAAGAAGGGCCACCATCAGGACATCTTCGAATCGCTCGTGCGCCAAGGCTTCGTCCGTGCCCGCGTCAACGGCAACGTCATCGACCTGCGCGAAATCAAAGGCGGCCCGGGGGCCGGCCCGCTGAGCACCAAGGAACAGCGCTTCCAGGCGCACACCATCGAAGCCGTGATCGACCGCATCGTCATCAAGCACGATGACGCGACCCGCCAGCGCCTGGCGGATTCCATCGAACTGAGCCTGAAACTGGCGGAAGGACTGGTCGTGGTGAGCGTGGAGGGAAGGCACGAAGGCACGGAAGTAAGAAGGCACGAAGGCACGGAGGCACGAAGGCACGAAGGAAAGAAAGATTCACCGGCCTCGGAAACCAGACACGAGAAACCAGAAACCAGAAACTCCCCCTCCGAAACCCTACACCCTAAACCCTACACCCTAAACCCTTCCCCCTGGTCCGACACCCTCTACTCCGAAAAATACGCCTGCCCGCTGCATCCCGAGTGCAGCCTCGGCGAGCTCGAGCCGCGGCTGTTCTCGTTCAACAGTCCGTACGGCGCGTGCCCCACGTGCAGCGGGCTGGGCACGATTCTGGAGTTCGATCCGCAGTTGATCGTGCCGGACGAATCGGTGCCCGTGGGCGAAGGCGCGATCGAGGCGTGGAAGAAGCTCGGGCTGCGGATGAATATTTTTCACAAGCGGATCATCCGACGCTTCTGCAAGGACTTCGGCGTCGATCCCGCCACGCCGTTCAACAAGCTCTCCAAGCAGATTCAGCGCATCCTGCTTCGCGGCACGACGCCGGCGGACGAAGCGAAATACGACACGTTTTTCGAAGGCGTGATCCCCAACCTGCAGCGCCGGTTCGAGAACACGGAGAGCGAGTTCATCAAGGAAAAGCTGCACGCGTACCTGAGCGAAGCCCCGTGCGAAACCTGCCGCGGGTCGAGGCTGAAGGTGGAGGCGATGCATGTGTTCATTGAGGCGGAAGGGACGGAGGGACGGAGGGACGAAGGGACGAAGGGTTCGGAAGTGACCGAGATTCGCAGGCATGGGCACTTCAGTGCCCATGACGACTCGCCAGGAACTCCAGAACGGGCCAAGGAGCGGACCAATCCGAAATCCGAAATCCGAAATCCAAAATCGTCCGCTCCCTCCGCCCCCTTCGTCCCTTCGTCCCTCCGTCCTTCCGTCCCTTCTACTTCCAACATCCGCGACGTCACCGCCATGACCATCGAGCAGGCGGCCGCGTTTTTCAGTCGCCTGCGACTCAGCCAGGAACAGCAGCAGATCGCCGCGCCGATTCTCAAGGAAATCCAGGCCCGCCTCGGATTCATGCTCAGCGTCGGCCTCGGTTATCTCACGCTCGATCGCACCACCAGCTCGCTCTCCGGCGGTGAAGCCCAGCGCATTCGCCTGGCCACGCAGGTCGGCTCCGGACTCGTCGGCTGCTGCTACGTGCTCGATGAACCCACCATCGGCCTGCACCAGCGCGACAACGATCGCCTGATCAAAACCCTGCGCCATCTGACCGACATCGGCAACACCGTCATCGTCGTCGAACATGACGAAGACACGATCCGCACCGCGGACTGGATCATCGACATCGGCCCAGGCCCCGGTCGCCACGGCGGACGCGTCGTCGCCCAGGGCACGCTCGCCGACGTGCTCGCCACCGCAGATTCGCCCACGGCCAAGTACCTGCGCGGCGACCTGGAAATCCCCACGCCCGCAGCCGACAAACGGCGCAAGCTCGATCACAAGAGGGCGATCGTGGTGAAGGGCGCACGCGAAAACAACCTGAAGAACATCGACATCGCGTTTCCTTTGGGCGGCATCGTCTGCGTCACCGGCGTCAGCGGCAGCGGCAAGAGCACGCTCGTGAATCAGATCCTGCTGCGGGCGGCGAAGAAGCAGGTGCTCGGCTCGCGCGAGAAGCCGGGCGAGCACGACAAGGTCGTGGGCCTGACGAATGTCGATCGCATCATCGAAGTGGATCAGTCGCCGATCGGCAGGACGCCGCGAAGCAATCCCGCGACGTACGTGGGCGTGTTCGATCTGGTGCGCGACCTCTTTTCGCAGACGAAAGAGGCGAAGATTCGCGGCTACCAGCCTGGGCGATTCAGCTTCAACGTCAAGGGCGGGCGCTGCGAGGCGTGCCAGGGCCAGGGCACGAAGAAGATCGAGATGCACTTTCTGCCTGACGTGTTCGTCGAGTGCGAAGTGTGCAAGGGCAAACGGTACAACCGCGAGACCTTGGAAGTGCGCTACCGCAGCAAATCGATCGCGGAGGTGTTGAGCCTGACCATCGAGGAATCGCTCGCCTTCTTCGACAACTTCTCCAACATCACGCAGTTGCTGGCGGCGCTGAATGACGTGGGCCTCAGCTACGTGCAACTGGGGCAGGCGTCGACCACGCTCTCCGGCGGCGAAGCCCAGCGCGTGAAACTCGCCACCGAACTGGGCAAGCGGCCGACGGGTCACACGCTCTACATTCTCGACGAGCCGACGACGGGGCTGCACTTTGCCGACGTGGACAAACTCCTGCGCGTGCTGCACCGGCTGGCGGACGCGGGCAACACGGTGATCGTGATCGAGCACAACCTCGACGTGATCAAGGCGGCGGACTGGATCATCGACCTCGGTCCCGAAGGCGGCGAGCGCGGCGGCACGATCGTTGCCAGTGGAACGCCCGAGCAGGTGATGGAGACGCCCGGCAGCTACACCGGGCAGTTCCTCGCGAAGCATCTGAAGCGCGAAGGGGTGATGGCGGGGTGATCGGCGGGGTGACGGCGTAGGGTGCGTCAAGGCTCGGCGCGGACGCACCGCATGAAGAGGAAGCGCCACCTTGTAAGTCCACGCCAAATGGTGCGTCCACGCCAAATGGTGCGTCCGCGCGGACTTGACGCACCCTACGGTCAGACCAGCGATTTGCTCCTGCTCCCCCCGCCATCGGCAATCATCTATACTCCCCCTTCAGCCGGCGCATGGCGCGGCGATGGTTCGACGCTGGAGTGTGACATGGCAACGCCTGTGGATCCCGATGAATTCCGGATGAGCTTTGGCGAGCACCTGGAAGATCTGCGCAGCCGGCTCGTCAAGGCGCTGATCGGCCTGGTGGTGGCGGCGGTGCTGACGCTCAGCTATGCCACGGACATCATCCGCTGGTTGTTGATTCCGCTGAACCGCGCACAGATTGCCGCGGGGTTGCAGCCGATCACCACCGGCCCGGGCGTCATGGATGGATTCACGATCATCATCAAGGTGGGCCTGGTGGGTGCGGCGATCGTGGCGGCCCCCTGGATTCTTTTTCAGATCTGGAAGTTCGTCGAGGCCGGGCTTTACGCCAGCGAGCGCCGCGTGGTTTACCTGCTCGCGCCGTTCAGCACGGTGATGATGGTGATGGGCATCGCGTTCACCTACTATTTTCTCCTGCCGATCACGCTGGCGGTGCTGATGTTTGTGTCGGTGGGGTTCGGGCCCACCAACAGCGACACGAGCGGACCACTGGACAAGCTGACGGACCTGATCGGCCAGATGGCCGGCGGCGCGAAGACGGAGGAGGGCGAGCCGGCGCCGGTCGTGACGCCCGTGCCGGCCAACGGCGAAGTGACGATCCTGCAGGTGCCGCAACTCGACGCCGACCCGGAGAAGCCCGCCGCCGGACAGATCTGGGTGAACACGAAAGAGAACGCCCTGAAGATTCGCGTCGGCAACCGCACGCTGGTGACCTACCTGGCCGTGTCGGCGATGTTCAGCCCGCTGATCAGCCTCGATGACTACATCGGCTTTTCCATGTTCATGGCGCTGGGCATGGTGATCGCCTTCCAGTTGCCGGTGGCGATGGCGGTGGGCGGGGGCGTGGGGATCATCAGCTCCAAACAACTGCGCGGGCTGCGCAAGTACGTCGTGCTCGGATGCGTCATCGGCGGCGCGGTGCTGACGCCCGGCTCCGATCCGATCAGCATGTTCGCCGTCGCGCTGCCGCTGTGGCTGCTGTTTGAGTTGGGCCTGGTGATCATGTGGTTCGTCGAAAAGCAGCGACCACCCGAAGAAGATGACGCGGAATCCACGCCGGATTCGCCATGATCTCGCGCTTGTCCGGGAACGCACCCGACGCAATGGCCATGCCAACCTCGCCCGCCAACCCGCACGCCGCCGGCAACGCCGTGATCCGCGTGGCGAACCTCGTCAAGCGGTTCGACGGCCGGGCGGTGCTCGACGGCATCAATCTCGAAATCAACCGCGGCGAAACCATGGTCATCATGGGCGGCTCCGGCTGCGGCAAGAGCACGCTGCTGCGCTGCCTCATCGGTTCGTACCGCATCGAGGAAGGTTCGATTCATCTTTTCGGCCAGGACGTCACGCATCTGCGCGGCAGCCAACTGGACGAGGCCCGCAAGAAGATCGGCATCCTTTTCCAGTCCGGCGCGCTCTTCAATTCGATGACCCTGCGCGAGAACGTCGCGCTGCCGCTGCAGGAGCACACCGACCTGCCCCAGAACGTCATCGACATCATGGTGAAGATCAAGCTGGAGATGGTGGGCCTGCGCGAGCACGCCGACAAGTACCCGGCCCAGATTTCCGGCGGCATGAAGAAACGCGCGGGGCTCGCCCGGGCGCTGTCGCTCGACCCGCAGGTGCTCTTTTACGACGAGCCCTCGGCGGGCCTCGATCCGGTCACCAGCGCGGAGATCGATCAGCTCATCATCGCGCTCTCCAAGCAACTGGGCGTCACCAGCGTGGTGGTCACGCACGAAATGGACTCGGCCTTCACGATCGCCGACCGCATGGCGATGCTCGACAAGGGGCGGATGCTCTGCGTGGAGACGCGCGAATACTTCGACCGCCTGCGTCGCGGCGATCCGTCGGACTTTGATCCGCAGAGCCAGCTCATTCGCCAGTTCCTGCGCGGCGACGCCGACGGCCCGATCACGCAGCGCAAGCTGTCGACGAATTACGAAGAGGATCTGCTGGGCCGCCAGCCGGTGCGTGCGGACCGCCCGGCGGTGCAGCCGACGCGGGCGACCAACTGACGCACATGCCTTTTCGCTGACGGGCCGGGATCCGGCGCTTGACCTTGCTCGGCCGATATTGGAAGTACCATAACGCGAACATGAACACGCAACGCGACAATGTGAAAGCCGGCCTGTTCGTGCTTGTCGGCATCGTGCTGGCGGTGGCGGTGATCATCATCCTCGCTGACTTCGGCGCGTTCTTCGCCAGCGAGCAGAAGATCCGCGTCTACTACGCGCTCAACGACGGACTGCAGGGCCTGAAGCCCGGCGCCCGGGTGAACCTCGGCGGCCAGCCCGTCGGTGAAGTCGTCGCCATCGACGACTATACGCGGCCCGGCGGCGACCACGTCGAAGGCAAGATCGTCACCCTTTCCGTCCCGGCGCGGTACCGCGTCTACTGGACCGCTCACATCGAAGTGGAGAAGCCGCCGCTGGGCACAAACACCACGATGAACATCGCCAACGTGGGCGACAAGGCGCTGCTCACCGCGGAGATTCTTCCCGATGGCACGCAGGTGCTGAAGGAAACGGTGGTCCCGTTCTACGACAACAACCAGCCCATCCCCGAGCCGGTGTATCGACAGGCATTTCCGGAGCGGCGCGACGGGCTGGCCGCCGATTCACCGATGCGGCCGCTGCCGCCGGGCACGATTCCCGGGCAGATCGCCGGCACCACGTTGACGAAAAGCCTGACGCAGGACATCGGCATCGGCGAACTGCAGCGGCGGCAGATCGCGGAGATGATCGACGACTTTCACCTCGTCGCCGACAACCTGCGCGAGATGTCGAAGGATCTGCGCAAAGTCACGGGCACGCTGGGCGAGAAGTCCGCTTCGGTGGGCGAGATTCTCGACAACGTGAACGCGGCCTCCGCCTCGCTGAAGAAGGAAGTGCCCGAAATCGCCGCACAGGCCAAGGCCACGCTCGGCAAGGCGGACGGCATTTTCGAGGACGCCCGGCTGGCGATGGCGGATGTGAAGGCCGCGGTGAAGGACGCACGCGATGTCGTCGCCGACGCGAAGCAGCGCAGCCAGAAATGGTTCGGCGACATCGATGCCGTCACCGCCGCCGCCAACGAGGGCGTCAGCCGGCTGCGCGACCTGATCAAGGAGAAATCGCCGGCGGTCGGTGAGTCCATCGACAACCTCCAGATGATCACCCGCACGGTGAAGGAGAAGACGCTGGTGCAGATCGAGTCCGCGCTGGACAAGGCGAACAGCGCTTTGGAGAACACGCGCGTCGCCACCGACGAGGTGAAGTCGCTCGTGATCGGCCAGCGCCCCGTGCTGGAGCGATTCTTCGCCAACGGGCAGTTGATGTCCGCGCAGCTCAAGCTCGCCGCCATTGAAGTTCGGCGTTCGCCCTGGCGGCTGCTTTACTCGCCCGACGAGAAGGAACTGGAGACGGACAATCTGTACGACGCCGCCCGATCCTTTGCGCTGGCCGCTTCGACGCTCGACGCCGCCGCCGACAGCCTGCGCACGATGACGGCGAAGGATCCGAACAACGCCGCCCAGATCAAACGCATGCTCGACGATCTGGAGAAGCTCTACGTGAAATACAAAGATGCCGAGAATCACTTCTGGCAAGCCCTGAAGGATCGGCCGAAGCCCAAGTGAATCGGGCCCGCTGGTTCATCGCAGTGAATTCGTCGGTGGTCACGTGCCATGGGCGCGATGGGAGCCATGGGGGCGATGGGCGCCATGGGCGCGATGCGAGCCATGGGCGCCATGGGAGCCATGGGCGCATGGGTGCCATGGGCAAGCGGAGTCCGCGGAGCTTGCCCGTGCGTTCGACCCACTGGGGCACGGGTCAAGTTCGCCGAACCTGAGCCGAGTCACCGATGCGTCGCGCGGGCGGTCAGTGCTTTCGCCTCGCATCGCGAAAGCCAGTCGATGAAGAACGGCGCGGGCAGCGCGCCTTCGTGCAGATCGACGGGTTGACCGCTGCTGTCGAACACGAGCAAGGTTGGGATCGCACGCACGCCGAGCTTGCGGGCGGCGATGCCGGTGGCGCCGCCGCCGTCGGTCAGGTCCATCCGCAGCAGCACGAATTGGTCGAGCCTGTTCTGCACGGCGGCGTTCTGAAGCACTTCACTGTCAAACTGCTTGCATGAACCGCACCAGTCCGCCGTGAAAAGCACGAAGATCGGTCGGCCCACCTCGCCGGCCCTGGCGATCGCGGCGTCGATGTCGCTGCTCCACGCCGAGGCCTCCACGCGGTGAGCGCTCGACCAGATCGCGACGATCGCGACCGTCGCCGCCGCCATCAGAATCCACACGAATGAGCCCGAATGCCCGAGGCGCCTGACCGCTGACGCGGCAGCGCGACCCGCGGGTTCAGATCCGGCGGCAGGCTTCGGCGCGGCGGCCAGTGATGACTCACGATCAGGCACAGACACCTCTTTCGGGCGGACACAGGGATCGCCCACTCCCGCACGCGCGGCATGAGGTGGTTATCGACCGTTTCCCATGCCCGATTCAGGCCGCAAGCGGCTCGCTCCCCGACGCCGTCAAATCGCCGGCTTCGCCCGCAATCGCTGCATCGCTTCTTCCACGTTCTCCCGGCTGTTGAACGCGCTGACCCGGAAGTAACCCTCCCCGCAAGCGCCAAAGCCCGCGCCAGGTGTCACCACGATGTTGCAATCCTTCAGCAACTTGTCGAAGAAGCTCCAGCTATCCATCGGCTTTCCATGGCCGCCCGCCGATGGGCAGCGCACCCAAACGTACGGCGCATGCACGCCGCCGTAGACTTCCATCCCCAGCGAGCCCAGCGTGCCCCGAATGATCGCGGCATTCGCCATGTAGAAGCGGATGATCTCCTGCACCTGCTCGCGGCCGTCGGGCGAGTAAATCGCCTCGGCTCCGCGCTGCACGATGTACGACACGCCGTTGAACTTCGTCGTGTGCCGCCGCATCCACAGGCGGTGCAGATCGACCTGGTTGCCCGCCGCGTCCGTGCCCATCAGCGTTTTCGGCACGACCGTGTACGCGCAGCGCGTGCCGGTGAAACCCGCCGTCTTGGAGAAACTGCGGAACTCGATCGCCACCTCGCGTGCCCCGGGAATCTCATAGATCGATCGCGGCACTTCCGGCGAGTTGATGAACGCCTCATACGCCGAGTCGTACAAAATCAGCGCGTCGTTCTCCTTCGCATACAGCACCCACTCCGTCAGGGCCGCGCGATCCGCCACGGCACCGGTCGGGTTGTTCGGATAGCAGAGATAAATCACGTCCACCTTGCGGTCCGGCAGCGCCGGCTTGAAACCGTTCTCCGCCGTCATGGGCAGATACACCAGGCCTTCATACTCGCCGCGCGAATTAGCCGCGCCGGTGTGGCCCGCCATCACGTTGGTGTCGACGTAAACGGGATACACCGGATCGCCGACCGCGATCACGTTTCCGCCATGCTCACTGCCCGGCCCCGGCAGCGAGAGAATGTCGAGGATATTGCCCGTGTCGCACTTGCTGCCGTCGGAGACGAAGATTTCGTCCGCCGTGATCTCGCAGCCGCGCGCCTTGTAATCGTGCTGGGCGATTTTCTCGCGCAGCCAGGCGTAGCCCTGCTCCGGGCCATAGCCCTTGAACGTGTCCCGCCGGGCCATGTCATCGACCGCCCGGTGCATCGCCGCCGTGATCGCCATCGGCAGCGGCTCGGTCACATCGCCGATGCCCATGCGGATGATCTTGGCGCTCGGATTCGCCTGAGCGAAAGCCGCGACGCGCCGACCGATTTCGGGAAACAGGTAGCCGGCTTTGAGTTTCAGATAGTGATCGTTGATGCGTGCCATGATTCGTCCTTGGGAACAACGGAGGGGGCGCAGGTTAGCACGTCGCGGCAAGGCGTTCCAACGGGTGGTTCGCAGGCATCATCGGCGGCCGTGAATCGTCTTGTGCCCGTCCAACCCGATCTTGAAAGTGGCCGGTCACAGGCCCCCCGGGTTGCCTTTTCGAAGTTAAGTTTCTGCGGCACAGGTGCTTATCGATTTGACTGCCAATAAGGTAGGACACTTTCCGGCCACATGCTGCCTGCTGCCACTGTCGCAAGTGAGCATTTTCGCCAGCCGTGGACACCTGCCAAAGGACAACCAAGGCACCCGATGGGGAGCCTGGGCATGACACCTTACATTGTCCAATTAGCGCCCCCGGTTACAGGAGGGCTTCCCGCCCGATGAAACCAGGCCGTCGTTATGCAGGTCGGCCCCCGGTCGGGGGGTCTGCCAAAATTTCCAGGGAGCGATGGTTCGGCCCCCTCTCCCTCCGGGAGAGGGCTGGGGTGAGGGCCGAATTACAACCGGCGCCCAATCGCGTCGAGTGGCCGGGGCAGGGGAGCCGCGCACGAAGTAAGCGGGATTCTGAAAACTCCTTGGCGCTCAGGCACATCTTCAAATACCGCAGAATGCGACGGACGCCGCCTGACTTCGTGAGATCCAAACCCCTGAATCCGCTTACTTCTTGCGCGGCTCATTCGACGGGTGGCCGGGGCAGGAGAGCCGCGCACGAAGTAAGCGGGATTCTGAAAACTCCTTGGCGCTCAGGCACATCTTCAAATACCGCAGAATGCGACGGACGCCGCCTGACTTCGTGAGATCCAAACCCCTGAATCCGCTTACTTCTTGCGCGGCTCATTCGACGGGTGGCCGGGGCAGGAGAGCCGCGCACGAAGTAAGCGGGATTCTGAAAACTCCTTGGCGCTCAGGCACATCTTCAAATACCGCAGAATGCGACGGACGCCGCCCTCGCAAATGTTGGCACACCCGCCCTGCGCAGAACGATGCTTTGCGTAGTCGATCATCCGATCGCGTGCTACGATATTCTTATGACCACGATCCGCGCCCATTTCGACGGCAAGGTGTTCGTGCCCGATGAGCCGGTGGATTTGCCGGTGGGGCAACACGTGAACATCCCAGTGATGCCGAAAGGTCAGGCGATTCCACCGCCGCCCGAGGGCGGGACGCTCGCGGGACTGGCGGACTGGATCGGAAGCCTGCCACCGCTGCCCGAAGGCACTCTTCCCGCTGACTTGGCCGCGCAACACGACCATTACCTGTATGGAACTCCCAAGCGGCCATGACCTTCGCCGACACAGGCTGGTTCGTGGCGCTGGTGAACACCGACGACTCGCTGCACGAGCGGGCTCATCGTTGGCTCCGTTCCCTCCGGGACCGTGTCATCACGACGGAGTATGTGTTGCTCGAGACATTCAATGGACTGTCGGCCCCCTTGCCGCGCGTCCGGTGCCATGCGCTGATTCCACCCTTGATCGCCCAACTGGGGATCGTCGTCGTCAAGGGTGCCGAGGATGATCTCTTCGATCTGGGCCTTCAACTGCATGGCGACCGGCGGGACAAGTTGTGGTCGCTGACCGACTGCATCTCGTTCGTGCTGATGAAACAGCAAGGCTTGACCGCGGCGCTGGCCCACGATCATCATTTCGAGCAGGCGGGATTCGAGGCGCCGCTGCGGCGCGAGCCGGGGTGAGTTGCTGATGCCGGTGTGGTAGGCGATCCGGAAATGGCCTGCTACGATATTCTCATGACCACGATCCGCGCCCATTTCGACGGCAAGGTGTTCGTGCCCGACGAGCCGGTGGATTTGCCAATCGGCAAACGGGTTGAGATTCCGGTGCGCGCCGACCAGCGCACGGAATCCGAAGGGACGCTTGCGGACTTGGCCGACTGGATAGAGAAACAGCCGCCGGTTGACCGCGGCGACATGCCCACGGATGGTTCGATCAATTACAAGCATTATCTCTACGGACATCCCAAGCAGCCGTGATTCTCATTGACACGAGCTACCTGATTGCCATGATCGATCCGGCGGACGAACTGCATCGCCGCGCGTTGAAGTGGGCACGCCGCGCCCCCGGATCGTTCGTCGTTCACCAACTGATCGTGGTCGAATTGCTCAACTACTTTTCCGGCACGTCGCTGCGGGTCGAATCCCACCGCCGACTTGAAGCGGTCTTGAGCCAGCCGCTGGTTGAGTACCTTCCTGTGGATTCAATGTTGCACGAAGCGGCCGTCGCATTCCATCGAAGAAGGCCGGACAAAGCATGGTCGCTCACCGACTGCGTTTCGTTCGTCATCATGCAGGATCGCGGCATCGCGCAGGCACTGACGTTCGACCATCACTTCGAACAGGCGGGGTTTGAGGCGCTGCTGCGGTGCGAGCCGGGGTGATTGGCTACTTTGTCAACCGCTTGCGAATCCACGCCGGATCGCGCCGTTGGTCGAGCACCGCGACAACTCGGATTTCCTCCGCTTCCACGTTGTAATAGACGCTGACGGGAAATCGTTTGCAAAGCATGCGATGCTTGCCGAAATGAACGGCATGCACGCCGGCGTAGAGCAGGAGCGAATCGATGTCGGCCATCACGGAGTCGAGGAAATAGTCGCCGACGCCCGGTTCCTGTCGCTCGTAGAAATGGAAGCCGCCGATGAGATCCTGCTGCACTTCGTCGAGGATGACGATCTTCATCGGGTCGCCTCGCGAATGCGTTGCTTGGCGGTTTCCCAGTCGTCGAAATGCGCCTCGCCGCGATCGATGCGATTCTGGCGATCTTTCAAGACCTGTTCGTGCCAGGCGGGCGCGGGAACCTCGGAGTCACTGCGGCACAGATCGTCCCAGATCGCTTCCATCAGTTGAAGTTTCTGGGGGACCGAAAGGCCGGTGATGGCGGCGGCTGGAGTCATAATTGAAGTATATCCCGGCTGGCGCGTGCTTGGCTTCGCGTAGGGTGGGTTGAGTCCGCGCAGCTCACCGTTTGACGTTCATCGCGCATTGGCGTCTGGTTCATCAATGGGCGAGCGGTGGTGGGCTTCGCGGACTCAGCCCACCCTACGGGATCAGCCCATCTTCCCCGCCGCGAACTTCCGCCCCGCCTCCAGCGCGTCGGCGAGTTTCGCCGGGTCCTTGCCGCCGGCCTGCGCCACGTCCGGTCGGCCGCCGCCGCCGCCGCCGGCGACTTTGGCGACTTCCTTCACCCAGTCGCCGGCTTTGAGGCCCTTCTTGATCAAGGCGTCCGGCACCGCCGCGAGGAAGGAGAGCTTGGCGGGCTGGGGCGTGCCGTCACTGGCAGGCGGCGGCGTCGATACCGAGCCCAGCAGCATCGCCGCGTCGGGGCACTTCTTGCGGATCACGTCCATCGCGGTGCGCAGCGTCTCCGGATCAGCGCCGGGAACTTCGGCAACGATGAGATTCCCCGCGGCGCTCTCGGCGATCTGCCGGGCGGCGTCGACGACGTTGCCGGCCGCGGCCTTGCTCTTTTCCTTCTCAAACTCTTTCACGATGCGCTGCAGCTCCGCAAGGCCTTCGCGAATCTTCGATTTCATCAGCAGCGGAATCTGCTGCTCGTTGAGAGTCGTGGTGATTTCCGCAACGGCGGCGGGGAGCGATTCGAGCGCGGCGTGAGCCTGGGGAGTGCCGGCATGGGGGCTTGAAGCCCCCATGCCGGAGGCGGATGTTTTCAGCGCGGCGACCCGCGAAAGCAGCATCTGCCCCGACGCGCTCGCCTTGTGCGCGGTGGCGCCGGTGATCGCGGTGATGCGGCGCACGCCTTTGGCGACGGCTTCTTCGCTGACGATCGCGAAGCCCTCGGCGTCGCCGGTCTTTTTCAGATGCGTGCCGCCGCAGAACTCGATGCTGCGGTTTTCCCATTCCTTGTTCGATGGGTTCTTCATGAGGTCAGCGAGCGACGGCCCGATGGAAACGACGCGCACGGTGGGGGGATATTTCTCGCCGAAGACGGCGCGCAGGCCGTGGATTTTCAGGGCGTCCGCCTGCGGGGCGTAGTCGTAATGCACAGGCAGGTCGGCGGCGATGTCGGCGTTGACCAGTTCTTCGATCTTCGCCGCGTCGCCTTCGCTGATGCCGGCGTTGTGGGCGAAGTCGAAGCGAGTCTTTTCGTCATCGACGAGCGAGCCCTTCTGCGCCACGTGATCGCCGAGGATCGCGCGGAGCTTGTGGTTCATCACGTGCGTCATCGTGTGATTGGACGCGATCCTGCCGCGGCGGGATTCGTCGACGCGCAGGCGGTGGGGCTTGGAATCATCGGCGGCGCTGACGAAAGTTGGTGCGCCCTGGGCATGGGGGCTTGAAGCCCCCATGCCCGGGGCGGGAGGCGCGGTCTGTGGACCACGGGTCACCGTTCCCAGGTGAAAGAATACATCGCCGATCTTGATGGTGTCTTCCACGGTGACGACGGCGCCGAAGCGGTTCTCGATGGTGCCGCGGTCGCCGACCTGTCCGCCGGACTCAGCGTAGAAGCAGGTGCGTTCGAGGACGAGCGCGACCTTGTCGCCGACCGCCGCGTGTTCGACGGGCTCGTAAGTCGCTCCGTGCAGACGGAAGACGTGGACGCAGGTGACCGCGTCCAGTTTGGTTTGCTCGTAGCCGAAGAACTGCGTGGCGGGGAACTTGAAACGCTGAACGAGTTCGGTGAGGGAGGTGGTGGCGTCCGCCGCATCGCCGCCGCCGCGGGCTTTGTCTTTCGCCTCCTCCATGAGGCGTTTGAAGCCTTCGACATCGACGGTCATGCCGCGTTCCTGGGCCATCACTTCGGTGAGGTCGAGGGGGAAGCCGTAGGTGTCGTGGAGTTTGAAGGCGTCGGCGGCACCGACGCACAGGAGTGCGTCGGCTTTGGTGGTTGCATTCGTGGCGCCGTTGGTAGATTGTTTCGCGCGCGTTGCGGCTTCTTCAAACAGTTCAATGCCGCGATCAATCGTGCGACCAAAACTGATCTCCTCATCCTTGATCAGCTCGATCACCTGCTTCGGATTCTTCTTCAGTTCCGGGAACGCCGCGCCCATGGCGTCGACGACGACATCGACAAGCTTGTGAACGAACGGCTCCGTCACGCCCAACTGCTGCCGGCCAAAGCGCACCGCGCGGCGGAGAATGCGCCGCAGCACGTAACCGCGGCCTTCATTCGTCGGCACCGCGCCATCCGTCAGTGCGAAGGTCAGGCACCGCGCGTGGTCGGCGATCACGCGGAAGGCGATGTCCGTGCGAAGCTGCGGGTTCGCGGCCTCGGCGACCGGATCCACGCTGTTCGTCTTCGTGAACAGGCCGGTGTATTTGTGACCGCTGATCTCGCTGATCTTCGCGAAGAACGGATTCCACAGGTCGATGCCGAAGTTGCTGTCAGCTCCTTGAATGACTTGCGTGATGCGTTCGAAGCCCATGCCCGTATCGACGTGCTGAGCAGGCAGAGGCGCAAGCGATCGGTCGGCGTTGCGGTTGTACTGGATGAAGACGAGGTTCCAGATTTCCATCACGCGCGGGTCTTCGCCGTTGACGTCCTTGCCGCCGGTCATGTCGGGCGTGCGGTCGATGTAGATTTCGGTGCACGGGCCGCAGGGGCCGGTGTCGCCCATTTCCCAGAAGTTGTCTTTGCCGAAGTAGTGGATGTGGTGATCGGGCACGCCGCAGATTTTTTTCCAGATGTCGGCTGCTTCGGTGTCGCGGGGGACGCCGTTCTTTTCATCGCCTTCAAAACAGGAGACGTGCAGGCGCCTGGGGTCGAGCTTCCACACCTTCGTGAGCAGCTCCCACGCCATCTGGATCGCGCCGACTTTGAAGTAATCGCCGAAGGACCAGTTGCCGAGCATCTCGAAGAAGGTGTGATGGCGGCGAGATCGGCCGACATCGTCCAGGTCGTTGTGCTTGCCGCCGGCGCGGATGCACTTCTGCGTGTTGGCGACGCGCTTCCACGGCGACTGCTCGGTGCCCAGGAAATAAGGCTTGAACTGGTTCATGCCCGCGTTGGTGAAGAGCAGCGTCGGATCGCCCACGGGCACCACGGGCGAAGACGGCACGAAGGTGTGGCCGTGCTTCTGGACGAAGAAGTCGATGTACTGCTGACGGATTTCGGCGCTGGTGAGCATGGGGGAATTTCGGATTTCGGATTTGGGATTTCGGATTTAAGGAAACGAAGCGGGAATCACAAAGGACACGAAGGCACGAAGGACACAAAGATGAGGAAGGCGTTGTGGATTCAATTGCGGACGCCTGCGTTGGGTCTGGGCTTGTTTCCAGCGATTTGATCTTTTCTGGTCTGTTCTGGTCCGCTCCCTCGTCACTTCGCCTCTCCAACGCTCCGTCTCTCCGTCTCGTCCTCTTCTCCTCTTCGTGTTCTTCGCGCCTTTGTGTGCCTTGTGGTTCTTCTGCGGCTCGTCACAGACCAAGCCGCGTGCCTGATCGCGGGAAATCGCGTAGTATATCGGTAGTCGCGCGCGATCACCACGTGTCGGTTCGTGCGGGGCATGCTAAGCCGCAAGCGGCTTGTGAGGTGCGACGCCATGGCGTCGGTATGTTTCTATTTTCAAGTCCACCAGCCGTACCGCCTGCGTCGGTACAGCGTCTTCGATACCGGTACGAACTACTTCGACGAGTACCGCAATCGGCAGATTCTCGAGCGCGTCGCGCAGCGGTGCTACATCCCCGCCACGCAGACGATCCTCGATCTCGTGCGCAAGCACGACGGCCGATTCCGCGTCGCCTATTCCCTCACCGGCATCGTGCTCGAGCAACTGCGCTCGCTGCACCCGAAAGTGATCGAACTCTTTCAGCAGTTGGCCGCGACCGGCTGCGTCGAGTTCCTGGGCGAGACGTACCACCACAGCCTGGCGTTTCTCTACAGCCGGGAGGAGTTCCGCGAGCAGATCGCCATGCACGCGAAACTGGTGGAGGAACTTTTCGGGCAGAAGCCCGCCGTCTTCCGCAACACGGAGCTGATCTACAACAACGACCTGGCCCGGTACGTGGCGGAATCGGGCCTGTACCAGGGCGTGATCGCCGAGGGCGCGGACCACATCCTGGGCGCGCGATCGCCGAATGTGCCCTATTCCCCGCCGCACAGCAACGGCCTGAAAGTCCTCCTCAAAAACTACCGCCTCAGCGATGACATCGCCTTCCGCTTCTCCAACCGAAGCTGGCCCGACTGGCCCCTGACGGCGGACAAGTTCGCCCGCTGGGTCAACGACATCAACGGCAAAGGCCAGCTCTGCAATCTCTTCGTCGATTACGAAACCTTCGGCGAACACCAGTGGGCGGAGACCGGCATCTTCGATTTCCTCAAGGCGCTGCCCGGCGAAGTGCTCAACGCCGGCCACGGCGACAACGATTTCCGCACGCCCAGCGAATGCATCAAGGCGTACCCGGCGGCGGGCGAGTTTGATGTGCCCCACATGATCAGTTGGGCCGATACTGAACGCGATCTATCCGCCTGGCTGGGCAATGCGATGCAGAGCAACGCGCTGCACGAGCTTTACAAGCTGGAGCGGCCGGTGAAGGACGCCGGCGACGCGGAACTGCTTCGCGACTGGCGCCGGCTCACCAGCAGCGATCATTTCTACTACATGTGCACGAAGTATTTCTCCGACGGCGACGTGCACAAGTACTTCAACCCCTATGAATCGCCCTACGACAGCTACATCAACTTCATGAACGTCCTGGACAATCTGCGCAGCCGGACGGACACGCGCGGGGAGAGAATTTGATTCGTCGGCGTAGGGTGGGCACTGCCCACCGCGGGCGCGGAAGGGGCCGAAGCGAACGACAACGCGCATCGGCACTGCCAACGGCGAAGGAGGAACTTGCGTCTTGACACGTGGGGGTTCCCATGGTGGGCGGTGCCCACCCTACGCGTTCCGTCCGCCGTGAAGCTGATTACAATTCCGACATGTCCAGGGACACCGACCTTCAACGTATCGGGGCGCTTCGCAAGGAGCTGCACCGTCACAATCACCTTTACTACGTCGAGGCCCGGCCGGAGATTTCCGATGCCGAGTTCGACCGCCTGTTGCGCGAACTTTCGGAACTGGAGGCGAAGTACCCCGACCAGTTCGACGCCGATTCGCCCACGCAGCGCGTCGGCGGCGCGCCCATCAGCGGGTTCCGCACGCTGCCCCACGCACGCGGGATGTTCTCCATCGACAACACCTACGACCAGACCGAGCTGCGCGCCTGGCATCAACGCGTGGTGAAGGGACTGGTGGGCACGCCCGGCGCGAGCGATGCCGACATCGTCTATGTCGGTGAGCCGAAGATCGATGGGCTGGCGGTGAGCTTGCGCTATGAGAACGGCAAGCTCGCGCTCGCCCTGACTCGCGGCGATGGCACCAAGGGCGATGATGTCACGCACAATGTGCGCACCATCCGGTCGGTGCCGCTGGAACTGCAGGCTACGGCGCCCGCCAAAGCCGCGGCGAAGGCGGGAAAGGCCGAACGAAAAAAAGGCAAATCAAAGAGCGCGGCAACCGCAAGCCTTTTCGGTGATGCCGAGCCGGACGACGGCAGCGGTGAAGCGGCGAACGCCGACGAAAGCACCGGCACGCCTGCGATTCCCCGCGTGCTCGAAGTGCGCGGCGAGATCTACATGCCGCAGGCGGAGTTCGAGCGCATCAACAAGGAACGCGAAAGCGCCGGCGAGGAGCTGTTCGCCAATCCGCGCAACGCCACGGCGGGCACGCTGAAGCAACTCGATCCGAAAGTGGTCGCCCACCGCAAACTCGCGTTCTTCGCGCACGGCCGCGGCGAGGTGGAGCCGGACAACTTCGCGACCTACTCCGACTTCATGGCGGCCGTGCGACGCTTCGGCCTGCCCACCAATCCGCTCAGTCGCATTTGCAAGGGCATCGACGAAGTCTGGCAGTTCATCCAGGATGTTGACGGCGCGCGGCGCAAACTGCCCTACGGCACCGATGGCGCGGTGATCAAAGTCGATCGCCTGGACTGGCAGACGACGCTGGGCTTCACCAGCAAGAGCCCGCGCTGGTGCATCGCCTACAAATATGCCGCCGAGCAGGCCACGACGAAGCTGAATGCGATCACGTGGCAAGTGGGCAAGGGCGGCACGCACACGCCGGTCGCCGAGCTGGAGCCGGTGTTCCTGGCGGGCACGACGGTGAAGCGCGCGAGCCTGCACAACATCGATGAGATTCGCGCCAAGGACATCCGCGTGGGCGATACCGTCGTCGTCGAGAAAGCCGGCGAGATCATTCCGCAGGTGGTCGCCATCGTCGCGGACAAGCGGCCCAAGGGCGCTCGCGAAGTGGAGCCGCCGAGCAAGTGCATCAGTTGCGGTGAGAAGCTCGTGCGCGAGGAGGACGAAGCCGCGATCCGCTGCGTGAATCCGCAGTGCCCCGCTCAGGTGCGCGAGCGGCTGATCTGGTTCGCCTCGCGCGATCAGATGGATATCGAGGGCCTGGGCGACAGCACCGTGCAGCAACTGGCCGACGCGGGCCTGCTCAAATCCTTCGGCGACATCTACCGCTTGACGGATCATCGCGATGCGGTTCGCAAACTCGACCGCATGGGCGAGAAAAAGGTGGACAACCTGCTCGCCGGCATCGAGGAATCCAAGGGCCGCGGCCTGGCGCGCGTGCTCAGCGGCCTGGGCATTCGCCACACCGGCACGGGCGGATCGCGCAGGCTCGCCCAGCACTTCGGCGACATCGACAAGATCATCGCCGCGTCGCTCGACGAACTCACGCGAGTCGAAGACTTCGGCGAAGTCACCGCCAAGGCCGTGTACGAATTCCTGCACAGCGAAGCAGGCCGGCGCGTCATCGGTGAACTGAAGGACGCCGGTGTCAAACTCACCGAAGACAAACGCGCGGCGCCCGTTGCCAACTCGCCCTTCGCCGGCAAGACCATCGTCATCACCGGCACGCTCGCCGGCTTCGGCCGCAAGGAACTCGCCGAGAAACTCATGGCCCTGGGCGCGACCGTCTCCGACAGCGTCTCCAAAAAAACCAGCCTGCTCATCGTCGGCGAAGACGCCGGCAGCAAACTGGACAAGGCGAAGGCGCTGGGCGTGGAGATTTGGGATGAGGCGAAGCTGATTGAGACGATGAAGTAGTCACTACTGTCTCAAAGGGGCACAACTATGGTCGAACCCACACTTGACGAAATTGGGCGTTGGTCGGAGATCAAGCTCGACATAGTCCGAGAGTACGCGAAAGCTTATTCAACAATCCTCGCCAACCAGCCCCGGTTTCGCCACGTGTACATCGATGGCTTCGCGGGCGCTGGACTTCATGTTTCAAAGACGACAAAAGCAACCATTTCTGGGAGTCCGATGAACGTCATCAACGTTCTGCCGAGATTCCGGGAATATCACTTGGTCGAGCTCGATCCAACAAAGGCGCAATATCTGCGCGGACTGTTCGCAGTGGACCCAGATGTGCGAGTTCATCCCGGCGATTGCAACGACGTCGTCTTGAATGAGCTGCTCCCACAAGTGCGCTACGATCAGTACCGACGAGCGCTGTGCCTACTGGACCCCTATGGGCTGCACCTGGATTGGAGAGTCCTCCGAAAGGCCGGTGAGTTGAAGACGGTGGACCTGCTTCTGAACTTTCCGATCATGGACATGAATATGAATGCGCTGCTGCACGATCAAAGCCGCGCCAGGCCGGATCAGGCCGCCAGAATGACTCGATTCTGGGGCGACGAGAGCTGGAAGAACGCCGCGTATGGCGTTCAGCCGACGCTATTTGGCGACGTCGATCGCAAGGCCGACAATATGGCGGTCGTCAAGGCTTTTCAGACGCGATTGAAGGAAGTTGGCGGGTTTCGTTATGTGCCCGATCCGATCCCGATGAGAAACTCGACAAACGCCGTCGTCTACTACCTGTTCTTCGCTTCCGCCAACGCTACAGCTGAAAAGATCATCAAGTCGATCTTCAGAAAGTATCAAAACCAAGGAGCGGTTTGATGGCGACAAACTCTTCAATCGAGTGGACTGAGGCAACGTGGAATCCAGTCACGGGATGCACGAAAATCAGTCCGGGCTGCAAGCATTGTTACGCGGAGCGCATGGCCCGGCGCCTTCAGGCGATGGGACAGCCCAATTATGCGAATGGATTCAACCTCGCTCTGCATCCTTCCGCACTGGCACTTCCGCTTTCATGGAAGCGTCCGATGACGATCTTCGTCAACTCGATGAGCGATCTGTTTCATGCCAATGTTCCAATCGCTTTCATCCAACAGGTTTTCGATGTCATGGGTCGTGCCAACTGGCATCGTTATCAGATTCTGACAAAGAGATCCGAACGCCTTCTCGAATTGGACCAAGAATTAGCTTGGAGGCCACACATCTGGATGGGCGTGAGTGTGGAAAGCAAGAAATATCAGTTTCGAATCGACCATCTCCGACAAACGAAAGCTCGTGTGAAGTTTCTCTCGCTCGAGCCCCTATTGGAGTCTCTTCCAGGACTTGATCTTGATGGAATCGACTGGGTAATTGTTGGCGGAGAATCCGGACCGGGTTCCCGGCCCATGGACCCAATGTGGGTGAATGATATTCAACGTCAGTGCCAGCATTCGAAGGTGCCGTTCTTCTTCAAACAGTGGGGCGGATTCAATAAGAAAAAAGCAGGGCGTCTCTTGGACGGGCGAACTTGGGACGAAATGCCCGTGCGAAAATTCGAGCATACTACACTTTGATCCATGCCCGAACTCTACATCTCCACCGACTGCGAGACCGACGGCCCCATCCCCGGGCCCAACTCCATGCTCAGCTTCGGCTCCGCCGCGTACACCGCGGACAAGAAGCTCGTCGCCACGTTCGCGCGCAATCTCGACACGCTGCCGGGAGCGCACGGCGATGCGAAGACGATGGCGTGGTGGCGGTCGCAGCCGGCGGCGTGGGAGGCGTGCCGCAAAGACTGCGTGGCCCCGGAAGTTGCGATGCGCGATTACCTCGCGTGGTTGAAATCGCTGCCGGGGTCGAAAGTGTTCGTCGCCTATCCCGTGGCGTTCGATTTCATGTTCGTCTACTGGTACCTGATCCGCTTCGCGGGGGAAAGTCCGTTTTCGCACTCGGCCCTGGACATGAAAACACTGGCGATGGCGCTGCTGAAGAAGCCGTACAGGGAATCGACCAAGAAGAACATGCCCGCGAAATGGTTCGACGATTTTCCGCACACGCATGTGGCGCTCGATGACGCGATCGAACAGGGGGCGCTGTTCTGCAACATGCTCGCTCAACTGGGCGTGGCCGACCGCGAGGATTGACGGTTGACTGGCGGGCACGATCGCTGCGGGCGCCTGGTATGTGCCGCACCATTTTCTCGGTGGCAATGTGATACACCCGTCCTCGGCGGGCAAACACGCCGGCTGAATGACACAGCCGATCACCACCTGATATCGTTGGCTCCACCTCCCGGAGTCGACCATGCAACACCTCCTCCGCCATCTCACGCGCTGCTTCGTCGCCGGCTTCGTCGCGCTGCTGCCGATCGCAGGCCTGCTGTTTACGATCATCCAGCTCGAGAGCATGATCGCCGTGCCGTGGCTCAAGTCGCAGACGTTCTACTTTCCGGGGCTCGGCCTGATCGTGGTCGCCGCGATCATCTATGCCATCGGCCTGACCGTCACCACCCTGGTAGGCCGGTGGCTCTGGCGCCGCATGGATCGCGGGATCGACGCGCTGCCGCTGTTCGGCAGGCTGTACCAGACGCTCAAGCAAATCCTCGGCTATGGCCAGGGCAAGGACGCGATTTTCAAGCGCGTGGTCCTCGTGCCCAACGGCCGCAACGAAGGCGCGGAGGTCGGCCTGGTCACCAACGAAGTGGTCGACGCCAGCGGCGCGCCGTGCCTGCTCGTCTTCGTCCCCGGCGCGCCGAATCCAACCAGCGGCCGGCTCGTCGCCATCGCGCCCGCCGACGTGCGGACGGTGAATATGCCGGTGAACGACGCGCTCAAGGCGCTGGTGTCGGTGGGCGTGACGCCGGTGGAGATGAATCGCGCGGCGGTCTTGAAATCTGAAATCTGAACTCTGAACTCTGAACTCTGAACTCTGAAATCTGAACTCTGAACTCTGAAATCTGAGATCTGAAATTTCAAATCGCCTGACTCACATCCCACCCCGCAGCGGCCGCACCAGCAGCTTCCTCAGCACCGCCAGAATCGTCGCCGGCTCCTCCAGGAACTTCGGCGGCGGGCGAAAGTAGACCGTGCGATCGTCGATCAGGCTCACCCTGCCGGGCGCGTCCTTCATCAGCGCGTCGAGCGTCTGCGGATGCCGGGTGCGGAAGATGATGTCGGGGCCGTCGAGCTTGATCGCCTCGATGTCGTGCGTGCTGGCGGCGATGCGGATTTCGGTGAGATCGATCAGCGTCTGCGCCGGCGCCGGTGCTTTGCCGTAGGCCTCGGTCATCGCGCGTTCCACGGCGTCGAGCTCCGCCAGCGACGCCGCCCGGCTCAGCCGGCGATACGCGTCCATGCGGTGCTTGTCCGATGCGATGTAGCCTGGCAGCAGCCGGCCCACCGCGGGCAGTTCGATGTGCGTCTTCACCGGCTCGATCACTTTCTCATTCCGCATCCGCTTGGCTTCCTGCTCCAGCAGCGTGCAGTACATCTGATAGCCCACCGCGGCGATGTGGCCGCTCTGCTCCGAGCCCAGCAGATTGCCCGCGCCGCGAATCTCCAGATCGCGCATGGCGATTTTGAAGCCCGCGCCCAGCATCGAGAACTGCTCGATCGCTTTGAGTCGTTGCACCGCCTTGTCGGTGATCGGCCGATCTTCCGGCAGCATCAGGTAGCAGTACGCGCGGTGCTTGTACCGCCCCACGCGGCCACGCAACTGGTGTAACTCAGCCAGGCCGAAGTGGTCCGCGTTGTTGATGAACATCGTGTTGGCGGTGGGAATGTCGATGCCCGATTCGATGATCGTGGTGCAGACCAGCACGTCCGCCTCGCGGCGCACGAACTTGAGCATCACCGCCTCCAGCTCGCGCGGCCCCATCTGCCCGTGCCCCACGATCACCTTCGCCTCCGGCACGAGGCTGCGCACTTCATTGGCCACGGCTTCGATGTTGTGCACGCGGTTGTGCACGAAAAACGTCTGCCCATCGCGGTTCAGCTCGCGCACGATCGCATGCCGGATGCGCTGCTTGTCGTAGGGAATCACCTCCGTCACCACCGCGCGGCGATCCACCGGGGGCGTGGAAAGACTCGAAATATCCCGCAAACCCAGCAGCGACATGTGCAGCGTGCGCGGGATCGGCGTCGCCGTCATCGTCAGCACGTCGGCGGTCAGGCGGAACTCCAGCAGCTTGTTCTTGTGCTCGACGCCGAAGCGCTGCTCTTCGTCGATGACGACCATGCCCAGGTCGGCGAACTTGACGTCCTTGCTCAGCAGCCGGTGCGTGCCGATGACGATATCCACTTCGCCGCGCGCCACGGCCGCGAGCGTGTCGTTCTGCTCCTTGTCCGTCTTGAACCGGCTCAGCGACGCGACGCGGAAAGGATAATCCGCCATGCGCTCGTGGAAAGTGCGCTCGTGCTGCTCCGCGAGCACCGTGGTGGGCACGAGTACGGCGACCTGCTTGCCGAACTCGGCGGCCTTGAACGCGCCGCGGATGGCGACTTCCGTCTTGCCGAAGCCCACGTCGCCGCACAGCAGGCGATCCATCGGGCGCTCGCCCGACATGTCGCGCTTCATCGCGGCGATGGCGGCGAGCTGGTCTTCGGTTTCGTCGTAGGGAAACTCCGCCTCAAACTCCTTCTGCCAGGGCGTGTCCGCGGGGTAGCTCACGCCTGGCAGCGACGCGCGGGCCGCCTGGATGCGCAGCATCTGCGCCGCCATGTCCTTGACCGCTTCGCGCGTTTTGTCCTTCTGCTTTTTCCAGCGGTTGCCTCCCAGGTGCGACAGCGGCGGGCGTCCGCTGAAGCCGCCGATGTATTTCTGCACCAGTTCGATTTCGGTGGCGGGCACGTGCAGCAGCGCGCCCTCGGCGAAGGCGAGCGTGAGGTAATCCTCCGTCTTGCCTTCGCGCTTCATGGTGCGCAGGCCGGTGAACTGCGCGATGCCGTGGTCTTCATGCACGACGAAATCGCCCACGTCCAGATCGAAGAACGCGTCGGTTGCTTCCTTCGCCGCGGCGCCGAGCTTGCGGATGCGGCGATGCGTGTGGTAGCGGTGGAAGAGCTCGTGGTGCGGCACCAGACAGATTTCGGATTTCGGATTTGGGATTTCGGATTGGGAGGAGATTTCGGATTTCGGATTTCGGATTTCGGATTTGCCGGAGTCCCAGATGAAGCCGCGATGGAGGTAGCCGATGTCCAGCGTCACCGCTTTCTCTGATTGCGGAGCGTGCTCGCGGATCAATTCGAGCAAGCGATCGCGCTCCGCGGGCTTCTGACACAACACGACCACAGGGGCCGGCGGCGCGGGATTGTTGTCTTTCAAATCCGAAATCCGAAATCCAAAATCCGAAATCCTGTCCCCTTTCGATCCAAAATCCGAAATCTCCTTCACCGCCGCTGCCGCGTCCTTGTCAAAGGGCGCGAGCTGGCGCACGGGCAGGCGCAGCACATCGCCTTTGCCGCGCGAACTGCCGGCGGAGAATTGATCGATCTGCACATGCTGGCGTTTGGTGAGCAGCTTCAGCACGCCCTGCGGCGAGTAGATGCCGCGCGGATCGGTCAGGCGTTCGTAGTAGCCGCGCGCCTGCTCGGCGAGTTCGAGCGCTTCCTGCATGACGACGATCGTGTCCTTCGGTAAGAGCTCCAGCAGATTGGTGGTGCGCTCGTCGCTTTGCAGGCGTTCGATGGCGGCTCCGATGATCTGGAAGCGCGGAACCTTTTTGCCCGAGCCCATGGTGTCCAGGTCGATGAGGTTGATCGAATCAATGTCATCGCCGAAGAAATCGAGGCGGATGGCCGCGGGGCCGCCGGCGGTGTTGCCGGCGGCGGCGTCCTGCGTGTTGTCGCCGGTGGTGCCGCTGGGGGCGTAGATGTCGATGATCCCGCCGCGAGTGGCGAAATCGCCGGGATGCTCCACGGCATCGACGCGCTTGTAGCCGGCGCGATCGAGCCAGTCGAGCAACTGTCCCGGCGGCAGGGTCGCGCCGGATTTCAGCGTGAGAAAGAACTCGTTGAGCGTGCCAGGTTGCGGAACCGACTGCATGAGGCCCTGGATCGGGGCGACGAGGAAGAGAGGCGGGGAGGGATTTCGGATTTCGGATTTCGGATTTCGGATTTGCGAGTCCGCCGAATCCACCCCTTGGCCCTGGGCCCTTGGCCCTTGGCCCTTTTCTTTCCCAATCTGCTCGACAACCGCCAATCGCTCCGCGAGGAGTTCCAGGCTCACCGCGCTTTCGCCGGGCAATACTTCCAGGGCACCGAAGCGCTGCGGGCGCAGGTCGAAACCCGCAGCAGGAAAGAGCTCCAGGTCGCCCAGCGCGTCGTCGGCGTCGTCGAGATGAGCCACGACGAAAAGCACAGGCCGCCGCGTGTTGGCCGCGATAGCGCCGGCGATCAGCGCAGTGCTGCTGCCCCACGCGCCCTCGCAAAGGACGTGACCCTCGCTCGCGAGTCTGGCGATCAGCGCGCGCACCACCGGCGCCGCCACGATGTCGCGGAGCCAGGCGTGCGGAAGGGTGGTGGCAGCGGTGGGCATCGGGGTGGGTGGCCTGTTCAATCGCGCGTTAGCCGTGTGAATGCGCGCATGCGGGCCACGGACTTGTGAAAAAATCCGGGCTCGCCATGGTTAGCGGTCGGGCCGCGTCCGCGAGGCCCACCTGTTTCCGTTGCCAAGACACGGGTGGGCCTCGCGGACTCGGCCCGACCGCTAAGGGCGCGCTCAAAAATAACTTGAACACTTTTGTCGCGGGACGGCTTCGCGG
>CAYRPN010000027.1:0-53682 GCA_964426135.1 uncultured Phycisphaeraceae bacterium | reverse complement strand
TGACGGAAATCGAAAGATTCTCAGGCTCCGGGAGAGGGCTGGGGTGAGGGCCGGCAACCGGGATTCGCCGTGAGACGGAGAGTGAAAACGGCAAAGTCAAAAGGGAAAACTGCAAAGTGAAAAATGGGACGTGGGAAGTGCGGATCAAAAAGTCGCAAGACGACGATGCAGCGACATTTGTTCTGTGGATCCACCGTGCTTCGGCCCTCACCCTAACCCTCTCCCGGAGGGAGAGGGGACCGGAAATCACACGCCGCGGACGCCGAACACCGCGACCTCGCACCAGCCGTTGCCGATGCGATTGCCGATGGGAAAACCGCGTGCCGCCGGCGTCGCCACGGGATGACCGCGCTTCAGGCAGCGGTCGTGCCACGCGACCAGATCGTGCTCGGCAATCTCCTGTGACTCCGTGAAGAGCACGAGCAAGAGACCGCTGTGAAAAATCAGCCGATCGGCCCACAGCTTCTTCACGTCATCCGCGACGGGCGAAAGCAGTTCCTTGCTGTAGCCGCGGAACGGGCCGTCGCTGGTGTATTGAGCGACGGTCTTGATCTCCAGCCAGTACGCTTCCTCCGGATCGATGGCATCGATCGTGTCGAACAGCGTGCCGCGCAAACGCGGATCGCGCAGGCACGGGCCAGTCGCGTCGGCGGTGATCACCACGTCACAGCGCTTGCCTTCGCTCTGTTTGGTGTTGTCCCACTCGCTGGGATAGCGTTGCTCGGGGAAGACGCCGAACCCCGCATCGCGCAGAGCCTCATGCACCAGTGGATGCAGGGCCAGTTCGTCGAAGCTGTCGAACCCGTAGACCACCTGCTCCGCGTCGTCGGCGGCAGCGCGACGCTTGAGCCCTGCAAATACGGCATCGGCGATCGTGGCGGGAGACCAGGGCATTGGGGATGATTTGAGATTTCGGATTTGAGATTTCAGATTTCAGATTTCGGATCTGGCAAGGCAAGGGTGAGGTGAATGCGCCGCGTCGGCTCGGCTCGGCTCGGCTCGGTTCGGTTCCGCTCGTTTCGGTTCGGCAAATCCGAAATCCCAAATCCGAAATCCCAAATCCGCCTTGCCTACGCTTCCCACTCCGTCAGCCCCTCCCAGCGGTGGCCCGCGATCGCGGCGACGACGCGCTCCGCAGCCTCCACCGCGGCGATGCCGGCGTGGCCGTCGACGATGGGCTTGCTGCCGTCGCGCACGCACTGGAGAAAGCTGGTGAGCTCCGCGGTCAACGGATCACTGCTGCCGGCGCTGACCGAAGGATTGCCGCCGCTCGCCGCGTTCGCACCGGGTTGCCCGTCGTCCATGCGAAGTTCGTCGATGCTGACCAGGTCGGTGTAGTCCAGGCTCGTCAGGTCGGCGCCGGCTTGAATCTGTTCGCGAAGATTGTTCAGTGCGTCGGCGTTGTCGCTCTTGCGGATCAGAATGCCCGCCCGCTTGTGGTAATCGAGGCTCACGTACGCCTTCTCGCTGAACAGACGCAGCTTGCGTTCCGTCTTCATCGCCAGCCGGCTCGCGGTGAGATTGGCGACGCAGCCGTTCTGGAACTGCAGCCGGGCGTTGGCCACGTCCTCGTGCTGGCCCAGCACCGCGACGCCCACGGCATCCACCTTCACCAGCGGCGAGTTCACCAGCGACAGCACGATGTCCAGGTCGTGGATCATCATGTCCATCACCACGCCGATGTCCAGCGAACGGAACGACATCGGGCTGATGCGGTCCACTTCAATGAACCGCGGCGTCACCCCCATGTTGGCGACGGCGCGGACGGCGGGATTGAATCGCTCCGTGTGGCCGACTTGCAGCACCGCGCGGTGCCGCTGGGCGACGTCGACGATGTGCCTTCCCTCCGCGCTGGTCGGGGCGATCGGCTTTTCCACGAGGCAGGCGATGCCGCGCGAAAGCAGCGGCGCGGCGGCGGCCAGATGATGCACCGTGGGCACCGCGACGGTCACCGCTCTCACCTGCGGAAACGTCGCGAGCAACTCTTCAACCGATGCGACCGCCGCACAGCCGTGCTCCTGTGCGGAAGCAGCGGCGCGATCGGCATCCGCATCGACCACGGCCAGGAGCTGCGCCTGCGGCAGATTGCGATAAACCCGCGCGTGATGCCTGCCCATGCGGCCCACGCCGATCACGGCTACCGGGATTCGTTCGATGGATTCGCTCATGCGGCGACATGGTAGCAGTCGACGCGATGTGCATGGCGGCGACCTGCGGCATCATCCCCGCGCCCTGGGCCTCGTAACCCCTGATGCACGCCCCGCCAATTCATGGAGTCGTCACGCCGAGGCGGTAAACTGCTCGCCCGTTGTCTTCCCGCCTCTTTGAATCCGGAGTTTCCGCATGCGTTTTCGATTCATGTTGATCGCTGTGTTTGCAGGTCTTTTCCTCGGCGCGGCCGCTCTGGCCGACTGGTCGCAGTTCCTCGGCGCTAACCGCGACGCCACCTCGCCCGACAAGATTGCACGATCATGGCCCGCGGATGGCCCGAAGGCGCTCTGGTCGCACGACATCGGCCCGGGCTTCGGCGGACCGGCGATCCGCGATGGCGAGGTCTTTTTCCTCGACCGTGACAGCGATGCGGGCGATGTCCTGCGCGTTTTTGATCTGAAGACCGGAGCGGAGAAATGGAAGTACGCTTACGAAGCCAAGGGAAAAGTTTCCTACCACGGCTCCCGTTCCACCCCCACCGTCGATGACGAACACATCTACACCGTCGGCTGTCTCGGACACATGCACTGCATCAGCCGAAAGACGCAGAAGCCCGTCTGGTCGCTGCAACTGGGCAAGAAGTGGAAAGAAGGCAAACTCAACTGGGGCTACGCACAATCGCCGCTGCCGTACAAGGACACGGTCATCGTCACGCCCACGCACGGCGAAACGCCGATCCTCGCGGCGCTCAACAAGAAGACCGGCGAGATCGTGTGGGAATCGCCCGCCAAGGACGCCGGCGGAAAATACGCCAGCGACTACTACTCCTCGCCCATCATCCGTACCGTCTGCGGCGAAACCGGCATCCTCCAGATCACCAACAACCAGGTCTCCTTCATCAACCCCGACACCGGCAAGCTCATCTGGAAATACAACGGCTACTCCGTCAAGTTCGCCATCCCCGCCCCCACCGTGCTGCCCGATGGCCAGCGCATTTTTGTCACCGGTGGTTACGAGGACGGCTCCGTGATGATCAAAGTCACGAAGAACGGCGACGAGTACAAGTTCGACGAACTCTTCCGCTACAAAGGCGACGGCTGCCAGATTCATCCCGCGATCAACCACGGCGGCCACCTCTACGCCAACATCAACGAGAACGCCAAGCTGAACAAGGCGAACCGCAAACACGGCGGCCTGGCCTGCATCGATCCCAACGACGGCAAGATCGTCTGGCGCACCGGCGAGGAACCCAGCTTCTCCCGTGGCAACGTGCTGCTGATCGGCGATCTGCTCGTCGCACTCGAGGGCGACAAGGGCACGCTGCACCTCGCTGAAGCGAATCCGAAGGAATACAAGGAACTCGCCCGCGCCAAGGTGCTCGATGGCAAGGGCGAAATGGTCTGGGCGCCCATGGCGTACAGCGCCGGCCTGCTCATCGTCCGCGATCAGAACAAGATCAAGTGCCTGGACATCGGCGCGGCGAAACTCAGCGCGAAGTGATGCCTCATGCGCTGAAGCCAGATGTGGGACGACTTTCCAAGTCGTCCGATCGGACTTGACATAGCCGCGGCGTCCTCGCCGCGCGTCGCCCATGCGACTGGCACGAATACCGACGCCCAGCGAGGACGCTGCGGCTACGACGATTCACCGCTTCTCGCCGATTGTTGCGTACCACCCATGCTCTTTCGCCGGATCATTCCGATTCAGTTCACGCTCGTCACGACGGCGATTGCCTGCTCGTTCGCCCACGCCGCCGCCCCGCTGCACCAGCAGATCGACGCCCTCATCGAAGCCGGCGCGAAGAACGCTCCGCTCGCCGCGCTATCCGACGACGCCGAGTTCGTTCGCCGCATCTATCTCGACTTCACCGGCAGCATTCCCACGCTCGACGAAGCCCGCGCGTTCCTCGCCGACCAATCGCCTGACAAGCGCGGCAAGCTCATCGATCAACTCATGGCCGGCGACCACTACCCGCGCCGCATGGCGGAACTCTTCCACATCATGCTCATGGAACGCCGCGGCGACCACGCGGAGTGGCAGGCGTATCTGCTCGAGTCGTTCAAGGCGAACAAGCCGTGGGATCAGCTCGCGCGGGAAATCCTCAACCCCGATCCTCGCAATGAAAAGACCCGCGCCAGCGCGTTCTTCTATTCCAAGCGACTGGAGAAATACGGCGAGAATCCGACGGACTATCCGGGCCTGACCCGCGACGTAGGCAGACTGTTCCTGGGCACGGATTTGCAATGCGCCCAGTGCCACAACCACCTGACCGTGCGCGATTACAAACAGAGCGATTTCCAGGGGCTTTACGCGGTCTATCTCAACTTGAACCTGCACGGCGGCGCGTTCCCCGCCGTGAGCGAGAAGCCGATGACGAAGAAGCTGGAGTTCGCCTCCGTCTTCGGCAAGGAGCCGAAGCAGACCGGCCCGCGCGTGCCGGGCATGCCGGAGTTTGATGTGCCCGCGCCGGAGAAGGGCAAGGAGTTCGCCGTGCCCGCCGACAAGCAGAAGAATCTGCCGCCGGTGCCCGCGTTCAGTCCGATGGCGAGGATCGCGGAACTGCTGCCCTCGGATGCGAACGAGCAGTTCGCCCGCAACGCGGTGAACCGCCTGTGGTTCGTAATGATGGGCCGCGGCCTCGTGCATCCGCTCGATCTGCATCACAAGGACAATCCCCCTTCGCATCCGCAGCTCCTCGAACTGCTGGCGAAAGAGTTCGTCGCCCACAAGTACGACACGCGCCGGCTGCTGCGCGAGCTTGCGCTGACGAAGACGTATCAGCGGTCGAGTGCCGCACCGAGCGCGAGCGCTACTGGCGCGGCTGCAGCGCAGGACCGATTCGCCGTCGCCCTCGAACGCAGGCTCTCCAGCGAGCAACTGCTGCGCTGCGTGCTGATCGCCACCGGCGAGATGGCACGTGTCAGCAGCGCGAAGCCGGCGAAGGATTCCAAAGGCGAGGCGACGGTGACGTTCGACGACTTGAAGAAACGCTTCGACGCCACCTTCGCCGCCGAGCCGAAGGAGCCGGAGGAGATGGTGGATCACACGCTCAAGGGCGCGCTGTTCATGCGCAACGACGCGGTGTTCCTCACGCTGCTGAAACCGCGCGAAGGCAATCTCGTCGATCGCCTGAGCAAGCAGGCCGATGCGGGCAAACTGGCGGAGGACCTTTACCTCTCCGTTCTCACGCGCCTGCCCGATGCCGAAGAACGCGCGATGACGGAGGCCTTCGTGAAAAAGCACGAAGGTCGTAGAATCGAAGCGATCACCAACCTGGCGTGGGCCCTGCTTGCGTCAGCGGAGTTTCAGGTGAATCATTGAGACGCGTCGGTTTTCGCGGTTAGCGGTCGGGCCGAGTCCGCGAGGCCCACCCGTCTTGGCGCTCGAAACACAGGTGGGCCTCGAAGACTCGGCCCGACCGCTAACCAATGTCGTTCGTCAGCGAATCATGCGATCGAATGCCACTCATCTCTGCACCCCCATCGATCACGCGATCTCGCGTCGCGCGATTCTTTCCGCGTTCGCAGGCGGCAGCGCGGCGCTGACCTGCGGCGGACTCGCGCTGCCCGCCGTCGCCGATGCGATCAAGCAGAAAGACAAGCAGGTGCTCTTCGTCTGGCTCGACGGCGGCATCAGCCAGTTTGAAAGCTGGGACCCCAAGCCCGACACGGAGTTCGGCGGGCCGTTCCGCTCCATCCCCACCAGCGTCAAGGGCACGCATTTCAGCGAGCTTTTGCCGCGCTCCGCGAAGCTGGCGCACCAGCTTTGCGTCGTTCGCAATCTCGCCACGCTCGATAACTCGCACTCCGCAGGCGTGCCGCGCATCTTGCGCGGCGATCCGAAAAACCGCGGCGTGACGTACCCCTACTTCGGCTCCGCCATCGCCAAGTTGCTTGGGCCGGGGCAGAGCAATTTGCCGCCGTATGTCTGGGTCAAGCCCGGCAGCGGCGGGTTCAAGGCGGAGCATGGCGGGTTTCTAGGGCCGCGCTATGGCGCCCTGGCGTTCGGCGACGGCAAGCCGCCGGAGAATCTGCTGCGACCCGACACGATCACCGCCGACGCGGATGGGGAACGCAACGAGCTGCGCGAAGCGCTCAACCGCCGCTACGCCGCCAAACGCCCGCACAGCAGCACGGACACGAGCATGGCCGTCTTCGACATGGCCCGCGAGTTGATGAAGCGGCAGGATTTGTTCGACACGACCAAGCTCGATCCGCGCGACATCGAGCGCTACGGCACCCACGATCTGGGCCGGCATATGCTCGTCGCTCGGCGCATGCTCGAAGCCGGCGTGCGGTTCGTGAACGTCACCAGCTACGGCTGGGACACGCACGGCGACAACTTCAACGGGCAGGCCTCGCTCGTCGGCAAGTTCGACCAGGCGTTCAGCGCGGTGATCGAAGACCTCGACAAGCGCTCAATGCTCGATCACGTGCTGGTCATTGCGATCAGCGAGTTCGGGCGAACCCCGCGCATCAACGGGCACCTGGGCCGCGACCATTGGCCCGAGTGCTGGTCGATGGCAATGGCGGGCTGCGGGGTGAAGCGCGGCACGGTGGTCGGCGCGACCGACGATCAAGGCGTGTTCGTCAAGGACAAGGGCCACGACATCGGCGCGATGTTCCACACGTGGTTCCAGGCCTTGGGCGTGAGTTCCTACGAAGTGGAGTACGACAATCACGGGCAACCGCTGCCGATCGCGCACGAGGAGATGAGGGCGATCAAGGAGGCGCTGGCGTGAGGGAAGGGTTTAGGGTTTAGCGTGTAGGGTGTAGGGTGGGCACTGCCCACCACGATGAACCTTGCACGATCGATGGTGGGCGATGCCCACCCTACGAAAGATGGCAAACGATAAGACACAACCCGCCGCGACGAAGCCCGCGCCGAAGGAACTCGGCAAGCCGATCACGCTCGATCGGCAGGCGGGCGTCATGCGCTTCACGAGCGATGGCCGGCTGCTGGCGGTCGGTACGTATGACGCAGGCGTGCGACTATTCGATGCTTCGGCAACGACCGGCGAGTTGAAAGAATTGCCCGTGATTCGTGGACATCATCACGGCTTCGTCGATGCGTTGGCCACGGCGAAACTCGGCGAAACGTCTTGCTTGTTTACCGCTGATACATGGGGCCGGCTGACGTGCTGGGATGTGACGAAGGAACTCGCACAGAAGTGGTCGCGTGAGAAGGCGCACGATGGCTGGATTCGCCAGCTTGCGCTAGGCGCCGGTACTTCTGCCGCCCAAAGCCCAGGCATTGCCATGCCTGGGCTTTGGGCGGGAGGCGCGAAACTCGCTTCGTGCGGCCGCGATGGAATCGTCCGCGTGTGGAATGCTGCGGATGGCAAGCTGTTGCACGAGTTGAAGGAGCATGGCGAGGATGTGTATGCCGTCGCGTTTCATCCGGACGGCACGCTGATCAGCGGCGATCTGAAAGGCGTTGTGAGGCAGTGGGACTTGAAAGCAGGCAAAACCTTCCGCCAGTTCGACGCGTCCGTCCTCCACAAACTCGACCGGATTCAGGATGTGGGCGGCGCGCGGGTGCTGACATTTTCGCGCGACGGCGCGTTTCTTTACGTCGCCGGCGCGACGCCGAAGACCGGCGGCTTTGTCGAGTGCTCGCCTCGCATCCTTCGCTTCGACTGGAAGACGGGCAAGCAGGATCTGGACATGCCGTTGGGTGAGCCGAAGGATGGTTTTGTCTACGAACTGATCGAGCACGCGGACGGCTACCTCATCGCGGTGACCAGCGGGCAACCGGGTAACGGCAAATTACTGCTCCTGAAACCTGGCGAGAAGGAACCGCTCTTCGCCACGACGAAGATGCAGAATTGTCACGCCCTGGCGCTGCATCCGGACGGCAAGCGCATCGCAGTAGCCGCGACGGTTGGCGGCAGCAACGGCAATGGTCGACAATTGAAGGATGGCAAATATCCGGGCAATTCGTCGCCGATTCATGTCTGGACGTTGGCGTGATAGGCGCCACGTTCGCGTCAATATCCGTCGCGTTCGCGTCAATATCCGTCGCGTTTAGCCGTCGAGCTTTGCTCGACGCGTGTGAACCTGTTCGATGCTTCGCGGCCAGTGGGGCGTCGCGCCGAGCAAAGCTCGGCGGCTAAACGACGGAATCGACCGCGATCATCCGTAACCCAGCGACTCCAGATCATCCTCGTCCAATCCGAAGTGATGCCCCATCTCGTGCAGCAGCGTCACGCGAATCTGTTTCTCCAACTCGGCCTCCGCGTCCTTCTCCGCCTGCACGAACGTTGAAAACGGCACTTCACCATGTTCGGGCAGATCGCGCAGGCCGGACATCTCGATGATCGCGTTGCGGAAGAGCGTGATCTGGTCGGGCAGGTTGCCGCTGTGCTCGACGCTTCGTTCGGTCAGGGCGACGCCGCTGTGCAGGCCGCAGAGGTCGTCCTCGTCGGGATCGAGTTCCATCTCGCGCAGCAGCTTGCGCGAGGGACGATCCTCGACGACGACGGGCACTTCTTCGAGCAGCGCGTGCAGATGATCGGGAAGCGCGTCGATGACGTCTTCGAGAATCTCGTCGAACAACTTGCGTTCTGAGTTGGAGACCATATTTGCCGCAGATGAACGCGGATGGATGAGGTGAACGAACCGCGACAAGCGAGTGCATCGAATGATCCGCGTGCGTCAGGTGACGGCTCTTAAGAGCCGTCACCTGACGCTTGTGGAAGCGCGGCGCATCAAGGATACGGCGCCGGCGGCGGATCGCCCGGGAGCTGCGCGGTGCCGACGATGTCGCTGATGGATTTCGCGCCGAGTTGCGCGAGGTAGCCGCGGATGCCTTCCTGGATCTTGATGGGAGTCGCGGGATCGACGAAGAGCGCGGTGCCGACGGCCAGGCCCGTGGCGCCGGCGAGCAGGAACTCCACCGCGTCCTGCCAATACTGGATGCCGCCCATGCCGATGATGGGCACGCCGGTTTTTTTGCAGACGTTGCGGTAGACGCGCGAGATGAGGTAAATCGCCAGCGGCCGGATCGCCGGCCCGCTCAGGCCGCCGCTGCCGTTGGCCAGGCGCGTCTTGCGTTTGTGGATGTCGATCGCCATGCCGTTGAAAGTGTTGACCATCGACAGCATTTCGGCGCCGCCTTCGATCGCGGCAGCGGCGGTGGCGCAGATGTCGCCGGCATTGGGTGAGAGCTTGACGATGAGTTTGCACTGCTTCCGCATGGCGCGGCGCACGTGCGTCACCAGTTCCTTGAGCAGCGGCGGATTGGTGCCGAAGACGAGGCCGTCCGCGACGTTGGGGCACGACACGTTCAGCTCGATCGCGTCGATGTCTTCGTCCTGCGACAGTCCGCCGGCGACGGTCACATATTCATCGATGGTGTGCCCCACCGCGTTGACGATGATGCGCGGGCCCGTCGCCCGCATTTTGCGCAGCTGCGGCATCTTCTCGGCGAGAAAAGTCTCGAGCCCCACGTTCGCCAGGCCGATCGCATTGAGCATGCCGCCGCGCGTTTCCACGATGCGGTACGCCTCGTTGCCCTTGCGCGGCTGCGGGGAAATGCTCTTGGTGACGAAGGCGCCGAGGCTCGCCATGTCCATGTAGTCGGCGTACTCGTAGGCATAACCACACGTGCCCGACGCGGTCATCATCGGATTGGCGAGCTTCAGCCCGGCCAGATCGATAGCCAGTGAAGGGCCTGTGGAAGCGGGCGCGGAAGCGTTGGGCGCGGCGGTCGGGTTCATGCGGGCTTTTTAGCAGAAAGCCGCGAGGCGGTCATGGCGCCGGCCGCCCGTACGGAGTGTGCCCGTTCAGATCATGTTCCTCGGGGGCTTTTCCGCGGCGCCGGGGGTCTCGGGACGAGGCGCGGCTCCCTGCGTGGCCGACGTGGCGCTGCCGGCGGACGTGGCGGCGCAAGCGGCGGCCTTCCTGCGGAAGATCAGGGCATCGACCGAAAGCTTGCCGGGGCCGGTGAAGAAAAAGAGGGCGAATGGAATCATGTAGAGCAGCGCCAGTTCCTTCGCCCGTCCGCCGCCCATGGGGATGAAGAGCGGATCGGCGGCGTGGGCGTGAAACGCCGCGACGCCCATGGTGAACGCGGCCCCCAGCGCCGCCGGTCGCGTGAACAGACCCAGGGCGATCATGGCGGGCGCGACGACTTCGCCGACGATGCAGAGGATCAGGCTGGTGCGCGGCCCCCAGCCGAAAGGGTCGGCGAACTCCACGGGGTCGGCCTTGAGCATGGCGAGTTTTCCCCAGCCGTGCCCGATCACCATCATGGAGCCGACCGCCGCGCGTGCCGCCAGCAGGCCGAGAGAGTTGAGAACGCACTTGATGCCGCCGCAGTTCATGGGAAGTCCTGTAGGAGCGACCGGGAACACGCCGAAAGGGAGCAATCCGATCGCGTTTCCGATTGCTCCTACAATAGCCGCCATGACGCCGTCCGTACACTTTTTCGATTTGACGCGCGACGAACTGCGCGAGTTGCTCGGGCGGCACGCCATGCCGACCTACCGCGCGGATCAGGTGGTGAACTGGGTCTATCAGAAGAAAATCGCCGACCCGTCGCGGATGACGAATCTCTCCAAATCGGACCGCGCGGCACTTGTGGAAACGCTGCGTTTCACCGTCGGTGGGATTGTCCGGCATCAGGTCGCAACGGACGGCGTGCAGAAATTGCTGATGCAGTGGGAGGAAGACGGGAGACAAGAGACAGCAGGCAGGAGGCAAGAGGCAGAGCAGATGGTTGAGCCGCGGCAAGCGATGCCGCGAGTCATGAGCTTGCCCGCGCGCTCTGCCGACGATCCTGCGGCGCAAGACTCAGAACTCCCGGGTCTCGACCCGCGCCGGCAAACCGAATGCGTGATGATTCCTGTCGATGAGGACGACGGCGACAGCGGCGATCGCGGCTCGACCCGCCGCACCGCGTGCATCTCCAGCCAGGTCGGCTGCCCGGTCGGCTGCAAGTTCTGTGCGTCGGGGCTTGGCGGACTCGATGGCGATCTGACCGCGGGCCAGATCATCGAGCAGGTCTGGCGACTGGGCACGCTGCAAGGCGTGGGACGCATCAGCAACGTCGTGTTCATGGGCATGGGCGAGCCGCTGGCGAATTTCAGCAACGTCGCCCGCGCGATCCGCACGCTCAACGCCGACTGGGGCCTGGGCATTTCCGCCCGCCGGATCACCATCAGCACCGTGGGCCTGCCGGCACAAATGCGTCGCCTTGCGGAGATGGAACTGCCTGTGACGCTGGCGATCAGCCTGCACGCGCCCAATGACGCGATTCGAAGGCAACTGATTCCGTGGGCCAACTATGTGACGATCGAGCAGTTGCTCGACGCGGGCCGCCACTACTTCGATCGCACCGGCCGCGAGATCACGCTGGAGTACATCCTGCTGGGCGGCGTGAACGACAAGCAGGAACACGCCCGGCAGCTCGTCTCCATCGCGCGCTCGCTGCGGGCCAACGTGAACCTGATCCGCTACAACGAAGTGAAGGGCCTGCCGTTCGATCGCCCTCACACGGAGGATGTGCTGAAGTTTCAAACGATCCTGCGGAACGCGCGGGTGAATGTGCACATCCGCGCCAGCCGGGGCCGGGACATCGCCGCGGCGTGCGGGCAGTTGCGGCACGAACATCGCAACGAAACGACCGAATGACCGCGCGAGCCGAGGCCGATATCATCCGCAAGCGCATCGGGAGTCCCGCCATGATCAACCGAGCATTCTGGCTCTGCGTCCTTGCCATCCTGCACAGCAACGCTTCCGCGTCGCATGGCCAGGAGTCGATTCGCTGGAAACCCCAGGCCGGCGACCGGTTCACCCTGTCCACGGAATCCAAAACCATCATCACGACCACCACGCGCCGTCAGGGCGATGATCCGGTCGTCGAAACGGAGCAGCGCGAGGAGAAAATCGTTCGCAGGATGACGATTCCCCAGGGCGCCGCCGATGCCGATTTCTTCATCGCCGAACTCACTCTCGACAGCATCGATGTAACCTCGACCAGTGCGGGGCGCACCATGCACTACGTCGCTCGGCGCGACGGGGACACGAAGCACGTTGAAGTGAACATCAAATCCACGCATGCCATGTTGGCCGGCCGCGATGTGAAGGAGTTGATGGAGAAGTTCGCAGCGAACCTGCTGGATCAGCGGGTCACGGCTCAGGTCACTCGCGATGGCGCCCTGATTGGCAAGCCCTCTATCGAAGGCAAACTCTACTCGAACTTGCCGGCGGAAACGCCGGTGACCAAGTCGATGCTCCGAGCGATGAAGCGACTCATGCCGGCTGAGGATGTGCCGGCAATGGCGGTCGCGGGCGTCTTTCAAATGGTCCGTGACCGCGGCAGATCCCCGTCGACCGCAGGCGGACGACTGGAGCGATCCGACGTCGTTGTTGAAGCGTTCGGGTTGCACCTGAACCGCAAGAGCACACTCACGCTGGATTCGGTCAGCCAGGCCGATGGTCGCGCCGTGGCGACATTTAAGGATTCCTCCGACTACTTCATCCATGCCGATCGCCGCGCGGAGGTGCTTGCGGAACTGATCGAGGACGATCTGCGTGACGCCAAGCGGCCGGCGAAGGTGACGCTGAGTTTCAAGCCCGCAAGCACCAAGGGACAGACCACGATCCACTTCGACATCGACGCGGGGCACCCGACAAGCATCGTGTGCGACGCGCTGAAGATTCCGCTGACCGGCGAAATGGAAGTGTCCGTCGCGGAACGAACGACGAAAGTCGAGATCGAAGCGCTGGCGGAGATTTCCTCGAAGACCACCTGGACCAAAGAGTGATGTCGATGCACCTGCGAGCGATGACCCGCGACGACTGGCCGCAAGTGGCTGAGTTGATCCACGTCTCGACAAACTTCTGGTATCAGTCGCGCGGCCGACCGGCGATCTTCACCGCCCCGCCTCAGCACACGACGCTTTTCTGCGAGGTGTACGAAGACCTCGATCCCGGCTGCTGCGTGCTGGCGATCAGCGGCGAGACGGGCCGGGTCGCAGGCTCCTGTTTCTACCATCCCCGGCCGACGCACGTCTCGCTGGGCATCATGAACGTGCATCCGAACTACAGCGGGCAGCGCGTGGCCCGAACGCTGCTCGACTTCATCGTGGCATTCGCCGATCGCGCGGGGTTGCCGCTGCGGCTGGTGTCCAGCGCGGTGAACCTCGACTCATTCTCGCTCTACAACCGCGCCGGGTTCGTGCCTCGCATGCTGTTTCAGGACATGCTGCTGACCGTGCCCAGCGACGGTCTGATCGCACCGGCCCCGCGCGGCAGCGATCGCGTCAGGCCCGCAACCCTGGCCGACGCGCCGCGCATGGCGGCGCTGGAGCGCGAATTGACCGGCATCGAGCGGGAGAAGGACTACCGCTATTTCCTCGAGAATCGGCGAAACATCTGGCACGCCTCGATCCTCGAAGGAGTCGGCGGCAGGCTTGAAGGCTTTCTTGTCTCCGTCGCTCACCCGGCCAGCACGATGCTCGGCCCCGGCGTGATGCGGGACCAGTCGCATGCCGCCGCGCTCATCCTCGCGGAACTCAACCATCGCCGCGGCTGCACACCCGTCTGGCTGGTGCCGTGCCATTGCGACAAACTCGTGCAGCAGTTGTACGCCTGGGGAGCCCGCAATTGCGAACTGCACATGGCCCAGTGCCGCGGCCCGTGGACCGAGCCCAAGGGCGTGGTGATGCCCACTTTCATGCCGGAGACGGCGTGAAGGGGTGACGAGCGAGTGAGCGGGTTCGTCGCGTCGAGCAAAGCTCGACGGCTAAACGGCTGCCGCCGGACATTGTGCATGTATCAGGATGGGTCACGCCCTCACCCACTCACCCACTCACCCACTCACCCACTCACCCACTCCCGCCCTCGCCCACTCACCCACTCACCTCCTCATCCCATTGACCTCCCTCCGCCTTCGCCTTACAACGTCCGCCATGGCCACTCTTCGCTACGAACAGACCGGCGTGAACTACGACGTACTCGATGCGTTCAAGCGCGCCTGCCAGCGCGAAGGCGCGTCGACGATCCCGACGCTCAGCGCCCACGGCGTCAGCGAACCGGCCGGCATCCGCGGCGAAAGCGCGTACCTGCTCGAAGCGGACGATGAATATCTCGCGCTCGTCGAAGAAGGGCTGGGAACGAAAAACCTCGTTGCGGACGCCATGCTTGAACGGACCGGCCGCAGTTTTTACAACCCCATCGGCATCGACCTGGTGGCAACGATTGTGAACGACATGATCACGGTCGGCGCGCTGCCGCTGGCGGTGGCGATGCACGCGGCGGTGGGCGACACGCGGTGGTTCGCACACGAGGAGCGGGCGGCGGACCTGGCGGCGGGCTTCGCCGAAGGTTGCCGGCAGGCCGGCGCGGTCTGGGGCGGCGGCGAGACGCCGGCGCTCAAGGGCATCGTCGATCCCGCCGCGATTCTGCTGGGCGGCTCGGCGGTGGGACGCATCAAGCCGAAGCAGCATCGCATCCTCGAAAACATCCAGGCGGGCGATGCGATGATTTTCCTCGCGTCCAGCGGCGTGCAGACCAACGGTCTGACGCTTTGCCGGGCGATTGCGGAGCGATTGCCGCAGGGCTACCTCACGCCCATCGCCGACGGCCGCGCGTACGGCGAAGCGCTGCTCGATCCGTCGGTGATCTACGTGCGCTTCGTGCAGGCCTGCCAGCAGGCCGACATCCCGCTGCACTACGCGGTGCATGTGACGGGCCACGGCTGGCGCAAACTGATGCGGGCGAAGGCCGCGTTTGTCTACCGAATTGCGAAGCTCCGACCCCCTCTCCCCCACCGGGGGACGGGAGAGGGCTGGGGTGAGGGCCGGACAACGAAAGACGCTCAGACACCCGCCGTCTTCGCCACGATCCAGCAAGCCGCCGGCCTGTCCGATTATGACGCCTACGCCACCTTCAACATGGGTGTCGGTTTTGCCGTGTACGTGTCGCCGGCCGATGTCGAGCGCACGCTGCAAGCCGCGCAGCAGACGGGCTACACCGCGTGGCAGGCGGGTGTCGTCGAGCAACAGGGAGATCGCAAGGCGGTGGTGATCGAGCCGCTGGGAATCACGTTCGATGGGGATACGCTGAAGGTGCGGTGAGTTTGTCACCACCTTGCGTTTCTGGTTTCTCCGTGCAAGTGAAAGCGTGGATTTTCAGTTCGTCAGTCCCCGCGCACATCCCACCAGCGCAACAACCGTCGCAATCGGACACTGCTCCGATCTTTTCATCAAGCACCGATATCAGCATCGAAACCCACGTGTTTTCCGGACCGATGCGATGATCGATGGCCACCACATCCCATCGAATCGGCGGGTTCTGGCGCGGGTCGGCGGGCGCGATCGCGGTGCTGCTGCTGGCCGTTGCCGGCACGGCGGGACACGCCGCCGAGATCGTGCTCAAGGCGACCTCGACGCAGCACTACGATCTCTTCTCGAACGTGGACCCGAAGAAGGCCGGCGACATCGCCCGGCACATGGACGCGGTCTATGGCGAATATGCGCACCGCTTCCGCGCTTTCGCCGCCAGCGAGCGCGACGCGGCGCGCATGCCTCTGTATCTCTTCCGCACGCAGCAGCAGTACCTCGCCTTCATGCAGCAGAAGGGCGTCGACGCGACCGGCACCGGCGGCATCTTCTTCATCCGGCCCGACGCCCGCGGCCTGGCCACATGGGTCGAGGATCGCCCGCAGTGGGTCACGCTCGAAACTCTGCAACACGAAGGCTTCCATCAGTTCGCGTTCGCCCACATCGGCGTGGCGATTCCCACCTGGGTCAATGAAGGACTGGCGGAATATTTCGGTGACGCGATCCTGGTCAACGGCAAACTCCGCATCGGCATGGCGAGTTCCCGTCGCATCGAGACGCTCAAGGACGCTGTGCTCAATCGCCGCATCATCGACTTCGACCTCATCATGGCGATGCAGCCGGGGCAGTGGCATCTGAATCTCGTGCGCAATCCCGATCGCGGCAGGTTGCAGTACGACCAGTCGTGGGCGATGGTTTATTTTCTGATTCACGCGCAGGACGGCCGGTATCGCGATCCATTCGAGAAATATCTGGTCGCCATCGGCAAGGGCATGGATCAGGCCAAGGCGTTCAAGCACGCATTCGGCGCCGAGGATGCGGCCGCGTTCCGCAGGCAGTGGGATCAGTTCGTGTCGCAGCTTCAGCCCGATGCGGTGGATGTGGCGGTCGGCCGGATGCGGTTCCTCGCCGAGGGCGTGCTGCTCTTGAAGCAGCGCGGCGAAGCGGTGCCCGACTCGGCGGATGGACTGCGGAACCGCCTCACCGCGCTGGGCTTCCGCGCGGTGCGGATCGAGAACGGCGTGCGCACCGAGATCAGCGCGACCGATCCGTCGCTGTGGGTCTTCTCCCGCGCCAACGGCAGCACGGGCAGCTTTGAACTGCTCGAGTCCGGCGCCAGCGCCCTGCCCCCGCGCATTACAGCCCAAGGCCTGCGTCCGCAGCCGACGCTGAAGTGGGAACGCGAAGCGGACGGCAAAGTGGTGCCGGCGCTGGATTATCGGTGAGACATTTCATCGCGTCTTGATTCGCCCTAAAATAAGAGGCAGCCAGCCGTGATTCATCACGGCAGGGATTTCCATGACGCCCGCACATGAAGCAACCTGCGCTCTGCACGCCGACCTGACTGCGGTCTGTCAGCGAATCGATCGCGGTCGCCGGTTCCAGCGAGAACTGCTGATGCAACCCAGCCCCCCCGCCGACTTGACCCGAGCCATGCTGGATGCCGTGGCACTCTTTGAATCGCTTCAGATCAATTACGCGTTGGTCGGCGGCATCGCCGCAATGTGTTATGGCCGGGCGCGTTTTACGGAGGACGTCGACTTCATCGCGGCACCGGATCACCAGGCCATACTTGACGCCAATCCACGAATGATGCGCGAGCATCACTTCGATCCGACCTGCACCTGGAAGCTGTATCACGTCAGCGGCATGCAGATCGACATCTGGAAAGATGAGTTTGTCGCAGGCATGATACAGCGGGCTGCCACGACAACGCTGGCCGGTCGGGCGATTCGCATTGTGGATGTGCATGACCTGATTGCAATGAAGCTGCGCGCAGGTCGCCAACAAGACGACTACGACCTCTCCGAAATCTGCAAGCACACGGCAATTGATGAATCCCTGCTTCGCAGCCTGACCTTGCATGAATCTTTCGAGCGATTCCTGACGATCAAACGACGCAGCCAAAGCGAGAAATGATTCATCGCGCCGATCTATCCATGACTGCAAATCTTCAGAATCAATTCGGCAATACGAGTTGGACCGACCTCTGCTACGCCCACGAAGTGCCCGTCGGCGGCGGCAAGTACATCGAAGTCGGGCACCGCGCGATCGCCGTGATGCGCTTGGAGGTGAAGGGCGGCTCGGAACCGACGAGCCCGCCCTTCCGCGTGATGGACGACCACTGCCCGCACGCCGGCGGCAGTTTGTCCGCCGGCCACATCGTCGACGACTGCGTGATCTGTCCGTGGCACGCCTGGCCGTTTGATGTGAACAGCGGCAAATGTCCCGACGCCGAGGCGTACCAGGTGAAGACCTATCCGGTGCGCGTCGTCGACGGCAAGGTGCAGGCGCGATTGGGCGGATGAGGGGTGCGGGATGAGGGATGGGGGTGACAAGGTGAGGGGGTGAGCGGGTGAGGTCGATTGCAAATTGAAAATTGCAAATTGAAAATTTTCAATTTGCAATTCATGTCGTCACCCCTTCACCCCCTCACCCCCTCACCCCCTCACCCCCTCAGTCTCTCTCCTCATCTCACCCCATTCATCTCCCTATAATCCCGCCATGTCCACCGATCCGAATCCCCGCATCACGCTGCGAACGCTCCGTCAATGGGTGCGCGCCGGCAGGCCGTTTCCGATGCTCACCTGCTACGACGCCACCACCGCCCGGTGGCTCACGCGCGGCGGCGTGCAGTGCCTGCTGGTCGGCGACACCGCGGCGGAGATGATTTTCGGCCACGATTCCACGCTGCCCGCCAAGCTTCCGCTGTTGATCGAACTCACCGCCGCCGTGCGCCGCGGCGCGCCGCAGGCATTCATCATGGCGGACATGCCGTTCGGCTCCTACCAGTGCGGCGACGACGAGGCCGTGAAGAACGCCATGGCGTTCCTGACCGAAGGAGCAGCCGACGCGGTCAAGCTGGAAGTCGATGGCAGCTTCGGCTCGCTGGTGGAGCGCATGAGCCGCGCCGGCATCCCGGTTGTCGCCCATCTCGGTTCGCGTCCGCAGCAGGTGCGCGCCAGCGGCGGCTACCGTTCCGCCGGTCGGACGCCGCGCGAGGCGGACGAGATCGTCGCCACCGCCGAGGACATGATCATGCGCGGCGCCGCCATGCTGCTGCTGGAAGCAGTGCCCACCGAAGTTTCCCAGCGCATCGTCCGCCTGGCTGTGTCGCCGCGCGGCGGCGAACCCATCCCCGTCGTCGGCTGCGGCGCGGGCCCCGCGTGCCACGGCCATGTCGTCGTCCTGCACGACCTGGTCGGGCTGACCACGTGGCATCCGCCCTTCGTCAAGCCCGTGACGAATCTCGGCGAGCAGTTGCAGAAAGCCGCCGGCGAATGGGCCACGCTCGTCGAATCAGGCAAATACCTCGCCGACGATCATCCCTACAAGATGCAGAAGTGACGTCGCGCCGCTTCGCACCGCTTCGCCCCGCTTCGCACCGCATCGCGCCGAACAACTCTGTGAACGCCCAAGCCCATCAACCCGAAACTCCCGCGTCTGCCCGCGACGATTCTGCGCCGCGGCCGGCGGCGGCCGCAACGCGGATGCTGGGCGTCATCGAGATGGCTGTCTTCGGCGTTCTTGCGGGCCTCGTGGCCAGATCATCCACGTGGTCGGCCGCGGAGATACAGGATTTTCTCGGCGTCGAGCGGATCACCTACGACAACGCCGTGACGCTCCAGACGCTGCTCCTGCCCGCCGCGGCAAGCATCGCGACCCTGGGCGTGCTGCCGGGCATCGCCTATGTCCTGGCGAGTTTCAAGATCACCCGCGGCAGTTCAGTCGCCATCACGCTCGCGATGATCCTGGCGATGATGCAGTTGTTCGTGCTGGGCGCGCTGCTGCTGCGGCAGGCCGGCGCGGCGTTCGCCGCCGGCGATCCGCCGGCGCTGACGATCAACGTGCTCGTGCTGGGCACGCCGATGGTCGGCCTGCTTTATGTGCTGCGTCTGCTCATCGGCTGCCGCATCGCCATGCAGGCGCGAAATGTGGCGCAGGTGATCGCCGCGGCCCGGCGGGAACTCAATCAATAGCTGCCACATGCAGGAACCCGACTTGTCCAACCCGCCTCCCAATCCTGCCTCTTCACCCGATGGCAACGCGCCTGCCGCCACACCGCCGCCGCCCCGCGCTTTCGCACAGGGCACCGGCGTGCTCCTGCAGATCGTCGGCGTCATCCTGTTTCTCACCACCTGCTGCGTCTGCTCGTCCTCCGGCCTGTGGGAAGACGTCATGACCGCACAGCAGGCGGAACGCAAAGTGCATGAGAAGGAGGACATCGTCATCACCTTCCGCAAAATGCTCGACGAGCCGGGCAGGGCCGGCGCATCGATCATGGTGGTGTTCTCCACGGTGTGCGGCCTGGCGCTGGCAGGATTCGGGCTGGGACTGCAGGCGGATAAGCCGCGGGCCTCGATCGGCGCGCTGGTCTCGGCGTGCGCGTGGCTGTTCTCGCTGATCCTGGCGGGCGTGTGCCTGTGGATCGGACAGGCCTCCTCGTTCGCGCGCGGCGTCAACGCCGGCTTCTGCGTCATCTCGATCATCGTGCTGTGCTTCACGGTCGCCGCCCGGCGCGAGGTGCGCGCCAACCCGCCGCCGCCGGGGCTGGATGTGCTGCCGCCGGATTTCGAGATACCGAAGTATGGCCGGCATTGATGGGCGAGAGCGGGTGTCGGGTGTCGGGTGTCGGGTAAAAGGCAATCGATGCTCTTTCAGTGGCCATTGTGATTGGATATCGAAATCCCATCGGCGGTGTGCCTTCGGAGCCGTACAAGAACAACTTCGCAGTTTGGGGTAGGGTGCGTCAAGTCCGCGCGGACGCACCGCGTTGCGTTCTCAGTCAACTGTGGTGCGTCCGCGCCGAGCCTTGACGCACCCTACGTCGGAGTCGACGCCAGTCTGCGAAGTAGTTCCTGCTTGGCTCCTTCGACCCGAAACCCGAACCACGGTTCTGCTATCTTCCAGCCATGTCGTTCTCGCCGCCCGCTTCCGTCGACCAACTGCTGCAGCGCATGGTGCAGTTCGATTCGGTGAACGCGGAGATTTCACGGCGGCCCAAGCCTGAACAACCTCTGGCGGATTACCTCGCACAGGTCGCCGCCGCGTGGGGATTGCACGTCGCGAAACTGCCGTGGCGTTTCGCAGTACCCAAACAGCGCGAACTGGGTGCGTGTGCGTTTGCGTCGGCGGACCAATTGCTCATCACCGCGCCGGCTGCTTCTTCGCCAGCCGCAGCGCCGTGGATTCTTTTCGACAGCCACCTGGACACCGTCGCCATCGATGGCATGACCATCGCGCCCTTCGGCGGCGAAATCCAAGGCGACAAACTGCTCGGCCGCGGCGCTTGCGACACCAAAGGCACCGGAGCCGCGGCGCTCTGGGCGCTCAAGGAATACGCCGCCGCCGGCGACCGGCCCAACAACATCGCCTTGCTGCTGAGCGTCGATGAAGAAATCAACATGACCGGCGTCGTCTCTTTCATCGAGCACGATCTGCCTTCGCTGCCGTGGCGGCCCAGCGCCGTCATCGTCGGCGAACCGACCATGCTCCGACCCGTCATCGCCCACAACGGCGTCACCCGCTGGACCGTCACCACCACCGGCGTGGCCGCCCACTCCGCCGCGCCGTATCTCGGCAAATCCGCCATCCGCATGATGATGAAGGTCATGCAGGCCATCGAGGACGACTACATCGCCAAACTCGACGCGGAGCATCCGCTCACCGGCGGCGCCGTGTGCACGATCAACATCATCCGCGGCGGATCGCAGGTGAACATCCTCGCCGACAAATGCGAAATCCAGATCGACCGCCGACTGGCGCCCGGCGAGACCATCGAAAGCGCAACCGACGCGCTGGAGAAGGTGATCGACACGGTGCGGCAGGCGGATGCTGAGTTGAAGGTGGACATGAAGGTGACGCGCTGGGCGCCGCCGCTGCACGAACAGTCGAGCGCTGCGTTCCTGGGCAAGGTGCAGAACGTGCTGCGATCCATGAACCTGCCCGCGTCACCCATCGGCGCGCCCTTCGCCACCAACGGCGGCGATCTGGCGGCGGCCGGCCTGCCCACGATCGTCTGGGGGCCGGGCGATCCGTACCCGGCGCACACCAAGGATGAATGGGTCTCTCTCGCGACGATCCGGCAAGGTGTGCAGGCGTATTTGAAATTCATGCGCACCCCGTGAATGAAGGCGTAACTCGCGCGTCGGTTCGGCGAATCGATGAGAGGTGGGGTGAGTCTGACCACCGAACGCTTGAACCTCGCGCAAAGGCGCGAAGCTCGCGAAGACAGCCGCCGCCTTTGCATGCTTTGCGTGCCTTGCGTGCCTTGCACCTTTGCACGAGACTCACAAGAACCTGATCGGGATTTGCGGACTCGACCCAGCCTGCGAAACCCGCCGCGTCCACTCTCTCAAAGGAAAGTTCCATGCTCCGACTTGCCACCATCACCGTGCTTTTCGCCCTTGGTCTCTTCGCCTCCGCCTTCGCGGAGGACAAGAAAGCCGAGGAAGGCGTCATCGAACTCATCGGCAAGGATCTCACCGGCTGGGGCTACAAGGGGAACGGCAAAGACAAGAAGGATGAAACCTTCGACGGCAGAAGCGAGTCCACCGACAAACGCTACACCGCCAAAGACGGCATGATCGTCGTCAACCCCGGCAAGGGCCTCGCCCAGCTCTGGACCACCGCCAAGTTCGGCAAGGACTTCGAGCTGCGCGTCGAGTTCCGCGCCGCCGTCAACGCCGACAGCGGTCTGTTCCTGCGCGGGCCGCAACTGCAGGTGCGCGATTACCCCGTGGCCGGCCCGTACAAGAATCTGAAGAAGTACAAGCCGCAGGACTGGAACGAGATCGTGGTCGTGGTGAAGGACAACGTGGCCCACTGCACCTGCAATGGCGAAGTGCTCGAAGCCGCGCTGAAGCTGCCCCCCACCGGGCCCATCGGCCTGGAAGCCGACCGCGGCCAGATGGAGTATCGCAATCTGAAGATCAAAGAAACGAAGTGATCGCGCGGCGATGGCTTCGACTTAGGAACGGGGCCGAAATAGCTTCGCGAATTGGCGGTCCCCCATTTAGCCGGCGGGCTTGCCCGCCGAGGGCGTCTCGGCGGGCAAGCCCGCCGGCTAATAAATGGAGAACTTATTTCGGGTTCATCCGGCGAATGCGTAGTTGTCTTGTCAGAGCCGGAGTCTGTGACTCCGGTTCGCCGAGCCGGATCGAATCCGGCGAGGCGAAGCTCGGCGCGGCGAACGCACTTGCAACCAGCAATGCAAGGCGCAAGTTCGTTTTGAAGCGGCATTGAGCCGCTTCAAACCGACCGGAGTCACAGACTCCGGCTCTGTTCAAGACTCCGACGCGCCCGCTTCAACAATTGTCAAGTACGCAGATGCCGGATGAGCCTTATTTCAGTCCCGTTCCTTACTTTCGAGAAAATGGCTGGCGGTATGGGTGTGCCGGTCTTTCCGGGGGCGGCGTTGCGGCCCCCTCTCCCGCCGGAAGAATGGGCACCCCTCGCGGTCTGTTAACGCACAACTCATTTTGCAACGTCCGGAAGGTGGCGGTAAACTTGTCCCCTTCCCCTGTGATTGATCGCCGCATCCCGTTTGAAGGATTTCCCACTGCCATGCAAGACGCGATTGCCAAAGCCGCCGCGCTCGTCGAGGCGCACAAATACATCCGTCAGTTCGAGGGCAAGACGATCGTGGTGAAGATCGGCGGCTCGATCATGGATGAGCCGGAGACGCTGTCGAAGCTCATCATGGATGTGTGCTTCATGGACGCGGTGGGCATGAGGCCGATCATCGTTCACGGCGGCGGCAAGGGCATCACCGAAGCGATGAAGAAGGCGGGCCTGGAAGCGCAGTTCGTGCAGGGCCGGCGCTACACGGACGAGCGCACGCTGGCGATCGCTGAGCACGTGCTGGTCAACGACATCAACAAGTGGATCGTGGATCAGATTCACGCCGTGGAGCACAAGGCGATGGGCCTGCACAGCCTCGGGAGCTGCGCGGTGTTCGCGAAGAAAATGTTCCTGGATGTGGCGGGTGAAAGCGCCGAGCAGCCCAAGCGTCGCGTGGACATCGGCTACGTCGGCGAGGTGGAGTGGGTGAATGCCGAGTTGCTGCGAGCGCTGACCGAGGCGGAGTGGATTCCGGTCATCGCCCCGATCGCCCGCGACGCGGCCGGCAGCAAGCTGAACGTCAACGCCGACAGCGTCGCCGGCATGGTCGCCGCGGCGGTGAAGGCCGACAAGCTCGTGCTCGTGTCCGACACGCACGGCATCCGCACCAGCAAGGACGACGCGGGCAGCCTCGCCACGCATCTGACCAAGGCGCAGATCGAAGAGCTCATCCGCAACGGCGTCATCAGCGCCGGCATGCTGCCGAAGGTGGAGGCCGCGTTCACCGGCCTCGAAGGAGGCGTGAACAAGGCGCACATCATCGACGGCCGCCTCCCGCACTCGCTGCTGCTGGAGGTGTACACCGAGCGAGGCGTGGGAACTGAGATTGTGCTGTGAAGAGCCGGGAGCCGTTAGCCGTCAGCCATTAGCTTTGATGGCTGACGGTGACGTGACATTGAATGTGAAAGGCGCGGGTCGTGGTAGGGTGGGCACCGCCCACCGCGAAGACCGCGCGAGGTTGAGTGTGGTGGGCAGTGCCCACCCTACAAGGCTGGCGTGATTCTTCTTGCTAACGGCTGTCGGCTGAAGGCTGACGGCTTCCCGCTTTTGCCTGCCGGAGAACTGGCATGACCGCCATGACAACCAATCCGAAATCCGAAATCCGAAATCCGAAATCATCCTCGGTTGCGCACTTCATCACCGTCGCCGAGACGCCCATCGATGTGCTGCACCGCATCTTCGACGTGGGTTTTAAACTGCGCGCCGAGCGCCATGCCGGTCAGCGCAACGATCCCGTGCTGGCGGGCAAGACGCTGGCGATGATCTTCGAGAAGCCGTCGCTGCGCACCAACGTCAGCTTCCAGCAGGCGATGTACGAACTGGGCGGCAACTGCATCGTGATGGTCAGCGAACAGGTGGGCCTGGGCAAGCGCGAGAGCCCCGCCGACGTCGCCCGTGTTCTCAGCGGCATGGTGCATGGCATCATGGCCCGCGTGTTCGAGCATCAGAAGCTCATCGAACTCTCCGCCCACAGCACGATCCCCGTCATCAACGCCTTGTCCGACTATTCGCATCCATGCCAGGCGCTGGCGGATGCGATGACGATGATGGACGAGTTCGGCCGCGACCTGAAGGGCCGCACGCTCGCCTTCGTGGGCGATGGCAACAACGTGGCGCACAGTCTCGCGGTGATGTGCGGGCGGCTGGGGATGAACTTCGTGCTGGCGAGCCCGCCGGGCTACGAGATCACCAGCGAGGTGCAGGACACGATCATGCGTTACTGCCCGGACCTGAATCTGGAGGTGACGCAGGACCCCGCCGACGCGGTGCGCTACGCCGACGCGATCTACGCCGACACCTGGATTTCCATGGGCCAGGAAGCCGAGGCCGCCGCCCGCAGGAATGCGTTCAAGGATTTCCAGGTCAACGAAGCGCTGCTCGCCAAGGCTCCGGAGCAGTGCATCGTGCTGCACTGCCTGCCGGCGTACCGCAATGTGGAGATCACCGATGCCGTGCTCGACGGTCCGCGCAGCCGGGTGTTCCCGCAGGCGCACAACCGCCTGCACGCGCAGAAGGGGCTGCTGGCGGTGCTCATGGGCGGCATGTGAGACCGCGCCGGCCGGCGCATCCGAATGCTCCGTTCACTCGTCGAAAAACTTCTCCCCGCTGAACGATCGTGGCAATTCGCCCGCGCCCAGGCGCGACCCCGCGATGAAGTCATCGCCCAACTGGCGGCGGAACTGCGCGGAGCCGGCGCTGCCGAAGTCGAGGTGGGCCGCGATCAGGTCGTCCGTTTCCACACCGGACTGCTCCGCCTCGCCGGCGCGGGGAATCCGCTGAACGGCGTCACCGCCGGCGAATTGCGCGTGATGGAGAACAACACCCATCTCATCGTCGCCAGCCGGATCGAGTTCCGCGGCTGGGTGATTGCGGCGTTTCTTCTCGTCAATTTCTGCGTGTGGATCGCCACCGGGGTGATCGGCTGCATCGCCCTGCCCATGGGGTTGGTCGTCGGTGCCGTGGGGTGCGGACTGCTCCTGGTCATGATCGGCGTGATGCGCGGTCAAGGCATCGCGGGCCTGGTTCGCAGGGCGGCGATCAGGTGAAGGACGTTGGTGATTGCGACGGCGTGGATCAAGCGACATCACCGCCATTGCGTGGGCGGCTGATCCTCGCGGCTGATCACGATCTCGAGCGCGGGGCCGACCAGTTTCTCGATGTGACGACGGTAGACCGCCAGGTACGGGCGCTCCGTCTGCGAATGACCGGCCAGCACCACGACGCGGCCTGATTCCCGCGCCGCCAGCGCCTGATGGTGCCGGACTTCGCCGGTGAAGAAGGCGTCGATCGGGCCGGCCTCGTCCATGAGCGATCCGCCGGCGCCGGCGCAGAACCCGATGCGGCGGATGGCGCTCGCCTGCCGCGGCGTCGCCACTTCCAGATGCTTCACGCCCAGCAGCCGTTTCAGACGGCCAAGCCAGTCGGCGAGTTGAATGGGCTTGTCGAGTTCCACGACGCGGCCCTGTCCGACGCCTTCGCCGCCCGACGCCGGCGGCAGGTCGAGCCGAATCAGGTCGAACGCCGGCTCTTCGTAAGGATGCGCCCGCATCAGCGCCGCCATGACGGAAGCGAGTCTGTGCGCGGGCAGGATCGTTTCGAAGCGGCGCTCGACCACACGCTCCAGCCGGCCGCGCTGACCGATGGTGGGATTCGTCGAATCACCGCCGCGGAAAGTGCCCTCGCCCTCGACGCTGAACGAGCACTGGTCGTAATCGCCGATGCTGCCCGCGCCGGCCTCGAACAGCGCCGCGGCGAGCGCGGGCAGATCTTTCGAAGGCACGAAGGTGACAAGCTTGTACGGACGCTCCTTCTTCGTCGGGTTGGCGGGCCGAATCGCGCGGATGCTCCCGCCGGTGGCCACAGCCCCCTTCTTCGCAAACGGCCCCACCGCCCGCAACACGCCGGGCAGCGCGCTCTCGCAAAGCCAGTCATTGATCCCGCCCGGCGCCGCATCGAGCGCGGTGTGCGGCGAATAGATCGCAATGCGACGCGACACCGCCTCCATCAGAATCCGCTGCTTCCAGTTCGATTCGAGCAGCGTCGGCACCGGCTCGAAAATCGGCGGATGGTACGCCACGATCATCGACACATCGCGGGCCACCGCCTCCGCCATCACCGCCGCCGTCAGGTCGATGCACAGCAGCACGCGCGGCTTCCGCAGCTTCCACGATGCGTCGCCCACCTGCAGGCCGACCTTGTCCCACGTCTCAGCCAACGCCTCGGGAGCGAGCTTGCGAAGAACGGTGATCAGGTCGGAGGCGAGCATGGTTTGGGGGAGGGTTTAGGGTGTAGGGTGTAGGGTGTAGGGTGTAGGGTGTAGGGTGTAGGGTGTAGGGTTTAGATTCTGACACCGTCACTTCTGCGCAAGGCGCACAGAAGTTTGCATCGGAAAAGTCAAAATAGTGAATGCAAAAGTCAAAATGCAAAAATCAGAGCCCGTGGGCGCGTCAACTTCTGACTTTTGACTTTTGCATTTTGACTTCACTATTTTGACTTCTCCCGGCTCTGCCGGCTTAGGGTGTAGGGTCTGGGGTTCGGAAACTCGGAAAGAGACAAGGGCGGGTTGCAGCGCACAGTCCCGAAACCAGTCCACAGCCTTGAAACCCTACACCCTACACCCTAAACCCTACACCCTGAACCCTAAACCCTACACCCTAAACCCTACACCCTAAACCCTTCTCCCACTGATTTCGCTCAAATCCCGCACCGTTTCGAACTGCGCGAGAATGTCGCGGTCGTGGCTCACGAGCAGCAGCGCCGCGCCGCTTTCCTGGCAGACCTGCCGAATGAGCTGCAGCGCTTCCTTCGCACGGACCGCGTCGAGATTGCCGGTCGGCTCATCCGCCAGCACCAGGCTCGGACTGTTGGCCAGCGCGCGGGCCACGGCCACGCGCTGCTGCTGACCGACGGACAGCTGCGCCGGACGGTAGTGCATGCGTTCGGCCAGGCCCACGCGCTGCAGCAGGCCGCGCGCGTGGGCTTTGTTCACGCCGTTGCCGAAGCGCATGGCGAGTTCGACATTCTCCAGCGCGGTGTAGCCCTGCAGCAGGTTGAAGGTCTGAAAAATGTAGCCGATGTGCCGACCGCGCAGGCGATCGCGCTGCGACTCGGACAACGCGGCCAGATTTTCACCGACGAGTTCCACGGTGCCGCTGTCCGGCCGGAGGATGCCCGCGATGAGATTCAGCAGCGTGGTTTTGCCGGAGCCGCTCTCGCCGCGCAGGGCGATCTGTTCGCCCTTGTTCATGGAAAACGCCGGCACATCGACGATCAGGTGCGCCGCACCGTTGTCAGTGCCGCCGGGGGCACCGGGGGCACCGGGGGCACCGGGGGCACCGGGGGCACCGGGGGAGGCAAAGGACTTGCGCAGGTTGCGGAGGGTGAGGACTTCCACGTCACGCATGGTAATCGAACATGGGCGGCGGGCGAATGCGTGGCGCTTGCCGTAGAATCCATCGTTCGCGCGCGCGGCGCATGAACAACGTTTAGCGGAAACGCCGCAGGCGTCTGGACGAATGTCGGCGCAAGGTGTTCAGCCAGACGCCTGCGGCGTTTCCGCTAACCGCGCTGCCGCGACTCCCGAATCCCCCAATCCCGAATCCCCTTCCCCTCCCCCACCATGCAAAACCTGACCCCGCGAGAAATTGTTGCCGAGCTCGACCGCTACATCATCGGCCAGGCCGCCGCCAAGCGCGCCGTCGCCGTCGCCATTCGCAATCGCTGGCGTCGCCAGCAGCTTGGCGCGGAGATGGCCCGCGAGGTGTATCCGAAGAACATCATCATGATCGGGCCCACCGGCGTCGGCAAAACCGAGATCGCCCGCCGGCTCGCCAAGCTCACCGGCGCCCCCTTCATCAAGGTCGAAGCCAGCAAGTACACCGAAGTGGGCTACCACGGCCGCGATGTCGAATCGATGATCCGCGATGTGCTCGATCAGGCGCTCTCGCTCGTGCGCGGCGAACAGGCGGAAAAGGTGCGCGAGCGCGCCACCGATGCCGCCAACGAACGCCTCGTCGATCTGCTGCTGCCCGCGCCTTCGCATGCCTCCAGCCGGCACACCGACGATGACGACGCCAATGCAGAGGCGGATGCAGCCGAAGATCGCATCAACCGCACCCGGCAAAAACTTCGCAAGCAGGTCGAGGCCGGCAAGCTCGATGACAAGGAAGTGGAGCTTTCGCTCACCACCAAGCCCGCGGCCCACGTGATGTTCGCCGGCATGGGCATGGATCAGATGGACCCCGACATGGCGTCGATGCTGGAGAAGATCATTCCCGAGCAGAACAAGACCCGCCGGCTGCGCGTCGCGGACGCCAGGCAGGTGCTCATCGAGCAGGAAACGGACAAACTGCTGGACCGCGAGAAGATCACCGCCGAGGCCATCGAGCGCACCGAGCAGACAGGCATCATCTTCGTGGACGAGATCGACAAGATCGCCACGCCCGGCGAAGGCGGCGGCCGCGGCCCCGATGTGTCGCGCCAAGGCGTGCAGCGCGATCTTTTGCCCATCGTCGAAGGCAGCGCGGTGACTACGCGCTACGGCGTGGTGCACACGGATCACATCCTCTTCGTCGCGGCCGGCGCGTTCCACAGCGCCACGGTGAACGACCTGATGCCCGAACTGCAAGGCCGGTTCCCGATCCGCGTGGAACTGTCGCCGCTGACCCGCGAGGACTTCGTGCGGATTCTGAAGGAGCCGCACAACGCGCTGACGAAGCAGCAACAGGAACTGCTCAAGGTGGAAGGCCTTGACGTGACCTTCGACGACGGCGCGATCGAAGCCATCGCCGACTACGCCGCCCAGGCCAACGCCATGCTGGAAAACATCGGTGCTCGTCGGCTGATGACCATCGTGGAGAAGGTGTTCGAGGAGATCAACTTCGACGCGCCGGAACTGGCCAAGCGCGGTGAAAGCAAAGTCGTCATCACGGCGAAGTTCGTGAAGGCCCGCGTGGCGGACATTGTGAAGGACGAGGATCTGAGCAAGTTTGTGCTGTAGCGGATTGGTCGTGAAAAACACGCGGGCAGTTTCTCAAGCTCTTGCGCCAGTTCGAGCCGCTCCCGAAGAATCTCGTTCATTCGCCCAATCGATCTTCTTCGGCGTCGAGCGATTCGAGTTGCTCACGCGTGGACCGCTTGACGAAGAAACAACAGATACCGCAAATGATTCCTGACTTGGCACGTTGCAAACGGGCGATTGCTCTCGCTCGTTTGTCAAGACTCGATGATCGATGCCACCGACTCGTTCCACGCCGCACGGACTGATTGAGGCGTATCAGACTGATCCAGCAAATGCAGCATTCAATTATTGAATGTCTCTCGGCCGCGTTTACCTATCGTCACGAGCATCATGTTGAGCCAACCTGCCATTTGAACAAAGCTAACTTCATGACCTTGGGCAAAGTATTGATGACATTGCTGTCGCACCCGGTCATCCGGCTCTTGGCTGACGAAGAACAAATAGTCCTCAATGCTGGAAGGCGCAATTTTTGTATTGAAGGTGGAAACGACTCGATCCCGGCCGACCACTCTCTCCGTCACTTCAGCGGCCATCAGTAAAACGCCGGCTGAACGGACAGAAATATCACCTCCAGCGCCGGAAGCGCCGTCGGCTACGTTAATGCCTTGCCAACCGATGTCCCATTGGAGAGAGAAGCGATCACTGATAGCTTGGAACGCCGACACCACCAGAAACATGGGGAACCTGCCACCACTCGGCACCATCATCAATCGTTCAATCAGTTGCGAATACTGCGGCAAACTGAAACGCTGCAGCCTGCTCAAAGGAACCGACGATGCTTCACGAAGTCCAATGAATCGAAACAGCAAATAGTGAAGGAGGCGTGTCAGAACGACCGCATCATTCGTGCTCTCGACAGACGCGACACACCTCAAAAGAGCATCAAAACCAGTCTTATCACGTACACCCGCACGAGTAGATTCCCCAAATGTCACGGATCGCCTGAACACACTCAAATACGGGCCACGGGAACTTGGGATACGATGGTGCTGAAAAAAAGGATTTACAACGCGCTCATCCATAGTACGGCCGTTGTATGCGCCGTCGCCCATGTTGACATATGGCTTGCGAACATCAATCGTTGAATCCTGCATCTTTGCGACAAGCATTCCAAGAAGCACCTCTCGGTACGCTTGTGTATTTGAGTCAAAAATCGCGTTGCACGCCGTTTCCAATTCCGGTTCGATTTGAGTGGGCGGGCCGCCCGCAAGTACCTGCCGCGAAACATCCGTAAGGGCTTGGTCGAGCAGGGCGCGTGCTGATGGGTAGTCAATCGCCATGGTCCTGATTCAATAATTGGTCCACAACGCTTCTGTGCGCAACTGCTTCACCGAATGACAGAGCTTCTCCGGCGAATCGTGTCGAGTCCAGCCCTTGAAAAGCTTGTCCATCAACGAGCATCGATATCCCGATACGGCCACTTTGCCCCGGCAAGCATTCAACGCGGCCGCCAGTTCAGCGTGTTGTTTGTCGGTCATTTCATAGCCATAAGCTTTGGCGTCACCGCGCGTTTCATGGACATACGGTGGATCACAATAAAAAGCGTCGCCGGATCGTCGTACAGTTCAACAACCTCGACCGCAGGACGGTTTTCGATCTGCACCCGCAATAAACGTTCGGCAATGCTCGGCAACTGTTCGACACTTCCCAGCCATCGTGAGACGACCCCGCTCATGCCGGCTCGACTCGTGTTACGGCAGTTCGCCCACCGTCCTAAACTTGCCTTTTGCGCTAACCCCGTGCGCACCTGGCGTGCCCTGACGAAAAACCGGCGGGCACGCTCAAAATCGGAAACACCTTGCGCAGGCGAAGCACACGCAATGGCAAACTCCTCCCGAGAAAAAGGAGTCAACCCGATCGCCTCAATCAGTTCATTCTTTCGCTCCCGCAAAACGCGGAAGAAATTGACGACCTCACCGTCAAGGTCATTGTACGTTTCTACGTCAGCGGGAACACGGTTGATGAGAACGGCAGCCGAGCCGCCAAATGGTTCGCAATACTGGCGACAATTCGGAAGAAGCGGAAGCAGCCAGTCCAGGTGGCTGTATTTTCCGCCATACCATCCGAATGCAAGGCGCTTCGTTTTGCCACTTCGGCCGTTGGGCTTTGCGGAGAGAGATTGATTCCGGGCGACGAGCTTTTCAATCTCGACGTTCGCGTCGCCGTGAAAAAGGCGCGGCTGAACAGAAATTGGGGAAGGGGATTTTCTCATCGGTCAGATCTTAATCGCCGGCGGATTGCAGGCCATTCTAACACGTGACAGGCATGCGTCATCTCTCGCATCGTGACTGGAACTGGCCGACGGTTCCGACGTCCCGGCGGTTAGCCCGAGCGAACTCCCCGTAGGATGGGCCGGCATTTCGAGGCCCACCTCTAGACGCTCAGCCAGGCCTCGGTGAGTGCAGATCAGAGCGGCCTCCCGCGCGGCCGTTACTCTCGTAACAGATCGGTCAATGTAAGGTAGCAATTGCCGACGGCCAGTTTGTAGGGCCGCGTTGTTCTTTGACATGTCGACGTTCATCATTTTCGCGGGGGAGGCGGCCACGGGAAGGGGCGGCGAGTGGCCGAAAAGTGTCCTACCTTTTTGGCAGTCAAAATGTAAGCCACGGATATTTCAGGGGTTAGCCTCACAATCAACCCCCTGGGGGTCGGTGGCCGGCCACTTTCATCGGCGGCGCAGCCTCGGCCAAAGCAGGCCGGTGCGGGTGCGATGGGCGCGGTAGGCGTCGCCGAAGCGGGCTTCGAGGGCGGCTTCCTCCCGGCTCAGCAGCATCGCGGCCGCCAGCAGGAACGCGGCGGGCGTGGTCAGGATGAGCCAGGAGCGGAACAGCAGGCAGAAGCCGGGGGTCAGGAGCCACAGCGCGATGGCGTAAAGCGGATGGCGGATGCGGGCGAAGAGGCCGGCGGTGAGCAGGCGATGCTCGCGCACGGCGGCGGCGACGGCGAAGGCGGTGGGGATGTAGATGAGCAGGCCCAGAGCGATCGCCGAGCCGCCGATGATGGTGGCGGCAAGCGGCGACAGACCCTGGATCCTGAAGCGACCGGGCATGGACAGGTCAAGCGCGAGAGTGACGGCGAACCATGCGAAGGTCGCCGCGAACAAGCGCGGGCCGACGCCCCAGAAAGTCATGCGGGTTTGCGGTGCTGGTTCGATCACGTCAGAACTTCGCCCAGGCGCTGAACCAGGCCCAGAGTCGCCGGCTGGGGTAGACCCAGATCAGCGGAAGGATCAACGCCATGGCGATCGCGATGACGACGATCAACGTCACCTGCTCGTGCAGCAGCCAGGGGCCGATGAAGAAACTCCAGGCGCTGACCGGGACCATGGTGAGGATCATGTTGAAGGTGATGGCGCCGGTCATTTCGCCGTGGCGATCGACCTTGCCGTCTTCGGCGACGTATGTCGGTGGTTGCCGGGGATTCATCGGGAGTGCCAGGCGGTGTGAGTTTCGGCTTCCAACGGTCGCGGCTGACGGGGCGCGGCCTTTGTCGATTCTAGCCGGGATGAACTCATTCACGACATCTCGCCGCCGCCAAGGCTTTTTCAATTCCCGGGGATCAGCGGGTGTTCGCTTGAACCACAAAGGACACCAAGGCACGAAGAACACAGAGAACACAGGAACATGACGTGGAGATCGACTCATTTCATCTTCGCTTCGTGTCCTTCGTGCCTTTGCGTCCTTTGTGGTTGATCGGAGCAACCCCTGTCCAGCGAGATTGGAAAGACCCTGCGCCGCCGCGATATTTCTTGACTTTTCTTCGACTTAACCTCAGAATGGCCAGAGATTTCCGCCAAGGTTTCGATCCCTCCCTCGTGCTGGTGGACAGATATGACTTCAACGCGAATGGCGACTTGCGGGTGTGGACAACCCGCCGGTGTTTCTGTGGCATGGAATGCCTCGATCCGCGTGATGGTCACAGCGGTGCTGGCGATGGGCGCACTGATCGGCGGCGCTGGATGCGAATCCACGCCTGCGCCGAACCGGGCGATCGCAGCATCCGCCCCCGTCTTCACCGGTGAGTCGTATCTGCATGGCTCGGTCGGTTCGCTCTGCTCGCTGAGGCAGTTTGAGCCGTTGCTGGTTTCGGGCTTCGGCGTGGTGGTGTTGCCGCCGGGCACGGGCACCGGTTCGGCGGACGTGCCCTCGCACATGCGGCAGTGGCTGATCAACGAAATGCGCCGCAAGGGCCTGGGGCAGTACAACCTGGGCACGGAAGAGCTGACGCCGCGAAAACTGCTTGCCACGCGCGACGTGGCCGTGGTGCGAGTGGAAGGCCTGATCCCGCCGGGCGCGACCGTGGGCACCACGTTCCACCTGCTGGTCACCGCCCTGGAAAACACGCAGACGACAAGCCTCGAAGGCGGCACGCTCTGGACGACCGATCTGGCGGCCGGCGGCGACAACCTGTCGACGCAATTCCGCAGGCCCCTGGCCGAGGGCAAGGGCGCCGTGTTCATCAGCCCCTTCGACGACCGGGCGACGGACGAGCAGAAGCTGGAGTTCCGCAGGCAGGCGGTGGTGCTCGCCGGCGGCGTGGTTTCCAAGGATCGGCAGATCGAACTGGTGTTGAACCAGCCGAGCTGGGCCCGCAGCCGGCTCATCGCCGACCGCATCAACGAGCGCTTCCCGCACCAGAAAGCCAGCGAGTTCTTCAACACCGCCGAGGCCAAGACCGATGCGCTCGTCCGGCTGAATGTGCCGTCCCGCTTCGCCAACGATCCGAGCAAGCTGATCAAGCTCATCAGCCATCTGTACCTGGACCGGGCGTCGGGCATGGAAGATCGCCGGGCGAAAATGCTGGGCGATGTGCTGACGAGGCGCAAGGAACAGGCGGCCGACGTGTGCGAGGCATGGCAGTCGCTGGGCAAGCTCGCGCTGCCGGTCATCCGCGAGTATTACCGGCACGAACTGGCTTACGTCCGGATGACGTCACTGGAAGCGGGCGCCTGGCTGCAAGATGAGCTGGCGGCGGGCGAACTGGCGTCGATGGCGCTGTCGGAGCAGCCGCAGGATCGCCGCCGGTCGGCGGAGCTTCTGGGCCGGCTGGTCAAGAGCACCCGCGCCGCCCGCGCGCTGCACAGCCTGGTGGATGATCCCGATCGCAGCGTGCGCATCGCCGCCTACGAGGCGCTGGCGGAGATGGGCGATCTGGCGGTGGATCGCCGGCCGATCGGCGACCGCGATGGATTCAAGTTCTTCCTCGACGTGGTCCGCGCCAAGGAACCGTTGATCTACATCAGTCAGCGCGAGGTGCCGCGTCTCGTCGTTTTCAGCCCCAACACGGGCTTCAAGGAATACGTGAACGCGGCACTGTGGGAAGGCCGGCTGCGGCTTCGCGGCGGCACCGGCGCCGAGCCGATCAACGTCTTCTTCCAGCCCGCGCAAGATGCCAAGGGCAAGGTCCAGCAGATCGCCCCGACCGTCGCCAACTTCGCGCTGGTGATGGCGCACCGCCCGACCGCCGCGCTGCCGGTGGAAGGCTTCGATCTTTCCTACAGCAGCGTCGTCAACGCGTTGTTCAATCTGAAACAGTCCGGCGACGTGCTGGCGGAAATGGAAGTGGTGAAGAACCCGCTGGCGGAGGCGATTGAACAGATGCGCAACCGCCGCGAAACGGAGCTGCGCCCGGAAGTCGGCCCCGCGGATGACGCCGCCGCCAAGGCGCCAGCCAAGGGCCAGCCGCGCGAACCGCTTTCGATCGATGACGACGAGATTGTGCGACCGGCGACCCGTCCGATCACCGACATCGACGAGCCGTCACAGGTCACGCGCCCGTGAGTTTGCACAGCGAACTGATCCGATGAATCTCGACGCTCACCGCCCTTTCGCTCCTGGCCCCACGCCCCGCACCGTTCGCTCCGCCGATGGCCGCGTGCTGACGCCGCCGGCTGGCTGGATTCTCCTCCCGCCCGGCGATGCGGCGCTGACCCGCCGCGTCAAGGCCGCCGGCGAACACTGGCTGGTTGCCGAGAAAGTGGGCCGCAAGATCTTCTCGCGCGGCGTCTGGGCGCCGGCCGCCGTGATCGAACAACTGCGAGGTGAGTTGGCCGCCGAACGCTCCACCGAAAGCTTCGCCAGAAAGAAGGAAGCCGGCGCCCGCCGGCGCGAGGCCGCGCAAGGGGAATATGTCGAGGATTTCTTCGCCGCCGTTGTCAGGTTCCTTGCATTCCATCCGAGCCACGCCGCCCTCGCCGATCGCCTGGCTCGCGCCGTCACCGCGCATGCCACCCCCGTCGGCAGCGGAACCGTCGCGCGGACGAAACGGATTCCCATCGACGAGCGCGCCGAGGCTGCCGTCATCGCATGGTTGCGACATCAGACCACGGGCTATGACGGGATGGTGATTCCGCGGATTCGAGGCAGGCGCCGCGAGATTCGCCGCCTGCTCGCCCAGCGGTCGGGGCAACTGCTCGATCGCTACCGCCAGGGTGAATCAAGCGGGCATGCATGCCCACTCCAGGCAGCACTGGCGCGAATGATGGCTTAAGGAATCGGAGCGAAACAACTTTCCGATTTGCAAGGTTCGAACTCCCCTCCCTTTTAGGGAGGGGCAGGGGGAGGGTCGGGCGAACAGCCTGATTTCATGCACAATCATGCAGTGCGCCCGACCCTCCCCCTAACCCCTCCCTAGGAGGGAGGGGAATCGGAGACGGCCAAGTCGGGAAGTTATTTCGGTCACGATCCTAAGGGCGGGATTGATTCCGGCGACAAGCCGGCCGCAACCATTCGATACACTGCTCCCATGCCGCTGCTTGAGCTTCAACGCGTGTCAAAGGATTATCTGGGCAAGGCCGGCCCTGTCCGGGCGCTGAACGAAGTGACCTTCACCCTCGCCGCGCGGCAGTTCGTGGCGGTTCGCGGCCCCAGCGGATGCGGCAAGTCCACGCTGCTGCTCGCGGCCGGCGCCCTGCTCCGTCCGACCTGCGGCACCGTGACGCTCGACGGCCAGGACCTTTACGCCCTTTCCACCGAGGCCCGCGCGAAGGTCCGCGCGGCCACCGTCGGATTCGTGTTCCAGCAGTTTCATCTCGTCCCCTATCTCACCGTGCTTGACAATGTGCTGGCGGCGGCGATGGCGGCGCCGCGCCGAGGCGCCGATGAACGGGCGAAGGAAATGCTCGAGCGATTCAATCTCGCCCATCGCGCCAGCCACACGCCCGGCGAACTCTCCACCGGCGAACGTCAGCGATGCGCCATGGCCCGCGCGCTCTTGAACCAGCCCAAACTGCTGCTGGCCGATGAACCCACGGGCAATCTCGATCCGGACAATGCGAAGATCGTCCTCGACACGCTCACCGCATTCGCCGCCGCCGGAGGCGCCGTGCTGCTGGTCACGCACGACGACCGCGCCGCCGCCGCGGCACAGCGAGTGATGCGGATGAATGCGGGCGAACTGATCGAGTCTCGCGAGATGTCGTCATAGCCTTGGCGTCCTCGCCGCGACGATCAGAGATCATCTCAACCCCTATGGAATGGAATCGAAATGACTTCCCGATTGGCACAGTTCGCACTCCCCTCCCTCTTAGGGAGGGGCAGGGGGAGGGTCGGGTAAACAGGCTGATTTCATGCACAATCATGCAGTGCGCCCGACCCTCCCCTAACCCCTCCCTACGAGGGAGGGGAATCGGAAACGGCCAAGCCGGGAGGTTATTTCGATCGCGATCCTAACTTCGACCCTCACCGGCGAACGATCAAGTCAGAACTCACAACTCACCACTCCCATTGCCTCCGCACGCATGCCCACTCCTCCGCACATCCTGGTTTGCGGCGCCGCCAACGTCGATCTCGTGGTGCCTGTCGAGCATCTGCCCCAGCGCGGCGAGACGCTGGTGGGCAAGTCGATCACCCGGGTGCCCGGCGGCAAGGGCGCCAATCAGGCGGTCGCCGCCCGCAGGCTCGGTGCGGAGGTCGCGTTCCTCGGCCGCGTCGGGCACGATGAGTGGGGTCCGTTCGTGCGCGATCAACTGAACCGTGAAGGGCTCGACCTGGCGTCTCTGCTCGACGATCCCGCTCTGGGCACCGGCGTGGCCATGATCTTCGTGGGCCCCACCGGCGAGAACATGATCGTCGCCGTGCCCGCCGCCAATCTCGGCGTGGCGCCCGCCGATGTGGCCGCCGCGCTGCGCCGCAACCCAACTCTCGACGCGATCCAGCTCACGCTTGAAACGCCGCTGCCCACCGTGCAGGCTCTGATCGCCGCCGGCAACGATCGCGGCATCCCCGTCATCCTCGACGCCGCCCCACCCGCCACGTACGCGCTGGACGAACTTCGCGGCGTCACCATCATTTCCCCGAATGAAACCGAGGCCGAATCGCTGACCGGCGTCCCGGTGAACACGCTGGCAGATGCCGCGAAGGCCGCGAGGATTCTGCGTGACGGCACCGGCGCCCGGCACGTGGTCATGAAGCTCGCGTCGCGCGGCGCCCTGCTGTGCGATGCGGGCGAGCCGACCGGCGCCTGGATTGAGCCTTTCAAAGTGACCACCATCGACACCACCGCCGCCGGCGACGCCTTCACCGCCGCGATGACCGTGCGCCTGTGCCAGGGCGCGGCCCTGCGCGATGCCGTGCGCTACGCCAACGCCGCCGGAGCGCTCGCGACGACGAAGATGGGAGCACAACCGTCGCTGCCGACAGCGGAGGAAGTTGATAGGCTGATCGAAATGAGCCGGATCGATCGTTAGGAGCCGTGCAGGATCAACATCGCATGTGGGACGACTTTCCAAGTCGTCCGACTGGGAGCGAAGCGATTCGAATCTGCGGAGTTAATCTTGCACGGCTCCTTCGTGATGAATAGTGAATGGCTATTTCAGAAGCCGTTCATTGAGTTGACATGGATTTTCAGCACACGCGCCGACAAGTCCGCAATAAACACTCGCTATAAAGACTCACAACTAACGGCTCGCACTGTCATCTGTTCCGCACAATGGTCATCTCCTCCAAACAACATACACACCTTCTGCATCACGGCTACGTCGTGATTCCCCGCTTCGTCCCGCCTGCTGACCTCAAGGCCGCCCAGCGGGCGGTGCAGCAGTACTTTCCTTCTCCCGCCCTGCTCGCCGCCAAGCCGCATCACTACAAGCACATCAGCGAGAGCCCGGATTTCCAGCAGATTGAGTTCCCCTACACTGAGCACGCGATCAACCACATGGCCTTGCACCCGAAGCTGATCGCCTTGGCGGAGAAGTTGCTCGCCACGCGCGACGTCATGCTGTCGCGATCATCGCTGTGGGCGAAGTATGCGGGGCTCGGCGAGTTCGAACAGGAAATGCACGTGGATTACGAGGGCAATACGCTCGTCGTCCCGCGCGATGACGGCGACTACCGCCAGATCAATCTCATTCTCTATTACAGCGACGTGGATGAAACGCTGGGGCCGACGAATGTGCTTTCGCAGCAATTCACGCGCGACGACCCGCTCTGGCCGCCGTTCCGGCCGCGCGACCAGTGGCCGCAGTTTTACGAGAACTCGACGAACATCCTCGCCAAGGCGGGCGATCTACTCGTCTTCAGCATGCGCACATTTCACCGCGCCACCGCGATCACGGCTGCCTTTGGCGCTCGCTTCACGCAACATCTGATCTATCGCAGCAAGCGACATCTGTTCCAGGGTTACCAACACTGGCCCAGCTTCGGCGAACAGGCGGAACTGCAGTCCTTCCTGGAGCGCGCCAGCGTCCGCCAGCGCGAGGTGCTCGGCTTTCCCTCGCCGGGCGATCCCTATTGGAACGAAGAAACACTCGCCGCGGTGGCGACGCGCTATCCGGGGATGAACATGAAGCCGTATCGCAAACACATTTAGCCGGCGGGCTTGCCCGCCGCGGCGCGCCAGTGGCGTAACCCGGCCGGTTCCTGCGCTCGCGAGGGAATCTCTCTCGTCGCAATCCGCTCACGCCAGATGCCGCGCCTGTCGCCGGGGTGCCTTCACGTTGCCGCGAACACCGCTCGCGATCTGAGCGGGCAGGTAATCACGAATGAACGGCGGCACATCACTGCGCCCGCCGCGCTGGTAGTCATCGAGCAGAATCGGAGCGATCTCGCGCGGATCGCATCGCAGTTCGTCGGCGAGAAAGCGGAACACGTGCTCGACGAGGTTGCTCAGTGCGATGCCGTGCTGTTTGCCGACGCGGGCGTAGAGCCAGTCGGTGAAGCGCATGAAGCCGGCGAAAGTTGAAATCGTTGGGCTGCCGTGATTCACGTCCCCCTCACCCCAGCCCTCTCCCCCAGAGCGGGGAGAGGGGGCCGAAGCGTTCGGACTTTCAGCGTTCCACAACATCGGCGCCGTGCGCACGAAGTTTCCGCTGTTGGCGACCATGTCCCAGTATTTCGCGAAGCGTCGCAGCCGCTGCATGGCCGGGAAGTCGATCAGCTTCGTCCGCAAAATCTCATACGGCGGCGTCGGGCTGTACACCATGCCCCACGCCTCATCGTGACGCACGATCGGCGTTCCCCGGAGCCGCTTGAGCATGCCCACCTGGATCTCCTGCGGACGCATGGCGACGAGTTGGTCGAAGCCGCCGGCGAAGCTTTCGACATCCTCGCCGGGCAGTCCCACGATCAGGTCGGCATGCACGTGCACGCCCGTCTCCTCGCGGATAAAACGCAGGTTCTCCGCCAGTTTCGCGTTGTCCTGTCGCCGGCTGATGAGCGTCATCACCGCTGGATTCAGCGTCTGCACGCCGACCTCGAATTGCAGCGCGCCGGGCGGGAACTTTCTGATGGTGTCGCGCAGCGCCGCGGGAAGGCGGTCGGGAATCATCTCGAAGTGAAAGAAAAACGCATCGCCGCGCCCCGCTCCCGTTTCGCACTGCGCCAGGCAGAACTCCAGGATGCGCTGGCTGATGCCGAGGTTGAGGTTGAAGGTGCGATCCACGAATTTGAACTGGCGCACGCCGCGACGAATGAGTTTCTGCAATTCAGCGAGGAACGGCTCCAGCGGAACGTTGCGCACAGGGATGTCGAGTGAAGAGAGGCAGAACTCGCACTCGAACGGGCAGCCGCGCGAAGCCTCGACATAGATCACGCGGTGATCGACGTCCCTGGCGTCGTAGCATTCATAGGGCAGCGCCAGCTCTTCCATCTTCGGCAGCGGCGCGTCGATGATCTTCGTCAGCGGCTTGTCGCCGGCGAGCAGTTTGCCGCAGAGCTCGGCGAAGGCGAGGTCGGCCTCGCCGCGCACGACGTAGTCCGCGAGTCGCGCGATCTCCTGTTGTTCTGTTTCGTAGCTGATCTCCGGCCCGCCGAGAACGACGGTGATCTGCGGCGCGACGCGCTTCAGGTCCGCGACCAGTTGCGTCGCCAGCGTGACATTCCAGATATAGACGCCGATGCCGACGATCCTCGGCTGTCGCGCGAGAATCGCTTCGACCATGTCCATCGCCCGGTGCGTGAGATCGAACTCGAGAATGGCGGCTCGCTCGCGCAGCGGCCCCATGTTGGCCAGCAGATACCGAAGCCCGAACGCGGCATGCGCGTACTTCGCGTTGATCGTGGTGAGCAGGACGTCGGGCATGAAGAGTAGTGTAGCCCGGCGAGATGGGCGGCAGATCACGGGCGATGTCGGTTCGCACAAGGTGGTTAGCGGTCGGGCCGAGTCTTCGAGGCCCACCAGTCTTCGTCGACGCCACCGGGTGGGCCTCGCGGACTCGGCCCGACCGCTAACCGGGATGCCGTGCGTCGCCTGACGCACGTCGCATCACAGCGTCGGCAGGTGGACGCATCTCTCCGTGATTGCGGCGGTGTTGGCAACCGTGCTGAGCGAAACGAGGAAGCTCATCACGTAAGCCAGAATAAAGGAGAAGACGAAATAGAGCAGAATCTGCCCCACAGCGAGGGCGACCATATGGAGATACCCGGCAATGGTCGAGTAAGGCCGCTTGCCCAAAGCCGCAGTGCGGGTGTATCGGAGACGCCAAGCCAGATCGTATGTGTTGGCTACCAGCACGAGGAATGCCGCCGGGATCCCAACACCAGCACAAGTTGTGAATAGTCCTGGCTCCAGCAGGTCTCGGGAAAAGAGTTTGTGCGAGCCAGTGACGAGACCGATCAAGGCTGGTTGACACATCCGCAGTGCGAAACCGGATCGGCTGAGTTGTGCGGTTCTGATTCGCGCGACGATGACACTCGGATGAAACACAGCGCCACATTCCGGGCAGTGCGGACCTGACGCGCCGTGCAGGTCGTAGCCGCATTGGGGGCAGTGGAGGTGCATGTAGCCAACTCCCACAATCATCACGAGATGGAAAAATGCGGGGCGTTCAAGACTACAAACGGCAACGCCACCGCCAGCCAGCCAAGTCCCATCTGCAATAGAAACAGGATACACCCGAAAGCGAATACGGCACGGCTCTTTGTTGGAAGACCGCGCCGGACGGCCCGGATGTAGAAGTATCTTTCCATGATATTGGCGGTGTTGACAATCGCGATGAGCAGCAGAGCGAAACTAATCAGGACAGCCAGAATGAACGACGAAAGGATGACAGTCTGCGCCGAGTCGGTGACCAATCGGAGCAACACCGGGCTAAAGCCCAGCGCGAGCGAAGCCGCGCTCGGACCAACAATGCGCAGCCCGACTTCACTCGCGCTCAACCGCATGGAGGCCACACGCTCCTTCAATTGGAGCGGATCGGCGAACTTGCCACACTCGGGGCATTGACTGGTGGGCGCGCCTTGGAGATCGTAGCCACAGGCTGGGCAGTGGAGGCGCATCGTGTCTTGAACTCCACCATGGCCGGAACGGGGCAAGCCCCGGCGCTAAACGAGTGATCGAATCTCCGCCACCAGCGCCCGCACGTCTTCTTCCGTCGTATCCCACGCGCACATGAAGCGTGCCCCGCCGGCGGCGAGGAAATCGTAGTACACCCAGCCGCGTTGCCGCAGGCCGGCATCGACGTCGGGTGGGAGTTTCACGAACAGGGCATTGGCCTGCACGGGGGCGAGGATTTCGAGCGCGGGGATCTTTCGCAGTTCCGCGTCCAGCAGCTTCGCCATCTTGTTCGCATGGGCGGCGTTCTTCAGCCAGGCGCCGGTTTCGAGCATGCCGATCCACGGCGCCGCGAGGTAGCGCATCTTGGAGCAGAGCTGGCCCGCCTGCTTGCAGCGGTACTCGAACTCGTGGGCGAGTTCCTTCTTGAAAAAGATCACGGCCTCGCCGACCGCCATGCCGTTCTTGGTGCCGCCGAAGCAGAGCACATCCACGCCGGCTTTCCACGTGACCTGCTTGGGCGCGACGTTCAGCGCAGCCACTGCATTGGCGAAGCGGGCGCCATCCATGTGAACGCGCAGTCCGAGCTTGCGCGCAGCCTCGCCCACGGCATCGAGCTCCATGATCGAGTACACCGTGCCCATCTCCGTCGCCTGTGTCAGGCTCAGCACGCGCGGCTTGGGGTAGTGCAGATCGTCCCGGCTTTTCACGAGCTTTTCCACGGCATCCAGATTCAGCTTGCCCTGCGCTCCCGGCACGGTGAGCACCTTGCTGCCGTTGGAAAAGAACTCCGGCGCGCCGCATTCGTCCGTTTCCACATGCGCCAGGCGATGGCAGATCACACTGTGATACGACTGGCACAGCGACGCGAGGCTCAGCGAGTTGGCGGCTGTGCCGTTGAAGGTGAAGAATACTTCGCAGTCGATCTCGAAAAGCTCGCGCAAGAGGTCCGTGGCACGCTGCGTCCATTCGTCGTCGCCGTAGCCGCGGGAGTGACCGGCGTTGGCGCGCTCCATGGCGGCCCAGGCGTCGGGACAGATGCCGGCATAATTGTCACTGGCGAACTGGCGGCGGGGAAGCGGCTGGGGATTAACGGCGGGTTTCATGGGGGGCAAGTGTAATGACGAGCGGTCGGCTGTGCGACGGAGGGATTCCACACCTCGATGTGCCTCATTTCGCCCCGATGCAGAACAGATGCCGTTCGCCGCGGATCAGCACCTTGCCGGCGATGGGCACGGGCGTGGCGATGATGCGCTCGTTCATGATGTTCTCACTGAGCAGTTCGAACTTGCCATCGATCCTGGCGACGTAGATCACGCCGTCTTCGCGCGTGGCGTAGAGTTTGTCGCCGGCGACGACGGGCGAGGCGTAGTAGCTGGCGCTGCCTTTGGGGAGCTTGTCCTTCCAGATGGGTTCGCCGGTCTTCGCGTCGAGGCATGCGACTTCGCCGCGATCGCCGACGACATAGACCTTGCCGCCGGCGGCACAGGGGGTGGGGACGAAGGCGCCGACATCGGTGCGTTCCCACGCGCGGTGCGTGGCAGTGACATCGCCCTCGCCGCCCATCTTGACGCCGACGAGGTGGGCGCCGCGGCCGTAGGGCACGATCGCCATATCGCCGACGACCAGATGCGAGGCGACGGCGACCCAGAACTTGTTCTGCTTGGGGTTAAATGCTCCGCAGGACCAGATGATCTTGCCGTCGGCGGCGTCGTGGGCAGTCAGGTGTTCGGCACCCCAGACGAGGATGGCCTCTTTGCCCTTGTGATCGATGATGATCGGCGTGGCGTAGCTGTGATCGCCTTCGATGGGGCATTCGTAGTTGCGGGCAACCTTCCATGCGAGGTTGCCGGTCGCGTGGTCGAAGGCGGCGAGGAAGGATTCGCCCTTGTGCATGACGGCGACGATGAGGTGCTGCTTCGTCAACACGGGCGAGGTGCCAATGTCCCAGAAGAGCGTGTCGGGTCCGAAGCGTTCCTGCAGGTTGGTGGACCAGAGGAGCTTGCCGGTGATGTCCAGGCCGGCGACGACGCCGCTCTTGAAGTAAGCGAAGACGTGTTTGCCGTTGGTGACAGCGGACGGATTGCTGCTCGAACCGTTGCGATGCTTGCCGTCTTTGGTTTTGCCGACAGGCGTGCGCCACCGTTCTTTGCCGGCAAAGTCAAAAGCAAGGACCGCATCCTTTCCATCGTCGATGGGGCCTGTGATGATGATCTGTTCGCCCCAGACGATTGGCGAGGAGCAACCTTTGCCGGGGAGGGCGACTTTCCAAGCGACGTTGTTCGTGTCGCTCCACTCCACGGGGAAATTGCCGGCGGCGCTGGCGTCGGCGCCGGCGCCGCGCCAGCGGGGCCAGTGTTTGTCGGGCAGGTCGGCTGCGTTGGCGGCGGCGGCGAACACGAATGCGAAAGCAAAGGCGGAGACGAAACGCATACAAAGGCCCTTTCAAATGATGCGCGGCTTGAGCAGAAACGTCGCGGCAAACAGCGAATCGAAAGCAATGATACCCAATGAGCAGCGGCATTTTCGCCTTGCAACGCGAACCGCCGCGAACGGGACGGATCGCGCGGCCGTTCGTCCAACGTTTGACGTTGCCGCCGGACGCCGCTACCCTTCCTCGCGATTCAGCGACGCCCCGATTGCGTCGATGATTCCTTTGGAATCCCAAGGCGAAGGCCGCCGTCGCCTCATCTGACCGGCTGTTCAAGCCACCTTAGCTCAGCGGTAGAGCAATGCTTTCGTAAAGCATAGGTCGTGGGTTCAAATCCCACAGGTGGCTTTTTCATCTCATCGCTCGCGCAAGGCTCGTTGCCGGCTGGGGCAAGGCGCGGCCTTCATCCGACCTCGACATCACTCAAGAACGGCGGGCCTTCGCTATAGTGTGCCCTCGGCCAGCCCCGCCGCCGCCGTGCTGTCGATTGCGTGACACGCAACCAACCGGATTCACGCGGACTGCCGGCCGGCTCGCTCGCTTCGCCCGCTCCATGACGAAGTTTCTGCAAACACTTCTGGATGGTGTCTCGGTGGGGAGCCTGTACGCGCTGATCGCGCTGGGCTACACGATGGTTTACGGCGTGCTGAAGTTCATCAACTTCGCTCACGGCGACATCTTCATGGTCGGCGCGTGGGTCGCCTTCGTCGCCGCCAGCGTCGCCGGCTGGACGAGCATCGATTCCGCCCCACCGTGGTATGCCGCTTTCGTTCTGCTGGTGGTGGGCATGGCCCTGTGCGCGTCGCTGGGCGTACTGGCGGAGCGCTTCGCCTATCGGCCGCTGCGGCGTTCGCCGCGGCTGAACGTGCTGATCACCGCGATCGGCGTGTCGCTGCTCATCCAGAACGTGGGCCAGCTCAATTTCATCTTCGGCGCTGATCCGAAGAAAATGCCGCCGCTGCTGCCGGACAAGATTCTGTTCAGCGTCGCCAGCGTGAATGTCGAGTTCATCGACGCCATGATGATCGGCACCGCGCTCTTGCTCATGATCGGCCTGCAGTGGCTGGTTTATGGCACGAAACTGGGCCTGGGCATGCGGGCGGTGAGTCACGATCCCACCACCGCCGCGCTGATGGGTGTGCCGGTGGATCGCGTCATCAGCATGACCTTCGCGATCGGCTCGGCGCTGGCGGCGGCGGCGGGCCTGCTATTCGCCCTGGAGTATCGCAACCTCAACCAGCCCGCGGCCTCCACGTGGGTGCTGCTGGGCCTGAAAGCGTTCGTCGCCGCCGTCGTCGGAGGCATCGGCAACCTGCACGGCGCCATGCTCGGCGGCATCATCATCGGCCTGATCGAATGGTTCGGCGCGGCCTACCTCTCCGCCCAGTTCCGAGATGTGTACGTCTTCGCCCTGCTCATCCTCTGCCTGCTCGTCAAACCCAGCGGACTGCTGGGAAAGCCGGTCGCGGAGAAGGTGTAGACAATGATTCCCGGTGATTCGAATTTCAACCACGGATAACACGGATGGGACAAGACAACGAAACGAATGGTGAGTGCTGAATGATGAATGGTGAACTCTGAATATCCGACGAGAATCGCGCGCCAAGGCGCAAAGCACGCCAAGTTCGAGGCGTTTCTTCGCGAGCTTTGCGCCTTTGCGCGAGACTCCTTGGGTTGTTCAGAAGTCCCAATAGTGAATAGTGAGCGATGAATGGTTCTTCGCCCAGGCGATCCGTGAACTTCAGCTATGGCCAATCACCAATCATCATTCATCACTCACTATTCGTCTCTTCTCCCATCCGTGCGATCCGTGGTGAAAATCCTTCGAACTAGATGAACTCGCCCCTTCCACAACCCGCCCTGAGCCTCCCGCATGTCGCGGCCCGCAGCCTGCTGCTGCCGGCCGTCGGCGTGGTGCTGGCGTTTGTGGTGCATCGCTTCGTGATGCCGCACGTGGATGAGTATTTCGCCGGCATCGCGCTGGACGTGGGCGTGAACATCATGCTCGCCGTGTCGCTGACCATCGTGAACGGCTTCACCGGGCAGTTCTCCATCGGCCACGCCGGCTTCATGGCGCTGGGCGCGTACACCGCCGGCACCATCACGTACTACGGTTCGATTCTTCTCTGGCAGAGCCCTGATTTCGCGGGCGGCGCACTGAGCCGGTCATCGGAGCGGATGGTCGCAGTCAGTGACGCGCTGGCCAACATGACCGGCGGCCTGTTGGCGCGCGGCGACTTGCTGTTCCTAAGCGGATGTCTCGCCGGCGCCGTCATTGCCGGCATCGCGGGACTGATCGTCGGCCTTCCTTCGCTGCGATTACGCGGCGACTACCTGGCGATCGTGACGCTCGGCTTCGGCGAGATCGTGCGAATCCTGCTCGAACAAAGCCGCGAGCAGATCGTCATGGAAAAGCTAGGCGAAACGCCCACGCCTCAGCAACTCGAACAATACATGCAGGTGGGAGCGAAGATCGAGGACGTGGGCTTCCCCGACCTGCTCCTCTACGCCGGCAGCGCCAAAGGCTTCGGCGATGTGCCCAACTACGCCAGCGCGTTCTGGGTGATGGTCTTCGTCACATTTACGCTGGCGGTGGCGTTTCGCCTGAAGAATTCCTCGCATGGCCGGGCCCTGCTGGCGATCCGCGAGAACGAAGTCGCCGCCAGCGCCATGGGCGTGCCGGTGACGCGATACAAGGTCATCGCGTTCGTCATCAGCGCGGCCCTCACCGGCCTCGCCGGCGGCCTCTACGCGCACCAGGTGCGGTTGATCCCCGGCACGCTCGGCTTCCAGAAATCGTTCGACATCCTCATCATGGTCGTGCTCGGCGGGCTCGGCTCCGTCAGCGGCTCCGTTGTGGCGGCGATTCTCATCACGCTCCTTCCGGAGATTCTGCGCGACCCGCCGGCCGCGTGGCCGATCGCACTTGTCGTGATTGCGGTGCTGGCGATTGTTCGACGGGGCAAGGCGATCAAGGCGATGATCGTGCTCGCCGTGATCGCTATCGCGTGGGAAGTCCTCCGCGCGATGGGCGTGCGGCTCTCCGAGTACCGCATGATTCTCTATGCCTTGGCGCTGATCCTGATGATGATCCTGCGCCCCAAGGGCCTGCTGGGCATGAGCGAGTTCGCCGACTATTGGCGCGCCTGGCGCCGCGGGCGGGCCACTTTGCCTGCGGCGAAGGAGGCGACGCCGTGACCACATCGCCGCTCTTCGAAGCAAGCCAAGTCTCCATCGCCTTCGGCGGTCTGCGCGCCGTCGTCGATTTCAATCTCGCGCTCCTGCCCGGCGATTTGCACGGACTCATCGGCCCCAACGGCGCGGGCAAGACCACCGTCTTCAATCTCATCACCGGTGTCTACACGCCCGATGAAGGCGCGATCCAGCTCGCCGGCAAAGCGGTGCATGGCTTGCCGTCGTGGAAAATCGCCCGGGCCGGCATCGCGCGGACATTTCAGAATATCCGCCTGTTCTCCGATCTTTCCGTACTCGACAACGTGCTGGTCGCCTGTCACCTGCGCGCGAAGCACACGCTCTGGCACACGCTGCTGCGCTCGCCGCGCTACTTGCGCGATGAAGCGGAAATGACCGCCCACGCTCGAAGCCTGCTCGACGCGATGGACCTGGGCGATCGCGCGGACGACCTGGCGCGTAATCTGCCCTACGGCGATCAGAGGCGACTGGAAATCGCCCGGGCGCTGGCGACGAATCCGAAGGTGCTGCTGCTCGATGAGCCGGCCGCGGGCATGAACCCAAGCGAGAAGCGCTCGCTCACCGGCCTCATCCGCAACATCCGCGAAAAGTTCAACCTCACCATCCTGCTCATCGAGCACGACATGGGCCTGGTCATGGACGTGTGCGAGCGCATCACCGTGCTCGACCACGGCCAAACCATCGCCTGCGGCACCCCGCACGAAGTGCAGAATGACGAAGAAGTGATCAAGGCGTATTTGGGCGAGCCGGTGAAGTAGCCGCAGATGCACGCAGATGAATTGGATATCCACCATGGCGAACGACCCTTGGCCATTCGATCAGGAGCGGCGGTGTGCGGTGGTAACGCTCCGCTCGATCATCTTCGACAGGGAGCCGATTCTGGTCGTATTTCACGATGAGGACGATCACGGCTGGCAGTTCCTCAACGGGCGGACGTTCGATATGTCAAACGCCGCACTTGTGGCGCTGGAAGAGATCGTGAATCTAGACGCGAGCGTACTGGAAATTGCCGACATGCCTCCCGGTTGGAAGGCATGGCGCAAATCGCAGTCGAGTGCTTGGCAGCGAGCCCCAGCGAGTGGTGGATAACCCGCTGCTGGAGAGAAGCTTGGCGGCGGTGTACTTCTCTTGCGGTTGATTATCGCGTGTGCGCCGCTGCGGCCGCTCAACAGCAATTTGTTTTTCGAACATGTTTCGGATCCGCCTCAACAAGTAGACTTCTCGGGTCATCTCATTCATCTGCGTCCATCTGCGGCCAACGCGCCTTTGGAGTCAACCGTGGCATTACTCGAAGTCCGCAACCTGAACGTCTGCTACGGCGCGATCAAGGCGCTGCACGGGATCAGCTTTTCCGTGGAGGAAGGCAAGACCGTCGCGCTGCTCGGCTGCAACGGCGCGGGCAAGTCCACCACGCTGCGGGCGATCAGCGGGCTGGTCAGGCCCAGCGCGGGCGATGTGCTCTTTCGCGGAAAGTCCATCGCGGCTCTGCCGGCACATGAGATTGTGCGATTGGGCGTCGCCCAGGCGCCCGAGGGCCGGGGCGTGTTTCCCAATCTCACGGTGGAAGAGAACCTGCGCATCGGGGCTTTCACGCGAAAGCATGGCGACGATGTCAGCAAGGATCACGAGCACGTGCTGACCCTGTTCCCGCGTCTGCGCGAACGGCTCAAGCAGAATGCCGGCACCTTGTCCGGCGGCGAGCAGCAGATGCTCGCGATCGCCCGCGCCCTGCTCGCCCGGCCGAAGCTGCTGCTGCTCGATGAGCCGTCGCTGGGCCTGGCGCCGCAGCTCGTCCAGCTTATTTTCCAGATCATTCGCCAGATCAACGCCCAGGGCACGACCATCCTGCTCGTGGAACAGAACGCCCACATGGCGCTCGAAGTGGCGCATGAAGCGTATGTGCTGGAGGTCGGCTCCATCGTCATGCAGGGCGATGCGAAGGACCTCGCGAAGACGGACGCGGTGAAGAAGGCGTACCTGGGGATGAGTTAGAGAAGGAGAGAGGAGGGAGGAGTGAGGAGCGAGGTGCGAGGAGTGAGAAGTAGAGACGAGAGGTTGGCGGTGGAACTGCCGCCGTTTAGCCGGCGGGCATTGCCCGCCGCGCCCCACGGCAACCCTTCGTCACCACGTTCCACAACCCGTTTCCCGAGGCCGATTCATGATGCTGAAACTGCCGCCCGAAATTGCCGCCGCGGTAGCTCCGCTGTTTGAGAAGTTGCCGCTGGATCGCGCGCTGATGCAGTTGGTCGTGACGCGCGACGCCGGTGATGAACTGGTCGCGTTGGTGCGGAAGATCGTGGCATCACCCTCGCTGGCGGCACAACCGCTGCTCTGCGCCGGGCTGTGGCTCTATGTCGATGAACTCGACCGCAGCCACGTCATCAGCCAGGGCATCGAGAACCCCACCGGCTCCTTCTGGCACGGCATCATGCACCGGCGCGAAGGTGATTTCTGGAACAGCCACTACTGGTTCCGCCGCGTGGGCAACCACCCCGCGATGAAACAGATCGAAGGCTACGGCGACGGCCACGCTTTCATCGATGCGGTGGAAGCGGCCCACACCCGTGGCGCGGCGCCGGCGGAATTGATCGAAAAGCAGCGACGCGAGTGGGCGACCTTGTTCGAATGGTGCGCACGGGAATGAGCGTTTCACTCCCGGCTCGCCGCCAGGGTGACCACGAGCACGTCATACATCGCATGGGTGCCGGCGACAATGCCGAAGCCGCGGTAGATGTAGATGCACGCGAGGTAGACGCCCGCCAGGAGATAGAAAAGAAACTTGCGCAGTTGGAACGGATTGTGCTCGGAGAAATGGTAGAGCGAAAAGAGCAGCGCCGTGATGGCGATGGCCGCCAGTTCGCCGACGTGCTTGGGCAGGACGAGCAGATCAATGAGGAGCGCGTGGACCAGCGCGATGCCGATCATGCGGAAGACGAGTTCCTCGTAGATGCCGGCTCCGACGCTGAAGACGATCTGGCGCATCCACGTCGCTTTGCCGATGGTGGCGTAGAGCTCCGCCGCCATCGGCGTCTTGGGCACGAAGACCACGGCGAAGAGGAGAATCGGCATCGCCAGCGTGAGCGATTCGAGCCACATGACCGCGTAAGTCGCCGGCCGCCATTGCAGCTTGTCGCGGGCGATCACGTGCATGGTGAAGAGCACAACGACCACGAGGATCCCCGGCAGGAAGAAGCCGGTGACGCCCAGAAAATCAAACGCCATGTGCAGCAGCGAACGGGCGTAGATGTCGCGCGGATCGCCGCCGCGCACGGATAGCGCCATGCTCAGTTCGTAGACGATCACCAGCGGGAGCAGGAACAGCAGCGCCTGCGCAGGTCGCTGCGACAGGTGGTAGTACGTCTGCAACTGCGGAGTGGTCGGGTTGTTCTTTTTTCGTTTCGCCATGGCGGCGTTTGGCGACGCGGTTTATCCCGCTTCCATGAGTCTGATCGCGCATCGTCGGAACGGGGCAAGCCCCGTCGCTAAACGGGCGATGGCGGCGGCGAAATCCCTTCGCTCCGCGGCTTTTCTTCCCTTGGTCCTTTTCGCTTGGCCCTCTTCCCTCGCCCCTTCCTCAAAACTGAATCACCGCATGCACATCGTGGGGCCTGACCTTGTCGCGTCCCTTGAGGAACATCAACTCAATGAGCACAGTGACGCCGACGATTTCTCCGCCGAGCTTCTTGATCAGATCGAGGCACGCGCCCAGCGTGCCGCCGGTCGCCAAGAGATCATCGACCATCAGCACGCGCTGGCCTGGGGTAATGGCATCCGTGTGGATTTCGAGGGTGTCGGTGCCGTATTCGAGGCCGTACTCGACGCGGTGCTTGGAGAATGGAAGTTTGTTCGGTTTGCGAATGGGTACGAAGCCGGCGCTGAGGGATTGGGCGATGGCGGTGCCGAAGATGAAGCCGCGGCTCTCGGCGCCGCACACGACATCGATGCGCTGTCCGCGAAACGGGTTGGCCATCATCTCCACCGCCAGCGCCAGGCCCGCGGGATTCCGCAGCAGCGGCGTGATGTCCTTGAAGATGATGCCGGGCTTGGGCCAGTTGGGAATGTCGCGGATGAGCGAAGTCAGTTCGAGCATGGAAAACTCCAGGTGCCGTGGGTAACGCCGTGTGTTTTACCAGATCGTCAGGAGTCAGGAGTCAGAACTCAGAAGAACTGATTCGGTGCTCGGCTCTTGCATTTTGATTTTCGCATTTCCTGTTGTGACTCTTCCCATCGAGCCCTCTGTGCACCATGTGCAGAAGTAGCAGCGTCAGAATCAGTCTCCCCTTCTTCTGTCTTCTGTCTTCTGTCTTCTGTCCTCTGTCTTCTGTCTCCTGTCTCCTGTCTCCCGTCTCCTGTCTCGTCTCCTTCGTACTTTCATATTGACCACGCCGCGCCCGGCGATTACCCTTGTTTGCAGAATGAGCTTTGAATGGCAGGATCGCGAAGTCGCGGCAAGGACGCTGGGCGTCGATGTGGCTACGCTGCAAGCCTGGATCGACGCCGGAAAAGCGCCTTCGCGCCATCATTCCGGCAAGCTGCAGGTGCTCATCGAACTTCTCGACGAGGGCGAAACTACCGCAGAATCCAACGCGACTCCTGCCGGCGACAACGGCAGCGCGGCCGGTGCGTCTGAGCACGCGAGCACGAATCACGCAACGAAACAAGGCGCCAGCGACAGTTCCGCCGAGGAGTCCGTCGCACCGGAATCCGCTGAGCCGCGCCGATTTCAGAACGCCACGGGCAGCGAACTGGAACTGATCTCCAAGCGCGAACTGCAACTGGCCGGCGGCATGGTGGCGGCGTGGCAGCGCGTGGCGGAGACGGCCGGGCAGGATCTGACGCGGGCACGCAGGGTCGGCGCGGTCAGTTGGGGCATCGTCGCGGTGCTGCTGGTGGCCGGCGGAATCGGGCTGTGGGCCTCGACGCGCAGCATCACCGATGTGCAGGGCAGGCTCGAATCCACAAAGACCAAACTCGACGAAGTCGTCAGCACAGCCGTTGAAGGCGAAAAAACGCTGGCTGCGCTGCAGGAGCAGCTTCGCCGCCGCGGCGATGACCTGGCGGATGCGAACATCAGGCTCGCCACCGCGATCGAGCGCTCCGATCTGACGAAAGCACAGGCCGACAAACTCGCCGCCCAGCACTTGCTCACCAAGCAGATCGCCGACCGGCAGGCGGAGACCGCCAAGGCTCTGACCGACACGCTCAGCGCAACCATTGAGGAGAACAAGGCGAAGCTGGCGACGCTGGAGAAGGAACTCGCCGCCGCCCGACTGGCGGCGCAGGCGGAGTCGGCGGAAGTGCGCAAGCGCGAGACGGAATTGGCCGGCAAACTCGCCAGCTCCGAAAAGCTGGCGGAAACGCTGACGCGTCAAGCCACCGAGATGACGACGCAGCGCGACAATTTGCAGAAGCAGACGGAAACGCTGGCTCGCCAGATCACCGAGATGACCGCGCAGCGCGACGCGCTGCAGAAGCAGGTGGAAAAGCTGACCACCGCCAACGCCGACGCCACGAAGAAAATCGACGACTTGCAGAAGCAGTTGCAGGCGACGAAGGAGCAGGCGGGCAAGTCCAAGAGCGCGGTGGCGGAAGGCACGAAGTAGAAAGCAATTCATCTTTTGCGGTGCGTCATGCGGGGTTTGCTATGCAGATGGCACCATGCAGGGTGCGTCATCGCTCCTCCTGGGGCTTGCATTCCGGCCCCCTCTCCCTTCCAGGGAGAGGGCTGGGGTGAGGGTCGCGACGCAC
>CAYRPN010000026.1:0-56214 GCA_964426135.1 uncultured Phycisphaeraceae bacterium | reverse complement strand
GCAGTGCGCCCGACCCTCCCCTAACCCCTCCCTAAGAGGGAGGGGAATCGGAAACAGCCAAGTCGGGAAGATATTTCGGTCACGATCCTTAGCGGTCGGGCCGAGTCCATGAGGCTCGATCGATTCAGCGCACAAGGTACAGATCGGCCTCGAAGACTTGGCCCGACCGCTGATCAGGTTGGCCCCCGCTTACTGCGTGCGCGGCTCCTTGAGCGGCACGCGCTACGCTTTCAGAACTTCACTTCGATCCCCAGCACGACTTGTCTGCCGACGTTGTTGATGCCTGAGCCGTGGATGCGGTAATCCTCGTTGGTCAGGTTCTCCAGGCCGATCGTCGCGGTGATGTCCGGCGTCACACGGATACCGCCGCGGATGGACCAGACGGTCCAGTCGGGCGTGCCGCCCGGCGGGATGCGCTGTGTGTCGGCGACGTCGCCGGGGGAAAGGTGATCGGCCTTGACCGCGCTCTGCACGGTTGTCTCAGCCCACCACTTCCGCGCCGGCTCGTCGTAGCGCAGGCCGATCAGCCCGGTCAGCGGCTGCACGCGCGACAGGGCGCGCTCGCGCAGCGAGGTGGGATCGGTCACATTGAGGAAGGTATCGACGCGACCTTCCATCCAAGTCACGTTGCCGAAGACGGTGAAGTCCGGGCACACGCGGTACCAGCCTTCCAGTTCCACGCCCTGCACATAGCCGTCGCCGCTGTTGACGCCGCGCACGATCGGTTCATCGGGCACGCCGCCGGTGGTCTGACCGGTGGGGCCGCGAATGATCATGTCCTGGATCACGGTGTAGAAGTACGACGTCTGCGCGCCGTAGTCCTGGTGATCCGCTTTGAGGCCCACTTCAAAGCTCAGGTAGTGCTCCGGATCAACATCGAGGGCGGCCGACTCGAAAGCGCCGCTCGCCGCCGATCGCGACGCCGTTAGATCGGAAAGGTTGGGCGCCCGGAAGCCCTGCGACACGCCGCCGAAAAGATTCAGACGCTCGGGCACCAGCCCATAGATCACGCGTGCGGAGCCGACGAAGTTCGACCAGTCATCCTCGATCGCGATCGGCGTGCTGGTGATGGGGTTGAGTTCCGGCTGATGCACGCGATCGGCCTCGGCGGCGGCGTAGGTGAAGCGCCCGCCTAGCACGAGATCCAGGTGCTCCGCCAGTGGAATCGTGTCCTGCAGATAAATGCCCAGCAGGTCGTACGCCGCGTTGTCGCCGACGGGGCCTTGAATGCGCGGGGCCGCTTCATTGCTGCGGCGTTCGAAGCTGTTCACGTTGTCGTGGTAGTACTCCAGCCCATACGCCAGCCTGCCGACAGGCGTCGGCGATTCGAGGTGCACGAACACCCCGGCTGTGCCCACGTTGAACTCGGCGAGATTGCGGTTGCCGTTGGCGACGATGCGGTCTTCCGATTCCCACTGACTCTGCCAGGAGAGACCAGCCCGCAGCGTGTCGAAGAACTGGCCCTTCACGTTCTCGCTGTGCAACTGCACGTACGCCAGTTCTCGATTATTGTCCAAGTCGCGCTGCCGGTCGGTGCCGATCGCCGAGCCTGCGAACGACTTGGCGACATTCGTCGAGTGCGTGCGCGGAGCGCTATTGATCTGCACGCGCTGATAGGCGAAGACCAGTTTGGTGTCCGGGTTGAAAAAATACTCGCCCTTGAAGTCGGCATCCCACTCGTCGTAGCCCGAATTGTCCAGATCGCTGGATCCGTGGCCGGCGCGCAGATCGCCGTACCACTTGCCGGTGCCGCCGATGAGAAAGCCGATCTTGTCATCGACGGTGATGCTGGTTTCGCCGCGGACGGTGTGCGAGTTCTCGCCGCTGGCGACGCGGTAGTACGCCCGGCTGTTCACGTTCGTGCCCACGCCGTAGCCCACGGGTGATTTCGTGATCGCATTCACCGTGCCGCCGATGGCGTCGGAGCCATAGAGCACGGAGCTTGGGCCCTTGACCAGTTCGAGCTGCGCGACGGAGTAGGGATCGACCGTGGCCCAGTACTGGTTCGGCCCTTCGCGGAAGACGGAGTTGTTCAGCCGCACGCCGTCGATGAGCATGAGCGTGCGAAACCCGGTGAAGCCGCGAATGAACGGCGAGCCCTGGCCATGCGCCGTCTTCTGCACCATGACGCCCGGCTCATACTGCAGCGCTTCGGGCACGGTGCGGTAGCCGCGCTCAAGGATCTCCTCACCGCTCACCTCGCCGACATTGGCGGGCGTGTCGAAGGCGGGTTGCGCATAGCGCGAGGCGCTGATGATGATCGGGTTGACCGTGATGTAGGGAGGCGGCTGCGGCGCAGGCGTGTCCGACGCCGGCGGTTTGGCCGCTTCCTCACCCAACTTTGCAGAGTCCTGCGCCAGCATCGGCGCTGCCATCCAAGCGAACGAAACAACGAACCACCACGACCGAAGCAGTCTGCGCGATGTGAGCATGATGATGAACTCCCTGGTGACGTCGTGACAAAGTGCGAAAGCGGAAATGTTGTAAAGCACGCCCCGCCCGTCACGCAGAGATTGCAGTATGAAACTGTTGCAGTCGAATGCTTGCCCGCGATCAGTACAATCACTTCGTTCTCAAACGCATTCACCCGGTGCATCAGGAGCCGCCCCATGCGATCACTCTTCGCCATCGCGTTTGTCACCATCGTCTGCCTCGCCCCTTCGCCGGCGCTTGCCGGCAAGGCCGACGGCAAACTCGATATCGAATGGGTCGATGTCGAGGGCGGCGGTGCCACGCTCATCGTCACCCCCGCCGGCGAGGCGATCCTCATCGACGCCGGCAATCCCGGCGGCCGCGACGCCGGCCGCATCATCAAGGCCGCCAAAGCGCATGGCCTCAAGCAGATCGATCACCTGATCATCACGCACTTCCACACCGATCACTTCGGCGGAGCCGCGGAAGTTGCCGCGGAACTGCCCATCGGCAATCTCTATGACAACGGCAACAGTGAATCCCGCAAGCAGGAGGCAGGCAAGGCAATCGAACAGTATGTAGCGATCAAGGCCGGCAAGAAACATACACTCAAGCCCGGCGACGAGATTTCGCTATTGCGGGTCATTACCAATTCCAACAAGAAGCAGCCGCCGCTGTCGCTCGTCTGTCTGGGCGTCAACCAGCAGTTCATCGTCCCCAACGCCGCCGGCGCGCCTCCCAAACCCGGCGACAACAACACCTACCCCGCCCCCGGCGCCCCCGGCGGTCCCGGCGGCAAGCAGTTCACCGCCAACGAACATCCGCTCGCCAAGGAACCCGTCCGCCGCACCGAAGACAAGAGCGACAACGCCAACAGCACCGTCATGCTCCTGCGCTTCGGCTCATTCGATTTCCTCGACTGCGGCGACCTGACCTGGAACGTCGAGGAAAAACTCGTGGCCCCCATCAACCTCGTCGGCGAAGTCGACGTCTACCAGGTGAACCATCACGGCCTCGATGCCAGCAACAATCCGCTGCTGATCCAGAGCGTCGCGCCCACCGTTGCCGTCTTCAACAACGGCCACGTCAAGGGCTGCCAGCCGCTGGCGTTCCTGGCGGTGAAGGGCGCGCCGTCGGTCAAGGCGCTTTATCAGGTTCACAAAAACCTCCGCAAAGATGTGCAGAACAACACCGCCGACGACATGATCGCCAACCACGTCGCGACGGATCAATGCGAGGGCCACAGCGTGAAACTGTCTGTGGACGCGGACGGCAAGACGTATGTGGTGGGCGTGCCGTCGATGAAGCATGAACGCAAGTTCGAAAGCAAGTAGCCAACGCCGAGGGCAACGACGCCAGCCCCTTCTCTCCTCCAAACGGAGAGACTTGGGATGATGGGTGAGACGCACGACATACTTCTGGCCTGGGCGGATACTCGACTGCCGACCGCTACATACACTCGACGCGGAGACCGCATGTCCAACACTCATCGTATGTTCGTTCTGTTTGCCGCAATCCTGTCGCTGTATTCGGCCGGGCTATCCCATGCCGCCGAATGGGTCAACATTTCCGACCCCGTCATCGCACAGCTGCAGCAAGACGGCAAGAAGATCGGGTACCCCGGCCACACCGCCGGCGTCACCGTCGATCCGAAGACCGGCGATGTCTACATGGTCATCTGCGACAACGGCATGTGGAAGAGCACGGACCAGGGCAAGACCTTTTCCCGCGTCGACGGCGGCGCCATCGGCGGACGCTGTGAAACAGGCTGGGCGCTCAACTTCGATCCGGCGGGCAGCAAACTCGCGTGCTTCATGATCTATGGCGCGGCCGGCTCAACGCACGACGCCGGCAAGACGTGGAAGAAGTGGACCACGAATCATCTCGACTTCGGCGCGGTCGACTGGGCGGGCGGAGGCAAGACGATGCTTTCGTTCCGTCACGAGTCGGGCGGCGTGCTGTGCGTCACGAACGACGGCGGCGCCACGTGGAGCAACCTCGGCAAAGCCGGCGCGGACAACAAAATCGCCAAGGAAGACCGAGATTACAAGGGCCTGGGCCTGTTCGACGCGAAGACCTTCGTCGCTACCCGCGGCGAAGGAATCCTCCGTAGCGCCGACGCCGGCGCGACCTGGGACACAGCGACGATCCAGCACGAGCGCGGCGCGAAAGTGAAGTTCGTCGCGCCGGTCATGACGCTGCACGGCAACATCGGTTACTGGCCCAGCGATGTCGGCCTGCTCGCGAGCAAAGATCAGGGCAAGACGTGGGCGGTGCTCTGCGACACCAAGGCACTAATGGGGCCGTATTTCGGCAAGAGCGACCAGCATTTCATCATGGCCGGCAAGGATGGCTTGATCGAAACCAAGGACGGCGCCAAGACGTGGGAGAAGGTCGCGCCGCTGCCGACGGGATTCACCGTCGGCCTGGTCGGGCCGAACTATGCCTGGGATGTGGAACGCGGCATTTTCTACGCATCGACGATGGGCAAGCCGACGTTCAAGTGGGAACGGAAATAGCCGGATCGGTTACATTGCACGTCGATGGAAGGAAGCGCCCAACAACCCGTCGCCCAAGGCGATCGCGCGCCAACGCCCGCCGTTCCCGCGCCGCCGCTCGTCGCCATCGAACTGGTACACGACGCCCGCGTGAACTACGCGATGGAACAGAACGATGTTCCCGTCGTCAAGCTGCTGCGCCTGCGGAATCTCACCGATCGCGAACTCACCGATGTCACCGTGCGCGTCTGGATCGATTCGCTGCTGGCGGCGGTCTGGCAATGCACGGTGAATCGCCTGCCCCCGGCGGCGCCTGGCGCGACGTTCAATGTGGAGAAAGTCGAGCTTCGGCTCGACGCAGCCGTGCTCGCGCATCAGATCGAACGGCAGACCGTGCATCTGGAAGCCGAAGCGCTGCAGGGCGATGTGAGCATCGGCAGTTCACGCGTGCCCATCGAGGTGCTGGCTTACAACGAATGGGCGGGCCTAGGCTCGCTGCCGGAGATGCTCGCCGCGTTCGTGATGCCGAATCACCCGGCGATCGGCGGCTTGCTCGCCCGCGCAGCCGTCCACCTGCGCGAGCAGACGGGCGACGACTCGCTCGCCGGCTATCAGTCGCGCAGCCCGCAGCGCGTCCGGCGGATCGTCGAGGCGATCTACCGAGCCGTGGCGGACGCGCAGATCACCTACGTCACGCCGCCCGCCAGCTTTGAAGAACAGGGCCAGAAAATACGTTCGCCCGAGGAGATGCTTCAGTATCGCCTGGGCACGTGCGTCGACCTCGCGCTCCTTCTGGCGGCGTGCTGCGAACAGGCGGGGCTCAACCCGCTCATCACCATCGTTCGCGGCCACGCGTTCCTCGGCGTCTGGCTCAACGCGGATTCTTTCCCCGAACCGGCGGTCGAGGACGCCGCGCGGGTTCGCAAGCGCGTGCAGTTGGGCGAGATGCTGGTTGTCGAAACGACGCTGGCGACGCATCGCGCCGGCCATGGCGAAACGCCCGCGGCAAACGGCGGCGCCAGTTTCGACGAAGCAGAAAAGAACGCCACGCGCACACTGCTGTCGACGCAAGATTTCCTCGCCGCGATCGATCTGCGCAGCGCCCGGCAATTGGGCGTGCGCCCGCTGCCGATGCGCGTGGCGCTGGGGACCTACACGATTGTCGAGGCCAAACAGGGCGGCGAAACCGCGCGAGACAATGTGCCCGCACCAGAGGGGCAGTCCTCGGCCAACGGCGGGCCAACCCCCTCTCCCTCTCAGGGAGAGGGCAGGGGTGAGGGTCGGGTGAACGAAATTCCTGACGCTACTTTTTCGCATGCATCGCCCGAAAAGAGCTTCGAAGAAATCAGCTTCAAGCCCGGTATGGATTCGGCGCGACCGGCAGCCTCCGGCTCGGCAGGAGCCTCGCCCTCCCAGTCTGCACCCTCCCAGCCCGCGCCCTCCCAGTCCGCGCCCTCCCAGCCCGCCGAGCCTCCCAACGCCCGCCTCGAGCGGTGGAAGCGCAAGCTGCTGGATCTCTCGCTCCGCAATCGCCTGATTAATTTCCGCGAGACGAAACTATCCATCCCGCTGCTCTGCTCCGATGTCGCCGCGCTGGAGAACGCGCTTTCCGGCGGCTCGACCTTCTCCGTCCTGCCTCGCCCCAAGCTGCTCGACGAAGCCAGCCCGCGCGATCTGGAAACACACCGCCAGCGCACCGGCGAAGACATGGGCGAGCAACTTCAGCGCGATTCCCTCGGCATGCGCAGGCTCCACGCCACGCTCGCCGAAGATGCGCTCGACGATCGGATGCTGGGCATCTATCGCGCCGCCCGCACCGCTCTGGAGGAAACCGGCGCGAATGTCCTTTACCTCGCCGTCGGCTTTCTCACGTGGTACGAAACGGACGACGCCACCGCGCCCCGCCGCGCCCCGATCCTTCTGCTGCCTCTGGATCTGCAGCGCAAGAGCGTGCGCGAGGGATTCAACGTGGCGCTGGGCGACGAAGAGCCGCGCATCAACATCACGCTGCTCGAGAAGCTGCGGGTTGAGTTCGGCATCGACATCGCCGGTCTCGACGAGCTCGTCGAGGACGAGCAAGGCCTCGATGTGCCCGCGATTCTGCAGCGCTTCCGCAAGGCGGTGCGCGACATCCCGCGCTGGGAGGTGCGCGATGAAGCGCACCTGGGGCTTTTCAGCTTCACGAAATTCCTCATGTGGCTCGATCTGCAGGATCGTTCGCAGGAGCTGATGCAGAGCCGCGTGGTGAAATATCTGATCGAAAGGCCCAGGACGCCTTTCGATCCCAACGGCGCATTTCCGAATCCCGCGGGCCTCGACGAGTCGCGCCCGCCGGCGGAGACGTTCTGCTCGCTGGACGCGGACAGTTCGCAGTTGGCGGCCGTATTCGCCGCGCACGACGGGCGCAGCTTCGTTCTGGAAGGCCCGCCGGGCACGGGCAAGTCACAGACGATCACGAACCTGATCGCGCACTGCCTGGCGCACGGCAAGCGCGTGCTTTTCGTGGCGGAAAAAATGGCGGCGCTGAGCGTGGTGCATCGCCGGCTGAGCCGGATCGGGCTTGGGCCGTTCTGCCTGGAACTGCATTCGCACAAGTCGAGCAAGCGCGAAGTGCTGTCGCAAATCGAGGCTGCGCTGAATGTTTCGCGTGCGCAATCACCGGAGAACTGGACGAGCCAGGCGGAGAAGCTCAGTCACAGTCGCGCGGAGTTGAACCAGTGGGTGGAGGTGCTGCACGAGAAGCACGCGATGGGCCAATCGGTCTATCAGGTGATGGGGCGGCTCATCGCGCTGGGCGAAGGCTCGCGCGTCACGTTCGATCCAGCGTGGATCAGAATGGTTGACGCGGCAAAGCTGGACGCGATCGACGGCGCGATCGAGCAGCTTGCCTCCGCTGCGGCGATGGCCGGCGCTATTCCATCACATCCATTCGCGGGAACCGATTGCCGGGAATGGCTGACGACGCTGCCGCAGCAGCTGGCGCAGGCGTCGGATCGCTGCGTGTCGGCGACGGATGAGTTGGAGAAGGCGACGGACAATCTGTTGCGAGACGCGCGACTTGTGCGGATGAACACCGCATGCGGTATCAGTCGCGCCGGCCTCGCCTGGCTGCGCGATCTCGTAAATCTGCTGCGTGAGGAGGCGCGCCCGACCGAATCGCTGCTCACCGATCCCGCCTGGCCGCAGTTGCGCCAGACGTTGGCGGCGCTGATCGAGCGTGGCCAGGCCCGCGATGCGCTTCGAAAGAAACTGTTGCTGCGCTACAAGGAATCGCTGCTGACGCAGGATCTGGACGCGCTGCTCGCGCAGCTTCGCAAAGGGATGACCGGGTTCTTCCTCACCGCCTGGATTCCGCGCTGGCGCACGCGCAAGGCGATCGCCGCGCATCTGGCCGCCGGCGATCTGCCGCCGAATGAACAGCTCGTCAACGATCTGGAAAGCGCGATCAAGCTGCGCGTCGAGGATCAGGCGATCAACGATCCGAGCAATCCCGGCGCCCGATTCTTCGGCAGCCAGTGGAACGTGGCGAACAGTGCGGCTGATCCTGCAACCGTCACGATCTGGGACAAGCTCGACGCGGTGCTGCACTGGTGCGATCGCTTTCGCGACCACCAGGGCGCCGCCGGTTCGCGCGACTTCGACGCATCGCTGCGCGCCCGCTGCATCGCACTGGCGACGTTGGAGCGCGACGGCTTTTCCGATGGCGCAGCCCTGGCGACCGCGGCGAACGTGTATCTGGGCAGGCTCGATTCCCTCGAGACATCGCGGCAAGCGCTGGTGATGCTGCTGCTCGTCGATGAAGCAAAGGCTTTCGGCGACGCGGCTGCACCAGGGCATCTGCCCATGGTGCGCGACGCCGCGCGACGATGGAAAGCCGCGACGCGGCAGTTGCCCGACTGGTGTCTCTACCGCCGCGCCTGCCAGGCTGCGACGCAGGCGGGACTCAGGCCCCTCGTGGCCGCGATGGAAGCGCACGTCGACCCGGTGCTGCCGGCGCAGCTTGCCGATGTCTTCGCGCGTTCGTTTTATTCGCTGTGGATCAATCTCGTCACCGACGACAGCGACGTGCTCCGCCGGTTCAGCAGCATTGATCACGAGCGCAAGATTGATCGGTTCGCGAAGCTCGACCGCGAGCAACTCGACCTGGCAGCCCGCTTCGTCAGCGCGAAACTGTGCGCGCAGGTGCCCAGGGTGCAGGGCGGCATGTCGGATCAGTCCGAGATGGGCATTCTGCAGCGGCAGTTGAAGCTGCAGCGCCGGCACATGCCGGTGCGCAAGCTGATTCAGAAGCTGCCCAACCTGCTGCCGCGATTGAAACCGTGCCTGCTGATGAGCCCGCTTTCGGTGGCGCAGTATCTGGACGCGGCGTTCCCGCCCGTGGATGTGGTGGTCTTCGACGAAGCATCGCAGATTCCGGTGTGGGACGCGGTCGGCGCGGTGGCGCGCGGGGCGCAGGTGATCGTCGTGGGCGACAGCAAGCAGCTTCCGCCGACGAACTTTTTCCAGAAGATGGATGACGAGGAAGAGACGCAGGACGAAGATGATTTCGAGGAACTGGAAAGCGTGCTCGATGAATGCAGCGCGTCGGGCCTGCCCTCGATGCGATTGCTCTGGCACTACCGCAGCCGGCACGAGAGCCTGATCACGTTCAGCAACTATCACTACTACGACAACCGGTTGCAGACATTCCCTTCGCCGCTGCCGCGCGACGCGAAGCGCGGCGTGTCGATGCGATATCTGCCGCAAGGCCGCTACCAGCGCGGCTCGACGCGCACGAATCCGGCGGAAGCCGAGGCGATCGTGGCGGAAATCGTCGCCCGGCTGACGGCGGCGGCGGAGAACGGCGCGGACGCGCCGGCGCACAGCATCGGCGTCGTCACGTTCAGCATTCCGCAGCAGGTGCTCATCGAGGACTTGCTCGACGAAGCGCGGCGGAAGAATCCGAAGCTGGAGCCCTATTTCACCGATGCCGTCGCCGAGCCTGTTTTCGTGAAGAATCTGGAGAACGTGCAGGGCGATGAGCGCGATGTGATTCTCTTCTCCATCTGCTATGGCCCCGATGAAACCGGCCGCGTCGCGATGAACTTCGGCCCGCTGAATCGCCAGGGCGGCGAGCGGCGGTTGAATGTCGCGATCACCCGCGCGCGGGAGCAGGTCGTCGTCTACTCCTGCCTGCGTGCGGATCAGATCGATCTTTCCCGCACGCAGTCGCTGGCGGTGAAGCATCTGAAGTCGTTCCTCGACTATGCGGATCGCGGGCCGCTGGCGATTTCGCAGGCGATCGCGCTGCCGTTCGACGGGACCGGCGCATCGCTGGAAAAGGCGATCGCCGCGGCGCTTCTCGCGCGGGGCTGGCGCACGGAACCGCACGTGGGCTGCTCGGGCTTCCGCATCGATATCGCGGTGCGCGGCGGCCAGTCCACCGAGGATGATTTTGTGCTGGGCATTCTCTGCGACGGACCGTTCTACGCTGCGGCCCAGACCGCGCGGGATCGCGATCGCCTGCGGCAGAGCGTGCTGGAGAATCTCGGCTGGCGGCTGATCCGCGTGTGGAGCAGCGACTGGCGCTTCGATCCGCAGCGGCAGATCGAACGCATCGAGCAGGCGATCGCCGCGACGACAAAACAGCGCGAGGCGGCGAAAACCGTCGAGCCGCCCGAGACCGCACAGGTGGAAAGCCCAGGGACGGGAGTCCCTGGGCTTGGCGATTCGGGTCCAATGAAGCTGGACGAATCACCTGCTGCGGATGACCCATCGCCTGACTCGGAAAGCGATATAGGGGAAGACGGTGATGCGGAGAATGACGCCGCGGAGCCGAAGTTGATCCGCACCTATCGCGCGGTGACGGTGGCGACGAAGTACGGCAATGCGGAAGAATTCTACGAAGGAAGGAGCCGGCGGCAGATTCGCGACGTGTTGCTGCGCGTGCTGAAGCATGAAGCGCCGGTTCACGTGGACCTGGCGCTGCGGCGGGTGACCGCGTTCTGGGGCTTCACGCGCGTGACGGAGCGCGCCGCCAGCCACGTGCGGCAGATCATGGCGGCGCTGCCCGATGACGCGCGCCCGACGGTGGTTGACGAGTATCTGTGGCCGCCGCAACAGTCGGCGGCGACGTTCATCGGGTTTCGCGTGCCGCATGAGGATGCGGACGAACTGCCGCGCCGCCCCGACGAGATTCCGCCGATCGAATACGCCAACGCCGTGCGATATGTGTTGGAGCAGCAGATCGGCCTGCCCGCCGATGCGCTGGTGCGCGAGACGGCGAAACTCTTCGGCTTCAAGCGCATCACCCTCGCGACACAACAGGCGGTCGAGACGGGCATCAAACTGCTCGAACTGCGAGGCCAGTGCGTGCTGCGGGACGGCGTCATCGCACTGCCGCGATGAATCGATCGCGCGTGTTCTTCCCACTCACTTGCTCTTGATGAGTTTCCAGGTCTTTCTTTCCACGTCGAGGCTGATGGCGTTATGCCCCGCGTGCTGGTCGTAGACCTTTTCCATTTCCTCGATGGAGTCGAAGAAGCCCACGATGAAGGCGGCGCTGAACGATTCGCCTTCCTTAATGGGCCGACCACCGAACTCTTCGATCATGCAGATGTAGCCGCGCTGGTGGCACCACGCTTCGCACACGTCGGCTGGATCCAGCGTCATGCCCGCCAGCCACGGCCCGTCCGCGCCGGTCTTCGGATCGCGGATGCGGTAGGCGCGGATCATGCGCTTGGGGATGTTCTTGTCGTCGCGCTGGTAAAGGAACCGCTCGTCGGGGGCGAAGTCCTTCGTGAATTCGCTCGACGGAATGCGCTGGCCTCGTTCCAGGCGCGGGCGGCCTTCCTTGCTCCGATCAAGTTTCGAGGGAAGCGCGCCGTAGCTCAGATAAATCTCGCTGAAGGTGTCGCCGTTCTTGTGCTTGATGTGGCCGGGCATATCGAGTCGCAGGAACATCGCGTCACTGCTGTTGACGCTGGTGATCTTGTCCATGGAGATGAAGTAACGCTTGCCCGCGGGGAAGATCATGATCTGCTCCCACTTCGAGCCGGTCTTCTTGCCGGGGGCCGCGAGGTGGTAGTTGTAATCCTGCTGGATCGCGACGAAGTCGCCGCCCACGATCGCCCTGGGCGAGAGCTTGCCGGCCTTGGTGCAAATCTGCGGGCCTTCGATGCTGCGCTTAGCGATCTTGCCGTGGTAGCTGTTGTTGAACTGGTACGGCAGATCGCCCGGCAGTTTGTCGCGGTACGCCTCGTCGCTGCCCGGCTCCATGATCCAGTCGACGATGTCCAGGCCGTAACCTTGATCGCGGAAACCGGTCTTCACATCGACGAGCGTATGCGCCTCGACGCCGGTGACGTAGCCTTCCTTGCGGATGGTCGCCTTGAGCGTGTCGCCTTCGAGGTAGATGCGTTTATCATCCTCGCGCACGGCGGCGGGCGTGGCGCAGCCATGCAGAAAAGCAATCGCGGCGAGCATCAGAAAGGCACGACGATGGATCATGGTGAATCTCCTGTTCGTGATGCGTTCATGGTATCGATGTCCGTTCGGAAGCGGGCAATTGAAACCAAGCGCGAAACAGTGACAATCGTTTGAACTGCATTCCTCACGGCCCATGAAAGGAAGAATCGAATGAGCTTCGTCTCGCGTCGTCAGTTCCTTAACACCGCACTCGCCGCCGGCGCTGCCGCCGCGCTGGGCCCGGCAACTCGGCTGGCTCGCGCGGAGGATGCCGGGGCGCCTGTCGCCTTCTTCCTGATCGGCGACACGCACTACCTCGCGGAGAAGGAGAAGCCTGCCGACCTCGACGAGGAATCGCGCATCGTCACTTCGCGCCTGATCGATCGCCTCAACACGTTGCCCGGCACGGAGATTCCGCAGGAAGCCGGCGGCGGCAAAGTCGCGGCGATTGACGGAGCCGGCGGCGGCGGCATCCGCGGCGTCATCCATGCCGGCGATGTCATCGACAGCGGCGACAAGCAGGGGCCCGGCCTCAAGGAGATGCAGCAGACCGAGATCGCCGCGTTTGCCGCGGACTTCGGCATCACCGGCAAGGAAGGCAAGCTGAAGCTGCCCGTCTACGAAGTCCACGGCAACCACGACAGCCCCGCTGGCGACGGATTGGCGGTCGGCGCAATCAAGGAGCGCAACAAGAAGCGCGCGGGGCTGAAGAATCTCTCGGAGAACGGACTGCACTACTCCTGGGACTGGGGCCACGTCCATTTCGTGAACCTGGGCATCGTGGTCGGCGGCGACAAGACCGTCGCCCGCAAACGCCGGTACAACCCGCTGGACAGTCTGGCGTTTCTCATCGACGACCTGAAGAAGAACGTCGGCGACAGCGGCAAGCCCGTCGTGCTGACGCATCACATCGACATCGCCCGTTACAGCCAGGCGTGCGAGGCGGAATCCGCGCCCAAGGGCAATCCCGAATGGGATCCATGTGATGTGCGTGCCTACTACGAAGCGCTCAAGCCGTACCGCATCGCGGCGATTCTGTTCGGCCACACGCATGTGCGGAAAGTGGCGCGCTGGGACGGATCGCCCAAGGACGCGAAGGATGGCGGACTGCCGGTCTTCAATACCGACAACGTCAGCCACTTTGCCAGCGAGACGCAAGGCCTACTGTATTTCGAGATTGGCGCGAAAGAACTGGTGGCCCGCGAGGTGGTCACCAAGGATCGCTGGGAGAATTTGGCGTGGACGCCGCAGGTCTGGAAGGTCGCGCTGGGCTGATCGTGTGGTGAACCTGGAACTGCACGGCAGCCGGAGATGCGCGGCGGGCAAGCCCGCCGGCTAAATGGGTGGCGTGACCGGCGAAGTAATCTCGATCACGCCCCGTCCTTGTTCACCTGTTTGTGCCGCGGGCAACTGACCAGGTGATCGTTCACCACACCCACCGCCTGCATGAATGCGTAGATGATCGTCGAGCCGACGAACTTGAACCCGCGCTTGAGCAGCGCCTTGGAAATCTGATCGGACAGCGGCGTCTTGGCGGGCACTTCCTTCATCGATTTCCAGCGGTTGCGCACCGGCTTGCCCTCGACGAACTGCCAGAGCCAGGCGTCGAAGCTGCCGAACTCTTCCTGCATCTGTAGAAATGCGCGGGCACTGAGAATCGTTGCATTCACCTTCAGACGGTTGCGTACGATGCCGGCGTCGGCGAGCAGCGACTGGACCTTTTTCGCGTCGTACCGGGCGATCTTGCGCACATCGAAACCATCGAACGCCTTGCGATAGTTCTCGCGTTTTTTCAGGATCGTCTCCCAGCTCAGCCCAGCCTGCGCTCCTTCGAGAATCAGAAACTCAAAGAGCACGCGATCGTCATGCACCGGCACGCCCCACTCGGTGTCGTGGTAGGCGATCATCGCGTCGGATTGTGCCCAGGGACAGTGAGTCATGAGGAGGGGAGGAGGAAAAGGAGATAGAGGAGGTAAAGGAGGTAAAGGAGTTAGAGAAGGTCGAGCAACAAGATAGCTTCGGGATGGCGTTGCCGCTTGCGCACTTGTGCGTGATGGGACCATCGAACCCCCTGCGCCCTCTCCGCCTCCTCTACCTCCTTTACCTCCTGTACCTCCTTTAGGAACGGGCCCGAAATAACTTCGCGAATGGGCGGTCCCCCATTTAGCCGGCGGGCTTGCCCGCCGAGGGCGTCTCGGCGGGCAAGCCCGCCGGCTAAATGGGGAACTTAATTCGGTCCCGTTCCTTACCTCCTGCTCTCCTGCTCTCCTCTTCTACTTTCCCCCAGCCAACCCCCTGGCATACGCCGCCAGTTCGCTCATGGAACCAGCGATGCAGATGGCGGGTTGGCAGGCGAAGCAGCGCGGGCAGTGCTGTCCCCCGATGACGAGCCTGGTGTCGTGCCGGGCCAGATCCTCCGCCAGCGCGACCATTTGCGACACCAGTTCGCCGCGCTGCTCGGTCGTCACGGAAAGCCAGACCAGTCGCGGATGCGCCGCCTCGGCCGCGAGTCGCAGCACATCCAACGGCGTATCCGCGCCCAGGTTCGTATCGCGCCATCCTTCCGACGCCAGCACGGTTGCCGCCAGCAGCGAAGGGAGCACGTAAGGATCGCCCGCCGGTGCCGCTCCCATGGCCAGCGGCGCATGCTCGGCGGCGGCGGGCAGGATCGCGCGAAGCTGGTTCACAGCTTCGAGCGCCAGGCTGGTGGCGCGATGCTCAAGGTAGATGCCCTTGCGGTCGTGCTTCCACAGGTCGCCGATCCGCCACATGGCTGGGGCGAACTGGTGGTCGGCGATGGCGGCGACGGTTTGGCCTGCGAGGTAGCTGTGAAGGATCAGGCCGCGGGCGCGGAGGCGGTCCCCGGCGATCAGCGCATCGGCCAGCGCATCGCCGGGATGACCGTCGGGGCCGGCATTTTGCGCGGCGGCGAGTTCGGGCATGCCCAGCGCGGAGGGATCGATGACCGTCAACCCGGTCTGACGGATGAACCGCACTGCCTCGTCCACCGCGATGCGGCGATGACCGCCGGCCGTGCGAACGGCGCGCAGCACCCCTTCGTCGGCCCATCGCTTCAGCGAGCTTTCGCTGACGCCGACTGCACGGCCCAGTTCCTTGGGTGACAGGTGCTGCTTCACGAGATTCACATCCAGGGCCACCACTATCCACATCCTTTCACACGTCCGCAATGCCGCCGACGACCGCACTGAAGGAGGGTCTGCCAAAATTTCCGGGGACGGCGGATCGGCCCCCTCGCCCCCGGCTCTGCGGGGGAGAGGGCTGGGGTGAGGGGGTTCGCCGCGTCGTGCGACAGACGCACGTCCAAGGTACACCGTCCCCCTCACCCTAACCCTCTCCCCCAGCAGACTGGGGGAGAGGGGACCAAGCCCCCGGAAAATTGGGCACACCCCTGAAGGAGCACGCCTGCCTCGCCCCCGGCTCTGCGGGGGAGAGGGCTGGGGTGAGGGGGTTCGCCGCGTCGTGCGACAAACGCACGTCCAAGGTACACCGTCCCCCTCACCCTAACCCTCTCCCCCAGCAGACTGGGGGAGAGGGGACCAAGCCCCCGGAAAAGTTGGCACACCCCTGAAGGAGCACGCCTACCTCGCACCGGGGGCTTCGACAGGCGAGCGGGCGGGGACCGTGATGCCGCTGCCACTCGTCCGGTGCCGCTTGTACACCATCAATCGTTCATAACTGCAATAGAAATGAACGTTTTGATCGATAATAGCGTGCCTAGATCGTTCCGTCCATCTGCTATTTTTGCATTTTCACGAACAAATGGGTTGACACCTCTGTACTGCTTAGATAGACTTTGAACGAATTGAACGTTTTAGGCAGGATGTCGATCAACCCCCCGGTAACACCGGCGCTGGTCGGATCAGCGAAACGAAGCGAGGCAACCATGGGAACCCGACTCACATCGAACATCGAAATCGCCCCGAGCCATCGCATCGGCCGACTCTCGGCGGCTGAGGCGAAGGAAGCACGCAGGCTCGCCGAAGGGCCCGCGATCAGCTACATGGACAGCCCGCTGTTCCGCGAGCCGGACGCCGCCAAACGCATTCTGGAAGATGCCCCCGATCTGCCCACGCCCAACTGCGACTGGTACTGTCCCGGCATCGACCGCGAGTGGGACGCCGACCAGCAGGTGCCCGCCAACACGCTGCTCAATGGAGCGCAGGAGAAGGCGATTTTTCTGCAGTTCAACTACGCCCGCTTCCGCGCTGCCCAGCTCCAGCCAGTGCTCCTGGAGAAATGGAACGATCGCGATGCCCAGCAGTTCCTGTTCTGGAACGGCGAGGCCAAACGTCTGCGCGACCGCATCATCGAGTTCAACCTCGCGCTGGTGCTGGCGATGGCACGGCATGTGGCGGCTGCGAAACTGGACTTCACCGAGATGCTCAGCGAAGGCAACATGGCGCTGATGCGGGCGGTGGACAAGTTCGACGTGGGGCGAAACTTCAAGTTCTCCACCTACGCCTGCCGGGCGATTCTCAAGTGCTTCAGCCGGATGAGCGTCAAGGGCGCCCGCCGTCGCGCGACGTTTCCTGCTTCGTTCGATGAAGCGATGGAGCAGCCTTCGGTTGATTTGACCTCCGATCGCCGCGAGATTTCGGAGTTCACCGCCCAGCTTCGCCAGGTGATGCAGACCAACTCGGCCGCCCTGACGGAACTGGAGCAGCAGGTGATCCGCCAGCGGTTCCCGATGGAGGACGACCGCACCGCCGAGCCGCCGACGCTGAACGAGATCGGCCGAATGGTGGGCTATTCCAAGGAGCGCGTGCGTCAGATTCAAAACCAGGCGCTGGCGAAGATTCGCCAATCGCTGGAGCAGCGCGTCGGCATGCCGTTTGAATGAGGTGGGGAAGAGATGGAGAGAGGAAGAGACGAAGAGACGGAGAGAGGAAGAGACGAAGAGACGGAGAGACGGAGAGAAAGCGAGACGGTGCGGCTATCAAGTGGATTCAGACTGAAGCTAGTTCCGGCGAAAAACAAGGTACGATGTCGTCGCGCACGGCCAGCCCGCGCTGCCGGTTGCGCCGCGAACTCTGGATCGTTTGACGATCACTGGAGGCGACCTTGGGCATTCCCCGTCTGCCGTTCATCGTCCCGCTCAGCCTGTACCTGTGGCTGGTGGTCATGACATTCGACCAGGTGCATGCGGATGACGCGCCGCAGGCGCATCGCACCGGCGCCTTCCGCGCGACCTTCGCTGAGCGCAGTCCGCTTTCGAAGATCGAGGACATCCACAAGCGCATGCTCAACCGGCCCTCGCCCCGGCCGCTGGAGCAGTACGACCTGGCGAAGGAATCGTTCGAGGTCGTCGTGCCCAAGGAATACACGGAGAACGCCGCGCATGGCCTCTTCGTCTGGGTCAACGCGGGCGACAAAGGCGATGCGCCCGGCAACTACCTGGAAATCCTGGCGAAGCACAAGCTCATCTGGATCGGCGGCAACAACATCGGCAACCCGCGCGACCCGATCGCACGATTCGGACTTCCGCTCGATGCCGTCCACAACATGAAGAAACTGTACAAGATCGACGAGCAGCGCATTTACATCAGCGGCATCTCCGGCGGCGGACGCATCACCAGCCGCATGTGCATCGTCTACCCCGACGTGTTCACCGGCGGGTTTCCCATTGTCGGATGCGATCACTACCGGAACCTGCCCGTGCCCGGCGAAAAGGACAAGGTGTGGTCCGCCCGATTCATGCAGCCCACCGGTCTGCTCTGGAAGAAGGTGCTCGTGAACAGCCGCTTCGTCTTCCTCACCGGCGAAACCGACCAGAACCGCGCGCAGACGAAGGCGACTTATGAATCGTGGAAACGCGACGGCATCAGGAATGCGCATTACCTGGAAGTCCCGGCGATGGGCCACGTGCTCCCGCCGACGGACTGGTTTGAGAAGGCGATCGTGCTGCTGGATGAGCCGGTGAAAAACGCAGCGGAAAAGGGCGTGAAGCCGAAGGGGAACACCGCACCCAGGTAACGCGACCGATCCAGCCCGCATGCAAATTTCGCGCGTCGGAACCGCGACCGCGCATCGGCCGTAGTTGCCGATGACGCCCGTTTAGCGCCGGGGCCGAGATAACTTGGCGAATTGGCGGTCCCCCATTTAGCCGGCGGGCTTGCCCGCCGAGGGCGTCTCGGCGGGCAAGCCCGCCGGCTAAATGGGGAACTTATTTCGGTCCCGTTCCTTAGCGCCGGGGCTTGCCCCGCTCCGTTCGCCCGCCGAGCGCCGATCAAGACACGGGGCAAGCCCCGGCGCTAAACGCGGAATAGCGACGACGTTTGTTCGTCCCGCCCCTTTTTCCCGTTTACATCCGCACACATGCCGATTAGGATACGGTCATGCGTCACGCACTCCGACTGGTTCCCGTCGTGCTTCTGAGCCTGACCTCGCTGGTTTTCGCCGAGGCCATCACCGGCACGGACCAGGCGCCGCCCGATCAGGGCTGGCTGTCGCAGGCGGCGGCGCTGCTGCTGTTCGGGTTCATCATCGCGGTGAACATCAAGCCTTCCAAACGCGAACACCGGGACTGATTCCCGCCGCTGATGCCCGGTGTTCTTCAGGACTCGATCCTTTTTCCCCTCGCAAGGAGTCGCACATGAATCGCAAGTCACTCGGCGCGCTCGTCGCCCTGAACGTGGTGCTGCTGCTGGCACTCATGTTCGTCGCGCTGGCGCCCACGCAGCAGGCCCACGCCCAGTTCGCCCAGCAGGCGTACATCATGATTGCCGCCAAGGGCAAGAACATCCCGCAGGGCCGGCACATCATTTACATCACGGAGCTGAGCAGCGCCAAGATGGTGGCGATGATCTACGACAGCCAGAAGGAAACCTTCGACTGGGTCGCCGGTCGGCCGCTGGCCAATGACCTGAAGCTGAACAACCTCAAGGGCAAGTGATTTCCCGGCCAGACGAGTGTTCGACTCGTCGCCCGTGCCGGCTTTGATGATGATGCACGACCCCGCGTGACCTCTGGTTTTTCCCCGCGATTTGCGACCTTTGAATCAAAAGGACTCGATCATGAACAAAGACCATCTCCAACTCACCTGCTACGCGCTCTTTGCCTCGGCCTGCGTGCTGACGGCGGCGCTGGTGGTGACCGCTTCCCAGAAAGACATCCTGCCCGCCGCCAACGCCGAGCTCGTCGTCAACGCCGGCGCTCTGCAGTTCCTCACCGCGACGACGGAGCAGGAAACCGTCGAGTCGCTCTTCGTCCTCGACAGCACCAGCGGCAAGCTGCTGATCTACAAGCTGGACCAGGGCAAGAAGCGCATCGAACTGATCGGCCTCGAAGACGTGAAGAAGCGCTTCGGCATCGCGCTGGGCGCGGGGTGATGAACCCACTCGCCGCTGCCGTTTGAAGCCGGCCGCGGATGAACGAGGATGCATCGTGGTGTAAACTCACTGCGACATCCCCGCTCGTCCGCGGCTTTTTTGTTGATGCCTCGCGTTCCTTTGGAACCTTCCATGACCTACGACCAGACCTGCGACCGAATCGCTTCGCTAGCCCGCCACGTCTTGGCGGGCAATCTGCTCACGCGCGACGAGGCTCGCGAACTCACCCGCGTCGATGGCGATGCGCTCTACGACCTGTTCTTTTACGCCAACAAAATCCGCATCCGGTTCACCGGCTCGGCTGTGAAGTTCTGCTCCATCGTCGCCGGAAAGGTCGGCAACTGCTCGGAGGACTGCTCCTACTGCTCGCAGAGCAAGCACCACAAGACCCACGTCAAACCCGCCATGCTCAGCGTGGATGAAATGATCGGCGCGATGGAACAGGCCGTCGACAACGGCGCCAACTCCTTCGGCATCGTCAACAGCGGGCGCGGGCCGACCGATGCGGAGCTCGACTGGCTCGAATCGTTCTACGACCGCGTGGTCAGCGAAGGGAAAATCCGCCCCTGCGCCACGCTGGGCGAGCTGACCGAGGAACACGCGGCCCGGCTGAAAAAAATGGGCGTGCTGCGCGTGAACCACAACCTCGAAGCGTCGCGCCGGCACTTCCCGAACATCTGCAGCACGCACACCTACGACGACCGCGTGCGCACCATCCGCATCGCCAAGGCCGCGGGGCTTTCCATCTGCTCCGGCGGCATCTTCGGCATGGGCGAGGTGTGGGAAGATCGGCTCGACATGGCGTTCGACCTGCGCGAGCTGGGCGCTGACGTGGTGCCGATCAATTTCCTCAACCGCATCGCCGGCACGCCGCTGCACACGCGCGAAAGCGATCTGTCGCCGATGGAGGCGCTCAAGATCATCGCGCTGTACCGCTTCATCCTGCCGGAGAAGGAACTGAAAATCGCCGGCGGCCGCGAGGTGATCCTGCGCGATCTGCAGAGCTGGATTTTCTTCGCCGGCGGCAACAGTTTCCTCATCGGCAACTATCTCACCACGTTTGGCCGCGGTCCCGAGCAGGATCACCAGATGCTGCGCGACCTGGGCATCCCGTTCCAGACGTTCGATGAAGTGGAACACGAAGCGCCGCTGGAGACGGCCGGCGCGCCGGCGCGGCCTGGCTCCCTGCTGACGCTGCCGGTGGTGGGGTGACCGGCGATCGTTATTTAGCCGGCGGGCTTGCCCGCCGCGAGCGTCCGGCGTCACGGGGCGTACACTTCACTGCGAAACATCAGGCCTGTGCGTCACGTGAACACGTCGCGTTCCTGCGATTGGAAGGTCCTCGGCGGGCAAGCCCGCCGGCTAAAAAGGCCGAACCGGTCCAACTGGCTCCCCACAGTTCTGGCTCTGTCGAAGCGTGTCGAGAACGCGTTTCCCGACTTGACCCGCCTCGATTCGGGTCCATAATGGTCTTTGGTGGAACTCCCTTCGCAACATCCCGCATTCCTTCACGCTGCGCTGGCGGTGCTGGTGCTGTCCGCCTGCGCGGCAGGCGATGCTCCGCGGCAGGCGTCCTGCGAAGATGCGGGCAACCTGCCCCAGTGCTTCGCCGCCAAGGATCGCGATCTGGGCCAGCGCGTGCATCGCTGCGGCGAGCACGAGTTCAAGTCCAGACTCGATCAGGAAAAGGATTCGCATGGATCGGCGCCGCTGGCCCATCTGCCGGCCGGGTGTGTCGTCGACGGACACGTGACGCGAGCCGCACTGGTGCCTCAGTTCAGCGCGACGAGTTCCCCTTCACTTTCCTTTGCGCAGCTTCCGATGCCGCCGCCGGCGGTTTGACCTGGACCTTTCTTCGCGTCGTCCTGCTCCCGTTCCTCATTCACCTTCTATCGTTTTCAGTTCCCTTTCGATTCGGCTCCGCGCCGGCGTTTCGCCGCGTCGCGGCGGATCGATCGCTCCTCACCCCTGACCCTCTTTGCGGACAATTGTCATGGAAAAATATCCTCTCTGGAAGCCGGTGTTGATTGTGCTCGTCGTCGCGATGTGCGCGTGGTCCATTTACGAAAAGGGCCTGAAGCCCGGCATGGACCTGGCGGGCGGGTTCGTGCTGACCTACGACGTGGCGATTCCCGAGGGACAGGACTCCGCCAGCGCGATCGATCAGGTGATCAGCGTGCTGAGCAAGCGCGTGGACCCCACGGGCGTGCGCAACCTCGTCTGGCGGCGCACGGGCAACAACCGGCTGGAGATTCAGGCGGCGCTGGCGGGCCCGGAAGTGCGCAAGAAGCGCGACGACTATCAGACGGCTTACGACAAGCTGCGTGAAGGGAACGTGGGTCGCTCGCAGCTCGAATCGATCCTGAAAAAGCCGGCCGCCGAGCGGGATGCGGATTTCAAGACGCTGGCGACGGGCGCGGCAGCGCGGCAGTCGGCGTTCGAGGCGCTGATCGCGGCCCACGCGGCGATGGAAGGCGCGCGGCCCGCCATGACCGAGGCGCAGCGCCTTGCCGACGGAGCCGAGGCGGATTTCAAGAAACTGCCCCCTGACGCGCCCGAAGCGCAGAAGAAGCAGGAAGAAGAGCGCAAGAACAATCTCCGCCGCATCGCGACGGAGAAGACGAAAGCCTACGTCGATGCCCGCAACAAGCTGGAGCCGACGATGGCGGCGGCGCTGGCGACGAATGTCGACCCGATTGAGATCGACCGCGTGCTCGCCCTGCCCAACAAGACGGTCAAGGACAAGGAAGGCAAGGAATCCAACGCCCGCGAGAAGGCGTTGAAGGAAACGATCGCCGCCCACCAGGACCGCTCCGAAGCGATTCACAACGTGGTTGCGGCATTCAACGAGTACGAAAAAATCCGCGGCCCGCTGGACGATCCGGAAGATCTGATTTCACTCTTGCGCGGCAGCGGCGTGCTGGAGTTCCGCATCGCGCCCGAGCCGACGCCCGCGCTGCAGAATTACCACGACCAGCTCCGGGAGAAGGGGCCGAACACCGGCACGGACAAGCCGTTCATGTGGTTCGCCATCGACGACGTCTCCACCTTCGCCGAGCGCGAGGCGGACCGCGTCGCCCTGGCCGCCAACCCGATCGCGTTCTTCCAGAGCCAGAACATGATCGGCGACAAGTACGGCGAGAAGTACTACCTGCTGCTGAGCAACCAGGAAGGCGAACGCCTCAGCGCCAAGGAGCCGAACTGGCGTCTCGATTCGGCGGGCGTGACGATCGACCAGAAGGGATACCCCGCGGTCAGCTTCCGCCTGAACACCGTGGGCGGGCAATACCTGGGCGACATGACGCAGCGCAACCTCAAGCGCCTCATGGCGATCGTCCTGGACAACCGCGCGATCAGCGCCGCGACGATCCAGAGCCGCATCGACGTCAGCGGCCAGATTTCCAAGGGCAAGGGCGGCTACGGCCAGAAGGAGCTGAACTACCTCATCCGCACGCTCAACGCCGGTTCGCTCAAGGCGACGCTCAGCGAGCGGCCCAACAGCATCAAGTTCTTTCAGGCGGAGGCAGGACGCGACAACCTGCAGCGCGGCTTGAACTCCGGCATCATCTCCGCCATCCTCGTGTTCGTGTTCATGTTCGTTTACTACTTCTTCTGGGGCGGCGTCGCCAACGCGGCGGTGATCTTCAACGTCGTCATTCTGCTGGGCGTCATGGCGCTGCTGCAATCCACCTTCACCATGGCGGGCATCGCCGGCGTGGTGCTGACCATCGGCATGTCCGTCGACGCCAACGTGCTCATCTTCGAGCGCATCCGCGAGGAACTCACCCGCGGCGCGGACGTCAAGACCGCCGTGCGACTCGGCTTCGACAAGGCCTTCTCCGCCATCTTCGACGGCAACGTGACAACGCTGATCACCTGTCTGATTCTCGGTTACTTCGGTACCGCCGACGTGCGCGGCTTTGCCGTGTCGCTGGGCATCGGCCTGATGGCGAACCTGTTCACCGCCGTCTTCTGCTCCCGCGTGATCATCGATCTGTGGGTGCGCTGGTTCAACCCCAGCACCGCCAATATGCTGCCGATGGTCGTGCCGGGCATTCAGCGCTTCCTCACGCCCAGGATCGAATGGATGAGCAAGATGAAGCTCTTCGCCGTCATCAGCACGGTGGTCATCGTGGGCGGCCTGATCATCACCGCGGTGCGCGGCGTGGACATGCTGGACATCGAGTTCCGCAGCGGCACGCAAGTCGGCTTCAAGCTGGCGGAGGGCAAGCAGATCAGCATTCAGGACGCGCGCGAGCGGCTCAACAAGGTGGGCGTCGCACGCAACATGCCGGAACTGCTGCTGGGCGTGCCGTCGGTGGTCCCGGTCGGCTCGCTGACGACCGCCAACGAAGCGAGTGAGTTCAACATCAGCGTATTGAACGAGAACTCGCCCGTGGTCAGTGCGGCGGTCAAGGAGGCGTTTGCCGATGTGACCGACGCGGAACGTCCCATTTCCTTCAAGGGTTCGGATGACAAGGCGAACGTGCCCTCGGCGGTGCGCGTCGTCCGCAGCGACACACTGGGGGATTCCATCGGCCGCGAGTCGGGTGAAAAGGTGGGCGAGTTCGTCGGCGGCGTGGCCATTGTGCTGGAGAACATGCAGCCCGCCGCGTCGGTGACGGATCTGAACAACCGCATCCGACGGTACCGCTCGCTGCCGCAGAGCGAAGCACTCGGTTATCGCGAGTTCAAGGTGATCGGCCTGGATGCGGCCACCGGTGATGCCGCCAGGACGGCGAGCAAGGAGCCGCTGTACACCAGCGCCGTCGTGCTGGTCACCGACCGGGCGACCAACTACGTGGAAAGTCCCGGCGTCTTCGGCAACGACGTGACCGGTCTGGCCGGCACGGAGTGGAAACTGGTGCGCGACGCCCTGATCCGCGATTCGAGCCTCGACAGCGTCTCCAACTTCTCCAGCCAGGTCTCCAGCACCATGCGCGATCAGGCCATCGTCGCGCTGATCCTCAGCACGATCGCCATCGGCGCCTACATCTGGATCCGGTTCGGCACGCTGAAGTTCGGCACCGGCGCCATCGTCTCGCTGTTTCACGACGTGTTCGTGGCGCTCGCCTTCGTGGCGGCGGCGGGGGCGATCTTCAAGGTCGTCGGCCCCTTGCTGGGCCTCTCCGATTTCAAGATCAATCTCACGATGATCGCCGCATTCCTCACCATCCTCGGCTACTCGATCAACGACACCATCGTCGTCTTCGACCGCATCCGCGAACTGCGAGGCCGGCTGGGACACGTCAGCAAGCAACTGATCAACGACGCGATCAACCAGACGCTCAGCCGCACCATGCTCACCGGCGGCACCACGCTGGGCGCGCTGCTGATCCTGTACTTCATCGGCGGCGAAGCGGTCAAGGGCTTTGCGTTCTGCATGTTCGTCGGCATCCTCACCGGCACGTACAGCTCGATCGCGGTGGCGGCGCCGCTGCTGCTCTGGGGCGCCAAGGACAGCACACCGACCGCCCCGGCCGCCCAGCCGGGCACGGCGCTGACGAAACCGACGGCGTGAGAGGGTAAACGCCTCCGTCATTTAGCCGGCGGGCTTGCCCGCCGTGAGCCGCCGGCCTGCGGAGCAAGTCGCGAAGCAATCCCAGGTTGCATCGCTTTTCATTAGGAGCGCGGCGCGATGACATGCAAACCTGAGTTTCGGATAAGCCATTAGCCCCCGGCTCCGCCGGGGGTGGGGTGATGGTGGCGGGCAATTGGCGGTCGATGATCGTCGAAGCGCGGACTCTGACGTGCGGTTCTTGCGCGATCGATATCTACCGCGCTCCTCCCCCGGCGGAGCCGGGGGCTAACGGCGCAACGCAGCGGCTTATCCGAAACTCAGGTTGCAAGGGCGCGCCGCCGGAGGATCGCGGCGGGCAAGCCCGCCGGCTAAATAGTGGAGGCCGATGGCGAGTCGGGATCCGATTCCCTGCGCCGTTCCGCCACGACAATTGATCCGATTCCGCCCGCTTGTCCGATGCCATGGGGACGGTTTCGAGGCTACGATCATCTGTCGCATGGAATTCGCCACGCTCCACAATCCGCCTGACCTGGTGAAGTCGAGAACCGACGCCATCTATGCCGACATGCGTCGCCAGTCGCGCCGGCTGGGCGAGGGCAACTTCAACGCCATCGAATCCAGCGATGTCGCCCGGCTGTTCAGGCTTTATGACGAGCACTTCTTCGAGGGCCGGCTGCACGATGCCGTGGAAAACAAGTCGCCCGCGCCGATGCGGTTCCGGCTGTCGCCCACGATGACCCGCGCCGGCGGCAAGACGATTCTCTACAAGCGCAGGCTCCTGGGAGGCCAGCGATTCCCCGAGTACGAAATCGCTATCGGCACCCGCCTGCTGTTCACGTCGTTCCGCGATGTGAATCGGCCGGTCACGGTCTGCGGCCACGTCTGCGCCGACCGCCTCGAAGCGCTGCAGCGAATCCTCGAGCACGAGATCGTGCATCTGCTGGAACTGCTCACCTGGGACAAGTCCAGCTGCGCCGCCATGCGATTCCAGGGCATGGCCCAGCGGGTCTTCGCTCACACGGCGTTCAAGCACGACCTGGTCACGCCCGCCGAGCACGCCGCGACGCAGTACGACATCCGCATCGGCAGCGTGGTGGAGTTTCTCTACGACGGACGCAAAGTGGTGGGGCGGGTGAACCGTGTGCATCATCGCGCGACGGTGCTCGTGGAGAGCGCGGAAGGGATTCGCTACACGGACGGCAAGCGCTATGAGAAGTTCTACGTGCCGCTGCCGAGGCTCAAGCCGGTGGGGTGAGAAATGACGAATGACGAAATCAAAATGACGAAAGAAGCTCGAATGCCGAAAAAAGCAAAATGTCGCATCGCCGAAGCAAACACTGAGACGTGAGGTCGCTTCGTCATTCAGATTTCGAGCTTCGACATTCTTCAGAACTCCCCGCTCTGATTCGCCATCTCCCGCGCTCGACGCAGAATCTCGTCGGTGACCTCCGGCATCGGGTAGTGCTCGCGGAGGAAGTCGCGGAGCTGATCGCTTTGCGCCACGCGGAAATAGACGACCGGTTCCAGCCGGTTGGCGGCGAACGTGACCGCGCGCGCCAGCCGATGACGCGAAGCCGCCATCAGCAACTCGCCCGTCGACTCGAAGCGCAGAGGCAGAATCTCGAACTGCCACGCTTGGCGCCGATTGATCATCTGCAGCGCACGGTAGTCGGGCGAATGCTTGTTCAGATCGATCTCGCCGGTCAGCCGGCTGTACTGCTCGATCCACGCCTGCTCGATCGATTCGACGGTGACGTCGAACATCTGCTCGGCGAGGACGCCGAAGGGCAGGCCCCGGCGTTTCTGTTCGTCGACGATCTCGAAGACCTGCTGCTCGGTCAGCACGCCTTGCTCGACGAGGATTTGCCCGATCCGGATTTCTTTCTGAAGTTGTGGCAAGACCAGTCTCCATGGGGCGAACTGGACCCTGCAATCGCCCGCTCTAGCATCGACCAGCGGCACAGGCGCGTTGAGGCGCGGGGCGTTATGAGACAGGGAAATCATCGGGTTGCATTTATCGGAAGGGGTTGCCTGCCCGGGATCGGCAGGACTCCACGCGGCTGCCTCCGTTTGCATTCCCCACTCTCGCGCTGCAAACTACGTCATCGTTTCCTCCGGTTCCGATAGGGCGATCGAAGTGTGATTCCAAGGTTCTTCGCAACACCAAAGGAGGCTTGCAACATGGGTCGTTTCGTCACTCTCTTTACCGGCCAGTGGGCCGACCTGCCGTTTGAAACCGCCTGCCAGAAGGCCAAGAGCTTCGGCTACGACGGCATCGAACTGCCCTGCTGGGGCGATCACTTCGATGTCGACAAGGCCGCCAAAGACAAAAAATATTGCCAGAACCGCTGGGAGATTCTGCAATCCCACGGCCTGACCGCGTTCGCCATCTCCGCCCATCTCGTCGGACAGGCCGTGTGCGATCTGATCGATGAGCGGCACAAGCTCATCCTGCCGCCGGATGTCTGGGGCGACGGCGACCCCGAAGGCGTCCGCAAACGTGCCGCGAAGAAACTCGCCCTCACCGCCAAGGCCTGCCGCAATTTCATCGACGCAAAACCCGCCGGCGCCGGCGGAAAACATCCCGCGGTCGTGAATGGATTCACCGGCTCCAGCGTGTGGCACTCCATCTACGCCTTCCCTCCCACGGATCAGAACTACTGGCAGAAAGGATTCGACGATTTCGGCAAACGCTTCGGCCCGATCCTCGATGAGTTCGAGAAACAGAACGTCAACTTCGCGCTCGAAGTCCATCCCACCGAAATCGCCTTCGACATCGCCAGCGCCGCCCGCGCGCTCGAAGCAGTGAAGAATCACAAACGCTTCGGCTTCAACTACGACCCGTCGCACTTCGGCTACCAGCACGTCGACTACGTGAAGTTCATCTACACCTTCGGCCCGCGCATCTTCCACTGCCACATCAAGGACGCCTGGTGGGGCAAAGGCGACGGCAGCGTCGGCGTCTTCGGCGGCCACACCACCTTCGCCGACCCGCGACGCTACTGGGACTTCCGCAGCCCCGGCCACGGCGATATCGACTTCGAACGCATCATCGTCGCCCTCAACGACGTCAACTACACCGGCCCGCTCTCGGTCGAATGGGAAGACTCCCGCATGGACCGCGAACACGGCGCCCGCGAGGCCGCGGCGTTTGTGAAGAAGATCGACTTCGGCCGATCGCAGCTCGCGTTCGATGCGCAGTTCGATCGGTGAACAGCGCGGCGACTGCACCGCCAATTTCACTCTCCCCCCATTTCACTTCCTTCTCAATATCACGTTCCCCCAAAGCCCACGCATTCCATGCGTGGGCTTTTCTTTCCCGCAGTCCGGCCGCCCCGTCCCCGACCGCCGATGCCCCATCCCGGCTTGTCAAAGAACAACCCGGCCCCGCCCGTGGGCCCGGTGGCCGCCGCTACCTTACATCGACCGATCGATGTGGAGAGTTGCGGGAACGCACATGGACCTGCGGGACCGCCGAATCTGCATCTGAACCTGAGGTCAGATCGCCAACGCGTTGAAATGAGTCCTGCGCATTGCTTCGACGCAGTCAGGACAGAATAGGTTGGGACACGAATTGCCCGGCGGAAAGTTCAAAATGAAACTCATCGATGGAAGACGCAACAACTCTCTCGCCGTCCACGCTGAATTTGACAATCTGGTACGACGTGTGGCATCCTTTCTCTAAACACGTCGCCGCGCCTGCGGTCAAGACATGCATGTTTTGACGCACAGGATAACTATGTTGAAAATGAGTATGTCCAGCAAGAATATAACTGATGCCAGCGCTTTCCGCCGCATCGACGAACGGTGAGGAATCTTCGAGTTCGAGATCGGTCCTGTACTTTTTGATTTCGTCAGGCGGAATGTTCAGGGAATCGTGTTCAAACGGGAAATGCGGGGGAAAATGAACGACCCAAATAACGGATCGACCCTGCTCGCGTTCTTCATCGCTGCGGCGCACCATTTCGTCCCTCACGTCCTTGTGGGCCCTTCCGCGCCCCCATCTCGAACGGACTGTGGACACCATCCCTGTTGTATTTGGATGATCGCCCTCGTCAAAAGTGAGGTCGCCGCAGATGAGCGAAAGTTCCTGCCCCTCCTTCCTTCGTGAGATAACGCGCACCCCATCTTTTACGCCTGCCTTGTCGGACCAATATTCGGGGAAGATTCTCTCCAATTCAGTGCTGCCGGGTGTGCCGAAAGCATTTTGATAGCGATCGTGATTGCCAGGAACAATGACGAGTCCTTTGGAATCGGGGAAGGTGAATCTCGGAATAGGGAACTGGCGGGATCGCTCCTCCTTGAGTGGAGGCCCGTTGAGTATGATCGTCCTTGCCCTTTCCAACTGTTTGCTGTTGCCGAGATGAACCAAGTCGCCTGAAATCAACGCGATGTCAAGGGTGCCGTATTCGCCGCGGACACTCTCGACCAGATGTTCCAGGATAGATTCGCTGAATGTACACCGCCGCAAGTGTCTCCATATCCTTTCCACAGTTTGTTTCGGCGCTAACAATTGACTGAGACGGGATTTCGGTGGTTCTTCCAATTGCAGCGGGCCGTCAACATGCAGATCTGATAAATGCAGGAGCGTGAATGTGGCAGCCATGCTCGGCAGTTCCCGGTAATGAGTTCTTGCATCATGATGTGGACTCTGTGCGTGAGATTACTTAACGGAATTGCTCCCGTCAACATGGCGATCCGCAATCACGCGAGAGGTGAACGCCAAGAGGTCAAGGAAATCCAATCGCCGTCGAAGCGGTGGCCGCACCTATAAGACTGGCACGCGAAGGCGGCCTCGGGCAAGGTCTTGATCACAGAAGTGTCGCAAGCCCCTACGACCTTCGTCGCAACGACCCGCCGCCAGACATTGCGAGGAAAGCCATCCCCGGATGGAAGTCATTTTCCATTCTTCTTATCGGGCATCGGCGCACTGACTGCGATCGGGCCTTCTGCAACTACGCGGCGCCCCGCCTCGTCTAATCGCAATTGCCCCCAAAGTCGTTTACCGGCGGTTTTCGCACATCTGCAGATCTCACTAGCCAAAAGACCAAAAAACGCGTCTGTCTGTCGGCGAGGAGAGAGTCCCCACTGATCGATCAGTTCAAACTTCAGTCCCGACTGCAACTCCCCGCCTTCAACGACGACATTGTCCTCTCGTCGAGCGATTGCGCTTAGCCAGATTTCAATGAAGTTCCAAAATCGGTCGCGCTGCTCGTGAATGTCGCCCGGCGTCGCAGGCAACCTTGCGCCGGTTTCGACTCTCTTGGAGAAATCATCGTCCAATTCCTCGGCGTATTGCTGATGCCAAGCAACAAGCGCCAGGTTAGGCACAAATCGGCTACTGTCGGCGCCTTGCGTTGGAGACAGATTGGGTTCCGATAGGCAAGACACCGATTCCCTCCAGGTTTTCCACGAGAGATCGAGCATCCGAAATACCACCAATCGCACATCCTCGACGACTCGCAGCGCCGCTTCCTCGGAGGGATCTTTATTCAGTCGTATCGGGTTAAGCCTGTCCCACGCCAACTCTCGAAGCGTAAGGGTGCAATCAAACAGAGTGCGCAACGAAGGCGCAACCAAGAGGTCGAACGCTCCCGTTTCCACACCCGACCAAGGAGTCTTGGCCGCCGCTTCGGCGTGGGATGTGTATTTGTTGCAGATCAAATTGAGTAACTTGCGATGCTGGCTCAAGGCATCTCGATAAGGCCCGCATTCGTGGGCCAGTTCGACCGCAACGATCACCAGGAGGAGCGTGAACTTGCGGAGAGCATTGACGACAAGAGCCGCTCGATCACCTTTCTCCTGGACGTTGATTGATTGCACAACTAATTCGCGCAATCCCTCAAGCGGAGCGCAGTCGTATTGCGTTCGAAACTGCTGGTAGAGCCGATCCTTGGATAAGTCCAGAACCGCCGCCACCAACGCTTGATCTAGTCCGTCCGGGACCCGCGTCATCAGATCGCGCAGGAATTTCTGGCGCATTCGGATGCTTTCTGCGTACAACTTCAAGAGGCCGTCTATTTCCGATTCATTCGATAACGCGGCGATCCTCTCATCGCTCGAGTCGATTGCACCGACCTCTTTTTCGAGATTCTCGAGATACGTCAGCACTTCCTGGTTGTATGTCTCGAGCAACTGGCCAAAGGTGCAAATGGCAAGGATTCGCGAGTTTCCGCATTCAATAGTGAACCTACTCGGGCTGTCGATAGAGCGGGAGCCGGAGCGGTAGGGTGACGGGCCGCGAATATCATCGATAGAATCGATAAAATCAACGCTGCCCCTCTCAGCGGAGGGGATAGCCACAGATCCAGAATTTTTCTCAGCCATGATCCGCCCCGTGACGTTAGTTCGTGGGTACATCATCCAAGCATCCGTTCTTGGATGCCGCGGTCCCACCAGACCGTGGCGTCAGCTTACCTTCCTTGTCAAATCAGATGCGGCGGCGGCGCGGGAGCATGGAAGGCAACAAGTCCTTCATCGGCTCAACGGCACTACCACCTAAAATGCTTCCAAGCGGGCGCGAAAATTGACCGGCCAGCGTGCCCGTCCCTGAACCGAGGATGTTACCCAGTCGTTCTTGCGATGCAAGAGGGTTTAAGCAAAATGGGTCGAAAATGCGCGATATGCGTAGACCACGAATCCCCCCATTGCCCCCATTTTTTGCAGGTTGACATGTGTTCGCTAGTCGGACAAGCTGGCGCGCGTCGTTGGTGCTCGGACTGTCCCAAGCGCCTACCATACGAAGTCACGGCAACAACTTGATCTTCACATTCCGGAAGCTCACCTTCGAGCCGTGATCCTGCAGCGCGATGTGGCCCGTGCTCTGCGTGGCGAAGTTCTTCGCTTTGGACCACTTGCTCTTGGCCATGCGTTCGTTCCAGTCGGCGGAGCCGATCTCCACATCCACCACTTTCACGCCATTGACGAAGTGTTGAATCTTGTTGCCGTTGCAGACGAGCTTGTAAGTCGTCCAGACGTCGGCGCCCTTGAAGGGATTTTTGGTGGGTGCGTAGAGATCGTAGAGCGAGCCGCCGGAGTTCTTGCCGAGTTTCTCGCCGCTCTTGTGATGCATGACCTGCATTTCGGGGCCGGACATGTAGCTGGGCTCTTTCGTTTCGAGCGCGCGGTAGATCAGGCCGGAGTTGTTGCCTGCTTCGAACTTGAAGTCGATGAGCAGTTCGAAGTTGGCATATTTCTCGCTGGTCATGAGATCGCCGGCGCCCTTGCCGATGTAGATCGCGCCGTCCTTCACTTCCCACCCGGTGGCGTCTTTCTTGTTGTAGACGCGCCAGCCATCGAGGCTCTTGCCGTCGAACAGGAGCTTGAAGCCGGCCTTCTTCTCGTCCTCGGTCAGCGTGTTGGGCGCAGCCTCCTCCGCCAGGGCGCGGCTGGTGACGGCAAGCAGGGCGAACAAGAGGAACGATGAGAGTGGGCGAGTGTTCATGGTCAGACAAGTTGGCAACGCGGGGGAGTTGGTAACGCATTCACTCCGCGAACCTGCCGAACGCGTTCTGCACTGTGCCTACTTTCCCTTGCCCTTTCCCGGCTTGTTCTTCTGGGCGTCGTAGTTCGGATTCGGCAGCGGATCCTGTGCGGCCGTCGCGGCGCGCCAACGCGTGAGCTTGTCGCGCAGTTCCTTCGTTTTGTCGGCATTCGTCGCGGCGAGGTCGTTCGTCTCGCCGATGTCGTCCTTCAGGTTGTAAAGCTCGACGCGGTTGTCTTCGTAGAAATGAATCAGCTTCCAGTCCCGGCTTCGCACGGCGGAGTAGGGCGCGGCGCCTCCGGGGTGGTAGTGCGGATAGTGCCAGTAGATCTCGTCACGCGGCAACTTGACGGCGGGGTCTTTCACGAGAGGCGCGAGGGACAGGCCGTCGACTCTCGCATCGCCGCGCGGATCGGTTTTCACGCCGGCGAGATCGATGATCGTGGCGAAGAGATCCGGCGTGATGACCGGCTCATGGCACACGCCGCCGACCTTCACGCCCGGCCCGGCGATGACCAGCGGCACGCGCACGCCGCCGTCGTAGGCGGAGCCTTTGCCCGCGCGGGCGGGGCTGTTGTCCGTCACCCCGCCGAGTTTCAGGCCGCCATTGTCACCGGTGAGAATGATGACGGTGTTGTCGCGCAGCTTCAGTTCGTCGAGCTTCGCGACCATCGTGCCAACCGCTTCATCGAGGCTTTCCACCATCGCCGCGTAGCCTGCGTGCGATTGCGGCACGGGTTGGCCCTGCTCTTTCAGTTTGGCGATTTTCGCTTGGTATTTCTCGACTTTGTTCTTTTTCGCCTGGATCGGCGTGTGCACGGCATAGTGCGGCAGATAAAGCAGAAACGGCTTGTCGCGGTTCGCCTCGAAGAACGCGCACGCTTCGATCGCCTCACGATCGGTGAGATACTCGCCGGGCGGGCCGTCCTTGAGCGTGGCGATCTTGTAGGGCGAAAAATAGCTGGGCGGCTGGCCGCGGTCGGTGCCGCCGAAGTTGTGGTCGAAACCGTGATCGGTGGGGTAACCTTCCTTCGCATCGCCCAGGTGCCACTTGCCGATGGCGGCGGTGGCGTAGCCGCGCGGTTTGACGGCTTCGGCGATCGTCGTTTCATCGCGCGGCAGAAATTCCGTCCACTGCGGCGGCTTCAGTTTTGCGAACGGCCGGTTGTGGCCGTGAATCCAGTCGGTGACGCGCAGCCGCGCCGGGTACTTGCCCGTCATCAGCGAAGCCCGCGTGGGCGAGCAGACGGTGCATGCCGAGTAGGCATTGGTGAAGCGCACGCCTGTGGCGGCCAGTTTGTCGATATTCGGCGTCTCATACAGCTTGCTGCCGGTGAAGCCCACATCGGTCCAGCCCCAGTCATCCACGAGGATGACGACGAAGTTCACTGGCTTTGCCGACTGATCCGCGGCGACGAGCGGATGAGAGAAGCAAGCGATGAGCAACATGAACGCAAGCGAGAAGATTCGTGAAATGCTCATAGAAGTTTCTATTCGAGGAGAGTGGATAGCGGTATCTTAATCGGAGGTGCCGCGGCGCGAGTCGGTGCTTCTTTCTCAGTTCTGATGCCTTCTGCGAGGTTCCCCCATGCGAGTTTCAACGCTTGTCTGCTGCCTGATCGTCCTCTCGCTCGCGGTTGCCGCGCGGGCTGCCGAGCTCGTTCGACTGAATGAGAAGAACTGGAGCGAGTACGCGCCGCACGGCAAGGAAGCCGACGCGATCTATGGCGATTTCGTCCTGCGCAACGACAGGATCGTCGCGGTGATCGCCAACCCGATTCACGGGCGGCACGCGAATCTCACGGTGTCCGAAGTCGCCGGCTGCATCGTCGACCTGGCGCAGCGAGGTGAAGCTCCGCGCGGCACCGGCGGCATTCATCCGGAGAACGCGGCCGGCGGCAACGACCAGCTTAGTGCTTACTACCCGAACGCGATGCGCACGCCGTACCGCGCGGTGACCCGCATCGTGCTGGGCGATGCGTCGCCGTCGGAGCACGAGCTGGCGCGGGTCGCCAGCGGTGGGCCTTGCGATTTCAAGGCCAAGTCGGTGCTGCTGCAGGTCGCCAGCGATCCGGGGCTGGAGCTCGCCGAGATCGCCCGCGTCAACGCCCGCCGAGCGGAGAAGGACAAGCTGAAGCTGCCCGCGAATCCGAAGCCGCGCGTGACCACGAGCTATCTGCTGGCGGATGGTGACGACCACATCACGGTGATCACGATGTTCGTGAACGTGGCGGAAGGTGCGATCACCGTGGATCTGGGCGACAGCTTCCGCACCGATCGCACATTCGAGGTGGGCGGCGATGCGTCTCTCAACCTGGTGTGGAGCTACGACCGGTGGTGGAACCAGTGCTACGCGGTGGTGGGCGACAAGGTGAAGGCGCTGGCCGGCGCTGCTCCGGTGGGCCGGGCGCCGTCGACCGTGCATTACGACCACGAAGGCAAACGGAGCGTGACGCTTGAGAAGCGCGGCGACCTGTTCGTGCTGTCGCGCAAGCTCTTCGTCGGCGGCAACGTGCTGGACGTGAAAGCCAGCGCCGCCGCGGCGGCGAATGAGAAGCAGACCGAGGCGAGCCTGACCTTGCAGGACTCGGCGGGCGGCGTGGCGAATGCCGATGTGATCGTGAACCTCGGCGACAAGATGTACGGCCGCGGCAGGACCAACGGCGATGGCCGGCTCACGTTCAAGGCGCCGGCCGGCGACTACACGCTGCAGGTTTATGCGAACGGCCGCACCGCCCAGACCGTGCCCATCCGCATCGACGCCGACGCGGTGTTTCGAAAAACCATCACCCTGGATGACGCCGGCTACGTCGTAGCGCACATCACCGACGCGAAGGGCGGCCCGATTCCGTGCAAGGTGCAGTTCATCGATGCGTCGCCGAAGGAAGAGACGAAGACCAAGGCGAAGGACAAGGACAAGAACAAGGAAGGCAAGGACGCGAAAGACGCCAAAGCGCCGGCCGCGGCGTCGAAGGATCCATTCTTCTTCGTCGACAGCGGCGAGCACGCGGTGCACAACTGCTACTACTCGCACACCGGCCAGTTCAAACAGGAGATTGGCCCGGGCACCTACGACGTGATCATCAGCTATGGCCCCGAGTACGACGCGATCTTCACCCGGATCGAAGTGGCGCGCGGCAAGGAGACGAAGCTCACCGGCAAGCTCGTGCGCACGGTCGATACGAAAGGCTGGATTTCCAGCGATTTCCACAGCCACGCGTCACCCAGCGGCGACAACACGAGCAGTCAGTACGGCCGCGTGCTGAATCTGCTCTGTGAGCACATCGAGTTCGCGCCCTGCACCGAGCATCAGCGCATCGACAGCTACACGCCGCACCTGAAGAAGCTGGGCGTGGAGCACCTGCTCGCCACCTGCACGGGCATGGAACTGACCGGCAAGCCCCTGCCCCTGAATCATCACAACGTGTTCCCGCTGATTCACCGGCCGCACGAACAGGACGGCGGCGGGCCGGTGGTGGACTACGACCCGACCGTGCAGATCGAGCGCGTTTACTACTGGGACAACGGCGCGGAAAAAGTCGTCCAGCAGAATCACCCCGACATCATCAAGATGTTTTTCGACAAGGACGGCGACGGCAAAGAAGACGGCGGCCTGCAGTCGGCGCCGTTCATGAACGTCATCGAGGTGCATCCGCCCGAGGGCATTTTCAAAGGCCCGAAGCAGGAGCAGGACGGCAAACCGTACAACAACACCATCTTCAACTGGATGCAGACGCTCAACAAGGGCTACCGCGTGCCCGGCGTGGTCAACACGGACGCGCACTACAACTTCCACGGCTCCGGCTGGCTGCGGAACTGGATCAAATCGCCGACCGATGATCCGAGCAAGGCGGCGATCCTCGACATCGTCCGCGAGACGAACAAGGGCCATCTGGTGATGAGCACCGGCCCGTTTCTGGAGACGAGCGCGACCGATCCGGACCTGCTGCGCAGCGAACCGCCCACCGCGCTGCCCGGCGACAACCTGCGCGTGCTCAAGGGCCGGGCGCAGTTGCACGTCCGCGTGCAGTGCCCCAACTGGTTCGACGTGAACCGGGTGCAGGTGTTCGTCAACGGCCGGGCTGATGCGAAGCTGAACTTCACGCGCAAGAACAACCCCGACCTGTTCACCGACAAGGCGGTGCGCTTCGAGCAAACGATCACCGTGGAACTGAAGGAAGACGCGCACCTGATCGTGGCAACGATCGGCGAAGGACTGAGCCTCGGCAAAGTGATGGGGCCCAGCGCGGGAAAGAATCCGCCGGTGGCGGTGGCGAATCCGATTTACATCGACGTGGATGGCGGCGGGTTCAAGGCGAACGGCGACATGCTGGGCGCACCGCTGGCCGCCGACGAGCCGGCGAAGGAAAAGAAATAAAGGCTCATCCGGCATTTGCGTACTTGACACCGATTGGAATGGGCGTTTCGGAGTCGTGAACAGAGCCGGAGTCTGTGACTCCGGTCGATTTGAAGCGGCTCAATGCCGCTTCAAATCGAATTCGCGCCCTGCGCTTCCGGCTGGCCGTGCGTCCGCCGCGCCGAGTTTCGCCTCGCCGGTATCGATCCGGCTCGGCGAACCGGAGTCACAGACTCCGGCTCTGACAAGACGAGTACGCATTCGCCGATGAGCCGAAATAAAGCTCAACGGCTCAGCTCACCTGCCCAACTGGAATCCGACGATCGGCTTCTGGTACGTCGCAGCGTGAATCAGGGCCTTGTATTCCGCGAGAATGCGGGCCTTGGCGGCGGCGTCCCGGCGGGCGTTGACGAGCGCCGCGTAGGCGTCGGCGATTTCCTGGCGCCGGCCGGATTCGGCGGGCGGCGCGTGCAGCTCGCGCTGAGTGTCCTTGTACTGCTGCTTCAACTCTTCGTAAGCGGTCTTCGCGCTCAGCGCGTCCTGGTCGGCGTTGATCGCTTCGTTCTCCATCTCTTTCAACTGCTTCTCATGGCGGGACACCTCGCCCAGCGCGAGGATCGCCTCGCTGCTCGTGGGGCTCAGAGCCGCGTGCGCGTCGTACTTGCTCCTCGCCTTTTCCATCTGCAGGGATGCCGAGCGATACAGGCTGTTGGTCCGCAGCCGCTCCTGAACGCGAAGCATCGCCTCGGCGTAGTCCTTGTTCACCTGCACCGCATCCCGGCGCAGTTCCGAGACCCGCGTCGCCACTTCCACGCGCGTGCCCTGCCGGGCCATTTCCACCTCGCGCTGAATCTTGACCAGGTACGCATCCGCCTCGCGAACGCGGTTCGCCGCCGCTTCATAATCGAGGATCGCCTGCGGCAACCTGCTCGCGGCGATCTGCCCGAAGTTGTTGCGAAGATTCATCGAGACGCCGGGCACCGTTGCCGGCGCGGCGCTGCCGCCGCCGCCACCGCTGCTGCTGCGCTTGTTGCCTCCGCTCTTTTTCTTGTTCTTGTTCTTCTGCTGGCCCGGGCTCCGAGGGTAGCCGTGAGCGCTGTCGGCTACGCCGGAAAATTCCACAGCAAGAAGGCATGTCAACACCAGGCAGGCAAAGCGAATGGACATGGCAATCCCTCGATGAAATCGATTGTCCCGGACCTGGAAAACAGCGGTGATTGCAAAACTAACGCGAACAACAGCTCATGTCAAGGATTTTTGATTCAGTGCCCAGGCCAGGGTGTGCCAATACTTCCAGGGGGCGATGGTCCGGCCCCCTCTCCCTCCGGGAGAGGGCTGGGGTGAGGGCCGAGTTACAACCGGCGCCCAATCGCGAGGCGTACCTCCAACGCCCTCACCCGGCCTCGTCCCCCGGGGACGCGGCCACCCGCTCCTCGGAAGGGAGAGCCCGGATTGTTCATGAGCGTGCACAGGAGCCGCGCACGAAGTAAGCGGTTCTTCAGATTCCACGCGCGTCATTTTCATACGGACGACCCGAGCATCCTGTCCGGCCGCGAAAGAAGGTCGAGGTCGTCAAAAACGACGCGAACCCCGCTTACTTCGTGCGCGGCTCCTTCTGAAGCCCCGAATCATCCGGGAGAGGGAGCAAGGCCCCGGATGATCGCGGTATCATCTCACGGATCGGCACGGCACTCGGTGAAGCCCATACCCCCGTTTCCCATGCGTGACATCTCCATTGCCGCCGGTCAGTTCGAGCACCGCGACGCGGACAAGGCGTTCAACCTGTCGCGCATCGCGGCACTGACTCGCCGCGCGGCCGAGCAGGGCGCCCAAATCGTCAGCTTCCACGAGTGCTGCATCAGCGGCTACACGTTTCTCCAGAACCTCGACAGCAAGCAGATTCGCGCCATCGCCGAACCGGTGCCCGAGGGCCCATCCACCGCGGCGCTGATCCACATCGCCCGGCAGTTCAATGTCATCGTCATGGCGGGTCTGGTCGAGCTCGACGGCGACCGCGTGCACAACACGTACGTCGCCGTGGGGCCGGAGGGATACCTCGGCAGGCACCGCAAGCTGCACACGTTCATTCATCCCGACCTGACGCCCGGCGATGCGTTCACCGTGCTCGACATCCGCGGGGTCAAGTGCGGCATCCTCATCTGTTACGACAACAACCTGCCGGAGAATGTGCGCATCACGACGCTGATGGGCGCCGAGGTGATCTTCATGCCGCACGTGACCGGCTGCGTCGCGTCCTCGATGCCCGGGCGCGGCGCCGTGGATCCGGCGCTGTGGCACAATCGCCGGCGCGATCCGGCGCGGCTGCGGAAAGAGTTCGAAGGCCCCAAGGCCCGCGCGTGGCTGCACCGCTGGCTGCCCGCCCGCGCGTGGGAGAACGGCGTGTACTGCGTTTACACCAATCCCATCGGCGTCGACGGCGACACCATCAAGCCCGGCGGCGCGATGATCCTCGATCCCTTCGGCGAAATCCTCGCCGAGTGCCACGCGCTCGACGATGACATCGTCACCACGCTCGTCACCGCCGACAAACTCGAAGCGGCAAGCGGGCGGCGCTACATCCGCTCCCGCCGGCCCGAGCTTTACGCGAAGCTCACCGAACCCCCGCCGGCGGGCCAGAAGCCGGTGACCGAGCCAGGATGGAAGCGGAGCTTCGACAAGTGACGCGGACGATCAAAGCGCTGCAATCGCTGCGCGCGGCGAAGGCCGGGACTGTCGCTTAGGCACTGCGCATCCAAAAGTTGCACAGGTCAACTCGTGGTCTGAATCTCGCGCAAAGGCGCAAAGCTCGCCAAGGCAGCGGATTTCTTTGCGGGCTTTGCGCCTTTGCGCGAGATTGAATCGTTCAAGTTATTCGCGCGGCCCCTTACTGATCGTGCCGCGCTGTTCTCCGTCCAGAACCCCCGCGATCACTTCTCCGCCGGCCACTTCTTCTTCCACGCTTCCAGTTTCCGGGGCAGTGGCGCGCCCCAGTTGCCGTACCACGCGTAGCCCGTGCGACGTTCCTTCTCGATGTCCTTCAGTTGCGTTTGAATCCTGCCATCGCGGCCACAGAAGATCGGTTTGTTCGTCTCGATGTCGTAGAAACGAGCCCACAACGGCGGAGCCTTCGCATCGGTGACCACCACCACGTCGTCCCCCGCCTTTTCCAGGCGGATGCCGTCGAGCTTGCTTTTCTCATACCAGGCGCAAGCGGCGATGATGGCCTGTCTCACGGCTGGGTTGGGCTTGTCGATGCTCATCAGGAGGTCCACGATCCGGGCGCTTTCGCCGCCGCTGATGGACACCTTCTCGTATGACCGGGCGGGCCGAGGCTCAAGCGTCACCGCGTCGTGCTGCGCGCACCAACCCGTGCGAACGCCGGCGACGATGATCTGACACCTGACGATGCAATCGACGCCGCGGGTGAAGGCGTCTTGTGCCCGGCGGCGATCGTCCTTGCTGACGCAGTCGAACGCGGAATCGTCTTTGACATCGGCGAGCAGGCGCATGACGTTGACCATGGCGTCGTCATTGAACGTGATGTGGTCGTGGTAGCCGCCGCGCTGCGGAAAACACTGGGGCCAGCCGCCGGTGGGGCGCTGCGCCTTGAGCAGGTACGTTAGCCCGCGGTTGACGCCGGCGGCGAATCGCTGTTCACCGGTGGCGCGCCAGGCGGCGGCGAGGATGCGCACCTGTGTGTACGTGGCGCCGTTGTCGATCGATTCCCAGTGGCTCTTGCGGTACTGCTCCTTGCGATCGGCGGGGCACGGCTCCTTGCCGGTGTCGATGTTCTTTGGAAACGCGCCGGATTCGAACTGCCAGGTGAGCGTGTTGTCGGCTGCGCGCCGGGCCTCATCAGACTTGAACCAGTCGATGGGCTTGCCTGCACCGGTGATCGCCGCGGGGCAGGGGGCTTCGCCCAGCAGAAGCGCGAGGATGAAAATGAAAAGCGCGCGAATCATCACAAGAAAAGGATAGCAAGGCTTTCGCGACGGCCATGGAGACGGCGGCGGAGAGAATCGATTCGACGCCAGCGCGAGCACCGCTGACGGTACGATGCCCGCATGGTCCGACTGCCGCACAAACTGGAACTCTATCAGCACGCGGTGCAGCATCCGGCGGCGGAAGTGGGATTTCTTCTTCGCGCGTATCACCACTATCGCCGCGATTTTCCGACGACACTGAAGGAGGATTTTGCCGGCGGCGCGGCTGTGGCGGCCACCTTTGTCGCGCTCGATGAGAATCACCGCGCGCTGGCGGTCGATGCGCACGGTCCGACGCTTCGCTGGGCGCAAACGCGTGCCCGGCGCGAGCTGGGCGATCGCGCGATCGACCTGCACCTGCTCTGCGCGGATGTGCTGGCCGTGGCAACGCCGAAGGTGGATGTGATCGCCGCGCTGAACTTCAGCACGTTCATCTATCACGGCCGCGCTTCGCTGCGCCGCTATTTCCAGCACGCAAGGCGATCGCTGGCGACGGGCGGCGTAGTGGTGATCGATGCCTATGGCGGACCCGGCGCGATGGCGCCGGGCGTGCAGAAGCGCCACGTGAAGCCTGCGACAGCGAACCGCGTTGCAGAAGGAGCCGCGCACGCAGTAAGCGGGGATCGACGTGCAACCAACGCCAACGCACCGCCCAACTCGCGCCGACGCGAACGCAGGACATCGCTTACTTTGTGCGCGGCTCCTACGCGTCTGCGCGACGCTGTTCCAGCCTTCGACTATCTCTGGGAGCAGCGCGATTACGACGCCGTCACCGCCCGCGTCGATTGCCGGATTCATTTCGCCTTCCGCGACGGTCGACTGCTGGAAAGCGCGTTCCGCTATGACTGGCGATTGTGGACGCTGCCGGAACTGGTCGAACTGATGCGCGAGGCGGGCTTCGCCAAGGCCGAGGTATGGTGCGATGAGTACGACGCGGACACGGGACAGAGCGATGGGCAATATCGGCCTCTCAAGAGCATGCCGCCGCGCGAGGATTGGGTGGCGTATGTCGTGGGGGTGAAGTGAACCTACCGGCTCCTTTTCAACGGTGGCCAAGGCTATGATCTTCTGATCGCAAATGACAATCGTGGCCGTGCTGACACACTCCAGGAGGCGCTCTCATGTTCCACGCCCTTCGTCGTGCCGCGTTTGTGATGTTCGTGTCATGGTGCTGCCTGCTGACGCCGGCGTCCGCGTGCATTTGGGACTCGGACACGCTCGCAGCCGAAGCCAGGGGCATTCCAGGGATCGTCGACCTCATCACAGGCCGGTTCGAGCGGAATCCACCGCTGTATTACGAAATGCGGCTGGCGCGCGTGGCGGCAGAAATCGAGCGGGATCCTGGCAAGCTCGAACTCTACGACGACGCCGGCGCTGCTTGCGATCGGCTGTACCGCGGGGATGAAGCGATTGCTTGGATGGCCCGCAAGAAACTGGCGCTCGACAAGACCGGAACTCTGCCTCCGCCTCCGGGCACGCCCAGCGCTTCGACGAAGGAAAGCAAAGCGATCGCGGACCATTGGTATCGCTACTACGCGAACCTCGGGACATTCCACGCCCACCGCTGGGTTCGCGGCAAGCGCGACCGCCGCGACATGACTGACCTGCACACCGGGCGCGACCTGATCGCCAAAGCCATTGCGATCAACCCGGACGCCCACTTTGGGCGCGAGAAATACCAGCTCGCGGCGATCCATTGGCTGATTGAAGCGCCGGTCAATCCGAACAACAACGTTGGGTTGCCGTTCATGAACGAGGACCGGACGAACCCTGAGGAAGCGGTGCGCGGCCTGTCGGGGTTGATAGCGCTCGGCGACGCGTGGAGAAGTTTGGACATTCATATTGCGCTGGGAAACCAGTTAGGAAGGCTGGGTCATTCCACGCTCACAAGCCTGGTGCAAATGCGGATCGACGAGCTGATCGCGGCTGGCGCCACCTCAGCACATCCTGCCGCACCAAACAAAGATACGTGGTGGGCTCGCGTTCACTCCGATGGCGGATATACGACTCATTCGGACGAACTCGCGGCCTTCTTCCCCAAGGCCCGCGCCGCCGCGGATCTTTGGCACACCAAGCGCGAGACGTTCATGATCGCCCGTATGCGCGACGGCAAACATCCCGACACTCATCTTGATTTCTGGAGCGGCTATGTCGAGGAGCAACCGTATCCGTTGCCCGCGATGACCGCCGTCGAATCAGTGCAGCAGAGCCTTGGTGCAAATCCCCTGCGCAGCGTGGTACTGCTTCTGGCGGGCGCAGCGGGAATCGCCGCTGCCGTTATGGTTCACCTGAAAGGAAGAGGACGACGCCACGCCATTTCCCCTTGATGCGGCTGCACGGTCAAGTGACCTGCGCGACCCTCTCTGCTCTCACTTGATGGGGTGCTCCTTCAGAATCTCCTCCACCAGATACGGCTGCGTGCGACCCTTCGTTTGCTCGCGCACCTTTTCCACCTGCTCCACTTTCACCTTCGCGCCGCTGTTGCCCCATTCGTTGCGGACATAGGTGATCACGTCGGCGATCTGCTCGTCGGTGAAGAGCGCGCCCAGCGGCGCCATCAGGCTGTTGTACTTCAGGCCATCGAGCGTGATTTCGCCCTGCAGGCCGTAGAGCACGATCTTGATCGCGCGCTCGTCATCGTCCAGCCACTTGCTGCCGACCAACGGCGGGAACGCGTTGGGCAGGCCCTTGCCGTTGACCTGGTGACACGTCACGCACGACTGCATGAAAACGAGCTTGCCCTTGTCAAGGAACTCACTCTCGCCGGCGGCCTTGAGCGCATCCTTCACGCCTTTCGCCTCGGCCTCGGGCAGCACGCCGGCCATGCGCTCGCCGAGCGTCATGAGGTTCTTCACCGCCGGCGATTTGCGGGCGCTTAGCGGCGCGGCCGCGACATAGCCGACGATCCGCCGCGACAAGTCCCGGCAGGTCTGGTCGTCCCAGAACGTGCTATCGAGGTGCAGCATCGACGCGACGGCTTCATCGCGAAATTGCCCTGATTTCAGGAACGCGGCGAGGATGGCGAACTTCTCGTCATCGCTGCCGCCGGGGATCGAACTCAGTGCCGCCACCGCGGCGGAGCGGATGACAGCCGCTGGGTCGGGGCTGATCTCGAAGCGGGCGTTGACCTTGGGCGCGGGGTTGCCTTCCTTGCGGAAGATTGCTTTGCGGCCCCCGTCCAGCACGACTAGCTTGAAGTTGTTCAGTCGCGAACCGAAGTCGCCGCCAATGCGATTCCAGACGACGATGGTGTTGATCGGCTTCTCCTCACCCAAATCAACCTCCCACCACGGGTATTGAGATCGCTGCACGGTGTGGGTCACAGAACCAGCGCTGAAGTATCCGTCGGTATTGCCATCGATGGCGCGGTCAGGTGCACCGCCTTCCGCCACGGACGATTGCGTCGCCTTGCCGCTCAGGGCGATGTTGGTCGCTCCGCTGAAAACCTGCACCTCGGCGAGCGAAAGCGTCGCCGTGGAACCCAGCTCGATGCGGACGAACCGGCCTTTCACCACGTTGCTCCGCGCGATCTTCGCCGCCATCTCCGCCGGTAGTTTCTGGGTCAGTTCTTTCACCTGTGGATAGAGCGCGGCTCGCACCTTCTCGTCGCGCACCAGCGGCAGCGCCAGCAGGAGATCGGGCAGCGCGTGGATCGATGCCGATGCCTGTTTCCACGCGCGATCCGTGGAGCCGTCAGCGATCATCATCGCGGCGAATGCGGCTTGCCTTGTCAGAGGCGATTTCGCTTTGAGCGCGAGCTTCGAGAGCGAGTCGGCGGGCAGCGTCTTGAGCTCCGCTGTGCCGGTCTCAACGAGCAACTGCGCGAAATCAGGCAGCGCGGGGCCTTCAACAGAATCCTGCGCTGTCGCGGCTGCGAGAAGCTGCGCGATGCGCGTGGACTTGCCGAGTTTCGCCAGCTCATCGATCGCCGCGCTGCGGTCGGCCTTGGGAATCCCGCTGCGATAGAGCTGTGCATTCAACCGAAGCGGCGTCGGCGGCAGACGCTTCAGGTCTTCCGCGGAAAGATTGCCGATCAGATAATCGAGCGCGGCGGGATTGTCGCTCAGCGCCAGCTTGCCCGACGCGATCCCTGCTTTCCACTGCGGTTCCAGTGTTTTCAGCGTCTCCTTCAGGCAGTAATCGAGGTAGTCATCCATCGGCTTCTTCGTCGCCAGCAGCGCGATTTCCGCCGCCTCCGTCGTGGGAACGAAACTGCACGCCCGCACCGCTTCCAGCCGCACCCGCGCGGCGTCATCGGCGATCGCCCTTCGCAACAGCTCCATCGCATCCGGCACACGATCGCGCCAGCACTGCAGCACGCGCACCGCCGCGGCCCTGGCGCGGAAGTCCTTCGCGCCCAGCATTCGCTTCAGCAGGTCGATCTCCACGATGTCATGCCGCTGATAAATCCACAGCGCTTCGACGAGGTGATGCTCGAATTCCGGATCGCTCGCGGAAAGGCCGGCCGTCCATTTCTTCAGCACGGCAACGACTTCGCTCGTCGCACGCGCGTCCAGTTCGATGCGAACGCGGTAGCGGTGGCGATCCTCGTAAGTCTTGAGCTGCTCCAGCAGACTGGCGATCGGCTGGCCCGCGATGGGCGCCGGCTCCAGCAGCTTGCGACCCTTCGCCGTGATGCGCCAGATGCGCCCGCAGGTGCGGTCACGCCGGCTGTCGCGGATCGGATACTGCATGTGCCCGATCAGCGGGTTGAAGAAATCCACGATGTACAACGAGCCGTCCGGCGCGAACTCCAGATCCACCGGACGGAAGTTGATGTCACTCGACTGCAGCAGCGGCTCGATCTCCTTGCCCACGAAGCCAGAGCCGCCGACGGTGATGTTGCTGTCGCCGTCGCCGGTCTTCGCGGTGGCTGCGTCGATGGTCTGGTACTGCTTGATGCCCTGGAACCCGATGACGTTGTTGAGCAGGAAATTGCCCTGCGCGTTGTCTGGAAAATGGCGCGAGGTGACGAATTCGCAGCCACTCGTCGGGCGCACTTTGGTCAGCGTCCACTCCTTCATGAGGTCGTGCTTCTGTGGATAGTTGCTGTGTCCGCTGAACGCGGTGCCGTAGTAGTTGCTGCCGCCGGACGCGTCGCTGATGAAGTTCTGGCCGAAGCGATCCGTCGTGTGGCCCCACGGATTGGCGAAGGGATACGACACGAACACGCTCAGTTTCTCGGTGCGCGGCTCATAACGGAACACCGCGGCGTCCTGCACGCGCACGGGGCCGTGGGGCGTCTCCACCTGCGTGTGATGGAACGTGCCTTCCTGAAAGCACAGCCCGCCGCCCGGCTCGAAGTAGAACGCGCTGATCGAATGATGGCTGTCGGACGTGCCGAAGCCGTGCAGCACGATTCTGCGCACATCCGCCACGTCATCGCCATCGGTGTCCTTGAGAAAGAGCAGGTTCGGCTGCGCGGAAACGAAGGCGCCGCCCATGCCGAACTCGAACCCGATGGGCAGGTGCAGCTTGTCGGCGAAGACCTTGCAGCTATCCGCCTTGCCGTCGCCGTCGGTGTCTTCGAGGATCAGAATCTTGTCATCGGGCATGCGCGGCGTCTTGCCGTCCGCTTCGCGCTGGGTCGGATCCCACTGCGGATAGCTGGGAATCGTGGCGACCCACAGCCGGCCCTTCGCGTCGAAGCTCATCGCGACGGGCTTGGCGAGCGCGGGAAAATCCTTTTCGCTGGCGAAGAGGCTGACCTCGTAGCCCTCGGCTACCTTCAACTGCGACAGCGCGTAGTCGGGATCGGTCGCCCGCAGATCGATCGTGCCGCCTCGGTTGGGCTCGGTGCCGGCGACCTGGGCAAAGGTTGATCGCCACGAGAAGAACGGCACGGTCAACGACGCGCCGAGCAACGGAACGGCAAGGTGTGTCCACATCATCTGAACCTCGCGCATCGAAAGCGCGTCATGACCGCGATGCTTCAAACAGGGCGACGATTGCATCCAGCACCGCTTCGAACCGCGTCGACGTCAAAGTTCCCACCCGTCGAATGACGAGCTAGTGATTCGCCGTGAAGAGCTTTCCGGGTCTGACGAAACTCGTCAACCTGAGCGATCCGGATTGGAAATCCGCATCAGAAAGTTCGATCGCGGTCCGATCGGTGTAAGCATTGCTGGTGATCTGGCAGAGCACCCAGTCATCGTGCCCGGCATCCGCGACAACGAGCGCGGGCCGCAGCTTGGCTTGCGACAGGTCCGAAAAGGGAAAAGGCACCAGGACGACTATTCCGGCTTGAATTGGGACCACGCGGCGTCCTCCTCGGGGCGGTTCCAGTCCTTCGCCAGCGCCGCCTCACTGAGCAACGCGGTTTCATCGTTGGCCGACTCGCTGTCGAGAATCGTGACGAGCGCCCGGCGGCTGCCCGAGAGTTGCACAGGTTCGAGCAATCGGATGTTGCCGTGTTCGTCAATGCGGGCTTCGATGGTGCGATGCATGGGCGGAATTCCTGTGAAGTGTGACATTCTAGCGAGGATCGTTCGGGCGGCGCCCTGCGCGTCATTGGAAAACGCCCGAGCGATCCGCGCGACGCAACGCAGATGCGAAAACAGCGGTGATCAGCGTGGGTGTCATGGCGATGATCTCCGATCGTTTAGCCGCGGGGCCTTGCCCCGTGCGGGATACCGGTGGCGCTGCGTGTTCCGTTCCATCGCACGGTTCGCGCGACGCAAGGCGTCGCGGCTAAACACCTTCACTAGGGAGCACTCGGCACGCCCCTGTTCTTCGCCAGCATTTTCGCGGCCTCGTGAACCTTCGCTTCCTCCGCCGCGATCATCTCGTCGAGCTTCTTCATCTCCGGCGGAAAGCTCACCACGCCGAACGGCGCCTTGCGCCGGCCGTAGATGTACTCGCCGTTGACCGCGCGCCAGCGATGGAAGAAGTACTCGTTCTTTCGCAGGATGGCGGCGTGCAGCGCGGTGTTCGCCTCAACCTCCTGCTTCGACGAAAGTCGCCGCACCGGCTGCTCGTGCCCCAGTGCCTGCATCATCATTCGGGCAACGAAAAAGTCGCCGCGCTCACTCAGGTGGATGCCGTTGATCGTCAGCGGCTTTCTCGTCTCCACATTCATTTTCGTGTCCTGCTGCGTGGGCGTGAAAAGGTCAATGAACACGACCTTCTCCTCCGCCGCGATTCTTCCCATCGCGTCGCTGTAGAGCTTCAGGCTCCTGTTGTGCTCCGTCGGCTCAGGCAGCGGCCGACCGAGGTCTTCATGGTGGATCGGCCCGACCATCACCAGCCGCGGCGGGCCCTTGCCGCTGTAATCCGTCTTCTTCACCTTGGCGATGAACTCGCGCCAGTCCTTCTCATATTTCGCCAGGCCCGCTTCGCCATCGAAGGATTCATTCATGCCGTAGCACGCGAAAATCACGTCGGCTTTCTTGTCCTTGAGGTGTTCGTCCTCGCTGCCGAAACCTTCGGGGCGGGGTTTGAGCGTGAGCGTGTCAGCCGACCAGCCGAGATTGCGGAAGGTGAGGTCCTTGTCCGCCTCGGCGATGGTGAGCATCGCTTCGAAGTGCGACCAGAGTTGCAGCCGCTCGGCGAAGGTATTGCCGACGAAGACGACGCGATCGCCTTTTTTCAGATCGAGCTTCGGCTCGGCGCCCGCGTCCGACGCCGGCATCCCGAGCAGAAAGAGCGTGATGATCGTGAGCGCTCGCATGGTGCATCTCCGTGCCTTCGCATTTCACTCGCCTTTTCTCAACTGCGACACAGTGTAAACACCCAGCGCCGTGAAGACGATGGCGATCAGCGGGCCGAAGCCGGCGACGCGGGTGATGGTGTCGAGCGGATCGTTCGCAGCGGCGGTGACGATCGCGTTGACGATGCTGAGCACGAGCGAGATCGCGCCGAGGATCGCCACGGTGCAGCCGACCGCCATGCCCCGGCCCGCCGCGTCCTGTCCCTTGGCCAGCGCTCCCGGATGGCGAATGAAATAAGCCGCCAGCGCGAGTGGCGCCACGGAAAACACGGCGAGCACCCAGATGACGGGCGCCGCCGTCGCGAGCGTGAAAAAGAAAGCGGGCATCGTCACTTGGGCGCTTGCGGCGCATCGCCGGCGTCCGGCGCGGGATCGGCGGCCTGTGGTTTCGCCACCTCGCCCTTCACCGCGGCCTGCCTCAGGTGGCGCGGGCGTTTCACGTCGCCAGCCAGGCCGACCCACGACAGCGCGAGGATTTCGTAGTAGGTCAGGTCCAACTCCCACCAGCGATGCTGGTTCGACGCGCTGGTCTGATCGTGATGGTGGTTGTTGTGCCAGCCTTCGCCGACGGAAAGCAGGGCGACGAACCAGTTGTTGGTGGAATGCTCGTCGGTTTCGTAATTGCGGTAGCCGAACAGGTGCGTCAGGCTGTTGACGGACCAGGTGATGTGCCAGACGACGACGGTGCGCACGAGGACGCCCCAGACGAGCAGGCTCAGGCCGAACCGCAAGCCCGCCACGATCGGGGCGGCGTCCGCGCCTGCGGTGAAGAATCCGACGGCGAACCCGACGAGGAAGTAAAGCAACGCATGCCCCAGATAAAAAGCGAACACCAGCCAGGGGTTCTTCTCCAGCCGCATGTAGAAGGGGTCTTCCAGCACATCGCGGGCATACTTGTAGTAAGCGTCGTAGTTGCGCGTGCCCTTGTTGTGAAGAAACAGCCAGCCCATGTGGCTCCACAGGAAACTGACCAGCGGCGAATGCGGGTCGGGCTGTTTGTCGCTCTGGCTGTGGTGGAAGCGGTGCGTGGCGACCCAGTGGGCCGGCGTGTCCTCCATGCAGCACAGCGCAATCGCGACGAAAAAATGCTCGAGCCAGAGCGGGACTTTGAAACTGCGATGCGTCAGCAGGCGGTGGTAGCAGAGGTTGATGCCCTGCCCGAAGACATGCACGCCCACGATCATGAGAATCAGGCCCGTCCAACTGAACAGCCACGGCACGCACGCGGCGAGCGCCAACAGGTGGATGCCCACAATGGGAATGGCGTAGATCCAGAGGATGCGGCCAACCTCAACCGTGTGCGGCAGAGGCAGGCGATCGGCGCGATGGGTTGTGGTCTTGGATTCAGGAGTTTGACGCGGCTGTGCCGCGCGAGCGGAGGGCATTCAGACGATCCTTGGCGAGTGGACCCGACGATGTTCCTGTCGACATCATAGCCAAATACAACGGATAGGGATGCGAATTCTGTGCCTGGCGAAAGGATGGGCAGTGGTGGCCCGTTTGAAAATGCCTGGGTGGTCGGGGAGGAGTCCTCGACGCCCCAGCGCCTTGCGGTGGCTGGTTCCGGGGCTTCGCGAACTTAGCCTCGGCCACCCGATTCCCATGGAAACCGACTCACTTCCGCTCTGCGAGCGGACGCTAAACAGCGAGGGACGTGTTGCGCCCTTCATCCACCCGCCGCCGCGCGTGGCTGCGGGGCGTCGCCGTCGCCTTCTTCCACGTCCTTCGGATAGGCGATGCGACCGTGGTAAATCGCGGTCAGCGTGCGGACCACCGCCTGCTCCACCTTGTGCAGTTCCTGCAAGGTGATCTGGCATTCGTCGAACTGTCCGTCCATCAGCCGCTTGTGCAGAATCTTGTGCACCAGAGCTTCGATCCGGCCATGCGTCGGCTCGTCGAGCGTCCGGCAGGCGCCTTCGACGCTGTCGCAGATCATCACGATCGCCGCTTCCTTGGTCTGCGGCTTGGGGCCGGGGTAGCGGAAGTCGAACTCCGCGGGCATCGGTGCGTCTTCGTCCTCGCTCTTGCGGCGGGCGGCGTGATAGAAATATTCGACGAGCGTGGTGCCGTGGTGGCTTTCGACGAAGTGAATGATGGCGCGGGGCAGCTTGGCCTCGCGGGCCATTTCGACGCCGTCCTTCACGTGACCCACGATGATGAGCAGGCTCATGGCGGGGTTGAGCTTGTCGTGCTTGTTGGGCCCGCCGCCCTGGTTCTCGATGAAATACTGGGGCTTGTTGACCTTGCCGATGTCGTGGTACATCGCGCCGACGCGGCAGAGCAGCCCGCTGACGCCGATGGTCTCCGCCGCGGCCTCGGCCATGTCGGCTAAGCGCAGGCTGTGCTGATACGTGCCCGGCGCTTCCTCGGCGAGGCGGCGCAGCAGCGGGTGCGAGACGTCGTTCAGATCGCGCAGCGTCATGGCCGTCGTGACGCGGAAGGCGGTTTCAATGAAGGGCAGGAAGCCCTGCACGAACAGGCCCGTGAGCAAAGCCGCGGCGAGGACGAGCATGGAATCGCGGAACACGGCGCTGACCGGATCGATGGTCTGCAGCGACAGGCTGGTGAAGCCGGTGAACCACGTCGCCGCCGCCATGCCGATGCCGGTGAGGAAGCCGGCGACCACGACGGTCGTGCGATTCTTGACGTTGTCCAGTTGCCCGCCCGCCAGCGCCACACCGGTGAGCAAGACCATCGCGTAGCCCACGGGCAGACTCAGGCTCAGCATCACCACCAGCATGAGCATGGAGCCGACGGCAAGGGCGAAGCGGCGGTCGTACACGATGGCGAGAATCATCGTCGCCAGCAGCGTGGGGAACGCGGTGGTGGCGTACGAGGCATGCGGCGCGGCGAGCGTGAAGGCGACGGCAAGCCCCTGGCATGTCAGCAGCAGCGCAAGCAGGGCGGCCCCGCGCAGCGGATTGCGCAGGATGCGCGGGTTGTAAGCCCCGATGTAAAGCCACAACCCCGAGCCGAGCATCATCATCAGCCCGAATCCGCCCAGGCGGATCAGCCAGCGCCGGCCCGCGCCCAGCTGCGCCTCGTACTCGGCGTGCTCCTCTTCCAGAAGCACGAGATCCATTGGCGCCAGCTTGGTGCCGGCCTTGACCAGCACCTGGTGCGGCTCGCGCACGACTTTCACCGGCTCCACCGCGTCCTCGCGGGCCTTGCGGCGACGCTCGGTTTCCGCTTCGTCGAACACGTACAGCGGCTGCGGATCGCTGAGCACGATGTCGATCACCGTCCGCGCCACCGCCTGCGGCATCTTGCCGGCGAGCATGCCTTCCAGACGCGACTCGAACACCTTGCGATCGGCCTGAACGTCGATCAGGTCTTCGTCGTAGCCGATCAGCTCCGTGCTGCCATCGATGGAGCGCATGGCGATGCGCGACGCCTGGTCTTCCCGGGAGCGCTCGATCGTCGCCCGGCTCGACCGCAGCACCGGCAGGGAGGCCAGACTGCTGAGAAACTGCTCCACCTGCTGGTCCCAGTTTTTGTTCAGCCGCACATGCTTGCGCAGCTCGTCGAAACGCACGGTGAACTGCAGGAACAGGCTGTCGCGCGTCTCACGGGGAATCTGGTCGAGGTTTTCGATCTTGTCATCCATCGCCAGCCGGCCCAGGGAAAGCAGCAGATCGCGCAGCTTGGTGATGTGGGCCAGGTTGGTGTTGTAAACCGCAGGCTCGCGCTGGCGGTCGTTCCGCTTCAGGGCGAGCGTGCGTTCCTGGTCGATGGCGGTGAACGCCACGCGGGAGACCACGGTGTGGTCCATCAACTGGCCGACCTGAAAACGATCCTGTTCCTGACCCGACAGGGCGATAGGCCCGGCAATGACGGCAAAAAGGCAGACCCACAGCGCCGCCCACATCACGGGCCGGGTCTGGCGACCACGGTCGTCGATGCGATTGCTGCGACGCAGTTCACGCCTGCGAGCGGAATGGCGACGAAAAGAGAACATAGGAGGCGGCGACGGCGGCACCTGCCCGAGGCACAGGGGCCGGGGACTAGGCGCGGACAATCCTGTCGAACCGTGGAAGCCTCCAAAAGGGGAACCCTCAAGTCCAGCCCGAACCGATCAGGCTGACCTCGTGAGGACTTCATCGGCCGAAAACAGCAAGATCATTCTAGCAGAGAGGGGTTATCAGGACAGGCGGTGAGGCAGCCGCAACGGCCATGGTTGATTGCAAACCTGAGTTTCGGATAAGCCATTAGCCCCCGGCTCCGCCGGGGGTGAGGCGATGGTGGCGGGCCATTTGCGGTCGATGATCGTCGAAGCGCGGATGCTGCCGTGCGGTTCTTGCGCGATTGATCTCGACCGCGCTCCTCCCCCGGCGGAGCCGGGGGCTAACGGAGCAACACAGCGGCTTATCCGAAATTCAGATTGCAAGTGCCTGATAGACCTATACTTGCGCTAATTGTCCGGGGCGATTCGATCCCCGATTCAGCCGGGCAGCACGACCAGAGCCGCACCGATGCGGAGACTGAACGCTCTTCACGTCTGCGTTGGGTGGCCGGGGCAGGAAAGCTCTTCGCGTCTGCGTTGGGTGGCCGGGGCAGGAGGCTCTGCGGATGCCCCGGAACGAATAAGCTTGCACTGACGAATCGCGATTCTCTCTCGGCTTGCACCTCCGCGCGCTCGTTCCGGGGCTTCCGCGCACTCCAGCCCCCGCCACCCGGAAACATTTCGAAGCCTCGTCGTGCATAGCTCCTGCGCAAGGTCCGTCACCTGCCGATCCTTATCCGCCCACGACGACCACCGCCTTGCCCAGCACATCCATCTTCGGCTTAACTCCCAGCCCCGGCGCCAGCGACGCCGCCAGTCGCCCGTTCTTGCGCTGCGGGGCGCCGTCCGCGATGCTGCGAGTCACGTAGCTGTTGAAATCCGTCGAGGTGAACAGGAACTCCGTCGGCGTCGAGTGCGCCAGGTGCGCGATCGCCGCGGTCACGATGTCCCCGCCCCAGCTATCCTCCAGCGTCATCACCACGCCCATGGAGATGCACAGGTCGCGTGCCTGCTTCGTCTTCGTCAGGCCGCCGAGCTTGCTGATCTTCAGGTTCACCACATCCATCGCGCGGTCGTGGTAGCCCACCAGCAGCGGCTGAATGCTGTCCATCACCTCATCGAGCACGAAGGGATGGTTGCAGTGCTTGCGAACGGTCAGGCATTCCTCGTAGGTGAGGCAGGGCTGCTCGATGTAGACATCGATGTCCTCCACAGCCCGCACGACGCGCAGGGCGTCGTGCATGCGCCAGCCGGTGTTGGCGTCGGCGATGAGGCGATCTTCGGGGCGCAGCACGGCAGCGACGGCGCGGATGCGGGCGATGTCATCCGCCGGGTCGCCGCCGACCTTGAGCTGAAACCGGCGATAGCCCTGGGCGCGATACTCCGCCACGCGCTGGGCCATCATCTCCGGCGCTTCCTGCGAGATGGCGCGGTACAGGCCGAAATCCTCGCCATAGCGGCCACCCAGGAGCGTGCAGACCGGCACGCCCGCCGCCTGACCGGCGATGTCCCAGCACGCCATGTCGATGCCGCTCTTCACATACGGATGGCCCTTCAGAGCCGCATCCATCAGGCGGTTGAGCTTGTCGAGTTCGCGCGGATCGCTGCCGATCAGGTGCGGGCCAAGCTCAGCGATGCCGGCGCGCACGCCGTTCGCGTAGGCGGGCAGATAGAACGGCCCCAGCGGGCAGACCTCGCCGTGACCGACCAGGCCCGCATCGGTCTCGACGCGGATGACGGTGGAATCGAACACGGTGACGCTCTTGCCGCCGGACCATTTGTAGGTCACTTCGTGCAGCGGAAGCTCGACGCGGTAAGCGGAGATACGGGTGATGCGCATGGCGGCTCCAAAGGGTGTCAGCGACGTGGTGGGAGTGTAGCGATTGGCCGTGAGCCGTGGTGCGGTCGTCCATCCGCAACCAGGATCCCCATCGTCGGACATCGCCCGCTTTTCTCCGTGAATCACGAAGCTTTCCGGTCATCGCGGTGGAGCGGCCCGCCGGGACGGGTCTGCGAGAATTTCCGGGGCTTGCACTCCGGCCCCCTCTCCCTCCGGGAGAGGGCGGGGGTGAGGGCGGGTCTACCCCAGGGCAATTGCATATGGGAGGGCAAGGCTCCCGCCGAGCCGCGAACAATCTCGTGCGCCCGTAGTTTTTCGCGGCTCGGCAGGAGCCTCGCCCTCCCGTCAAGTTCCAAATGCAATTGCCTTGGGGTCTACCCCAAGCGCGTGCAAACCGTTGAACGCACAACAGAGTTCGGCCCGCCTACGTCACGACCGGGCAACGGCCAGCACGCGCACATGCTTGGCTGGCGCTCACCCGGCTTCGCAGACTCGACCACCCTCTCCCTGCGGAGAGGGGACAAACGCCGCCCCCGGAAAAGTTGGCAGACCCCTATTTCCATTGGTTTCCGGTCTTCTCTTAGTACAACGTTTCACAATAGAGGGATCGAATTGGGGAATCGGGGAATTGGGTGGCTGGGGCTGGAGTCCGCGTAAGCCCCGGCCCGGATGACCCTGCACCTTGTTCCGCCGGGGCTTCGCCGAGCCTCAGCCCCAGCCACCCGGAGATTGCACCCTTTTCAATGAAACGCTGTACTTAGCAGGTTCGCCGACGCAGGCTAAAGTGACCTCGTTGAGCTGGAATGCACGTCATGAAAGGACTCACCATGCCCGAACGCTGGCTGCGATGCTCGATTTCACCCGGCATGTTCACCAATGAACTGGTCGTCAAGACTGAACAAGGGCGCTCGTTCTTTGTGCCGCGCGAGTTCGTGGAAGGAAACGTCGGCTCGCCGGGGCGCGTCCGCGTCCGATTGCTGAGCAGCGAATCGGGCACGTGGGTGATAATGCCTTCGGAAGATCTGGCGCAGGTGGAGGTGATGTCCAACCAACTGGAGACCATCCGGGGATGATTCTCTCGAACACCGCGATCCACGAGGCTCTCGATCGGGGCTGGTTGAAGATCGAGCCGCAGCCGAGGCAGGGTCAACCACTGAATCGATTCAACCGATTCTGCTTGACATGAGAGTGAAAATCGTAAGAATGTGGGTTGAGTCGAACTGTCGATAGCAATCTTACTTGTTGTGATAACCCAATTGGAGGCCTGTATGTCGCTCAGTTCACCACCTGCTGGTGACCGACTTCATATTTTAGACCCGTCACTACCATCTTTAGCATCAGAGGCAGCGATAGATTTGGACAACTTGATCCGGGGAGAACCGGCAGATTCAGAGGCTATACGAAATCTGGCAACGAAATTGCAAAATTCCGTTCAACCAGACAATACCATCGAATCACGAAGTCTCATGGATCCGGCAACACTCTCGGTTTTAGGGCAAGCTGTATCTACGGCCCAAAGCAAGCCTGGCGCGAACGACATACAAACACTGGTAGCCACTGGGTAAAGCAACCGCATTTCTGTAAATCTCTCTACCGTCGTCGTTGGCTCGGTCT
>CAYRPN010000025.1:0-57976 GCA_964426135.1 uncultured Phycisphaeraceae bacterium | reverse complement strand
AGAACCGCTTACTTCGTGCGCGGCTCCTGTGCAAGCTCATGAATAATCCGGGTTAGGCAAAGTGGTGTTGCCCTGCCGGCACGGGGCCACCCGTTGGATTTCATTTTCTCGCCAGCGCGTCCATGTGCCGGTTGATCTGGGCGGTCAAGTCGTCGGGGCTGGCGGCTTCAAAGACATCGGTGGTGCCGAAGAGTTCGTCCTCGGCGCGGCGTTTGGCGGTGAGCGTCCATCCGCCGTTCTTTTCGATCTTCACAAACCAGTGCCGGGTGTGCAGGCGATTCACCGCTGCGGAAAGGGCGTTCCAGTTGTGCGGGGCCGGCTCGGGAAAGGGGAGGTCCGACGCGGATCGTTCGATGTAAGCGACGGCCTTGGCCCAGGCGGAGGGGATCGAATCGGTTTCGAGCAACACGGAAGTGTTCTCGATGCTGCCGCTCTGACGCCGCGCCATGATGGTCACATCATCCTGGCCGCCGGTGCCGTTGCAGGTGAGGACGATGTGGTGGCAGATCTGGTCGAGCCTTGGAAGCGCATCGGAACTCGAACTGCCGCCGAAGGGCGATCCATTCGGCGGCGCCTGGCATCCTGCGAACGACGCCAGGCAGATGATGATCATCACCCGCTGAACGACACGAGACCCGTCGCGGCATGAAGTGGGCATGGCGTCCATGATAGCCGCAGCCGGTGCGGGCCCGAACGCCGTTTCACTCCGAGGGGAGCATTCGGGCGTAATCCTCAACGGTGCCGCCGTCCATGGCACATTCGATGATCCACCGTCCCAGCGGCATCAGCGCCGGCTCCACGTAGTTTTCGAGCTGGGTGCGGAAGAACTTCTGCAGAATGGCGGCGCCCTGGTCGTAAGTCTCCAGGCCGACGTCCGTCTGGTTCTCCACGCGGAGGAAAAACTCCGGGATGTGGCTGCCTTCGACGACGATCTGCCTGGGCTGATAGCCCAGCAGGGGGCAGCGGGCGGGGGAGACCTGATCGGGGCGGAAGCGGGCGCCGCCGCGGCGGGCGAGGTATTCGCGGGCGATCCACTGCGGCATGAAGCCGACCTTCCACGCGCCGATGTGCTGGTTGGGCACGAGGATGTAGGCGGTGCGGGTGGTTCGCTCGATCTGCTTGAGCATGAGGTTGGCCTGATCGACGCGCCGGCCGGTGGCGAAGGGCCAGTACGAGCCGACGCCTTCGCTCTCCAGCCCGGTGCCGCCGACGATCGATGGATTGCCGTGCCCGCGCGGCGCGACCAGTCGCCACAGCCACGCGAGCGCCGGAGGCAGAATCTGCAGCATGCCGAGGATGCCGTAGGTCGGCTTGTCCTTGATGCATGGCGGCGTGCGCACGCCGAAGCTGCGGATGTCCACCGTCACCGGATGATTCACCACGTCCGGCACGGCACTGCGCGGCACGATCACGCGCGGATTGGGGCAGGGCTTGCCCGGCTCATCCATCACGTGCTCCCAGATCAGCGTCGTCGCGCCAGGCACCGCGTGGATGTTCAGAAACAAGAGCGGCTGCGGCGGATTGATCGAGAGTTTTTCAAGCTGCGGATCGGTGCCGTACTCCGTGATGTGATTCACACGGACGAACCACGCATCCTCCGCGTCTTTCAGCGTCAGCTTCTTGTCCGCGCCCTGCAGCGAAGGCAGGCACAGCGCCATGTCGTCCGTCACCGGATGCAGTTCGCAGGTGCGCGGCAGGGAAAGGCGGCGCTCGTCGTTGTCGACCAGATTGCGCCCCAGCAGCAGCCGGCCGTCGGTCTGTCGATGCACGTGCTCGAGCATCTCGCTCTTGCCGCCGCCGCTGGCGCCTTCGTGCATGATGGTGACGATGTTGTCGTAGGGGGTGACGACCTGCACGGTGGAGCAGTGGGCGGTGAGCCAGCCTTCCTCTTCACCCTGGCTCAGGAGGACGCCGTAGACGCCCTTCTTGGCGCTGGGGCCCGGGTAGAGGTTGTAGCTGAACATCTCATGCAGGCCCGCGCGGCGGTTATGCACGACGACCTGCCGGCCCTTGAAGTGCGTGTGGCGGAACGGCGGGGCGACGTAGATGACGGCGCGGGGCGTGAAGCCCTTGGGCGTCTGGTCGGGGGTGAGCATGCCCTGCAGCAGGCCGAGCCCCAGGGCGAAGAAGCCTGCGTTGGCGGGAGCGATCACCAGCGCGGGCAGGCCCACCTGCTTGTCGCCGGCGATGAACGGAAAGGCGCAGAGTTCCTGCGTCTTGAGCCATTCAAATGTTTCCTGCCGCAGCGGTTCGAAGTCGGCGCCGAAGCGGTCGCTGTAGCGTTCCTTGTTGCTGGGCAGTTTGTCGCCGATGACCATGCAATCCGGGTCGCGTCGGCGCATGTAGGGTTCGATGTAGTTGGCCGCGATGCCGTTCCTCACGCGGCAGGCGCGGGCCTCGATGACGTGGCCCTTGCCGGGCACGTCGTATCCCACGTCATGCCAGCCATCGGCGCCGGCGTCCTTGATGGACATCTCGGTCAGTTCCTCGATGCTGGTGGGCACGCGGAATCCGGGGCAACTGGAGAGGATGTCGCGCACTTCGGCGCTGACGTTGAACGGAATCGCTTCCAAGACGGTGGGCATGGGGACTCTCCTCAGGGTGCGGACCTCGGCATCGCGCGGAGGGTGGGCGCATCGGCGAGGATCATAGCAATCATCGTCCGCTAAGCACGGGGCCGAAATAACTTGGCGAATTGGCGGTCCCCCATTTAGCCGGCGGGCAGGCCCGCCGAGGGCGTCTCGGCGGGCAAGCCCGCCGGCTAAATGGGGAAGTTATTTCGGGCCCGTTCCGAAGCACGGGCGGATCGGAGAGAGGAGCGAACTGCCGCGGAGCATCTGTTGCCGCGATCACGGGACATTCGCGGTCTTGCACCGCAGCAGCGACATCACCGTCAGCGCGGTGCCGTACTGCTGGTGGTAATCGTAGAGCGGGTAGTCCCACCACGAGCCGTCCTTTTCCTGAAGATCAATCAGGATTCGGCTCAGGTGCTGCTGAAAATGCGGGCGATCCTTGGCGGGCAGTTGTTCGATGCACAGGGCGGCGTAGTAGTGGCCGTAGTAGTAGAAATAGCCTGCGACAGCGAACCAGCTTTCGTGCGGGACAGGGCGCTTGCGTCCGATGGAGAGCCACTCGTTGCGGGCCGACAGGCGGTCGAGCCAGACTTTGAGCACGTGGTCGGTGATGCGTTCATCGCCCCAGAGCCGCAGCGCCACGTTGCACGCCTGGCTTCGGCCGAGGCTTCCACCCGCGCGGTTGATGTCCGCCATGGGCGCGTTCTTGAGGTACTCGCCGTAGATGTAGGTGAAATCGTTCTTGCGCTGCCGCTTGATCGAGGCGACGGCGCGATCCATCATCGGTTTGGGCAGGTCGATGTTCAGCGCCTTCACCTCGTGAAACGCCACCAGGGCGGTGGCGGTGACGAAGCTGGTGGAACTCGCCGCCGGCCGCTGGGCGCCGATGTCGAAGTCGTAGTAGCCCCATCCGCCGTCGACCGTCTCGTAACGCTGCATCATGCCGATCTGCTGCTTGATGAGTTCGCGGATTTTCTCCTGGCGCTCCTTCTCGTTCACCCCCATGTCGCCGGGCAGATTGAGCGGCCGGTTGTGCATGTCGACCAGCGCCTGGATGCCGTAGGCGTGTGTCCAGACGTTGTAGATGAGGATGGGATCCTGCCGGCGGGTCAGAGGCAGGTTCTCGATGAACCATTTCTCGCCGCGCTGAAGCGACGCCTTCGATTCCGCCGTGGGTGTGCCGGCTTCGATCAGCGCGGAGATGCACAGGGCCGTGACCGCGGTGCGAAACGCCTGGTGCGAGCCGGGCACGTGGGCATAGATGTTCAGGTCTTTGGTCTGCGTGGCGTTGCCCCAGGAGCCGTTCTTGTTCTGGTCGCTGACGATGAAGGCGACGCCGCGGGCGATCGAGTCATTGAGTTCCTTCGCGGTGGGCGGCGTGATGGGCTTGGGCTTGGGGCCGAAGACCAGCGCGTCGCTCTTGGCGATCGCCGGCGGCGTGTCGGCGGCGAAGGCGGGCAGGGCGAACGCAAGGAGCAGGATGATGGCGATGGTTCGCATGGGAATCACGGAGGGTGCGTCAAGGCTCCGCCGGGGGCGGCGCGGACGCACCGGTTGGACGATCGGAGGAAGAGATTGAAAATTGAAAATGGTCAATTGCAAATTGCAAATTAGGGGAATCGGGAGGAGTGTCTCGCAGTTCGGCAATTTTCAATTTCAAATTTTCAATTTTCAATTTGCAATGCGGATCGGCAACGGATCACCCGCAGGATGGTCGCTGATGCGGGCGCGGGCGACTGGCGCGCTGGCCCGCGTCGAGCAAAGCTCGACGGCTAAACGGCGCGACTCTTCACGGTTTGTTCAACAGCACTTTCTCGCCTTCCTTCACGCCGGAAAGAATCTCCGTCTTGCCGCTGCTGCTCCTGCCGGTCTTCACTTCCTGTTTGCGGTGCTTCTTGTCGCCTTCGTGGATGTAGACGAACTTTTTCGCATCGTCGCCTTCGTCGGCAAACACCGCGCCGCTGGGGACGGTGATGGCGTCCTTCTTTTCGTAGGCCAGCAGCTTGACGCTGCAGCTCATGCCGGGGACGAGCACATCGCACTCGGGGCCGCAGACGACGCTGACTTTCGCATCGAAGTTGCCGGGCGACAGCGGCACCGCCGCGACGGATTCGAGCTTGCCGGCCAGCGTGACATCGGGAAGCGCCGGCGCGGTGACTTTGCCGGCGATGCCGGGGGCGGCCAGCGACAGCAATCCCTCGGCGATGGTGGTGCGCACGTGCATCGGGCGCGGCGCAACGACGGTCATCAGGACCATGCCGGGCTTCAGCGGGTTGCCGGGTGACAGCATCGGGCCCAGCGTCGCGGCGCCGGCGAACTGGCCCCGGCTGCCCTGGCCGTAGTACACGTAGCCGTCGATCGGCGATTTCACCGTCATGCCGCCGCGGTCGCGCTTCAGTTTCTTGAGGTTCTCCAGCGACTTCTCGCGGTCGCGCGTCAGCTTCTGCACCATCAGCCGCTGCTGCGCCAGCATGCGCGGAAACTGCGACCGCGCCGACTGCACGCGCAGCTCGCTGATCTTCTCCGCGTCCTTCACTTTCTTCTGCTCGCGCACCAGATCCACGTTCAACGTCTGCTCGCGCACGTTCCGGCTGCGCTCCAGCATGAACTCGATGCGCTTGATCACATCCTGCTGCCGGCGAAGGATGATCTCCTCCGTCTCTTCCGTCAGGTCGTCAGCCTTGTACATCTTCTGGAGCTGCTTCATCTCCTCCATCTCGTACGCCAGCATATTCTCCATCTGCTTGACGCTTTCTTCCGCGGTCCGCTTGTTCATCGGCAGTTCGATGTCCAGCCAGCGCTTGATGTCCTCATCGAAATACTGCTTGGCGCGCTCGGCGGCGGCCATGTCCATCGGAATCGTCTCCTCCAACATCGAAAGCTGCTCCTGCGCCGCCTGATATTCCAGGTCCGCCAGGGCCCGGCCGGCTTCGCTGTCGGTGATGACTTCGTCGAGCTGTTTCGTGTCGTACTGGATCAGCACGTCGCCTTTCTTCACCTTGGCGCCGTGGTCGACGATCTTCGTGACGATGAAGTTCTGCCAGAGTTCAGGACGCAGCGCCACTTCGTGAACCTTCTGCGGTTCGAATGTGCCGTTGAGCGTCAGCTCGATTTTGAACGCTTCCTTCTTCACCGTGTGCGTCGCCGGCTCGGCGGGCTTTTCCGCCGCCGCCGGCTTGGCGGGCTCGGGCTTCACCGGCTCCGGTTTCGCAGGCGCGGTGGGAGCGGGCTCCGGTTTGACCTCCGGCTTCTTGACGTCCTCGGCCTTGGGTTTCTTTGCCTTGGCTTCTTCCTTGGCCGGCTCGTTCAGGTTGAGCACGGGCTTGTCGGTCTTGTCCTTGTCCTTCTTCGCTTCGGCGCGGACCGGCGCGAGGAAGGCAACTGAAATGAAGAACACCACAGCCGCGAGGCTGCACCATCGGGCGAATCGCGTCATGGAGGTCGACTCCTTCTGAGCGGCGCTGGGCCGCGGGTTAGGGAACACCAAATTAAGATCGGCGATTTCCGTGTTGCCGTTCATTCCGAACACGAAAAGCCGGGCAAATCCACCGGCGACAGTGTAATCATCACCGGCGATAGAACCAAGGGCGGCAGGGACAGGAGACAGGGGACACGGGACAGGAGGCGTCGCCGTTTAGCGTCCGCTCGCAGAGCGGAAGAAAATTTCCTCACCCCGTGTTCCGCAATCTCGAATCTCGCGTTGGAACCGGGGCGTCGCCTTATCTGACCTTTCCATTCCTCCGATAACGTAAGAAGCACTCGACGGTGCGCTTCGCAGGACGCCGCCGCCGATGCACTCCAGGGTGATGAGCGTCCGCTCGTGTCCACGCGGATGATCACCGACCGACCGGTAACGGACGGTCTCGGCAGGCCCTGGAGTACCTCATGCGACGTGCTTCCCTTCTCGCCCTTCTTGCCGCTGCGATTTTCACACCAGGTTGTTCCACCGCGCTCGAACCACTGGTCACCGTGCGCCCCGACTATTCGTGGACCGCGGATCGAAGCGATGCCCAGATCGTCGCGGCGGCGGATGAAACAATCGTGACAGCGCAGGCGGAGTGATGTCGTCCGTTGCGAGCAGCAACGAAGACCGGCTGTCGGTCACGGCGGCAACTGCTTCATCTCCGTGAGCCGGGCTTCGTACAGGCGCAGGTCGTCTTCGCTGAAACAGCAGAAGATCACCTCGCGCGGCAGGTCGTGTTCCATGAGCCAGGCATGGACCGTGTCGGTGGCGAGTTTGCAGGCCTCGGGCTTGGGATAACCGTAGACGCCGGTGGAAATGCAGGGAAAGGCGATGACGGGGAGGTTGCGCTGCTTGGCGAGCGTGAGCGCGTTGCGATAGCACGCGCGGAGCAGGCCGGGCTCGTTGTGTTGGCCGTCGCAGTAGATCGGGCCGACGGTATGGATGACGTGCCCGGCGGGGAGGTTGTGCCCTGCGGTGATTTTCGCCTCGCCGGTGCGGCAGCCGCCGAGGGATTTGCACTCTTCGCGTAATCGAGGCCCGGCGGCGCGATGAATCGCACCATCCACGCCGGAGCCGCCCATCAGCGTACCGTTGGCGGCATTCACGATGGCGTCGACGGCGAGTTTGGTGATGTCGCCGACGTGCAGCCGCATGCGCTGGACCGGAAGAGTGGGCATGGCCGGTATTGTCGCCGATCCCGCCGGAGTCGGAAAGCAAAAAGAGAGCCGTGCAAGATTGACTCCGCGGATTTGAATCGCTTTGCTCCCAGCCGGACGACTTGGAAAGTCGTCCCACATGCGATGTTGATCCTGCACGGCTCCAGAGCGTTCACGACCGCACCCCGGATACACTTGCGACATGCTCCGCGTCCTCGGCATTGATCCCGGCCTGCGAATCACCGGCTTCGCCGCGGTCGATCTGCGCCAAGGCGAGATCGAGCCCCGGCTGCACGAAGGCGGCGTGATCCGGCTCGACGGCAAAGCCACGATCGAAGACCGCCTCGAGCAACTGCATCGCGAACTGACGAAACTGGTTGAGGAGTTCAAGCCGGGCCAGATGGCGGTCGAGAAACTGTACGCCCACTACAAGCACCCGCGTACCGCCATTTTGATGGGCCACGCGCGCGGCGTGATTCTGCTTTGCGCCCGCCAGCATCGCATCCCCGTCGAGCATCTGCCTTCGACCGAAGTGAAGAAGGCGATGACCGGCTACGGCCACGCGTCCAAGGAGCAGATGCAAAGGGCCGTGCAAGCGCAGTGCAATCTCGCGATGCTGCCCAGCCCGCCGGACCTCGCCGATGCGATTGCCATCGCGATGACCAGCGCCCGGCGAGCGGTGTTCAAGGTGAAGTGACGCGCGGCGATCCGGCACGCGGGGTGTGCCAACAATTCCGGCGGCGGCATTCCGGCCCCCTCTCCCTCCCAGGGAGAGGGCTGGGGTGAGGGTCGGGACGCACAAGTTTGCAATCGCCACCGTCGCGTGACGGATGCCGCAACCATCTGTTCGTCCCGACCCTCACCCGGCCTCGAAGACTCGGCCACCCTCTCCCTGGAAGGGAGAGGGAATCAAGCCCCCGGAAAATTTGGCAGATCCGGCACGCGGGCTTGAAGCCCGCGTGCCTGCCTGCGTGCCTGCGTCCCGCCAGCGCTATTTTTCCTCGGCCCCTCATCCGGGCCTGTCGTCACAATCATCTCGAAATCGCGGCCTTTCACGCGGTTCAGTTCCTCCAGCCCCTTGATGCGCGGGTCCGGTGCGGTGCTGATCGCCCAGTTCACGCCGTTGTCGGCGAGGATCATGCCGTGCTTTTTCAGGCCCTTGAGCACCGCCTGCGCGTGCGGCGGAAAGGTGGTGATGTCGAAGTCGGCGCGCAGCCGGAACCGTTCACCCATGCGCGGCAGATTTTCATCCTTGTGCCTGCTGGCGAAATGCGTGGCGGGGTACACATACGCGCGCCGGGTCTTGCGGGCGGTGAAGCGCATGGCGTGATCGACCATGCCGCGCTCCACTTCGTCGTAACGCACGATGGAAGGAAAAATCGGCAGCCCCGCCGCGTCGCTGCTGGTCCAGCCATCGGGCCGCAGCTTGTTGGTGGAAAGATCAAAGATCGACGCCTGTGCCGCGGTCCAGCCCTTGTCCGTGCGGCGCATGACGAAGAACTCGTAGAGCTTGAAGTTCACCGGGTCGACGATGATCGCGTGGCGGTCGCCTTCGCCGGTGCGCTGGATCTTCGCCAGATTCTTCTCATCGCCCAGCGGCCAGCCTTCAATGGGCGTCTCGTCGGGCACCGGGTAAGGGCCCGCGTCCGACTCGCCCGGGTAGTCCACGATCTTCACCTCAACTTTTTTCTGATTCGTCGGCACGATGACGAAGCCCATGTCCGCGTTGAAATACAGGTGCCGGTTCGGCTCCATCGTGGCGATGACTTCCTTTGATTTTGGATGCACAGGCCGCCTGGAGATGTCTTCATTCCACGGATTGTCATCGGGGAAGATGCGCATCGCGGCGAGAATCTTGTCCGCGTCGGGCGTGTGGAACTGCACGGGTTTGTCGATGGCGGGCAGGGGGGACCTGTGCTTGCCGCCGGCGGAATCGGCCAGCGCGATGTCGCCGGCTTTGGCGGGCGCGGCGGCGACTTTCGTCACACGATCACCGTCGACCGACTCAAACAGCGCGTCGCCATCCTCGCCCGCCGCCAATGCGACAACCATCAGCAGCACGCCGACAGACCACGCGAAAAGCTCCTGTCGCATCGGGCCTCCCTGAGAATGAATGGTCGCCGAGCGGCATTCTACCGCATCAGGTGCAGCAGGAGTGAAGACATAACCAACTGGCCCGGGGTAAGGACAGCACAGAATCGGCATCCAGCCGGAGACCCAGGAAGGTTCAGGTTCGCGCGGGACTCCGCCCGCAGCAGTTCGAATATGGCCCAGAAGCCCGCATCACCCATCATTGACGTGAAAGCAGGCGACGGTTACGTGGCATCGGCTTTCAAAAACAAAAAACCCCCTCGAAAGGGGGTTTGTGATGATTGGGTTAGCGTCGTGCAGGATCAACATCGCATGTGGGACGACTTTCCAAGTCGTCCGGCTGGGAGCGAAGCGATTCGAATCTGCGGAGTTAATCTTGCACGGCTCTTTAGCGTCGCGCGAACTTGCGTTCACACCCACTTGGTCACGCCGGGCACGGCCACCGGGTCGACCGGGTTCGGGCCCCACTTGTAGCCGCCCTTGGGCGAGAGGTCCTGTTTGCTGGCGAGCAGTTGCTCCCAGGTGACCTTCTGGCCGGTGTAGGCAGCCTCGCGACCGAGGATCGCCATCAGCGTGCTCTGGCACATGTACTCGCCGTTGTTGATGGGTTTGCCGGCACGGATCGACTTGAAGAGATCGTCGTGCTCGTTCTGGTACATGTTGTCGTTGGGGATGCGCGGGCAGCGCCAGGCGAGTTTGCCGTCGTTGTCCTTGATGTAGTGCGATTGCAGGTTGGCGGTGCCCTTTTCGCCGACGATGAAGTCGCTGATCTCGTTGGTGCAGCCGTTCATCTGCCGGCAGGTGGAGTGGAGGATGACGCCATCGGCATACTCGAAGCTGACGTAGAAGTTGTCGTAGATGTTGCCGTATTCCTTGCCGGTGCGCTTGCTGCGGCCGCCGATCGCCATCGCCGCCACCGGGGTCTTGTCTTCGTTGGCCCAGGCGCATTTGTCGATGGAGTGGATGTGCTGCTCGACGATGTGGTCGCCGCTGAGCCAGGTGAAATAGAGCCAGTTGCGAATCTGGTATTCCATCTCGGACCACTCGGGCTTGTTGCCGCGGTGCCAGAGTTCGGTGGTGTAGTAGTAGGTGTACATGGCGCGGATTTTGCCGATGGCGCCGTTGCGAATCTGCTCCATCGTCTGCTGCTTGGCGCGCTGGTAGCGGTAGCAGAGGCCCGAGACGACGGCGAGGTTCTTCTCCTTCGCCTTCTTGGCGGCCTCAAGGCAGCGCAGCGTGTTGACGACATCCGTGCCCACGGGCTTCTCCACGAACATGTGCTTGCCCTGCTTCACTGCTTCCTCCACCATCATGGGTCGGAAGTGCGGGCTGGTGGCCATGAGCACCACATCGCAGTCATTGATGGCGGCCTTGTAGCCTTCGAACCCGTCGTACTTGTTCACCTTGTCGGCGATCTGCTTGGGGAAGTCGTTCTTCAGGCCGGTGAGCGTGCCTTCGATGCGATCGGGGAAAATGTCGCACAGGGCGGTGAGGGTGTTGCCCTTGTCCGCGCCCAGCGCCTGGGCCGCCGCGCCCGAGCCGCGTCCGCCGCAGCCGACGAGCGCGACCTTGATCGTGCCGGCGCCCTGGGCATGTGCCACGCGGGCAAACGGCAGGCTGGCCGCCAGCGTCGCAGCGGTGGTGCCGGCGGCGGCGTGCGTCATGAACTGCCGACGCGAAGGCTTGGGCGATTCGGCGGCGGGGTTGGAAGCGGAGGACTGTGTCATGTTGCGATTCTCCAGGGGGCAATCGAACGAGGAAACAAGCAATCGAGTGAACAAGGCTAGCGAGCGAACAAGGCTATCGAGTGAACAAGGGAACCAACGGGTCGCGCCAACAGTGAATGGCGGTCTACTCTTTTGTCTACGAGCGGCGGAGAGTTACCAATTTCGACCGCAGAACTTGCATCGAGCGGTCCGGGCCGCGGCCGGTCGGACATTATAACGACTGAGGGAGGAACGCCGAGTGCGATCACCCGGCAAGCAGGGCGAAGGGGTCTGCCAATATTTCCGGGGGCGGCATTCCGGCCCCCTCTCCCTTCGGGAGAGGGCTGGGGTGAGGGCCGGGCAACCCTACGCGTGTGCAAACCGTTGAACGCACAACAGAGTTCGGCCCGCCCACATCACGGCCTGGCAACGGCCAGCACGCGCACATGCTTGGCTGGCCCTCACCCGGCCTCATCCTCCGGTGGACTCGGCCCTCCTCTCCCGGGGGCGAGGGGCAACGCGGCCCACGGAAATTTTGGCACGCCCAGCAGGGCGATCGCATTCAAGAGGCCGCCGCCGAGCCGCCGGCAACCCTGTGCTCCCATGGTTCTCCCGTCAACTGTTCCGTTTCAGCCGCCCCGCATCGATCGCCAGTTCCGGCAACAGCGGCTGAATCTCCTCCCAGAACCGCTTCGCATCCGAAGCATAGCCCGCCGTCGGCGCGACCTGGGGTGCCTTGCGGGTGAACCAGCGCTGGAACCGGCCCATGAGCAGTTCACGGGTGTACTTGGCGATCATGCTCGCAAGGGCGGTGGGCAGGTGCAGGCTGTCCGCTTCGACGAGGAAACGAACAGTGATGGCGCGTCGGGATTTCGGGTTGCCGATTTCCGCCACCTGGTACGAACTCTCCGCCGGCGTTTCCTCGAGCACCGCCAGCCGGGCGCCGGGGAACGTTTCCTGCAGCAGTTCGCGATAGCGTGTGCGGCCACCCTGTCGGTCCACGACCACAGTCGGATGGTGCTGGCCGAAACGGGACCAGATGGCGCTCAGGTGCCGGGCGACGAAGTGAAAGCTCGCGGCGGCCTTGCTGCGCGTCGCGGCGACGAGTTGATTGAAACGATCCTCGAAAATCACGGCAGCCCCCAGGTCCAGCACGCGCACGCCCGCTTCGTCGGCCGTGCGAGCCACCAGACTGCGGGCGATCGCCAGTTGCCCCGCGTCGCCGGCGGCGGGCAGCGCGTCCCAGGGTTCTTCATCCGTCGGTTGGTACCACGGCAGGCGGGTCAGATCGCGGTGGTCCGTCTCACCGAGGGCGTCGAGCAGTTCCGCGACATTCGCCGGCTTGCACGACAGCGGCGCCGCCGCGGCCAGCGAAAGCACGCCGGTCTCCAAATGCCGAATACCCGCGGCGGAGGTGTGTACCTTTTTCGAATCGTTGACCGCGACGCGGCCTCGTTTGTCCTTCAGTTCCTTGCAGATGCCTTTTTTCAGGAGCTGCCAAAGATCGGGAGGCGGTGCGTGGGGGGAAAAGGAATGAGAGGGTGAGGGGGTGGCGGGGTGAGTGGGTGAGGGGGTGGCGGGGTGAGAGGGTGGTGGGTGCGGATCGCTACTGTTCGTTTCGATGCCGAAGACCGCGCGCCCGATGACCAGCGGCCCGAACATCGGCCCGTAGCCGGCTTCGTCGATCCCGGCGTAGATGTGCATGGGGGATAGGGAAGGGTGTAGGGTTTAGGGTTTAGGGTGTAGGGTCCGATCCAGGCACGCCGTTCATTGACACCCTACAGGGTTCGAGGGGGCGCCTCAACAGGCCTGTGCGGAAGTGGTCGTGACGAATGTCGAATGAATGACGAATGCTCAAATGACAAAATGACAAATGACGGAAGGGTACCCAGACGTCACCTTGTCTTTCCGTCATTTGGCATTCGTCATTCGTCATTCGTCATTCATTCGACATTCGACATTCGACAATCGACAATCGACATTCGAGCATTCGCCATTGTTTCACACCCTACACCCTACACCCTAAACCCTAAACCCTAAACCCTCTCTTCTCCCCGCGACCATCCGCCGCAGCCGCGCGACTTTGCCCATCCGCCCGTCAACCGATAGATTGTCTCGTTGTCCGATGCCCGCGCACGGACCATCCCGGGCCCGCGGCCCGCGCGGTTGTTTCGCCCTGCCTCCGCGCCTCGAAAACCCTCTCGATCAGCGAGACGAATTATGCCAGTCCCCACCGAAACCATGCGCAGCATGCGCAAGCTGAACCTGGTCTTCGCCGCAGCCTCCGTCTTCTTCCTCCTGATCACCGGCTGGCTGATCTGGGATGACTACGACAAGGCGTGGCGCGTCTATCAGCGCGACGCGCAGACCTGGCAGGCGGCGATCCTCGAGGACACGATCGACCTGCGCATCACCGACGACCTGAAACGCGAACTGGCGGTCAAGGAAGACGAGATTCGCCAGCTGCGCAACCGTCAGCCGCACGACAAGATCGCCCAGCTCCGCGCCGACTGGCAGAAGGTCGAGAACGACCGCATCAAGGCGGACCTGCCCCTGGCCCGAGCCAAGGCGGAGGTCGTTCCCACTGAACAGAAAATCGAACGCGCCCGCCTGCAGTACGGCGAAGACGATGCACGCACGCAGGACCTTCGCAAGTACCTGGACACCGTCAAGAGCGATGTTCGCGACAAGGAAAAGGCGATGGCGGGCATCGTCGCCGAGTTGAAGAAGATCGAGGAGCAGATCGCCGCGAATGTGAAACTGGCGGACGAGCAGAAAAAAGAACTGGAGAGCCTGGCCCGAGAGAAGCAGGCGCTGGAAGCGAAGCTGGCAAGACTGGACCCCCACGGTCCCGCCCTCATCGGCCAGAAGGCGCGCAACGCGCCGCTCATCGACTGGTTCAACCCCAGCGAGAAAATCGAGCAGGACATCATCCCCGGCGTGCGCACCGACCTGAACTTCCTGAGCGTCGAAACCACCGACGCCTGCCGAACCTGCCACCTGCACATCGATCGCCCGGAATTCCAGGAGCACGAACTCGTCCGCTTCCTGCAGAGGCAGATCGCGCAGGGCGAGAACCAGGAAACGCGCGACATCGATGACGCGGCGGTCGCCATCGGCTTCTGGGAAAACGCGCTGGCGAAGCTGGAGGCGAACGGCCTCGATGCCTCGCTGCGCGGCAAGGCGCTCAAAGTGCAACAGGCGACGCTGAAGCGCATCGCCGGCCTGCGCGACGAAGCGGGCATGAAGGCGCTGGCGCTTGCCGCCGCTGTCCTGGACAAGGACGCCGCCGCAGTCACCGCGGAAGAAGCGGCGAGCCTGCGCGCAGCTCTCGGCGAGGAACTTCAACGCATCGCCGGCACCAAGGGCGATGCCAAGGTCAGCCGTCGCAAGTGGTACGAGCAGCGGCTGCTCTATGTCGAGGACCTGCAGAGCCTCGCTCGTGAGCAGATCGGCGCTGAGCAATTCAAGCATCTCAAATCACTCTTCCGCACGCATCTGATCGAAGCCTTCAACGGACTTCGCAAGGAAGCCGGCCACGCCAAGGTCAGCCCCAACCCGGTGCTGCTCGCCCACCCCAGGCTTGATCTCTACGTCGACCCGGAATCGTCGCACCCGATCGCCAAAATGGGCTGCTCCGTCTGCCATGAAGGTTCGGGGCAGGACACGAGTTTCTATCACACGGCCCACGTTCCGCAGAAGGTGTGGGTCGATGCGGAGACGGGCGCGAAGGTGCCCGATTTCCTCCTCACCGGCAAGCGCGGCAATGAAGGCGAACTGAAGAAGCAGATTCGCGACGCGGATGAAGCGAAGGCGAAACTCGCGATCGGTTCAGGTGCGATCGGTTCAGGTGCGATCGGTTCCCCTCTCCCCCAGTCTGCTGGGGGAGAGGGTAGGGTGAGGGGGCCGGTTGACCAGGGACATTCGTCGCGCAACAGTGAAACTCGACCCCCTCACCCCAGCCCTCTCCCCCGCAAAGCCGGGGGCGAGGGGGCCGGAGGCACCGCTGGCGCGCTGGGCCTGACCACTCTCGCCGCCAAGGCGGAAGCGCCCCACGGTGACGCGAAGAAAGATGGCCACGAGCACGCCGGTCACGGTACCGCCGGCCATGCGCACGGTCACGCGGACTTGTCGCAGCAGGACGTGAACCTGCTCAGCCCCAAGGATCCCGCACCCTTTGCCCCCGCTGCTGAGGACCACGACCCCGCCGCCCTCTACGCCGACCCGTCCGCCGCCGGCGCGACCCGCGTGGCGGTGCGGCAGGAGACGTATTGGAAGAAACGCTACAACTGGAAGCCCGTGCCCAATCACGACTGGGAAAAGCCCATGCACGCGATGGAGTACGTGCAAAGCTCCTGCACCAAGTGCCACACGGGCCACTACGACCTGCGCGAGGAAGGCCCCAAGGTGTTCGAGGGCCGCAAGCTCTTCGCGCAGCTCGGCTGCGCTAACTGCCACCTCGTCGATGCGATCGCCGAGCACAAGGACGTCAAGAAAGCCGGCCCCAGCCTGGTCAACATCAAGCACAAGCTGTCGCCCTCGATGATGGCGAGCTGGATCTGGGCGCCTAAATCGTTCCGCCCGACCTCGCGCATGCCGCATTTCTGGATGCTCGAGAACAACTCCGCGCCCATCGATATTCTCCGATCGCGCACCGAAGTGGCGGCCCTGACGCAGTACCTGCTCACCGCCGAGCCCAGCGCCAACATGAAGGTGGCGGAACTCATGGCCGAGGGCGCCAGGCTCTCCGCCGAGCACGCAAAGAAGGAAACCAGCGCGTCGCGCAAGGAAGAAATCGCCGGCCGCCGCTACGCGATCGATCAGGAAATCGCCCGCATCCGCGCGGAAGGCCTCGTGGCGTACAAGCCGGAGTTGCCGCCGACCGTGGGCAAGCTCAAGACGCTCGCCGATGAGAAGGCGGGCATCGATGCGAAGCTGAAGGACGCGGCGACCAAGGCGGAGGACAAGCCCGCGCTGGAGAAGCGCCTCGCCGAAATCGCCGGCGAGGAAAGAGCCGCCAAGGAAAAGCCGATGGTCGGCGACGCCAAGCGCGGCCGCGACCTGTTCTTCGGCCTCAACGATTTCAAGAACCCCGACCTCATGAAGGATGCCGGCGTCGCCGGCGTCGGTTGCCTGGCGTGCCACACCAATCTCAACGAGACCGGCAAGCAGTGGATCACCGGCGATCTCATGGCCCGCACCGGACTCACCGCCGCGCAGGCGGACAAGGCGTTCGGCGAGCTTTCCTACAACCAGCAGCACACGTACGTCCTGCAGTACCTGGGCGGCAAACTCAATCGCAAAGGCCCGGAGCTCTCCGGCATCGGAACCAAGCTCAAGGCCGGCCGCGGCGCCGATGATGCCCGTGCCTGGCTCTACGACTGGCTGCGCAACCCGCGCCACTTCTCCGCCACCACGATCATGCCCAGCTTCCGCCTCACCGAGCAGGAAGCGCTCGACATCACCGAGTACCTGCTCCAGCAGGAACGTCCCGGCATCGTGCCCGATGCGGGCGGAACTCCCGCTCCTTATGAAGCGGTCGACTTCCTCGCGGAGATGAAGAACCCGTTGAACCAGGAAATGCTCGGCGCTCTGGCCCGACGTCTGGGCGTGGATGAACAGGCCCGGAAGGATGCCGCCAAGGTCGCCGCCAAGCGCGGCAGCGCCGAGGTGGAATCGCAGGACCTTGTGGCCGCGCGACTGCCGCTGGTCGGCAAGAAAATGGTCACGCACTACAACTGCCAGGCGTGCCACCTGGTGAACGGGTTTGAGACCACCGCCTCCACCGCGCCGCAGCTCAACGAGTGGGGCCTGAAGGATCCGCACAAGCTGGACTTCGGCTACTACGAGCACGCGGAGGATTCCCGCCGCGAGCATCCCGCCTCCGTGTGGAAGGCGGATCACGAAGGTCTCGGCGAAGCCGCGACGCGCATCACCGCCGACAGCGTGCACGCCAAGGCGCACGGGCAGAAACTCAGCTTCCGCGAAGTGGCGTGGGAGCACATCGAAGGCGATCGCCGAAGCTGGGCGATTCAGAAGCTGCACAACACCCGCATCTACGATCGCGGTCGCTATGTGATCCCCGCGGATGTCGCCGCTCTGGAGCGGCCCGAGGTGAAGAAAATCGCCGCCGCCAAGGACGACAAGAGCGACGCGGAGTTGAAGAAACTCCGGTCGCAGGTGGCTGAAACGCTCGGCCAGGGCATCGACAAAGCTTACGACAAGCTGAAGATGCCCAAGTTCTTCATGACGGATCGCGAAGCGCAGGCGATCGTGACCTTCGTCACCAGCGTGCGCAAGCCGCTGGTCGAGCCGGCGCTGCAGAAAGTCGCCGACAGCGTGGGCGAAAAGGCCACGGTCGGCCGACAGATCGCGGAGAAATACAACTGCTATGGCTGCCACAACATCGATGGCAACGAGGTCGCCATCCATGCATACTTCGGTGTGCTCAACGATCACGGGCAATTCAACGGCGACTTCGAACGCATCATGAACACCCCGCCCCGCCTCATCGGACAGGGCGCCAAGACGCAGCCGGACTGGATCGTCTACTTCCTCGGCAACGTGCACGGCCTGCGCCCCTGGCTGAAGATGCGAATGCCCAGCTTCGATTACGAAGACAACGACGCAGTGGGCGTGGCCGACTACTTCGCCGGCTCCACGTACAACGACGGCAACAAGGTTCGCAAGCTGCTGCAGCCGATCGACGACCAGATCGACAAGAACCGCAAGCGCCGCTTCGACCTGGCCGCGGAGAAGGCCCGTATCGCCGAGCGCAAGGCTCGCGACGAAGCGGAGAAGGATGCGTCGAAGAAGCTCACCGCCGACGCGATCCGTTCGATGGATGTGCGCACGACGCAGATCGATGCGCAGCTCGCCACCATCGATCAGTGGCACACATCGCCGGCGCTGGGCCGGGCGCTCGATCGGCTCAAGGCCTTTGCCGTGCGGAATCAACTGGTGCTGCCGCGCCGGTTCGACGCCCGCGAGAACGGGCCGGCTGATCGCGCCAAGGCTTGGGAGGAATCCCTCAGCGGCGCCCAGTTCCTCGCCAAGGTTTACCGGGTGCAGTATCCGTTCCCGCGCCCGCAGCTTCCCGACATCAGCGACGAGCGCTTCGCCCGCGGCGAGATGCTGCTGACGGCCGCGCCTCCGCTGGGCCTCGGCTGCGTGAAGTGCCATCCCCTGGGCAACGAGGTGGCGCTCTTCGACATCTGGAAGAAGGACAACCCCGGCGCGTCGCAGCCCAAGCCGCCGACCAAGCCGGATGATGACGACTTCTTCGGAGATGAAAAGAAGGACGAGAAGAAGCCCGACGCGAAGAAGCCCGACGAGAAAAAGCCTGACGCCAAGAAGGCGGACGACGACGATCCCTTCGGCGTCGGCGAAGAGAAGCCCGCGGCCCCCGCGCCGCCGACCGGCCCCGGCTACTCCGCGCCCAACCTGAAGTACGCGGTGAACCGCCTGCAGCCGACGTGGGTGGATCTCTGGCTGCAGCGTTCCACGACGATTCTGCCGGGCACGAAGATGCCGCCGCAGTGGCCCGGGCCGCTGCCGTCGGACTCGTTCGCCTTCGCGTTCCCGGACGAGATCAAGAACAGCGTCCACGCGCAGTTCTATCACACGGGCCCCGAGCAGCGTGCGCTCATCATGGACTTCCTCTACGCCGCCGGCATGCGCAATCACACGCCGGGGCTATGGAAACTGACGGCGGGTGCGACGGAGCCGAAGGTGACCCTGCCGCCGATTCCCGCGCCCAGGCCGGACGAGTTCAAGTTGCCGGAGATCGCCGGCACCGGACCGGGTGTCGAGGTCGGCCCGAAGGTGACCGCAGGCCCCACCGTTGAGAAAGCCAAGAGCGACATCGTGCTGCACGACGGCGCCCAGCCGTTCGCCGGCGATGCCGTGCAGGGCAATAAGACGCGCGTGGTGGGCGTCGTGAAGTTCACCTCAGCGGCGCCGCGCCGCAAGAACATCGACATGGGCTCGGACCCCGTCTGCGACAAGGCCCATCCCGATGGTCAGCTTGAAGAGGCCATGATCGTGAACAAGGACGGCACGATGCGCTACGCCTTCGTGCATGTGAAAAATGTGTCGGGCAAGTTCGAAGCGCCCAAGGACACGGCCCTGCTCGACCAGGTCGGCTGCATGTACAAGCCCCACGTCATCGGCGTCATGGTGGGCCAGCCCTTTGCCGTCCGCAACAGCGACCCGACGCTGCACAACGTGAACATCCAGAGCGCCACGCTCAACGCCAACTTCGGCCAACCGGTCAAGGGCATGGTCAACGCCCTGGCGGCGACGAAGCCCGACATGAACGTGAACTTCAAGTGCGACGTGCACAAGTGGATGAACGCCCGCGTCTACGTCCTGCCGCACCCGTTCTTCGCCGTCAGCGACGTCGAAGGCCGGTTCGAAATCAAGGGCCTGCCCCCCGGCAAATACACGCTGGAGGTGCTGCACGAAAGCAGCAAGGTCGCCCCGGTGACGATTGACGTGGAAGTCAAGGCGGACACGTCGGTGCGTGCCGATGTGGAATTGAAATGATGGCGGGGGCGAGAGGGCAGAGAGCAGAGGACAGAGGGCAGAGGACAGAGGGCAGCGGGCAGAGGGCTTAGATTCTGACCCTGCAACTTCTACGCGCGGCGCACAGAAGTTCTTTTCCCTCTACCCTTGGCCCTCTACCCTTGGCCCTTCCGGGCTTAGGACAGAAAACAGACCAGAGGCCAGCGTCAGGCTCCGTGCGGGTGCCAGGCCCCAACCCAGGCAAGGACCGAAACCATGATCACCGTCGGCATGAACTACCACGTCATCGAAGGCAGGCAGCAGTTGTTCGAGGAGAAATTCGCCGCGGTGATCGGCGCCCTCAACGCCGCCAAGGGCCACACCAAGTCCACGCTCTGGAAGGACGTGAGCGACGGCGCGTCGTACCTGATCACCAGCGAATGGTCCGACGAGCAGGCGTTCCAGGACTTCATCCGCAGCGACGCCTTCCGCGCGGTGACGAACTGGGGCAAGGAACAGATTCTGTCCGGCCGGCCGCAGCACAAGGTTTACAAGCATTGACGGCTGCGGGAACGAGGAAATAGCGCAGAAGGCGTCGGACGCAGGCGGTCGAATCGTCCGGCCTGCGCGATCAGTTGGCAACCTAATTTCTCCTTTCCGCCGCGGGTTTTCTGCGGAGGCGGGTATGCGATCTCGATTCCGAATCTATTCGCAAGGGCGCACCGTCACAACATCCGGCAATTCACTCGAGGCTGATCGCGGCGCGCCTGCCGGAAGGTTTTCGCCCGCGCTTTCCAATGGCATATTGTCATTGTAATAATGAGTTACAGCATGTAACCTATGGTCGGCGTGGAGCGTCTCCTTCCCGGTCAGGCAGACCCTTGACAATCGTTGAAGGGATTTCCGATGGCAGATTCGTCGAAGCGGTTTGGCTTTGAGTGGCCGGCGATCGCCTTGGTCGCCGTTTCCCTCGGAGCCTATTTCTTTTCGGTTCCCGAGCAGATCACCTCGCGTCCGGCTGCTCCGCCGCTGCCGCGCCATGCGACTGAGGATGCGGAGCAGGATATCGATGCGAGGTTATGGCAGGACCCGCTGGAAGCCGTCGCAAACGGTTTATTGGAGTCGAGAACTGCTCGAGGTGACAGGAATGTCTGGGACGACAATCCTGTCTTCTCAAAGCTCTTCAAGATTTGGGATATGGGCGAAAAGGGCGAAGTGCGCGACGTCGTTCTTTACGCCGTCATGATCAACAGCGGGCCGCATTCGCACGAAGCGGAACGGCGGCGACGCACAAGGCGAGCGGTGGTTGAGGCACTGGGCCGAGGCGGATTCGTGCCGGAGGACCATGCGCATCTTGGGTGCGTCTCTGTCACTAAGAACAGCGCCGGCGAGTTGACAAACTATATTCCTCCGCCAAAGGCCGCAAACGATCATAAACGATTCATCGGCAGTATTCCGTTCGAGTGGTTTGTTCCGAATCCATTGGACCCAGCGTACGAGTCGAAAAAAGCAAAGCGTCTACTCATTATCTGGGTTGGATCCGACCTTGTCGCCAAGACCCCGCTTGCTCGACTGAATGAAATTTGGGTCATTCTTGGGGGTAAGCTCAACTCTCAAGAGGCCGAGCGGGGAATCACAGAAATCAAGATCATCGGTCCTGAATCATCCACAGGCCTTCGGGCGATGATCAGCGAAGTTGGCCGCGACGTTAAACTCCCTGAGTTCATCACCAGCGTCAAGACCGACATTTTCGCCGGGATGCCGACGGCTTCGGACGACATGCTTCTGGACCGCGTGCCGAATTCCCAGCGCAACGAGACGGTCAAGCAGTTCATGGAGCGGATGCTCATGAAGGGGAAAGATTTCCGGTTTCATCGTTGCATCGGCACGGATGATCAGACCATTGCGGCTATCGTCGAGGAACTGCAACGGCGATGTGTGTCCCCCGGTCACGACCACGTCGCCATTCTTTCTGAATGGGACACGTTCTACGGCCGCGCATTGCATCGAACCTTCGTGCACGTGGTTGAGAGGCAAATGGGGAGCCACGAGCGGTCCGCCGGATCTGCCAGTCAGACCATTCACTACTTCAGCTATCTGGCGGGCGTGGACGGGTTCATTCCGGCTCCCAAGAAGGAGATGGGCAAGGGATCATCGAAAGATGACCCTTTGGGCATCACTCGACATTACGATTCGCCTGAGGGCGTCAGTCAGGCCGACTACATCGCCCGCGTGGCGGATCAGCTACAGGAGACGGATCGACGGCTCATGCGCGAGAACGGCCCCGGCGGCGGACTCAAGGCGGTTGGGGTTCTGGGCAGCGACATCTACGACAAGCTGATGATCTTGCGAGCGCTGAGGCCGAGATTCCCAAAGGCGGTTTTTTTCACGAACACGCTCGACATACGGCTGGCTCATCCGGACGAATGGGACGCGACCCACAATCTCGTCGTTGGCTCCAGCTACGGACTGGCTTTGCGAGGCGAATTGCAAGCGTCGATTCCGCCTTTCCGCGATAGCTACCAGACAGCCACCTATGGAGCGACGTTGATGGCGCTGGGCGTCATCAATCCGGAACTCCTGTACGGTCAGGCAGAGGCCCCTGGGTTGCGGTTGCAGCCCCCGAGGCTATACGAAGTCGGTCGACATGGACCCTATGAACTGACCGTCGACGCCGCTGTAACCGGCGACGTCGCGGGTTCCTCGACCGGCTCGCTGAGCATTCATCCGCCTCGCGGCAACACGACTGGGTGGTGGTTGAGCTGGTGGCGCGTTGGATTGTTCGCACTCCTGCTGGTGGCGGTGTGGGCGCTTTACAACTGGATTTCGGCGAACGCTCAACGTCGCGTGCCCGGGTGGGTCGGTGGCCGGCAAGAGAGCAATGCGGCACCATCGGAACCAATGAAGCCGGGAGGAGAGGCCTGGTTCGTTGATATCTATGTTCGGTTGCCGTCGTTTTTGATCATCAGTTTGGTCGCTTCCTACTTTACGATGCTGCTCTTCAGTGGTTTGGCGGGGCCGGAAGGCGAGCCGTTTGCCTGGTGGAGCGGTATCAGCATCTGGCCTTCGATGGGCCTTCGCCTTTTCGGAATCCTGCTCACACTTCATTTTCTGTTGCGTGCCCTGTTCGATCTGAACGAAGCCCGCCACGCGATCGAGCGGGATACCGGGCTGCCGGCCCGCAGCGATCGACCTCCGTTCGAACCGGTGAAGATGTTGCGCGACGGATTCGGAAAGGTGTTCAGTGTCAGCTTTCTCTACGCGCTCTACCCATTTCGAACCGGCTGGCTCAAAGGAGAGCATGCCGATGGCGACAAATGGGAAACGGTGTTCAGGCCTGCGCTCGAAACAAAGGAGCCGGCCGCGGAATCCAGGCGGCGCGTTGACGGACAGGCGCTGTACACGCTCTATGAGAATCAGGTCATGTCGCCGCATCGCGTGCTCGCTTACCTTCCGCCGGCGATTTACTTCACGATGGCGGGATTCGTACTGCTTGTTCTCACGGGATTTCCTTCGACGCCTGCCCGTGGAATGTATGCCACGATCATCAGCATCGCTGTCTTCTTCCTGTTTGTTCTCGGGTCGGTCACACTGAACTTCTTTGTCGTCGACCAGGTGAGGCTGGTCCAGCGCTTTGTTGAGACCTTGAACCGAGGGGAAACAGAATGGCCGGAGTCGGTACTTAAGCACCACGGCGCCGACACGTCGGATAAACATTTCGTCGAATGGATCGACATGCGGGTGATCGCTCAATGGACGGCTGTCGTGGATCGATTGATCTACTACCCGTTCGCTGGAATCCTGGTGATGATCGTGTCGCGCCTCAACCGATTCGACGACTGGGATTGGCCGGTGGGTCTGATCATCGCCACGGTTCTGCACTCGGGCTATGCCGCATATTCCTTGATGCTCATGCGCCGAACCGCCGCCAGGGCGCGGGACCAATGTCTGGCTCGCCTCACGCTCGCAAGGACAAAGTTGAACATCAACGACGATGCAAAAGCTTCGTCGCGAAAATCAGCCCTTGAGGAAATCACCAGGCTCATCAGTGAAATCCGTACCGGAGCGTTCGCACCTATCACCGAACATCCGATTCTCGGCGCAATCCTGTTGCCCTCGAGCGGTGTTGGTCTGATGGCGCTGTTGCAGATATTGCGTTGACTCGGCTCACGCGGTCCAAGTGCGGGGATAGGCGGATGGCAAAGGCCGTCCTAATGTGAACAAGCGGCGGTGACATGGGAACCTTCGCTGGAATCCGCGTCCAACCACCAGTACGAGAGATTGTCTGGCACCGGTGAACGATGGAATGGTTGCCGCTCACCGATTGCTCGACGTGATGATCCGGGAGATCGGCATCAGCACGTGCGGCACGAACTTGTCCGTCGCCAGCGCCTCGGCGCGCGTGGCCAGATCCTTCAGGTGTTCCTGAAGATCCTCGATCTTGTCCACAGGACCGAAACGGCGCACGGTCATGAACAGGCTGATCGGCTCCTGGCGGTAGCGGCGGGAAGAGCCGCGGCGGTCGCGGTTGCGGGTCTTCACTTCGAAGAACGCCTGCACGCCCGGCTCCAGCGCGATATTGAAGTAGGGCTGGACATCGAGAATCTTCGTGCCATCGATGCGCAGCAGATGCGAGAGCGGGCTTTCGCCGTAGAGGGCTTCGAAGACCATGTCGTCGTGATTGCCCCGGCATTCGAAGTCGAAGCGGAACGTGAGGTCGAGGGTATCGACATCCAGCGGGCTGATGGTCAGGTGAAAGGGAGCGACTTCCAGGAGCATCTTGTGAAACGCGTACGCCTTGGCCATGGTCGGCGGGTTGTAGAACGCCGAGTGGATCGACCGCCGGCTCAGCGACAGCCAGCGGTACTCGGGATCCTGCCGGCTGGATTCGAGGACGAGTTCGCTTTCAGAAGGATGGAACGACGACATCGCCGGCACCGTCTTGCGGACGCGGTCCATCAGGTGGAGCAGGGTTTCGCGATCGCCCGGCAGATCCATCTTGAGCGAGAGCTTGGCGCTGGCGGAAAAATCATTGCAAAGAGCCCCAAAACTGGTGGCCATGGTGTGCCTTTCTCTAGTGCCGGCGTCCTGGACGCGGCCGGCGACGGACGGTCGGCCTGGCGACGCCGGGGAATCGGATCGGCGTCAGACAGGATATTTGCGGGCAACTGCCCGTCGCCTCCTGATGCAGGATTATAGCAAAGTGGCGGGAGTGGAGCCGTTGACGAGGTTCTGGTTGATCGCGCGAACGGAATCAGGCGGATTCCATCTGATTCTCGCGCAGATGCCACTGGCAGGCTTGGCTGCCAGTGGACCTGCGAAAAGCAAGGCGGGGGCGTCGGTGGACGCGAGAAATGCACTGGCAGCCGAGCCTGCCAGTGGCATCAACTTCGGCGCGAGAATCAGATCGAAACCGTATCAGGCGGTCCACGTTCGGTCGAAGCCGGGGTGAAGCCGCGGCGGATGCCGTGATCGATCGGGTCACTCTTTCAGGAGCGCGCGAATCGCATCGTGCAGGACCATTTCGACCTTCGGGGCCACGAGCGACGCGGGGCCGGTTTCGTAGCCGCCCTGGGTGTAGGCGACCTCCGTGCCGATGTACCCCATCGCATAATCGCCATACCCCGCGGCAGCGACGAAAAGATCGGGGCGCAGGCCTTGTGCGAAGAGCTGATACTCCACGAAGATTTCGCCGGGCAGATGCACGACGCGAGCCGGGCCGACGCCCAGGGCGCAGAGATTGACTTTGCGTCCCTGATGACAGTGCCGAAGCCAGGTGAGTTGCCGGGCGGCGATGACTCGGATGCGGGCGCTCTTCGTCGCGTCCTTGACGGTGGTGAGCAGGCTCTCTTCCTTGAGCCACGTCGCCGGAGGCAGCGCGACATCGACCGATCGCCAGGAAATGTCCTTCGCGGTCACGGGCGTTTTCCTGGTCGCTGCCCATGCCTGCTTCATGCCCTCCGCCAGGCGCCCGGTGAGCACGGCACGGTTGTCGGGGCTGCCGTCGTTGTACTTGCCCGCGGTGATGTTGCCGCCGGCGCCGTTGAAGTGCATGTGCGCGACGCCGGGCAGTTCCTTCTCGCGCTGGTTGCGGGCGAGGCCCGGAAAATCGCAACTGACGCCGCCCTTGCCGTAGTGGCTCTGCGGATGCACGGCGTAATAGGTCATGCTTGCCACGGGCGCGTCATCGTGCCAGAAGCTGATCGTGTGAACGAAAGGATCGATCACGCCTTCGGGCTGCTGACGCGCTTCGGGATCGCGCGTCGCGCTCCAGCGGATCCACTTCACTTTTCCGTCGGGCCCCAGCACCCGGCGATTGCTGGCGACGTTCTCCACCCTGGCGCGGCCGGCGCCGACGTGCGTGATGGTTTGCGGAGACTTGAGCGATTCCCTCAAGGCGGCCGCGGCGCGATCGATCACATCCCGCGCGAACTTCGGATCGAACTGTGCGCCGCTGATGCCGTGTTCGGCGAGCAGTTTCTCGGCGTCGAAATCGCAGCCGGGCGCATCGTGGGCATGGGTGCCGTGGACCGCCACGCGGTCGCTCGTCGTGCCCGCCGCCTCGGCGAGCGCCTTGCGGAACGCATCGTGACCGCCGTTGCCCACGCCGATCCAGTCGAGCACGCAGAGCACGATCGGCTTGTCGTCGCCGAGAATCACGATGCCGCGGCAACTGAGTTTGTCCACGACCACTTTCGCCGGCTCGACCAGGGCATCGCACAACGCACTTCCCAGCGGCGGCGTGGCGTCGATGTTGAATGTCGCGATGCGCACGGCTTGCTCGGCATGCGCGGCCGGCGCGAGCAGCAACGTCGCCAACGCAAAACAGACGCAGATCGTTTTCATGGCTTTTGCTCCTTGAGCGAGGCGAGGTAGCTCAGCAGATCCGCGGCATCCTGCGGCGCCAGCGTCGCCTCGATGCCCTCAGGCATCAGCGACTTTCCAGTGGCCCGCAACGAGGAGATATCGCCTCGCGCCACGGCACGCGAGGCGCCGTTGCCGCCGGTGATTGTGACGGAGGACGCCGACTCGCTGGTGATCAGGCCGGTGACGATGTCGCCGTCTTTCAGTTCGATGATGTAGTTGAGGTACTGCGGGTTGACCTCGCGATTCGGGTCGAGCAGGTTGATGAGGATCGCCTCATTGCCGCGCTGCGCGAACGCCGCGAGATTGGGCCCCACTTCGTGACCGACGCTTTCGAGCTTATGGCACGCGGCGCACTGTGCGGCGAAGAGTTGCTTGCCGCGACCGGGGTCCGCCTTGAGCGCCGCGGTTTCCTTCACATAGCGATCGACCACCGCCTGCCGATCGGCTGCGGGAGCGAAGAGCTTGACGGCGCGGGTCCGGAGCTTTTCGTCGGGAGCGTTGAGCAGTCGGCCGCGCTGGGCCACACTCAGGAATGAACCAGGAACCAGGCCGCCTTCGAGTCCCGCCATCAGCGCCGCCATGCGATCGCTTCGCGACAGGAGAGCGTCGATCAGTTGCGGTCGCACTGCAGGCCCCGCCGGTTTCAAGCCTTCCATCAGATGCGGAATCATCTCCGCGCCGGGATGCTGCGCCATCGCGGCGGCGGCGGCGGTCGCCAGTTCGGGCGGTTCGTTCGCGCTGAGAACCCGCACCAACAGCGGACCGCTGCGCGCCGGCGGCGCCAGCCTCAACCACGTGACCGAACTGAGGCGAAGCGCCAGTCGCGATTCGGCGTCCGGCATGCACCAGGCCGCGTGATCGATCATGGCCTGCAACTGCTTGGCCGCATGCGGCGCGTGTCGCTGAATCACCTTGCCCGGATCGTCCCCCGCGCGGATGATGCTCCACGCCAATCCCTTGATGACCGCGTTGTAGGCAGACCCACGACCGAAGTTCAATAGTCTCATCGCCGGTTCGATGTCCGCCTTGTCGAGTCCGCCGGTCAACTGCTCGATCAGGTCTCTCGTCTCAGAAGCCTTCAATTCATCCACTTTGACCAACGCCTCGATCAGCGGCAGCAGCTTTCCACCCACGGCATTGAGCGCCGCCCACCGCATGTACCGATCCTCGCCATCGCGTTCCAGTACGTGGGCGACCGCATCATTCCTGCCGTCGGCGTCGCAGCGGCCGAGCAACATCAAGGCTTGAAACCGCACGCGCGCCGCATCGCCGCCCCGAGCGATCCCCGACACGGTCTCGCAGAGCTTCGGGTCATCAGCCAGCCAGCGCTCCGACAGGCGCAGCGCGTGCTCACGGACTTCGGGGCTTGCGTCGTTGGCCAGGATGCCGGCAACATCGGCCTTGAGCAGCCGGCCCAGTCCTTCCAATGCGTAGAGCGCGTGCAGTCTGCCGGTGGGGGATTTCGATTGCGCCAGCATGCCGCGAATTGCGGCTTGCACGGCGGCGTCGGCGTCGCGCCGCTCGCGAATCAGCCGCGATGCCGTCTCGCGATGCCAGGCGTTGTCGTGCTCCAGCAGCGACACCAGTTCCGCCGTCGCCGCCTTGCTCAGCTTCGGTGCGGCGCGCTGCTTGAATCCTTCCGGCGCGATGCGGTAAATGCGGCCACGATCGCGGCCGCTGTCGAGGTCGAGTTGTTTCTTGATCACCGGCGGCAGACTCGCGGGATGCTCGATCACCTCGCGGTACATGTCGGCCACCCACAGGCAGCCGTCGGGCGCGTTGATCATCTGCACTGGACGAAACCAGGTGTCCTTGGAGGCGACAAACTCCGCCTTCTCGTCGATGCGCGTGCCGACGAATCCGGTGCCGCGTTGCGTCAGCTTCTTGCGGTGAATGATGTTGCTGCCCACATCGGCGACGAAAGCGTGGCCGCGCTGATCCGGCATGGCGTCGCCGCGGTAGATCGTCAGACCCGTCGCGCTGGTGAAATAGCCGGACGCGCGGCCGCCGCCCTCGATCAGCCCAGGCACCGCGCCGCTGACGCGCAGCTTCGTCCTCAGCACCCGCCAAGGCTCCACCGGACTGATGCGATACACCTCGGCCTGCGGACCGTCGGCGGCGATGCTCATCCGCGAAGGCGGCGCGGCGAGATGCGGCGTCGTGCCGGCGTAGCGATCGTCGTACATCGCCATCTGCAGATGATCGCTGTTGGAGCAAACAAAGCGCCTGCCGAAGTCGTCGAAGGTCGCCCCGTGCTGTGCGCCGCCGGTGATCGGTTCGAACGCAAGCGAGATGGGATCGAAGGCGAAATCGCGGCCGCGCAGTTCGAGTGGCTTGGCCTGCGCGTCATCGGGCCGGCGCAGCGTGCCGGCGGCACTGCTGGCGGCTGCGTGGATGCGATGGTCCAGGCCGTAAAGGAATGTGTTGACCAGCCCCTGCACATTGCCCCGTCCAAGCCCGGTGAGGACAACCTTGTTCACATCCGCCTTGCCATCGCCGTCGGTGTCCTTGAGATAGCGGATGTCCGGCGCGGCGCCGACGAAGATGCCGCCTTGCGAACAGATGACCGCCGTGGGCCAGGAAAGCTTTTCCGCAAAGAGAGTCGAGCGATCCATCCGTCCATCGCCGTCGGTGTCCTCGAGCATGCGCACCTGCCCCAGGTGATCGTCGGGATGCTCGCTGTAGTCGCGCATCTCGATCACAAACAGCCGGCCGTCTTCGTCGAACGCCATGGCAATCGGATCGGTCACCAGCGGTTCGGCGGCGACGAGCTCGATCCGAAAGCCCCTGGCGATCTGAAAGGATTCGACTGCCTTGGCCGGTTCCAGTGGAGCGAAACGAGGAAGCCGCGTGCCCTCATCCCCCTCAGCCGTGCCGATGGCTGGCACCATGACGGCGATCAGCACGACGGCAAGGCAAGCATGGACGGTGTTTCGCATGACGAGATCCCACGGGCTGCAGCGTCCCTGACCCAGTGCCGCAACCCGTTCGCCGTTGGTCACCGAGTTTACATCCGTTGTAACGACCGACCTTCGGCGATCATCGTACCGCGCTGCAAGCCAGCGCTTGGCAGAAGTGAGTGACGAAAGGGGGTTGCCAACGAGACGATCGTCGTTTTCGCGAGCAAGAACGGCCCCGAGTTGCCGACGGACGCCTCGCCGATTCGCAATTCGAGTCGACCGCGCCGTCCAATTGGTGGATGACTCCCAAACCGCCGCCGTCATTTGGCCGATATGGAGCAAGCCCGCGTGTGACTTGATCGGTCACGGAAAAGGGGATATCCTCTACGACCGTCGTCACTGGACGGGTGCATACGAATTCATTCCCCGATAGCTCAATTGGTAGAGCGGCCGGCTGTTAACCGGCAGGTTCTTGGTTCAAGCCCAAGTCGGGGAGCTTACCCCGGTCACAAGCAAGTGGCCGGGGTTTTTATTTAGCGGTCCGGTGGTCACCCAACCCGCGCCTCCAACGCGGCTTGCGGCAAGCGGTTACCGCTCTCTCGTCGGATGGGCGGTAAGTCCTCTGTCAACCGTGAGAGCGCATCGGGGGCGTTCTCGACACCGCGCTCTCAGACTCTCGGCCCCCTCGTAGGCCACGGGTTAACGGGCGCGTTCGACGTGGGGTTGCTCACTTCGTCCGCGTCAGCTTCGGCGCGGTCCACTTGCCGCTGAGGGCTTCTTCCTTGGGCCAGTAGAGTCGCATCGCCATGAAGAACAAGCCCTGGGGCGCGGGGAGCCAGATTGGCTTCCTTCTTCCTTCTCCGTGCCGGGGGATTCAGATGCCTTTACAATAGCTTACTTGACAGAGGAACGAGCTTCGGTCAAAGGTACTGAACTGCCGTACCGACCAGTTAGCAGAGAACCCCGCGCCCGAGAGGTCGCGGGGTTCTTTTGTTTTGGGCCTTGTTTGCAAGGGTTTACGTGCTGGACGAGGCGATGCGGTTGACGCGCGAGAGCGCGGAGTAACAAGGCGCGAGCGCTACCGGCGGCGACGAGACGGGCGTCCGGGAGGGAACTCTCAAACTCTCGGTCGGAAAATGGCCTCCCAGTTAACAGACCGTTTGGCTTCGGACCCCCGAAGCCAACCCCTCGCACCATGTTCACGCGATCCTGGAGAGTTGTTCACTGAGCCAGGCTCGCCCCGCCGAGGAGACGGCAACGCGGTCGTCCGATTCTTGAACCCAGCCTGTTTCAATCAGCGGACCAATCGCTTCGGCGACAGATTCCTTCAAATGCGGTGACAAACCCAGCAGAACGGACAGGTCTCCGATGGCGCACCCCTCGTCCGGGATGGCACTCAATAGGCAGAGGTTCTCGATCCCACCTCTCGTGAAGACGGCACGCTCCTCATTCGACTCGCTGCTCATGTCTGGCTCCTGCGGTATTCCGCGATCTGACGGTCATATGCCTCAAGTATCCGAGCGAGAAGGCTCATCAACGGCCGCGCCGCGCGCTCACTCCGATGGCGCTGATTGTGCTGATAACGACGCTCATCCGTCGCCTCCCTGAGGTACGCGTCGATGTTCCCGATGATGAAGAGTCCCTGCATTGCACGCGTGAGCGCGACGTTCCACCGCTTGGGCATGTCGAAGAACGGAGTCGCCCTGCTCCTGACCAGACTGATCAGGACGTACTCAGCTTCGCGCCCCTGGCAGCTATCGAGCGTGAATGCATCCACATCCAAGCGGTCGATTTGCCCCCGGCTCCTCAACGCATCGATAGCGTCCGCGAGGTAAGCCTTCTGATCACGATACGGCGTGATGACCATGATGCCCGGCTTCTTCTCCTGGACAGGCATGGAAGTATTGAGATCCGCGAGAAGGCGACAAATCCGGTCGCACTCGTGTTGGTTGGTCTCGCTGCCGGAGTCGCCTCCTTGAGACACCTGAACGAAGACGACGCGACAGTCGGCCGCTTCGTCCTCTTTGCCATCGTTAAGCGCCTCGTTGTAGTAGAACAGCTCGCGTGGTACTCGCGAAAGGCTGGAGTGCATGCGGTACTGCTTTTTGAGCACGCCCACGAACGGGCGCACAGCCAGACAGAGGTCGGGATGCGACAACCGCTGCAGGTCCAGCAGCGGCGACACATCGAAGAACTGTGCTGGGATACCTGTCAACCAGTCGTAGACCGACACGGTGTTGATGGCGTAGCGGGTCGCGATCTCGTCGATGACTGCGCGATGTGCGGAGTCGCTTGGTGTTGCTCCGGAATGACCATTCACAGTCGCCACAGCGGCGACGGAGGGAAGGTACTTCTCCAGCCCGTTGCGGAACCGCACGATAGTGAGCTTCTGTTCGGCTTGCTCGCTCCACGGCTGGGCGTGGTAGACATTGAATGCGTTCTCAAAGATCAAGGCCTGGCAGCGATGCCTGGTTTCCACAAACCGGGTGCCGCTGGCGTGTTCCGGTCTCGTCACTCGAAGCCCGCGCTCCACCAGCAATGGCAGCGACCCGCGCAGGTCAGGAGCGTGCGTTCTGTCACGGTTTCGCATCGGCGACAACGCTTCACATGCAGATTCCAGTGAGTTCAGATCGCAAACGACGATGCCTTCGGTCGGCTCTTCATCAACCGTTGCGATTGGAGGCGAGTTTTCAAGTTTCACGGCGGAGATGTGTGCGCGTATCGCGGTTACCGTCTTTGCTGGTTCGGACGCCACCACGATCAGTCGAGTCGCGCGACGCTCATGGGGCCTTGCCCGCTCGAGGATGGCCCCCACAGAACAAACGAGCTCCAGCAACCCAGTCAGCACATCGTCGAGAGTCGGACCATTTTCCTCAGAGTTGTTGTACGGCGGCAACTGCTGTGGATCACCGACCAAGACCCATCGTTTCGCTTTGACCGCGATTGCCAGAAACTCCGAGAGCGTCATCTTCGATACTTCGTCCACAATCAAGAGATCGAACGCACCCGGTAGAGCATTCTTCACGCTCGCATAAGAGAGGATGCCGATCGGAGTGCCGCAAATCACTTTTTCAACGGCGGCGATGCTGGCAGACAGGCCGGCACTCCCGTGAGCGTTGGCATCCTCTCTCGCGTAGAGCGCCTCGGCGATCGACACGTGCGCCGTCAACCGATGTTGGAGTCGCCGCGAAATCGTCGCGCCTCGGAGCTGACGTTTGCTGCCAACCCAATACTCCATCGCCCTTTCAGACAGCTTGTTCTTGCGCGCCGAGTAACGCACCGGCATGGTGTGCGGCTCAAGGCGGTCCTTCGGTAGGTCCTCGGGCTTGGGAACGAGCTTTTCAACGACGTTATCGACAGCGACGTGCGTGGGCGACACGACCAATACTCGGTCTCTGCGGGCGATGGCTCGACGGATGACAGACGTGATAACCGTCGTTTTGCCAGAGCCCGGTGGCCCTTGGATGACCGCGAAGTGAGGCGTGGACATTGCTTTGGCGATGCACTCCGCCTGAAACTCGTCGAGTCGCTCACCCACCGCAGGTGATTCGATCACGATCGCCGGCGAATCATTCGTCAGTGTTTGGAGTCTTGAGACATCGCATAGGCCCACAAGTGCTCGGAGTGGGCCAAGCGGGCCATCGTTGGCTGACTTCTCCACCGTATCGAGAGCATCCAGCTGCCGCTCGATTTGAACGAGGTTCGGTACGATTGCGATGAAGCGCACATGTGCTGGTGAAGCTGGTGGTGCAGCGAGAGTCAATTCGACGACGCGCTCGCTGCCCCCAATCTTCTCCACTCGATATGAGACCAGTTCCAGTGATTCTGGCCAGGGATTGAGCGCGAGAAAGTCGCGTGGTGAACGCTGCAGTAGTGCCTTCTGTTCGTCCGTGAGCAGCGTCACCGGGCTCTCGATAGTATTCTTGACCGTCTCCAGTATTTCCTTTTCGCGCCCTCGCCACAGGTCGTCGTAGTCGAACTCGACACAAACCAAGCACGTTCCATCATCGGGGTTCTCTGTCCAAGCCCCTTCAAGTCCCGACCACCCCGCTGAAGGTTGACTATCCAACGCCGCAGATTGGAGAGCGCGGAAGATGTCAGGTCCACCGACTCGCGTTGCGCCAGTTGACGAGCTGGGAACCGTGGCAATGATTGGTCTAGCGAGAAGCCTCTCCAGCTTTGCCTGAAGACTCGATCTGATTGCTGGCGCGAGGTTGAAGTTGCCGCTGGCCATGACCATTCATTCCTTCGCTCCTGTGCAATCGCCTAAATCACGTCGATCAACGTTGCACATGTGTTGCTCAGCAATACGTCCGGCGCTCGACCTTCGGGAGATTGCCTGCACAGGTTGCAGAACACCGGCAACGTCCCCGGCAGCTCGCGCGACCTCTCGTTCATGGCATTCTTCAATGGCGTCAATTGGAACCGAAGCGTGCCGCGCGATGGCAGCGGTCCCATCGGGTGATCGTAATGCGAGATCGTTGCGCCGCCGGGCAGGTCGAAGGACATCCGGATCGACACGCCCTCGATGAGCGGAAGCGACGATTGATAGTCAACGTGGCCGGTGACAGGTGCCGCGGCTACTTGCCGGTCGGCGTTGTCGATCACCAGGTTGGTCAGCGCGATCACTGGGTCGTTCGCCGTGGCCGCTTCCTCCCTCGGCCACTTGCGAATCACTGCACCGAGAACATCAGGCGGGACGCCCATGTTCTTCAACTGCCGGGAAGTCAGTTCGAAGGCGAACATCTCGCTGTAGTGCGAGACCACGAGGTACGGCGACCGGGACTTCGTAAGCCGGTTGCCGAAGACGAGGAGCAGGAATCCGCTGGCAGCGGCCTGATCGAGGCGGCCAATCACGTCCTTCAGCACCCGCGGATCGGGGCAGTTGCGCTTGACCCAGGCGATGGTAAGTTCGCGAGACATGCCGCCCATTTTATTCGATACGGTCGAAGTCACGATACATGCCGGCGGACAACCATTTTACCTTGGCAACCGCTACTTCGTGAATCGCTGTATGTCCTCGCGCATCGCATCAACATCGGCGACGAGCGTCTGTGCTTTCTCATGCGTGACCGGTATCTCTCCTTGATCGACATATCGCGCCGGATACCGACTGAGAACGATGTTCGACATCCGCACGAGCATCTACGCGCCCGCTGCCGATACGGCCAGGGGCGATTTCTGGAATACGAATCCACAGGTGGTTGCGTCATTACACACCCTGCGGCTTGACAGCAATGGGCGGCACGAGCGCATGCTGGCGGCTGAACCTTGGGATTTGGCTATTGTCGACGAGGCCCATCACCTTAACGCGGACGAGCAGGCAGGCCCAACGCTCGGCTTCAAGCTCATTCAGCAACTTGTCGGCGGCGGCCGAATCCGCTCGATGGTGTTCTTCACGGGCACGCCACATCGCGGCAAACCTTTCGGCTTTTTCTCTCTGCTGGGACTTCTGCAACCGGACAAGTTCGGACCGACGATGTCTCACTCAGAGCAGCTTCGACGTTTGCCGGACGCCATGATTCGCAACAACAAGCAGAACGTGACCGACCTCCGTGGCAAACCCCTATTCAAGGAGCCGCTCGTTCAGAGTCGGACTTACGAGTACTCACCCGCAGAGCAGCAGTTCTACGACATGCTTACCGAGTTTATCGTGACCGGGACCCGGCGGTTATCACGCGCGTGGGCGCGCGCCGCAATTGCACTTCGCGTTCCGTCCGGACACATGGGACCTCAACATCTGGCAACCCGTCGTCCTCGGCAACGAATATCGCTTGCCGCCGCGCTTCGAGCCGGCCGACGTGATCGTGGATGTGGGAGGTCACATCGGCGCCTTCGCGCACGCCTGCCTCATGCGCGGCGCGGGGAAGGTCATCACCTGCGAGCCGCACCCTGAGAACCTCAAGCTGCTCCGCCGCAATCTCGCTCGGTACGGCGATCGCGTTGAGATCATCCCTGCCGCCGTCTGGCCCGCCGATGAACCAGCGTTCATGTCTCCCGCGGAGGACGATCCGCACAACACCGGCGGCGGAACTGTGTGCCGGGGCCGGGGGCTGCCGGTGGGCACGATCACGCTGGCAGAAGTTCTGGCTCGCGCGGGCGGGCCGGTGCGGCTGCTCAAACTCGACTGCGAGGGCGCGGAGTACTCGATCCTTGACGGCGTTGATTCGTCTCAGGTGCAGCAGATCTGTGGCGAAGCGCACGACATTGAGATTCACGGCAGGCGTCGCAGCGTCAACGACGTGATCGCCTCACTTCCTTCACATCCCGCAGTGGATCACTTTAAGAATGGCCCGACGACGTGGCTCTTCTACGCCTCACAGGCGACCAGATGACCCGCACGCGCGGCGTCGGGGCACCATCATGGCCCGTAAGAACCACGTGCGGCCGAAGACAACGTGTTCCGCGACCGGATGATGCGCTGCGTCGAGTGGCGCGTGTGGGATAACCCGCCGGGGATGTACGTGCGGCTGGTTCATGGGGCCAACACGTGGGAAGAGGGGCACTTCCTTGGCGGCTGTTCCACTCCGCCGCACCAAGACTCCCCGATGGAGCCACCAGACCTGACTTGAAGAATGGGCGATTGGCCGTTCGATGGGTTTGGAACAGGAGACTCTTTCGCTAGTTTACGCGTTTAATTGCCGGCGGAAACCACTCGCCACGCTTGACTACATCCTTGGGGACGTAGCAGCGCATGGTCAGCGAGAAACCCTTGCCTTCTGGCGAGGGCAGCCAGTTCGACTCGGGGACCGCCGCGCTCGGCTGTTTCGCCAGCAGGATCTTCAGCGACCCGTCGGCTTCAGACTTCAGTCCCGAATAGTTGTTGAGGTTGAAACGGTTGAGCTTGTTCGGTACGACCCGGTAGTTGGGCACATCCACGAGAATCACCGACCAGTATGAGTTGACCACTTCTTCGGGTCGGTCGGCCTTGGGGAAGTGGATGACATAATCGTTGGCGCCGTTGAGCGGCTTGCCTTCTTCATCCTTTGTGACAACGAAATAAATGACTTCGTCATTGGCGTTGGCCCAGATACCGACCAGGTTCGCGGAGGTGCGCTTGCGGTAATCGGCCCCGTAGTTGCCCGTGCCCAGCGTGCCAAGCCACTGGTTCTTGAACGCTCCCGACTTGGTGAGAGCGTAATTGAGAAACTCAGGAATGACCTGCTTCTTGATCACTTCATCGATCATTGCACGCTGCCCCGGATCCTTGGCCAGCTTTGCGATCTCACGGACCTTGGCCTGCATTGAGGCAGCCGCTGACGAAATGTCGTGAGCGCTGGCGAGGACCTCATCGACATTGTCGAAGATCTCGACGCCGACCAGTTCCTTATTATCGATCGTCGCGATCTTCACAGCCGGCTGAATCACGGGTTTGCCCAGCGGCCTCATTTTGAACTGCTTTTGCAAAGCCACGGCACCGTCTCGGTCGTCCTTGAGTTCCACGCGTCCGAGCATCTTGGCTTTGTGTGAGTTCAATTCAATGCGCACCGCATCCTCGGGGAGCGCCGCCTTCGAACCCGGTGCAACGAATGCGAACTTGCCGTAGGGATGCGACGGGAAGTTGCGCTCGGTGATATTGGTGATGACCTCGCCCCATTCATCGCAAATCTGCGCAGCGTAATAGCGACCTTCAATTTTGGGCACTTCAAGCAGCACGGGCGTCTTGTCGTCCACCGCAATCCACGCTTCGAGATAGGCGACATCGAGGTTCGGGTTGGCGAACTCGGCGGACCCGAGCGAATTGTATTTGATCGCGTTATAAGCAACGCCAGGCTCTTCCAGATCGATGTGCTCCTGCCGTATCACCAGGGCGCGGCCCAGCAGGTATGCGTACGCATCGGAAATGGACTTCTTGTCGGGTACGGTGTTTTGTGTGAACGCGTTCTTTGCGGTGCAAGCTGAAACGGTCACCAACAACGCGAGTGGCATTATTGCGACATTGATTCTCATGCCGGGTTCCTTGCGAACAGAGTTTCGAGATCGATATTCAGGCACTTCAATTCAGCTTCATGAAATCACCGGGCTTCCAGGTCTTGTTGAACCAAGGCTCCAGGGGCCCATAAAGCCTGAGGAAGACGAAGTAACTTTTGCCCGGCATGGTCTGAACCCAGTTGTCGGCCCTTCCCTCGGGTGCCTGCGGGCCAAAATAGACCGTGTATGAGCCGTCCGCATTGGACTTCATGTTCTTGTTGTTGCTGTCGATGCCGGCGCTCTTCTGATCGGTTTCCAGAAGGCTTCGCGTCTGGCAGTCATACACGGTGAACGCCCAGAAGTTGTTGACCGGGATCGGCGCGGGAAGCGTGACCGAGTACGTCTTGGCTCCGTCGAGATAATTTCCTTTCGAATCGCGGGCGACCATCGGATAGACCGAGCCGGTGCCGACCTTCGGTGTGGACATGGCCGGCGTGACGCCGGTGGCGTTGTAGAGCCAAAGCACGCGCTTGTCTGAATCAAGCACGCCGTTATCGATGAAGTCGTAGGTGCCCGCGAAGGAAGCGTACCACTGCCGATCGGGATAGTAGTAGACGCTTCGGTCGCGGTTGGCGAAAGAGATGGAACGTGCGGCAGCGTTACCAATGACCACGCCTTCCGCCAGGAGCTTTTTCGTCCGCTCGTCGGGAGCAAAAGGCTTGCCCTTCTTGATGCCAACGGATGCAAAGAGGCCCAATGTCTGGGGATCCAGCCAGTCGGCAGGCTCGTGCTGAACGACGGCGTCCATTTCCTCAAAGAACTTGTAATCGTTGGCGTGAACCGTGTTGAACTGCTTGCCGGAGACGTTGACGAATTTCTGCGCCGGCGGATTCGCAGCCCGCGAGAGCGGATAGCATCGGAATGCCGACTTCACCGAGCGCACAGCTGCAGCCCTGTCGCCATCCGTGACGAAAACGCGGAAGAATGCCATGTTGCGATAGGTGCTGGTTCGGGCTTCGAATACACCCGCCGGCACCGCGCCTTTGTAGTCCTTGTGGGCCACAAAATACTTCCCCCCTTTGCCCTGATCAGGACCCACCGGCCCAAAATCCACGACAAACCGGAAGTAAGCGTCCTGCACCGGCCCGAGCACACCCGGTGGAATTTCAAGCATGAAGGGTTCGTCCTTCACGTCGAACTCCAACATGGCGTAGATCGTTGTCGTGTTCGGGGTAAGGAACAGCGAGCGGGCGTCAAGCAGGTCTTCGGCTATACCGAGATTCCCCGGCTGCATTCCCACCTGCCGGAACCCTTCCATCACCGAATGAGCAGACGTTGCGGGTATCCCGGCGAGGAAGGCCTCCGCTGCACGCGCCACGTCCAGATAGTCGTACGTCTTTGCGACCGTTTCGGCGCTGGGCATACCATCGAAGAACCTCAGCGTCCCGAGCGTTCTCGTATGAACCGTGTCGGGCGTGCGGATCGATTCGGGTACGTCAGCCTTGTATTTTGGCAATGCCTTTTGCCCGCCCGAATTAACACAGCCAATCACACTGGCGCACGCCGAAACGATCAAGATGTTCTTGATCAATCGTATTTGAGATGAGAATGCCATTCTTTGGACCCTTTGAAAAATATCCCCACCCGAAATTTTTCGAGATCATATTGGCGTCGATCCAACTCCGTCAATACACGTCAGAATTTGCGCCAACGAAAGGTCGCCTTTGATCTCCAGGTCCTGATCCACGAACGTGACACCAAGTTCACCCAGGCTTTCGACGCGCAAGTCACACGGGATGATGGTCATCGCCATCCCCGGCCAGCGGCCTCTTGGCGGGTGCCCGGACCCCGCAAATAGGCTGATTCGGCCTCCCGGAAAAAGTCTAAGTTCGAACCTCGGTCAACCGACCGCATCGACAAACCCGTCACCGTGACATGCACATCTCATCGACGGGGCGCGCCTATGTCATGGGGCGCTCAAAACCAGCCACCTCTGGGCGCTTCCAAAACCGGCCACTCATGAAGGGGTTCGTCCCCGTAGGGTCACCAGTTTCCCCACTGGAGACCTGCGATGGCGAATCAATTGCGAGTGGCCCAGATTCATTCCATTCTGACGTTGTATGAGCGCGGCTGGTCGTGCCGACGGATTTCCCGCGAACTGGGCGTCCATCGCGAGACGGTGTCCAAGTACGTGCGTTGTGGCGTGGACCCGCCTGAATCGGCCGCTCCCGGGGGCGCGCCCATGGTCCGTAGGGGCGCGGCGGGGTCAAAACCGGCCACAGCGCCCACCGGCATTTCCGAAGCCAGTGAGGCAAAACCGGCCACAGCGCCCACCGGCACCGTCGAGGCTGATGGCCCCATTCCAGCCACGGCGCCCACCGGGATGACGGGCGCTTCTCGGAGCGCCTCAGTCGCCGGCGGGGCTGCCCCCGGAAGTGGCGGTGCGACTGGGGCGCTTCCGCGTGCCGGGACGTTGCCGCGATCGTTGAGCGATTGCCAGTCGCACCATGCGGCGATCCTGGCGGGTCTGGAGCGCGGCCTCAGTGCCACGCGCATCTGGCAGGATCTGCGCGAGCAGCACGGCGACGATGCCGCGGCTGGCGTCGGGGATGTTGGCGGCGTCGAGGCTGGCGTGGGCACCGGGGGCACCGGGGGACTGCCCAGCTACTACAGCGTGCGGCGATACGTGCGGACGCTGCAGGATGTGCCCGAGCCGCCATTTCGGCGCATGGAGTGCGAGCCGGGCCAGGAAGCCCAGGTGGACTTCGGCACCGGCGCGCCGGTCATCGACAGCCAAGGCAGGAAGCGGCGCACGCATGTTCTTCGCATCGTGCTCAGCCACAGCCGCAAGGGTTACAGCGAAGCGGTGTTCCGGCAGACGACCGAGGAGTTCATCCGCTGCCTGGAGAATGCCTTCCATCACTTCGGCGGTGTGCCGCAGACCTTGGTATTGGACAACCTGAAGGCCGCGGTGAGCAAAGCGGACTGGTTCGACCCGGAGCTGAATCCGAAGGTGCAATCGTTCTGCCAGTACTACGGCATCGTTCCGCTGCCGACAAAGCCGCGCACACCGAGGCATAAGGGCAAGGTCGAACGCGGCGTCGGCTACACCAAGGGCAATGGGCTCAAGGGCCACGAGTTCGAGTCGCTTCAAGAGGAGAACGAGCACCTGCTGCGCTGGGAGACGACCATCGCGGACCGGCGCATCCACGGCACCACCAAGCGACAGGTGAAGGAGATGTTCGAGAAGGTGGAGCGGTCAGCGTTGCAGCCGCTGCCGTCGGCTCGCTTCCCGTCGTTCACCGAAGGTCAGCGCATCGTCAATCGCGACGGCCACGTCGAAGTGGCCAGGGCGTACTACTCGGTGCCGCCGGAATATCTGGGCCGCACGGTGTGGGCGCGGTGGGATGCAAGGACCGTGCGCATCTTCGATTCACGCATGCAGCAGATCGCGTTGCACATCCGTAGCGAGCCCGGCCGATTCCGCACCGACCACCGTCACATCCTCGACCGCAAGATCACCGGCGTCGAACGCGGAGCGACGTGGCTGTTGCAGAAGGCCGGAGCCATCGGCGCCGACGCGGGCCGCTGGGCCCAAGCCATGGTGCAGCAGCGAGGCATCGAAGGCGTGCGCGTCCTGCAAGGCCTGATCAGCCTGGCCAACAAGTATCCCGGCGAGCGGATCAACCGCGCCTGTGAGATCGCCCTGTCCCACGAGGCGTTCCGCCTGCGCACGATCCGTCAGCTCATTCAGCGCGGCGCGGATCGCATGGACGAGCAAGGCGAACTGCCGGGGTTCATCGACGAGCATCCCATCATCCGTTCACTGGCCGACTACGGCCGGCTGGTTCATCACGCCTTCACCGGGGGCAACCATCCCACTACCCAAGGAGTCCACGTATGAACGAATCGCTGCAATCTTCCCTGCACAAGCTGCGCCTCACGGGCCTGATGCAGACGCTCGACGTGCGTCTGCAGGAAGCCGCCGGCCACAATCTCACCCACGGCGAGTTCCTCGAACTGATCGTGCAGGACGAACTGGCCGTCCGCGCCGATCGCCTCATCGCACGCCGGGTGAAAGCCGCCGCCTTCCGCGATCAACGCACCATCGAAGACTTCGACTTCAGCTTCAATCCCTCGATCAAGCGCAAGCAGATCTTCGACCTGGCCGCCGGCCGGTTCATCCGCGAAGCCCGCGACGTGCTGCTGCTGGGACCACCGGGCGTTGGGAAAAGTCACCTCGTGCAGGCCATCGGCTACCAGGCGATCAAGGCCGGCTTCACCGTCCTATACCGATCCATCTTCGACATCGTCCGCGACTTCCTCCACGACGAATCGCTGGGCGGCGAGGAAAAGGTCCTGGCCCGTTACCTCAAGCCCGATCTGCTGATCATCGACGACATGGGCATGAAGCAGCTGCCCAAACGCTCGGGTGAGTATCTCTTCGAGATCATCATGCGCCGCTACGAAACCCGCTCGACCATGATGACCAGCAACCGTCCGCTGGAGGATTGGGGCAAGCTCATCGGTGACGTGCCCAGCGCCACCGCCATCCTCGACCGATTCCTGCACCACGCCGAGACGATCACCATCACCGGCAAGAGCTACCGCCTGCGCGAACAGGCCGGCGAGAAGAAGAACTCGAAGGCCAGACCGGAGCAGTCCGCGGACGCCGAACCAGTTGCAACTTGTGAAGAACCGACGAAGTGAGGTACAACATCCACCAATCACCTGGCCGGTTTTGAAGCGCCCATCAGTGGCTGGTTATCAAGCGCCCAATGACAGTATCGGGGACGCTTGAGGTATTTTTCTGGTTCGACGCGGCCCGAGAAAGCAACCACTTCGGAATCCCCGCGCATAGATAAAGAAGCATGGGCCCTGGCATCGTGCCAGCCCGCCGGAACCCGTCCGCCAGACGCACGACCGGTCGCGCAACGAAGGTCCGTGTGGGCATCGCCTCTTCGGAGTGCGTCGACGTCGGCGTGGTACGCCACGCAAAAAACCATTGCCATCTACAAAAAGACAAAGGTGAGGGATCGCCTCGGTTAACAGCGGCCCCACCCTTCGAGTTCCCGGATGCCCCGCGGAATGGAGTCCGTCGTGCGCCCACGTCGCCATAGCCATTTCAACGCCGCGAACATGAAGCCCATCGACCGTCGGCGGGAAGTGATCGCCATCTTTGCGCGTGGCCTCACACGTATCGATCCGGCTTCCGAAGCGAACTCTCGCAACCTGCAAAATCGGCCTTGCTTTTCAGGCCGAAATGCCGCTCAGTGTGACTCGAACGCCCCCGAACAACGGGAAGGCGAGATCGACGAGGTCACACAATGAACACCACCGTACGCAAAGACCTGGCCGACCTGGCGAAGATGTCCACGGGGCAGTTGCAGGGCAAGTACCGCGAACTATTCGGCAGCACCGCCCGGTCTTTCAACCGGCAGTGGCTCTACCGCCGATGTGCCTGGCGCCTGCAGGCGTTGGCCGAGGGCGACATGACCGAGCGCGTCAAGCGCCTGCGAGAGCGGGCACTGGCGATCGCGGACGACGCCGATGTGCGGGTGGTCCCGCCTCGCGCGCCAACGTCGGACGCGACGTGCCCGCACCAGGTCGGGCCGATCCAGATCAAGCAAGACAATCGCCTGCCCGTCGCTAATACGACGTTGGAGCGACCGTTCAAGGGTCGGTTGTACGAGGTCAAGGTGCTGCCGAACGGTTTCGAGTTCGATGGAGAGATTTACCAAAGCCTCAGCGCCGTGGCCCACAAGATCACCGGCTGCCACTGGAACGGCTATCACTTTTTCCGCAAAGCCCTCCTCGACGCCACGAACAAGCAGGAGGTCGCATGAAGCAGCCCGAATCCAAGCCGGCCCCGACGGTTCGCTGCGCGATCTACACGCGCAAGAGCACCGAGGAAAACCTCGAGTTGGATTTCAACTCGCTCGATGCTCAGCGTGAGAGCGCCGAGGCGTACATCGCCAGCCAAAAGCACGCCGGCTGGATTTGCATGCCCGATCGGTACGACGACGGCGGCTTCTCCGGAGGCACGACGGAACGACCCGCGTTCCAGCGCCTCATGGCCGACGTCGTCGCCGGGCGCGTTGACTGCATCGTGGTTTACAAGATCGATCGACTCTCCCGCAGCCTGATGGATTTCGCCCGCATCATGGAGGCGCTCGAGCAGCACAAGGTCTCGCTGGTCAGCGTGACGCAGCAGTTCAACACCACCACGTCGATGGGGCGGCTCACGCTGAACATCCTGCTGAGCTTCGCGCAGTTCGAGCGCGAGATCATTTCGGAGCGGACCCGCGACAAGATCGCCGCCGCCCGCCGCAAGGGGAAGTGGACGGGTGGCGCTCCAGTGCTCGGCTACGACCGGGTGCGCGACAACCGGGGAACCAGGCTGGTCGTCAACGAGAAGGAAGCGGATCAGGTGCGGGCGACCTTCGCCAAGTACCTGGACATGGGATCGCTCCTCGAGACGGTTCACTGGCTCGATGCCCGAGGCTGGCTGAACAAGGCGTACACCACGGGCAAGGGCCTACCGCGTGGCGGGAAGGACTTCGACAAGTCGACCTTGCAACTGATGCTGACAAACCGGCTCTATCTCGGGCAGATCATCCACAACGAGCAGGTGTTCGACGGCGAGCACGAGGCGATCATTGACGAAGACCTGTTCGGCCGCGTCCAGGGTATGCTCGCCCGCAACCGCCGCAACGGAGGCAAGTTCCAGCGCAACAAGCATGGAGCACTGCTCAAGGGCCTGGTTCGATGCCGGCACTGCGGCTGCGGCATGACGCACCACTACGCCACGCGCGGAAACAACGGGCACGCCCGCCGCTACCGCTACTACGTCTGCCAGACGGCACAGAAGAAGGGTTGGGCAGCATGCCCATACCCGTCGCTTCCCGCCGGCGATCTTGAGCAATTCGTCATCGACCGCATCAAGGAGACGACAGGCAATCCGGAAGTCCTGGCCGAGGTGGTCACGCGGGCCAAGGAACAACTCGATCGGCAGATCGGCGACCTGCGCCATCACCGCGAACTCCGGCAGAACCGTGCCCGCCGGCTTAACGCAGACATCAACGATCTCACGCGCTGCGCCGGCGGCGCGGGGATTGCGGGGTTCCCTATGTCGCCGACGACCGCAACCGAGTTGGCGCGGCTGCAGGAGGAACTCATCGCGATCGAGAAGGAGATTGGGGATGTGAACCGTCAGATCGTCGAGATCGAGAAGCGCAGCGTGGACAAGGACGAGTTGACCGGCGCGATGGAAGCCTTCGAACCGATGTGGCACCGGCTCAAGGCCGACGAGAAGACGCGCTTGGTCCACCTGCTGGTGCAGTGCATCGAGTACGACGGCGCGAACGACGAGATCGCCATCACTTACCACCCCGCGGGCCTCAAGGCCCTCGCTGAATTGGAGACGGCACATGTCTGAACTGGGCATCACCAACCGGCACAGCCCGAAGTTCATCCGCAACCACAACGCCCGCCGTTCGGCGAAGCAGATACAAGAGCAAGCGCCGCCCACTGAGGAACCGGGGCGCGTGGCGCGCGTGACACGCCTGATGGCGCTGGCGATCCGCTTCGAGCACCTCCTGGAGCGCGGGGCCGTGCGCGACCAGACGGAGTTGGCTGAACTCGGCCACGTGACGCGCGCCCGGATCACCCAGATCATGAATCTCCTGCACCTGGCTCCCGACATCCAAGAGGCGATTCTCGGCTTGTCGCGTGTCAATGCGGGACGGGACCCGATCCAGGAACGCGATCTACGCCGGGTCGTGGCGGAAGCGGATTGGGCCAACCAGCGGGCGAGATGGACCACAATGTTTGCGGCAAGTTACTCCTAACCAAGACCTTGCGAGTTCCACGGCTGCTATTTCAACATGTTTTCCACCGTTGATGCTTCGCATTCAATTCCTCTTGAACCGGGAAATGCGAACCAGTACCATGCCTATGTTCGGTTTCCGTTCGGCTGTACCGGGCGGCGGCACCTGCATGAAAGGAGCATGGCATGGCGAGCAATTACAGACTGCGTCGGTTTTCAAATCCCGCAACGCTTAAGGGCATCTCGCGATCACGGTTGCTGGAATTCCTGGAACCCTATGGCGCGTTTCTCATCGAACGCGGGCTCACGATCGTGGGCGACCAGATCGATTTCGACCTGTTGACTTCCATCCTGGCATCGCCAGATGAGACGACGCCCGAGGCGATGCTTGACGCGCTCTTCTTCCTCGACGAGCTCGCGGTGCCGCACTACTTCGATGACCTGATGTCCGAAGCGCAAGCGGCCGGTATTGAGGTCGGCAACGGCGATGACGTCACGTCCGTCGACCTGGCTGTACGCATCTGGCTCGCTGATCCCAACATCGTCGAGCGTCTGCATGCCGAGCGCCACCTCGTCCGGCCGAAGTCGTTCCAGTCGTTCCTGTCCACCGCCCCGTCCCTACCCGACGTAAAGCATCCCTCCGAAGCCGTGCTGCGAGGGCTGGAAAACGACCTGAACGATTGGTTCGAGACCAAGAAGCGCGGCCGGGGTACGCGCGTCTTCCCGTTCGTCCGCGACAACAGCATGTGGTTCCTGGTGCGCCACGGCGAACCGTACAAGCGCGAGGGGGCGATCAAGGACGGTGAGTCTTCAGGCGTGTTCTACCGCCCAGAGCGGTTCGACGTGTTGGTCTATGACCCGGCGATCGGCGAGCTGGCGATCAACGCCCGCACCAAGGGCGAGAAGGAAGCGTACTGCCGATTCTTCGGTAAACACGTGTTCGGCCACGAGAGGTTCTTCGATGTTGACCGGCTGGACGGCAAGTTCACCCTCCGTCCGATCGTCGATGACTGGCGAGCTTGCGTCGCCTGCAGCGACATGGAGGGAATCGAGGAGATTTCCCTGAGCGAGTTGCAGTTCCGCCACGATTCCAGCCAGTACCACGTGGAGGTTCACAAGGCTGATGATGTGTTTGGCGCCCTTGACAGCATCCAGCGATCGATCCCCGCGGGCGCTCAGTTGCTGCGTGCGGGGTTCAAGGTCAAGTTCGAGAACGCGCTGCGGCCGCGTACCGTTGTGGTCCGACAGCCGAACGTCACCGTCTTCGACCGGGAATCGGACGCGGAACTGCTCAACAAGTGGCTGACCCGTCGCGGTTTCATTCAACTGGAGACCAGCGGCTATGACGCCGATGTTGACGCTCAATCCGTTGTGGCGGTTCATTGAGTCGAGGCCGCAGCCCGTAGCCGTGTTAGACGAGTGGCGGCGATGCATGGGCGGTGTGTTTCCTGCCGTTAAGCCGCTGCTGCGCGCCACGGGCGAGCGGGCGCTGTCGTACCCGAATCCCAATCCGCATGGCGTTCCGCTGCGCGTGGTGCGCCATCGTGACGGTGCGGTCGTTGCTGTGTGCACCGAAGATGCCGGCACTCGCATCAGATTGGTTGAAACAGACCTGGCGCTGTTCGCTCTCGACATGAAATTGCTGCGGCGCGCGATCTGCGATGCACTCGGCCTGGAGGTATCGCGCGGGCCTGCCGACGAGGGGCATTCGCTGCTTCACATCGGCTCGTGGACACCCAAACCCGCCGCGTCATTTCCAGTGGTCATGATTCGGTGCAGCGGCGCCCGGCCGTTGATGCGCGCTGTCCAGCATTTGGTAGCGACAGCGGGCAAGCCGACGCTGATCATGACGCCGACCCGAACGCGCTGGCCTGACGGGTTGGCTGATGACTGCCAGAAGCAGAAATGCCTGCTCGTGGACTTGGAGAGTCTGATCAAGATTGACGGTACAGCCTGGATCGCCAACGACGATTGGCAAGCGTGTCTGGCGGCATTCTGCCGCTACGCCGACCTGGCGCTGCCCGCGAGCTTCGGCAATAAGCGCCCGAAGCGCAAACGCGCCGATCGCGCCGCGAAGATCGAGGCTGTGCGCCGCGAGCTGGTCGACCACATTCGATCGGCGCGCGACCACGCTCACTCGCTGGCTCAGTCCGATCGCGAGCCGAGGCTGCTGAAGCGGCCAACGAAGGCTGACCTGGCGCGCGGTGCGGGCATCAAGGATTACGACCTGACACGTTGCTTCGACGATGAACCGCAGCTCATCCAGCTTTGGAACATCGCGGATGATCTTGAGCTCGTGATGCGGTACGGTCGCTAAGCCGTTGCGTCAGTGTCGGCTATCAGCTCTTGCACTTGCGGGCGTTTCCTGCAAGTGCAAGAGCTTTTTTCATGCGCCGAATCACCGGGAGTCCGCGTCGTTTTTGAGCGTCAGCCACATTTTCTTCCGCCATTTCCTGCAAGTCGCCGGGCGGTCGGTTGCGGCCCGTCGTGGGTCGCTGATCGAGACCTCCGAAACGGAGACTTGCACATGGCTACGACAACCGACCTTCCCGCTGCTGACCTGTTCCTTTCCCCAGCCGTCATGCGCCGCATCCACGGAAGCGCCAAACGGCTTTGCCGCAAGTTCGCGCTCTGCCAAGCCGACCGTGATGACCTGCGCCAGGACTTTCATTTGACCGTCCTGCAGGCCCGCCAGAACTACGATGCGGAAAAGTGTCCGATCGATCGCTTCGTGCTGATGGTGATTAACCGGCGCTACAAGCACCACGTCCGACGGTTGATGCAGCTGCGTGAGGGGCGCGGCAGCACTCTCGACACGATCGGGTTCGACGACATGGAGTCGGGGATCGAGCTGCACGTCGTCGATCCGCTAGGCGAGTCGTCGCTCAAGCAGGTCGAACTGCGCCATGACCTGGCTATCGCGTTCGACGACATGTCGATCATCGAAGTCAGGATCTGTGAACTACTGATAGCCGGGCACAGTCCGTACAGCGCCTCGAAGGAGTTGGGCGTGGCCGCGTCCACCGTCACGCGGGCGATGGAACGCATCGCCCAGCACCTCGAAGCCAGAGGCCTTTCCCCGAATTCCTGAGCCGTAACGCAAAGAAATCGCCTCACCCACAAAAAGACAAAGGTGAAAGGACCACCATGCAACCCATCGACACAAAGAACCTGATCATCGACCTCGGCGTCCTGAGCGCCGAGCCGGCCGAGGTTTACCACGCCCAGGTCGGCAAGTACCTCTCCAGTCACCAATTGATCGACTTCATGAACTGCCCGTGGCTCTACCGCAAGAAGCAACTGGGCCTCGTCCAGGACAACGACACGACCGCGCTACTCGTCGGGCGCGCCACTCACTGCCGCATTCTCGAAGGCCGCGATGCCTATGAGTCGCAGTTCGCCATCGGCGGGCCGATCAACCCAAAGACGCAAAGGCCCTTCGGCTCAGCAACGAAGGCGTTCGCCGAATGGGCCGAGACTCAAGGCAAGCCCGTGCTCACCCATGAGCAGGTGGAGTTGATCGAGAACATGGCTAGCGGCGTGACCATGAATAGTGAGGCCGCCGAACTGCTGCTCCACGGCCGATCCGAAGGCGTTGTCCGCGCTGACTATTGCGGCACGCCCAGCCAGATTCGCATCGACTGGATGCATCCGCATCGCGGCATCGTGGACCTCAAGACCACCGCCGATCTCACCTGGTTCGAGAACGAGTGCAAGCGGCGGCGCTACCACAACCAACTCGCCTTCTATCAGGCGGTGCTGGGCCAAGTCATCAAATCGCTTGTTCCCGTCTACCTCATCGGCATTGAGAAAGTCGAACCATTCCGCTGCGGCGTCTGGCAGATCACCGAGAACACGCTGGCCATCGCCAGGCAGGAGAACGAGGCGGCGGTCCGTCGTCTCCTTCGGTCGAAGGAGATCGACGCCTTCCCGACGGGATACGAAGAAGTTCGCCTCCTCGATGTCGCCTAGTCCAAGCACTTCATCGCGCCCGGGCGGACCTCCCGCTCTTGGGAGACAGGTCCCGGTCCATCCGCAACGGCATGGATGCCACTGCGGCTCCCCGGAAGGAAGGCGGATCACCGTTCCTCGTCCGCCCGGGCGCTTCTTTTCAACGCAACAGAAAATCACTCACACCTGAGGACCCAATCATGAGCCTACTGAAACAGATTCACACGGGCCGACGCCACTCGCCCCCGCGACTCTTGATTTACGGCACCGAAGGCATCGGCAAATCCACCACGGCAGCCCAGGCACCCAAGCCGATCTTCATTCCGACCGAGGACGGCCTTGACCAGATCGACTGCGCCAGTTTCCCCCTGGCGCGCACCATCGTGGATGTCGATGCGGCGCTCCAATCCCTGATGCAGGACGACCACGCCTTCGAGACGGTCGTCATCGATAGTTGCGATTGGCTCGAGCGCCTGATCTTCGACGCGCTGTGCGAGCAGTACGGCGTCCCAAACATCGAGAAGGTCGACGGCGGCTACGCCCGGGGCTACACCCACGCACTGACGGGTTGGCGTCGCGTGCTCAGTTCGCTCGACACGCTTCGTAATCAGCGCGGCATGTGTGTCATCCTGCTGGCGCATGCCAAGGTCGAGAAGTTCGAGGACCCCGAGCACACCGCCTACGACCGCTACTCGCCGCGCCTGCACAAACACGCGACGGCGCTGATCACCGAGTGGGCCGACGCGGTGCTCTTCGCCACGCGCAAGATCATCACCAAGACCGAGGATACCGGCTTCAACCGTACCCGCACGATTGCGGCGGGACTGGGCAAGGACCATTCCGGGGGCGGCGGCGAGCGTGTGCTGCGCACCGTGGGCAGCCCTGCGTGCGTGGCGAAGAACCGCTACGACCTGCCGGCGGAACTGCCTCTTTCCTGGCCGGCGCTGATGCAAGGATTGGTCGGTGCTCATCACGAACCCCCGTCCTCGCCGCCACCCCCGGTCCCGGCCCCGGCCCCCGGAGTCTCACAGCCATTGATCTCGCCACAGGGTTCCCCGGCACCGGCACGCACGTCCGTGCCGGCACTGCATCTCGTCGGCGGCGAGTCCTGATCGCTGATTTCTCAATCGCGACCCCTTCTGATCAATCACAACCCCAACCACCAATGGGAGTGCCAACTCATGGCCAATCTGAACGGATTCGATGCAACGCAAGTTGAACCCAACGCCTCCTTCGACCCGGTTCCCGCGGGCAAATACCTGGCGGCGATCACCGAGTCGGAGATGAAACCGACGAAGAACGGCAAGGGCCAGTACCTGCAGCTCACATTCACACTTCTCGAAGGCGACTTCAAGGGTCGCGTGCTGTGGGCCCGGCTCAACCTCCACAACGAGAACGCCACGGCCGTCAAGATCGCCCGCGCCGAACTCTCGGCCGTCTGCCACGCCGTCGGCGTCATGCAACCGCGCGACTCCGTCGAGCTGCACAACATTCCGCTCCTCATCACCGTCAAGCTCAAGAAACGTGAAGACCTGCCGGGCGGCGAACTCACCAACGAGATCAAAGGCTTCGAGCCAAAGTCGGCTGCGCCGTCCGCCGGCGCCAAGCCGCAGCAGGCCCCAGTCGCCAGCGCCACACCGCCGTGGAAGCGCTAACCCGCCCCCGGAAGCCGGCCCCGGAATCGAGCGGGGCGGACCCCATCATCTCTTTTTCAGTGAGGCACGGATGCTGGAACTGGAACTGCCCTATCCGCCGAGCATCAATCACTACTGGCGTCACTTCCGCGGCCGCACAGTGATCAGCCGGGAGGGCCGGACGTTTCGTGAGAACGTCCGCGCCCTCCTGGCCCCGGGTATTGAACGCGGCGGCGATGGTCCACGTAAGCCGCCGACTGGGGGCCGGATCGCGCTGTGCATGGATGCATTCCCTCCCGACCGACGGAGGCGTGACCTCGACAACATTCAAAAGCCCGTGCTCGATGCCCTCGAGCACGCGGGGGTTTACGAAGACGACAGCCAGATCGACCTGCTCATCACGCGCCGGTGCCCACCATCGAAGCCAGGCCATCTCGAAATCCAACTGGCTGAATTGCCCCTCACCCACTGTCCGCTGTGTGGCTCGCTAATGCGTCCGGAGGACAACTGATCCCATGAGTAAGCCCAAGCGCATCTACCTGGCTGGCCCGATGACCGGTCTGCCGGACCACAACTTCCCGGCGTTCCACGCCGCCACTAAACGCCTCGCGGCTGCGGGCTGGGAGGTCTGCAATCCCGCCGAGAACTTTGGCGGCCGCGTCGACCTGCCGCGCGAGCAGTATCTGCGCGCCGATGTGGCCCTGCTCGTCGGATGCGATGCAATCGCACTGCTGCCTGGTTGGGAAGACTCGCGCGGCGCGCAGCTGGAGTACCTCATCGCCCGCGAACTGAATCTCACTGCGTTCGACGCCCACACGCTGTGCCCCTTGCCCGACGCTCCGAGCGCGTCGGCGATGGTCTACACCAGCAGGCGATTGGCCGAGGCGCTGAGTCCCTCGATTCTCGATGAGGCCAAAGGCATCACCGAGGGCGTACGGCAGAACGACTACGGGCACCCGGTCGAAGATTTCAGCCGCACCGCCCGCATGTGGTCAGGCATTCTCGCGCCCAAGCTCCGCGCGAACGTCGAGATCAGCGCGATGGACGTGCCGCTCTGTCTGATCGCGGTGAAGCTCGCCCGGCAGGTTCATCGCCACAAACGCGACAACCTCGTGGATATCGCCGGCTACGCCCGCACCGCCGCCATGATCGCCGGAGACGAATGATGGCACCCCGAAAATCAAAACCCAAAACGATGCTCGCCTTCGGCGACGTCCACATCCCGCACCAGAATCCGCGGGCGGTGGAGGTGTTCTGCCGCGCCGCCGAGCGCATCCGGCCCGACCTGATCGTGTGCTTGGGCGATCTGCTTGATTGCGGACAGTTCTCCAAGCACCCGCCGACGTACGGCGTGCCGGAGAGCGATTATCACGAGGATCTGAAGGTCGCGAATGCGATATTCGACCGGCTGCAGCGCGTGTGCCGCCGCCTCGTGATGGTTGAAGGCAATCACGAGTATCGCCTGGACCGATGGGCGGCGCTCACGAGTGAAGGCCGCGGCGCATACTCGATGCTGGCGCCCAGGCTACAACTCGCCCGCGGCCGATCCGCCTTCACCTACGTTCCGTATGGGTCCGCCACGGCCCGATATCCTCACTACGCGATCAACTCGCGAATCATCGCCGTGCACGGTTGGTCCTTCGCGCGGCATGCGACGAAGAACCACCTGGAAATCAGCCAGGGTAAAAGCGTCATCCACGGCCACACCCACCGGGCCGACTCGAGCATCATCCAGAACATCTGGGCACCCGGTCAGATCATCGAGGCCCGCTCCGGTGGCTGTCTGTGCAAGCCGGTACCGCTTTACGGCACGGGCCGCCCTGTCGAGTGGGTCAACGGCTTCATCCTCGGCTACCTCGGTCGACGCAGCGACACGCTTTACACCATCCCGGTCATGGACGATCGCTGCATCCTGCCCGATGGCGCGGAGGTGGCCGCCAGATGAGTGTCGTTGCGCCCTCCAACACGATCTCGCTGCGCCCGTACCAGGCCGACGCGGTCAGCGCGGTCTATGAGCACCTGCGCACACGCGACGACAATCCGTGCGTCGTGATCCCCACGGCGGGCGGAAAGACGCCCATCATGGCGACGATCTGCCGCGACGCGGTTAAGCAGTGGGACGGCCGTGTCCTCATCCTCGCGCACGTGAAGGAACTGCTCGAGCAGGCGGTGGACAAACTCCATGCGATGGCCCCCGATTTGTGGCACCAGATTGGCGTCTACTCCGCAGGCCTCAAGAGCCGAGACACCGACCACGCGATCATCGTCGCCGGCATCCAGAGCGTCTACCGCCGCGCCGCGGAACTGGATCGTTTCGATCTGATTCTGATCGATGAAGCGCACATGATCCCCACCGGAAGTGATGGGGACGGGATGTACCAGCAGTTCCTGCGCGACGCGAAGATCGTCAACCCGAACGTGCGTCTGATTGGCTTGACGGCGACGCCGTACCGCATGAGTAGCGGCGTGATCTGTGCGCCGCCCCCGGACGGTCTGCTCAATCACGTCTGCTATGAAGTCGGCGTGCGTGAGCTCATCGTGCAGGGCTACCTTTGCCCGCTCAAGTCCAAGGCGAGTAAACGCAAGGTCGACATGTCGGGGCTGCACGTGCGCGGCGGTGAGTTCATCGCCGGCGAAGTCGAAGAGCTGATGGACGACGACTCGCTGGTTCGCTCGGCGTGCCGCGAGATCGTCGACCACACCCAGGATCGCCGCTCCGTGCTCATCTTCGCCGCCGGTGTGAAGCATGCGCTCCATGTGCAGCGCGTGCTCGGCGAGTTGGGCCACGAGTGCGGGTTCGTCTGCGGCGAGACACTGCCGTTCGAGCGGACCGAAACTTTGGAGCGATTCAAGAACGGGAAGCTCCGCTACCTGGTCAACGTGAACGTGCTGACCACCGGCTTCGACGCCCCGGGCACCGACTGTGTGGCAATGCTGCGTCCGACCAACTCGCCGGGGCTGTATTACCAGATGGTTGGACGAGGATTCCGCCTTCACCCGAGCAAGACCGACTGCCTAGTTCTCGACTTCGGCGGCAACATCCTGCGGCACGGCCCGGTCGATGCCATGCAGGTGAAACAACCGGCCGCAGGCGCAGGCGAGGCGCCGGCAAAGGAATGCCCACAGTGCAACGCGCTGATTCACGCGGCGTACTCGGTTTGTCCGCAGTGCGGGCACCAATTTCCGACGCCCAAGCGTGAGCAGCACGATCGCCAGGCCTCCACGGCAGGCGTCATCTCCGGTGAGGTGACCGAGACCGAGTACGAGGTGCGGGATGTCTACTACTCCGCCCACCAGAAGCGCGACGCGCCCCCGGATCACCCGCGGACGCTCCGCGTCGACTACCAGCTCGGCTTCAACGACCACCAGAGTGAGTGGGTGTGCATCGAGCACGCCTCCGGGAGTTTTGCGCGGCAGAAGGCGGAGGCATGGTGGAAGGCCCGATCGAATGAGCTGTGCCCGGTGGACGTGGACGAGGCGGTGGAGTTGGCGAAAGCCGGCGCCCTGGCGACGACGCAGGTGATCGTCGTGCGCCACGTGGCCGGGGAGAAGTACGACCGGGTCGTGAAGCACACACTGGGTCCGATCCCGCCGCGCCTCGACAGCAGCGATGAACGTGATGTGGGCGATGCCGTGCCGGCGATTCCCGACGACGAAATTCCCTTTTGAGAGCGCATTGCGTCAGGACCGGCGGATGTGAGGCGCATATGCAGGATGTGGCAGCAAAGTATTTGAACGCAGGTCTCTGCGTCCTACCCGCCCGGCGCTCTGAGAAGCGCCCGGTGGTGGGATCGTGGAAGCGCTATCAGCAGCGATTGCCCACGGCGGCAGAACTGTCGGCATGGCTCTCCAACAACCATGATGCCATTTGCATTCTCTGCGGCGCGGTGTCGGGCAATGTGGAGATCATCGATTTCGACGCCGGCGGCGAGCGATTCAGCGCGTGGTGGGAACGCATCTCGACAGCGTTGCGCGAGCGCCTCGTGGTCGAGACGACGCCGTCCGGCGGCCGGCACGTCATTTACCGGTGCGAGGTGGAGATCTGCGGCAACCTGAAACTCGCCCAGCGACATGCCGGGGGCGGCGAGAAGGTCGTCACGCTCATCGAAACTCGCGGAGAAGGCGGACTGTTCTTGTGTGCGCCGACACCCGGTTACGCGATCACGCATGGCGATCTCAGTCAGCCGCCTATGTTGACGCTCGAGGAGCGCGATGCGCTGCTGCAAGCCGCGTGGGAGTTGAATGAGTACGTGCCGCCGGTGGTGAACGGGCCTACGAAGCCGGTGTCGCCAGGGGCGGCACCGCACACGATCGGCAACGGACGACCGAGCGCCGATCGTCCTGGCGATGATTTCAATCAGCGTGGCGACCCGCGGAAGGTGCTCGAGCAGCACGGCTGGGTCTGTGTCCGTGGCGGCGAGAACGAACATTGGCGCCGGCCGGGCAAGCAAGCGGGATGGTCCGCGACACTGAAAGACGGCGTGTTCTATGTCTTCAGCTCGAACGCCTCGCCGTTCGAGCCCAACCGCGCCTACTCGCCGTTCTCCGTCTATGCGCTACTCAACCACGGCGGCGACTTCGAACAAGCCGCACGCTCGCTGCGCGATGAGGGTTTCGGAGGAGATACCGCTGATACGCATACGGGGGTAGACATCTCCGGCATCCTCGCGATGGCGGAGGGTCGCCCTGACAACCGGATCACCCCTGTGGACAGCACCCAACTGACCGCAGCTCCGGAAATGGAAGACCCGGGGCCGATTCCCGAGCACCTGTTTCGCGTGCCGGGCTTCGTGTCGCAGGTGATGGACTTCACGCTGGCCAACGCGCCTTACCCAAATGTCGGCCTGGCCTTCTGCGGCGCGCTCGCACTGCTTTCGTACCTCTGCGGTCGCAAGGTGTGCGACCCCGGGGACCTGCGGCCCAACCTCTACCTTTTGGCCCTGGCCAGCAGCGGCACGGGCAAGGATTTTCCGCGCAAGGTCAACGCCCGCGTGCTGTTCGAGATCGGGCACGTCGCGGCGCTCGGTGACAAGTTCGCATCCGGCGAAGGCATCCAGGACGCCCTGGCCCGCACCAGCGCCATGCTGTTCCAGAACGACGAGATGGACGGCGTGCTGCGGCAGATCAACCTCGACCGCGAGAACAAGCGCGAGTCGATCCCCAACATCCTGCTCACGCTCTACACCTCGGTGAACGACGTGTACCCGATCCGGGTCAAAGCAGGTCAGAAGGAAGCGGCCCACATCGACCAGCCGCACCTGACGCTCTTCGGCACTGCCACGCCGCAGTACTTCTACGAGTCGCTCAGCCAGCGCATGCTCACCAACGGCTTCTTCGCTCGGCTCATCATCGTGGACATCGGCAAGCGCGGCGAAGGCCAGACACCCGGCAGCGCGCGGAAGTTGCCGGATGGCATTCTCCAAACGGCGCGCTGGTGGGGCGAGTTCCAGCCCGGCACGCGCCGGGCCAACCTGCTGGAGATTCATCCCGAACCGCGCGTCGTGCCGTGGACCTCCGAGGCGAAAGAAGCACTCACGGCACTGCGGCGACAGGCCGAGCATGAGTACGACCAGGCGCACGATCGCAACAACGAGGTCGCCCGCGTCGCATGGTCGCGTACACATGAGAACGCCAAGAAGCTGGCGCTGCTCCATGCGTGCAGCGAGAACAACGAAAACCCCGTGATCTCTCTTCCGGCAGTGGAGTGGGCGACGGCGTTCGCCATGCACCAGACCAGACGGCAGCTCTTCATGGCCGGCAGTTACGTGGCGGAGAACCCGTTCCACGCCGAATGCCTCAAGGTCGTGCGCAAGCTGCACGAGGCGAAAGGCCGCGAGCTGTCGCACCAGGTGCTGCTTAAGCGCATGAAGATGAAGGCGAAAGACTTCAAGGAGCTGATCGAGACGTTGATCCAGCGGGACGAGATCGCCGCCGCGTCCCTGCCGACAACCGGGAGACCCGGTGTGGTGTACCGCCTCGTCACGGAGGTGAAGGAAGGAGAAGGAGGGTGAAGGATGGCCGCAATACAGCGCGAATACCCCACCTTGCTTCTCCATCTTTCACCCATCCTTCACCCGCTGGGGGTGAAGGAAGTTTTGGAGGTATTACACATGAAAAACTACTACTTCTCTTCTTCCTTCACCCTTTCACCCACATATGTGCGCGCGAAGAAAAAAACCGCCTGCGTGCGCGCATGGGGGCGGGGTGAAGGAAGTTAAGGGAAGCAAGCCCCGCAAGTACCAACGGCGGGCGCTCATTGGCGACGTTTCGCCCACGTTGGCCCACGTCGCGGACCTCGCGCCAAGGCGTAGGTCGCTACCAACCACGCCCCTCGCGGACGTGGGCGACCGTGGGCCAAAGTCCGAGTTCCCCACAATCTGCCAGGCTGGCAGTGGGGAACTCGGGCGATTGTGGAAAACTCACGGTTCCTCCCTGGCGGATGTCTTTCCTGACGCCGCGGGGAACAGCCACGTTCCAGGTCAGAGTTTGTTGCGAATTGACCAAGTTCGGAGTTCACATGACATGGACCCAAGCAGTGCGACAAATGTTGTCGGCGTTGCGCTCGGACCTTACCAACCACCGAATGTTGGCGGACCCGTGGGCGCGCGCGGTTCACAGCATGGTCCAGGCGTGCCGCATCCGGGCCAGCCAGGAGAAGTCTGTGGCGCGGCCCATCAAGCCATGCCGCGATTGGCGCAAGGCCTACAGGCGGATGATGTCGTCGCTCCAATCGCGGGCAAAGGACCAGGCAACACAAGGAACGTGGGAGTACTGGGCGTCGCACCGACCACTTCCGACTCGGCGATACATCGCCAAGAGGAAACGGCTTGGAGCGCCGAATGCTTGATGCGTCCGACTGACCTCGTTCGCGTGCTGAACTCCTCTGGCTTTGGTGAGGTGATCAATATGGGCCAACTGTACCGACACCGCAAACGCGCGGGAGTCGCAGTAGCCCGTGGAAGGAAGGTCGACTTTCTGGCATACGCCGGATGGCTCACCACGCGCCGCCACGCTGAGAAATCAACGTCGACGGGCCAGGAACCCGTCAACCCGGCGGACATTCTTCGATTGCTTGGGCGCCAGGCCTACCGCTGCGCCCTGACTGGCCGTGAACTGAATCCCGATTCCACTGCCCTGGATCACATCGTGCCAGTATCCCGCGGCGGTAGGCACGTGATGGGAAATGTTCAAGCACTGGACAAACCGGTGAATCGGGCAAAGGGCACGCTTACCAATGACGAGTTCATCCAACTCTGCCGCGAGGTAGTCGCACACGCGGATGACCAGAACCCCTCACCGCACACGGAGGTGCATCATGACCACGCAGGTATTCGCCGTTGAACTTCGCAAGATCGAGGACATCCGCCCGTATGAGCGCAACCCGCGGATC
>CAYRPN010000024.1:0-58065 GCA_964426135.1 uncultured Phycisphaeraceae bacterium | reverse complement strand
GTCCGGCTGGGAGCGAAGCAGTTCGAATCTGCGGAGTTAATCTTGCACGGCTCCTAAAGGTGTAAACCATGTCTCCGAACGGGTGTAAACGATGTGCCCGGTCTATACACTCCCGGAGGGAGAGGGGGCCGGCGGCTCGTTCGTCGTTGCGGGCAGCGTCATTTCTCTCTTATCGCTTTTGTCCCCTGTCAAAATCACCTGGGCCGCGCCAGCGCCCAGGCAGGCGCCGGCGATCCCGGCGCCGGCGTAATGGATGGGCAGGGCCAGCGCCAGGCCCGACACTTTGCCGGCATAGAGTTCGCGCAGGAAGTGCTCGCCATCGCGGTACCCCAGTGCCGTCATGGCATAGGCGACGATGGCCACGATGAGCGGCGCGATCACGACGCGCAGGGCGTTGGTCGGGCGCCTGCCCATGAGGAACGCGCACGCCAGGTCGCCGGTCATGGTGCCCAGGAGGAACGCCGCCATCAGCGCGCCGATGACCTGCCCGACGGCTGCATGGCGGAGCAGGAAAAACGCCAGCACGCCGGAGAAGACCGCGGAGATCGCCGCCGCCACGAGCGTGAGGCCGTCCGGCATCGCGACGGTGGTGCCTTCGCCCAGGTGCGGTTCGCGCGCCAGGGTCGGGATCTTTTTCTGCAGCGCAGGTCTGGCGGTCTTGATCAGCACGATGAACGCACCGATGAGGATTGCCCACAGGATCATCTCGACGATGAGCTTGTAGTAGTCGGCGGGCAGGCTGGCGCCGTCGCGCCGCAGCCAGGACTCGATGGAATCGCCGTGCGCGGCAAGAATCCAGAGGCAACTGGTGACGGCGAAGACGCCCGAGAGCGGATTGCCCGCGGCCGCGCACACGGTGCTCAGGGCGATCGCGGGCAGCCCGGCGATGATGATCGCCAGCAGCGCCGCGGCAACGCCGCCGTGCGCGGTGATGAGCGAAGGGCTGGTGGAGCCATCGATCGATCGCAGCGCGACCAGCGCGGTGCCCCACACCCAGCCGCCAATCAGCAGCGTGACAGCGATGAGGATTCGGTTGCGTAGGGTGGGGAACATTTCAGAGGACAGAGGTCAGAGGACAGAGGACAGAGGTCAGAGGACAGAGGACGGAGGATGGAGGGCAGGAGGTAGCCCGGGTGTTTAGCGACGGGGCTTGCCCCGTGTCTTGTCGGCAACGAAAGATCATCATTCCTTCAACCAATCCAGCAGTTGCGGCGCGAAGTACGTCAGAATCAGATCCGCGCCGGCCCTGCGGATCGCATACGTCGTCTCCAGCGCGGCGAACTTCAGGTCGATCCAGCCGCGCAGCGCCGCCGCGTGCAGCATCGCATATTCGCCGCTGACGTGGTACGCCGCCACCGGCACGCTGCACGCCTGCCGCACCTGATGGATCACATCAAGGTACGCCGCCGCGGGTTTGACCATCACCATGTCCGCGCCCTGCGCGATGTCCGCTTCCAGTTCGGTGCGCCACTCCCGGCTGCGGCGGTAATCCATCTGGTAACCCTTGCGGTCGCCGAAGCGCATGCCGCCTTCGCCGGCTTCGCGGAAGGGGCCGTAGAAATGCGACGCGAACTTCACGCTGTAGGCGAGGATCGCGGTCTGAATGAAGCCGGCCGCATCGAGCGCCGCGCGGATCGCCGCGACCTGGCCATCCATCATGCCGGACGGCGCCACGACATCGGCACCGGCGCGGGCCTGCGCGACCGCTGTCTTGCCCAGCGCTTCAAGCGTTCGGTCGTTGTCGACGACCCACTTGTCATCGTCTTTGCATAGCTCGCCGCAGTGGCCGTGCTCGGTGTACTCGCAGAAGCACAGGTCGGCGAACATGACGGCTTCGATGCCCTTCTCCCGCACGGTCGCCAGCGTGCGATTCACCGGCGAATCGAGGGCCGCCGCGAAGGAGCCGCCGGCGTCCTTCCTGCCCCGCGGCGTCACGCCGAACAGGATGAAGTGCCGCAGCCCGCGCGTCGTGAATTCCTCGATCATCGCCACCGCCTGCTTCACCGGAAGCTGGCTGACGCCGGGCATCGACTGCACGGGTTTGGATTCCGGCATCTCGCCGACAAAGAGCGGCAACACGAGATTGCCCGCGCCCAGCGTGACATCGGCGACCATGTCGCGCATGACTTGCCCGTGACGCAAACGTCGCGGGCGCTGCTGCGGAAAGGAGGAGCGATCCATGCGGGGGATGATAGCGAAAGGAAGGGCAGCGAGCCCATTTCGCCGGCGGGCTTGCCCGCCGAGGGCGCGTGTGAATCTTGGACGTGCGGTCGCGCGAGATCGTTCGCGCGACGGCGATTGGCAGTCCTTGGCGGAATGACGGTGCTTCGAGCGATGTGACGGCGGCGATTGCTTGCGCTTTTCGTTGGTCGGAGATCATTCGTGCGACTGCGGCCTCGCGGCGGGCAAGCCCGCCGGCTGAATCTTCACGCCACCGCGTTGAGACCGCCGCCGGAGACCGACGCGGCGCTGTAGGACTGCTGCACGTAGCCCATCGACACGCTCTGGCCGATGGCGATGCTGGCGGTGGTGGTTTCCATGCTGATGGCGGTCATGCCGCCCCCGGTGCCGCTTCCGCCGGCCTGACCCGCGGCGGCGCCGGCGATCATGCCGGTGAGCAGCGCGTTCATCATGTCCTTGCTGTCGCCGCTCTTGTCCTTGCCGGCCAGCATGTTGAGGATGAGCAGGGAAATGGCCATCTTGAGAATGTCGTTGCTCGCCATGCTTTCGCCGCCGATGGAAGCCAGCATCGTGCTGACGCTGTCCTGCACCATGGTCATCTGCATATCGCTGCCCATCGCGGCGGCGCCGGTGGCCGCGCCGGTGCTGCCCATCGTGGCGGTGGCGCCGCCGGCAACCATCGGAGGCATGGTGGTGGTCGTCGTGGCGACGGAAGAGATGGCATCCATTGCAAGTCCCCTTGATCGTGTCCTGCGTACCGGCCGCTTACAGTCGCCTGCCGGTCATCAAGAAATATCACGAGCTACGATTTCTCCAAGGGCAAAGCAAGCGACTTGAGGCTCTGCCGTGCTTTCGAGGTGGGGCTCTGAGGTTTGTGCGGATTGCGCGGTCACGTGGCGCGGGGTGGTCCGCACCGGGCCCTTCGGGCCCGCGCTAAACGAGAGATGATCACGTCGGCCGCGCCATTCACGCCTGTTCCAGCGGTTCCACGATGTCCTCTTTCCGCGGCGGCTTCTTCCCTGGAAACTGCACCAGCGCGACCATCGCGAAAATCCCCGCCAGCGCGATGATCTGCGTCGCCGACAATTCCTCCTTGTCCGCCACGCCGAAGAGCAGGGCGACGATGGGGATGATGTAGCTGACCATGCCGGCGAAGAGCGGGCCGCGGTCGTGGATGAGCTTGTAAAACATCACCGTCGCCACGCCGGTGCCCAGCGTGCCGAAGATCACCAGCATCAGCACGGCAAACCCAAAGCGATCCGTCACCACGATCGGCTCCACCGCCAGGCCCACGGGCAGCATCAGCGCGGCACAGATGCCCAGCGCCGCCAGGGACAGGGCCGTGGCGGGGATGCCGGTGAGGTAGCGTTTCACGTACGTGTTGGCGACGGCGTACGTGGTGGGCACGGCACAGGCATAAAGGATGTCGATCGGCGTGAAGCCTTTGGTGGTCCATGCGTCGTAGAACACCAGCACCATGCACCCCAGCCCACCCAGCACCCCCGCCAGTTGCCGCCGCGTCGGATGCACCCGCAGCATCGGAATGGAGACGATGATCGTCAGCAGCGGCACCAGCGCCGGCATCATGCCGATGAACGCGCTGTTGCCCGTCTTGCCGATCAGGTAGGGCTGCATCGCGTAGGGATACACGTAGCCGATGAGCACCAGCACCAGCACATGCGCCATGTGTCGGCGATGCAGCGGCCAGGTTTCGCCGGTCCGCCGTTGCCTGGCCCACCACATCCCCGCCAGCACCGCCGCCCCCAGGAGCGTCCGGCCGGCGCCGATGCTGATCGGCCCAAACGCCTCGCGGGCGATCTTCATCATGATGAAGTTCGACCCCCACGTCAGCGCGATCATGAGGAACAAGGCGTGGTGCATGGCGGGTAGTTTAAGGAAGGGACGGAGGGACGAAGGGACCGAGCGACCAAGGGACCGAGGGAACAAGACACGGAAGGTAAGCAATGAAGGGCACTGAAAGACTTGGATTGGATGAGAAGGAACCTGACAGCAGCAACGTGGCATTTACGCGGGACTGATCGCACCTCGCGCCTTGTGTTAGATTGGATCGGCCCACCGTGCCTTCCTCCGTCCCTTCCTCCGTCCCTTCCTCCGTCCCTCGGTCGCTCGGTCCCTCGGTCCCTCGGTCGCTCGGTCCCTTGGTCCCTTGGTCCCTTGGTCCCTTGGTCCATCTGTCCCTTCCTCCCATGCTCACCCTCCGCAACATCGAATGGATCGGCGACGCCGCCACCGGCTTCCTCCGCCTGCTCGATCAGACCCGCCTGCCCACCGAAGTCGCCTACATCGATTGCCGCGACACGGGAACCCTCTGGGACGCCATCAAGCGCCTCGTCGTCCGCGGCGCCCCGGCCATCGGCGTGGCGGCGGCGTATGGCTGCGTCGTCGCGGTAACCAGCGAATCGGGCGGCCCCCGCGACCCCCGCGCCCGTCTCGCCGCTGCCAGCCAATATCTCGCCACCAGCCGGCCCACCGCCGTCAACCTCTTCTGGGCGCTCGACCGCATGCAACGCGTCGAACCCTGCACGCCCGCCGCCTTGCTCGCTCAAGCCCGCCGCATCCACGAAGAGGACGCCGCCATGTGCCGCGCCATCGGTGAGCATGGCCTGCGCTGGATGCTCGAAGGGCCAAGGGCCAAGGGCCAGGGGCCGCTGTCGCCCGGCTCCGGCGGGGGGATCGACGGTGCAACCAAGCCGGCATCCTCCACCCGAAACCCGAAACCCGAAATCCGAAAGCCGATACCCGAAATCCGAAACCCGATACCCGAAATCCGAAACCCGAGACCCGACACCCGAAACCCGCCCCTCGCCATCCTCACCCACTGCAACGCCGGCGCCCTGGCCACCGGCGGCATCGGCACCGCCACCGCACCCATGTACCTCGCCCACCAGCGCGGCTTGCCTCTTCGCGTCTACGCCGACGAAACCCGCCCGCTCCTCCAAGGCGCCCGCCTCACCGCTTTCGAACTCGCCTCCGCAGGCATCGATGTCACGCTCATCTGCGACAACATGGCGGCCCAGGTCATGCGCGAACGACGCATCGATCTGATCATCGTCGGAGCCGACCGCATCGCCGCCAACGGCGACACCGCCAACAAGATCGGCACCTATTCCCTCGCCGTCCTGGCGAAGCACCACGGCATCCCGTTCCTCGTCGCCGCCCCCAGTTCCACCTTCGATCGGAGCCTGCCCGACGGCTCGCACATTCCCATCGAAGAGCGCGACGGCCGGGAAATCACCGCCGGCTTCGGCAAACCCACCGCCGCCGACCTGCCCAGCCTGACGACTTACAACCCCGCCTTCGACGTCACCCCAGCCGACCTGATCACCGCCATCATCACCGAGCGCGGCGTCATCGCCCCCGTCACCGAACCGGCCATCCGCTCCATGCTGGCCCCAACCGCCCCCTGACCCGCCCGGCGAAAGTGGCCGGCCACGTGCCCCCAGGGTTGTTTTTCGAGGGTAAATCCATAAATACCAGATATTTACCGTTTGACTGCCAAAAAGGTAGGACACTTTCCGGCCACTCCGTTGGCCGCCCTGCTCCGCTGGAAACCCGAACGCAGACTTGCCAAAGAACAACGCCGGCCCGGAATCCGGCCAGCGACAACAGCTACCTTACATTGACCGTTAACCACAAAAAGTAACGACACGCCGCCAGGTGCGCGTAGGGTGGGTTGAGGCTCTGCGAAACCCACCATCGGCAACCCTCGACGGCGAACGAGTGCCGTGCATGTCGTCCGCGGCCGATGGTGGGTTTCGCGGACTCAACCCACCCTACTCGCTACACGCGACACGCCGCCAGGTGCGCGTAGGGTGGGTTGAGGCTCTGCGAAACCCACCGTCGGCAACCCGCAACGGAAAGCGAATGCCGTGCATGTCGTCCGCGGCCGATGGTGGGTTTCGCGGACTCAACCCACCCTACGCGCTCAACCCACCCTACGCGCTCAACCCACCCTACTCGCTCAACCCACCCTACTCGCTCAACCCACCCTACTCGCTTGCACGGTTCCTCAGCCCGGACGCTTCCCCGATTGATGGCGTCGGATTGCCGCGATCATCCTGCACGCGCTGCCTCGATCAATTCCTGCACCGTCTGCTCCAGTGCGATGCGCGCTTCCCAGCCGATCGCCGCGCGAATCCTCGTCACATCCGGCACGCGCCTGCGGAAGGGATCTTCGAATCCCGGGCGATAGGCCTGGTCGAACGGCACGTATTTCTTGCGCGACTTCGAACCCGCCAGCGCGATCACCATGTCAGCCAGGGCGTCGACGGTGATTTCGCGGGCGGAGCCGACGTTGAAGACCTGCCCGTGGTGGCGCGGGTCGTCCATGAGCGTGGTCAAGGCGGTGACGACATCGCGCACATCGCAGAAGCAGCGCGTCTGCCGACCGTCGCCGTAGAGGGTGAGGTCTTCGCCGCGCACAGCCGCCTGGACGAAGCGCGGGATGACCATGCCGTAGTGTCCGACCTGTCGCGGGCCGACGGTGTTGAAGAGGCGGACGATGACGGCGGTGGGGGGAGTGAGAAGTGGGGGTGGCTGGGTGAGGGGGTGCGGGGGTGACGGGATTTTCTGGATTTCAACGGTTTGCGGATGTGCAAGGTTGTCTGGCCCCCTCACTCTGGCCCTCTCCCCCGCCGAGCCGGGGGCGAGGGGACCGGAGGCGGGCTCAGCGTTCATCCGCGCACTCTCGGCGTGATAGCTGAGCGCCAGGTGTTCGTCGGCGGCTTTGCTGACGGCGTAGCTCCAGCGCGGGCCGGTGGGCGGGCCGAAGACGAGGTCGCCGTCCTCGCGCAGCGGCACGGCAGCGGACTTGCCGTAGACCTCGCTGGTGCTGGCGACGAGGATGCGGGCCTTTTGCCGGCGGGCGATTTCGATGGCGGCGGAAGTCTCTTCGACGTTGTTGGTCACGACCTGGCCCGGGTTGTCCACGACCAGTTGCACGCCGACGGACGCCGCCAGGTGGTACACCTGCGTCACGCCGTCGAACGCGCCGGGTTGGCGGGTCAACAGGTCGCTGACCTTGGCGCGGAAGAGGATGCAATCATCGCCCAGCAGGTGGGCGATGTTGGATGCGCTGCCGGTGGACAGATCATCCACGATGCGCACGCGGTGCCTCTGCGTTCGCAATCGTTCCGCCAGGTGGGATCCGACGAAGCCGGCGCCGCCGGTGATGAGGATGGTCTGGGTCACGTTGCAGGTTCCACGATGCGGGAAGGCCGACAGTGTAATGCAAGGGCGTGGGCGCGACGGTTTCAGGTGGTTGGGGAAGCAGTTCGCCATTTAGCCGGCGGGCTTGCCCGCCGCGGCAGGTCAGGCGCGGCGCGACGTCGATTCGCGAAGTCGCATCAGGCCGCGGACGTGGTGAAACTGCACCGGTGCGGTGTGCGGTGGTTCGCGAAGTCGCATCAGGCCGCAGACGTGGTGAAACTGGAACGGTGCGGTGTGCGGTGGTTCGCGGCGGGCAAGCCCGCCGGCTAAATGGGTGGAGCAATTCGGGCGTTTGTTCCGAGCGCGATCCTTAGAATGCGTGCATCTTGAACTCATCCACTCCAACCGTCACCGCGAGTTCCGTCCCTTTGCTTTCGCCGCAGGAACGTGCGGCGGCGCTGCAGCGCGCCGGCCGCGACCTGCTGCCGCTGGGAACGCTGGGCATGGCGGCAATGGCGCTGGAGAGCCTCATCAGTCACTGGCTCCGCCTCGAGCCGCCGCAGCGCGATCCTTTGGTTTACACCGCCCTTGCAACCCTGATTTTCATGCTCGCCTTCTGGGCGGCGCAGCGCGTCTGGGCCGTGCCGTTGAAGTGGGTGCATCCGGCCATTCTGCTCGGCTCGCTGGTGATGCTCGGCAACATCCTCGCGCTGCTGCAGGTGGTCGGCGAGGTCACGCACAATCTCTACCTCTGCCTGATGCTGGGCGGCGTGGCGATGTTCTTCTCGTCCACTGCGTGGTTCCTGGCGGTGGCGGCGCTGACGCTGGCGGGCTGGGCCTGGCAGGCGTGGGTTCACCGCGGCGATCCGGCGTGGATCGAATCGGCGTATTTCGTGGGCGAAGGATTGGTCCTGGCGGCGATCGTGCATCGGGTGCGCCGCCGGTCCATCCTGGCGATGGAGTCGCTGCGCCTGCGCGAGGAGAAGCGCGCCGCGGATCTGGAGACTGCCGTCGAGGGCCTGCGCGCCAGCGAGGAACTGTTCCGCCAGTTCGCCGAGAACTGCGGCCAGGTGCTGTGGATCAACAAGCTCGACACCAGCGAAGTCACCTATGTCAATCGCGTGTACGAAGAACTCACCGGCCGGCCTATTCAGAATCTTTACGACAATCCCATGGACTGGACCAGCGCGATTCACCAGGAGGATCGCCGGCGGGTGCAGACCGCGTACCAGACGTTCCGGCAGACGGGGCGATTCGACGAAAACTACCGCGTGCTGCGGCCCGACGGCGGCGTGCGCTGGGTTCACGACCGCGCGTTTCTCCTGGCTCCTTCGACCGGTGGGGTGTCCCGCATTGCCGGCATCGTGCAGGACATCACCGACCGCGTGCTGACCGAGCGGCAGCTTCGCGAGAGCGAGCGCACCAATCGCGCGATCCTGGCGGCGCTGCCGGACATGATCATGCGGATGAAGGCTGACGGCACGATCATTTCGATACAGGTGGCGCGCGAGTTTTCGCCGATGTGGCCGGTGGACGGCGCCCACCTGCGGGAGATGCAGCCGCCGCAGGTCACCGACCGATTCATCGTCGCCGCCCACGACGCGCTGGCGACGCAGCGATTGCAGACGCTGGAGTACGAGGGCGTCCGCGACGGCAGGCGCCAGTGGCGCGAAGCGCGCTTCACGCCCGCCGGCAACGATGAAGTCCTCGTTGTCATTCGCGACTTCACCGCACGCAAGCAGGCCGAGCAGGAACTGCTGGTCAGCCGGCACCAACTGAGCGAACTGATCGGCGACATCGACGGCATGGTCTGGGAGTGCGATCCGAACACGTTCGAGTTCAGCTTCGTCAGCCCGCGAGCCGAGGCGATGCTGGGTTATCCCGTGGCGAAGTGGCTCAGCGATCCGACGCTCTTCGCCGCCATCCTTCATCCGGACGACCGCGATCGCGCCGTCAGCTACTGCCGGCAGCGAACGCTGGACGGAGCGAATCACGAGTTGACCTATCGCATGATCGCCGCGGACGGCCGGATCGTCTGGATCCACGACAAGGTGCATCCGGTCAAGGACGCGGCGGGTGTGGTGGTCAGACTGCGCGGCATCATGTTCGACATCACCGCGCTGAAGGAATCGGAGATTCAGCGGCATCGCCTGGAGGATGACCTGCGCCAGTCGCAGAAGCTCGAGGCGATCGGCACGCTGGCCAGCGGCGTGGCGCACGATTTCAACAATCTCCTGACCGCCATCGGCTGCGCCACCGAACTGGCGGTGCAGGAGCTGGCGCCCGAGCATCCCGCGCGGCAGTCCCTGGCCACGGTGACGCAGGCGGTGGATCAGGCCACCGGCGTGACGCGGTCGCTGCTCACCTTCGCCCACCACACGCCGTACCGCAAGACCGCCACCGATCTGACCGCGAACCTGCACGACGCGCTGGGCCTGCTGCGCCGTCTGCTGCCGGCGCGGGTGGAGGTCATCGAGGATTTTCCCGCCGACCTGCGGGCCTTTGTCCTGGCGGATGCGCACCAGTTGCAGCAGGTCTGGATGAACCTGGCGATCAACGCCCGCGACGCCATGCCTCAGGGCGGCAAGCTCCGGTTCCGCGTTCGCCGCGCGGTGGAACTGCCTCGCGATCCGGCCGGCTCGTGGGGCGGACGCACCGATCAGATGCTGGCGGTGCAGGTGATCGACGAAGGCGTGGGCATGGATGAGGCCACGCTGGCCCGCATTTTCGAGCCTTACTTCACCACCAAGCCGCGGGGCCAGGGCACGGGACTGGGCCTGGCGATCGTGCATGGCATCGTCACGGATCACCACGGGAAGCTTCGCGTTCGCAGCGCGCCGGGCCGGGGCACGTGTTTCACGCTGCTCCTGCCGACCTGTGCCGCGCCGTTGCCCGTCCGTGAAGCAACGATCGCCGCGGCGCCGGTGGGCGAGGTCACCGTTTTGCTCGCGGAGGTCAGCGAGTATGTCCGCGCCATCATGGCCAGTTCGCTGCGCGCCGCCGGCTATGACGTCATCACCGCCAATGACGGCAACGAGGTCGTGCGCCTGTTCCAGGAGGAGCGGGCGCGGATTCGCGCGGTGGTGCTCGGGCTGGATCTGCCGGGCCGGTCGGGCGAGGCATGCCTTGCCCTGATTCGCCAGGTCAGTCCTCAACTGCCGGTGGTGATCGTGGCAGGCGATCCGGGACAAGAGCTTGCAGCCGGTGAAATCGTGATCGGAAAGCCGTTCCAGGTGACTCAGTTGGTCGCGGCGGTCAACGCCGCCATCGCGGTCCGGCAAACGGAGCCGATCGCCGATGCCGGCAAGGAGGAAGCATCGCCCTGATTGCCCTGGCCCTGCAAATTCCGCCATGCAATACTTCACATCGGCGCAGGCGGGCTATAATGGGATAGCGATGCCGATTCCCGAACGTTCCATTCCGAGCCGGTTCACCTCGCTTCTTGCCGTCGCGGTGGTTCTGTTTTCATCATTCGCCCACGCCTCGACATTCGCCAGCCGCGTTTGCAGACACCGCCAGAGCGCCTGCGAAATGTCCGCATCAGCCGGAGCATCGGCTACCTGCTGCAAGAATTCCGACTCCGGCGCGGCTGAGTCCACCGGCAAGTCGAACGCGCCCGCTTCCCCCGGCCCGCATTGCCCCTGCTGCATCACCATCTGCGTCGCGGCGAGTTGGGTTCCGCCGATGGCCGGCGCTTGCCCGTTCGCTGACGAGCTTTCGCTTGTCCAACTGCTCCCATCGCCCACCGCCCTGCACGGTTTCAACTGGGTGAGCGATCTTTTTCGCCCGCCCTGTCTCTGATTCATCTCTCCGCGCGATTCTGCGCGCACGCATTGCCCTTCACGCTGAATCCCCGTTGATTTTCCGGCAAGTTGCTACGCTCAGATCGTCGCGCACCTGGTTGTGTCATTGCCGCTTGCGCGCGACGTTCTGCCCGGTGGCGCTGCCCTGACGATTCGCGCAAGCAAGCGCTTCTGATTCGAGGCCGACCATGGTCACCAACACACTTGAATCGCTGACTCGCCGCAGCCCTGCCGCGTCACCGGCGTCTCCCAACGCCCCCGGCGCCCCCGGTGCCCCCGGTGCCGTCGGCGCCGCCACTCCCGCGGCTCCGCGCACCATCGTCCCGCCGCCCAGGCGACGCTGGGCCACGCGCCTGCTCCTGCCCACGGCGATTCTCGCCGCGACGGCAGCCTTGCTCGCGTTTGCCGCACGCGACGCGCTCTTCGCCGCCACAAGCGTGGAGGTCGTCCGTGTCATCGCCAAACCGGTCGAAGTCACCGGCGAAGCGGATGCGGGTGGCGCCGGCGCGATCGTCGCCCAGGCGCCCGGCTGGGTCGAGCCCGATCCGTATCCGCTCTTCGTCTCCGCGCTGACCGGCGGAATCGTCAGGGAAGTGCTGGTGCTCGAAGGCCAGCCCGTTGCGAAGAAGGACGTCGTCGCGCGGCTGGTCGATGACGACGCGAAGCTCGCCCTGCGTCGCGCCGAAGCGGAAGTCGCCCGCCGCAAGGCGCAGTTCGATGCCGCGCAGACCGAGTGGGCCAACCCGGTGTCGCGTCAGCGCATGGTCGCGGTGGCGTCCGCGATGATCGAGGAAACCAAGGCGGAACTGCACACGGCGGACGCCATGATCGTCGAGCAGAAGGCGAAACTCGCCGAGACGCAGGCGGGTTACGATCGCATCCGGAATCTGGGCGCCGGGGCGGCCTCGGCGCTGGACATCGAGCAGGCGAAATTCAAAGTGCAGGCCCAGGCCGCCGCCGTGGAGTCCGCCACCCGCCAGCGCGCGGTGGCGGCGGCGAAGCAGGCGCGGGCCGAGGCGGAGCACGTGGCGGCGAAGCGCGAGCTGGAGCTGCGCATCGCCGAGCGCAAGGAACTGGACACCGCCAGCGCCGAACTCGCCGACGCCGAAGCGGCGCTGGAGGAGGCGAAGCTGCGGCTGGCGCGGATGGAAGTCGTCAGCGCGTTTGACGGCCTGGTGATGACCCGCATCGCCGGCCCCGGCACCCGCGTCATGCTCGAAGGCGGCGACGCCGACGCCTCGCACATCGTTCATCTTTACGATCCGAAGCATCTGCAGGTCCGCGCCGATGTGCCCCTGGGCGATGCGGCCAAGGTGGGCGTGGGCCAGCGGGCGCAGGTGGTCGTCGATGTGTTGCCCGATCGCATTTTTTCAGCAAAGGTCACGCGCGTGGTGCACCAGGCGGACATTGGCAAGAACACGCTGCAGGTGAAAGTCGCCATTGAAAATCCAACGGCCGACCTGAAGCCGGAGATGCTGGCGCGGGTGAAGTTCTTCGCCTTGTCGCGCCGGGAAAGCAACGACGCGGTGAAGCGCACCGAGCTGCGCGTGTTCGTTCCCAACGACGCCTTGGGAAGCAATCCGGCTCCCGCGCCTGGCGGCGAAAGCGCGGTCTGGCTCGTCGACGGCGCCACCGCCCGCGCCAGGAGGCAGCTCGTTCGCCTGGGCGCCGCCGCGGATGGCTGGACGCAGGTCGTCTCGGGACTGAACCCCGGCGACGTGCTGATCGTTCGACCGCCCGCGTCGCTCCGCGAAGGCAGCCGCGTGCGCACCGCGGAAGCTGCACCAGCTTCGTCGCCAGCGGGGCCTTTTCAAACTCAGCCCAAAGTGGGGTCACCGCATGACAAACATCGATGAGTCACGGCGGTCGTCCAGCGCCGGGGCTTGCCCCGCTCTTCTCGACCGCCGGAACATCTTCGCAGGCATGCAGGAATTGTGGAAATCAAAATCCAATATACATAGATGGCCATCAATACGGATCGAGTGCGGATAGTCGCGGCCTCGTGGGCCGCACGCCCTTGTTGCGTAAGTATGTAAGAAGTTTTCAATCTCACTTTAAGGAAACAATCATGTACATCGCCTCCATTCGTACCTTCCAGCTCGCACTCCTCGCCAGCATTCTGTCCATCGCAGGCTGCGGCGGCGGGGAAAAGTCCAAGGCCGCCAAACCGGTCGATCCGGCGATGGCCAGTCTGATCGCCGCCTACCCGCTGGACACCTGTGTCGTCAGCGGCGAGAAACTCGGCGGCGACCACGGAGAACCGCACGATGTCATCCACGAAGGCAGGCTCGTGCGCTTCTGCTGCTCTCCTTGTGTCAAGGAGTTCAACAAGGAGCCTGCCAAGTTTCTTGCAATGATCGACGAGGCGAAGGCCAAGAAAGCAACGCCGGCGAAATGACGCGATCGACGCGGAGCGCGCCGGCGGCGGTCCGCATGGCATCGCCACGACGTTTAGCGACGGGGCTTGCCCCGCCTCCGACGTCCTCCCTGATCGCCCGGAACGGGGCAAGCCCCGTCGCTAAACAACAACCCCCAACCCCCACCCCCCACCCCCCACCCCCCAACCTCCAACCTCCAACCTCCAACCCATGGCCCTCATCGAATGCCACAACCTGACCAAGGAATTTCACAAGGGACAGAACGTCATTCGCCCGCTGGATGACCTGACCCTGAGTGTCGAATCTGGTGAGTTCGTCGCCCTGATGGGGCCCAGCGGCAGCGGAAAAACAACGCTGCTGAACCTCATCGCCGGCATCGACTCGCCCACGGCCGGCGGCCTGATCGTCGATGGGCAGGACATCACGCACCTGTCCCGCGGCCGGCTCGCCACCTGGCGCTCGCAGTACATCGGCTATGTGTTTCAGCTCTACAACCTCGTCCCGGTCCTCACCGCCTACGAGAATGTGGAACTGCCGCTGCTGCTGCATTCGATGTCCCGCAAGCAGCGGCACGAGCGCGTCGCCACCGCGCTGGATCTGGTGAGCCTGGCGGATCGCCACGATCACTACCCGCGCCAGCTTTCGGGCGGACAGGAGCAGCGCGTCGCCATCGCCCGCGCCATCGTCGCCGACCCGCGCATCATCGTCGCCGACGAACCGACCGGCGATCTCGACAAGCCCTCCGCCCTGGCCATCATGGAACTATTGACCCGACTCAACCGCGAGCTGGGCAAGACGGTCATCATGGTGACGCACGACCCCAGGACCGCCGAGTTCGCCGGACGCGTGCTGCACCTGGAGAAAGGAAAGATGGTGGACGATCGCGCCATAGGCGTGAAGCAGGATGAGTCGGCGCTGAATCGTGCAGGCAAGGCAAATGTTTAATGTCGAGTGTCTATTGTGGAATAGCTAATGAGAAACGCAGGTGACATGCCATTAGAACAACGGTGCATTGGACTCGACATTCGACACTAGACATTCAACATTCGACATTTGCATTGTCTGCGGTGTTGGAAGTCCTCGGTCATGGCAATTGCAACGCGAACTCAAGAGGAAGCAAATGATCGCCCCAAGATACATTCCCTACATACGCAAGCAGATCACACGTCACGCCACGCGCAGCCTGCTCACGCTCGGCGGCGTGGCGACGGCGATGTTTCTATTTGTGGCCGTGCAGTCCATGCAGCGCGGCGTCGCCGTCGCCACCGAGGCCTCGGCCGCCGACAACACCCTCGTGGTCTATCGCGAGGATCGCTATTGCCCGTTCACCAGTCGCCTCCCCGAGTACTACCTGCCCAAGATCGAGAAGGTGCCCGGTGTGCGGAGCGTTGTGCCCATGAAGATCGTCGTCAACAACTGCCGCGCCAGCCTCGATGTGGTCACGTTCCGGGGCGTGCCCACAGATCAGTTCATCGACAAGTACGCGCCGCGGTTCAACGTGATCGAAGGTTCCATCGACCAGTGGCGGCAGCGCACCGATGCGGCGCTCCTGGGCGAAACCCTGGCGAAGCGTCGCGGCCTGAAAGTAGGCGATCGGTTCGACGCGGCCGGCGTCGTGTCGTATGTGGCCGGTGTGATTCGCTCCGACGAGCCGCAGGACCAGAACGTGGCTTACGTGCATCTCTCTTTCCTGCAGCAGACCGCCGACAAAAAACTGGGCATCGTGACGCAGTTCAACGTCAAGGTCGACAGCCCCGCGCAGTTGTCCGAAGTGGCGGCGGCGATTGACGCGGAATTCAAGTTCGCCGAGCTGCCCACGAGCACGCGCAGCGAAAAGGCGTTCGTCGCGCAGGCCGCGGCGGACATGATCGAGCTGGTGGGCTTCACGAAATACCTCGGCTGGGGCTGCCTCATCGCCGTGCTCGCCCTGGTCGCCAACGCCATCGTGCTCAGCGTGCAGGACCGCATCAAGGAGCACGCGATCCTGCAGACGCTGGGATTCAAGAGCGGCCTGATCGGCAGGCTGATCGTCAGCGAGGGCCTGCTCCTGGGCCTGATGGGCGGCGGACTCGGCACGCTCGCCGCCGTCGCCGTCATCCGGTACAGCGCGTACAGCCTGTCCGTGGACGGCCTGAGCATCCCGATCGAAGCCAACGCGCCGCTGCTGCTGACGGGATTACTGATGTCAACGCTGCTGGGCATCGCCGCGGGCCTGATGCCCGCATGGCAGGCGTCGAGGCGAACCATCGCGACGTGTTTCAGAGCGGTGTGAGAAGAGAGGGTTTAGGGTGTAGGGTTTAGGGTGTAGGGTTTAGGGTGTAGGGTTCGGAGTGTAGTGCGGGAAACTCATAAATATATGTAACAGCCTGGTTCAACGATGGAGCCCTCTATGATGGTCATTCAACACGAATGAAGATGCAATCGATATAAATATGTTCTCTATATAAACAGCAGTCCTCGCTCCCTACACCCTACACCCTACACCCTACACCCTTCTCCATGCGTCTACTTCCCTTCGAATACGCCGTCCGCAATCTGGGCCGCTCGCCGCTGCGGCTGGCGATGAGCGTGTTTGGCGGTGCGCTGGTCGTGCTGCTGATGATCGCGGCGGCGGCGTTTGTGCGCGGGATGGAGCGCAGCCTGACCGAGTCCGGCTCGCCGGACAATGCCATCCTGCTCGGCGCCGGCAGCGAGGAGAGCATCGAGCGCAGCGAGATCAAAGCGAGCGTCGCCAGTCAGGCGGCGGCGTCGATCCCGGGTATCCGCACCCGGCTGGGCGTGCCGTTCGTTTCGCCGGAGGTGCACATGGCGCTGACCGTCGGCACCACGCGCGAAAACCAAAAGGCCAGCACCGCGCAGGTGGTCGTTCGCGGCATCGAACCTGCCGCGTTCCTCGTGCATCCGCAGGTGCGCATCGTGGAGGGCAGGGCGCCCGCCACGGGCAACGACGAGATCATGGTCGGCCGGCTCGCCGCCACGCGCATGGGCTTGGACTCGGAACTGCTCGCCATCGGGCAATCGATCTGGTTCGACGACAAGCAATGGAAGATCGTCGGCCGATTTCAGGCGCCGGGCACCGTGATGGATGCGGAAATCTGGGCTCCTTTGAACGATCTGAAAACCTCCGCCAAGCGGGAGACGATCTCGATCGTGGCGGTCACGCTCGATTCGATCGACGATTTCGGTCAGGTGGACACCTTCGCCAAGACGCGCGTCGATCTGGAGCTGGTGGCGATGCCGGAGACGGAGTACTACGGCAAGCTGATGCAGTTCTATCAGCCGGTGCGGGTGATGATCTGGGTGACGGCGGGGTTGATCGCGCTGGGCGGCGTGTTCGGCGGGCTCAATACGATGTACGCGGCGTTCGCGGCGCGGGCACGGGAGATTGGCATGCTGCAGTCGCTGGGATTCAGCCGCGGCGCGGTGGTGGTCAGCTTCGTGCAGGAATCGGTGCTGGCGGCGGCGGCGGGGGCGCTGATCGCCGCGGCGGTGGCGCTGGCGGTGCTGGACGGCGTGGCGATCAAGTTCTCGATGGGTGCGTTCGGCCTGGTGCTCGACGGCGCCACGATCGCCATCGGCCTGGGCAGCGGCCTGGCGCTGGGCCTGCTCGGCGCGCTGCCTCCGGCTGCCAAGTGTTTGCGCATGCCAATTACCTCGGCGCTGAAGGCGGCGTGATTGCGCGGAGATTTGAAGTCTCCGATTTGAAATGTGAAATCTCAGTGCTGAAATGTGAAGTCTCGGATCCGAAGTGTGAAATGGTGATTCGTTCTTGCTTACATACACACCTTGTTCAGGAGCCTCGCATGCAATGTTTCAAATGGTCCGCACGGTTGCTGGTCATGGCGCTTGTAGCGCTCGTTTCGCTGCCCGGTTGCGGCGGATCGGCGGACAAAGATAAGGACAAGTCCAAGCCCGCCTCGAACGCGGCGCCCGTGCCCGCCGAGTTGTTCCTCACCGCCTCGCCCGGCGCGCCCATGGCGATCGAGCAACTGAAGAAGGATGCGAAGGAGGGCGACGAGGTGATCGTGCGCGTCATCGTGGGCGGCGAGATGAAACCCATCGTTGAAGCGCTGGCGTCGATGACCGTGGTGGACGTGGCGACGCCTTCCTGCGCGGCCAACCCCGACGATGAATGCCCCACGCCCTGGGACTACTGCTGCACCGCGAAGGAGGAACTCATTAAGCACAAGGCCACGGTGCAGGCGGTGGACAAGGACGGCAAGCCGTTGAAATCGTCCTTCGCCGTCGGCGAGAGAATCAAGCCGCACGACACGCTGATCGTCAAAGGCAAGGTCGGCCCGCGGCCGGACCCGAAGGTGCTGGTGATCAATGCGTCGGGGATTTTCATCGAAGGGTCGCTGAAGAAGAAGGGCTGAGGGATTGGTCGAGTCCGGTCCCCTCTCCTTCCGGGAGAGGGTCAGGGTGAGGGCCAGACCACTTGTGGCCTCGATCGCTGGTGATAATCAGACGTTGAAAAGTGCAAATTGAAAAATGCAAAGTGCAAAGTGCAAATTGCAAATTGAAAATTGAAAATTGCCACCGGGGCGTAGCGGCGCGACGTGAACACAGCCATGTCCGGCCCTCACCCCAGCCCTCTCCCGTCCCCCGGTGAGGGAGAGGGGGTCGGAGCAATTCCGTCGCGCGCTTCGCCCTTCCTCACGCGTCACCGATTCACACGGAGTTCACCGATGTTTCCTTCGAGTTCCTCGTTCACGGCGATGGCGATGTCAGGCGTGGCGATGGCCGTTGTGGCGGGCTGCGGAGTATCGCCTCTGTCCGACGACTGGATTCCCCGCCGGCCCCTGGCGCGCGAACTGCCGGCGTATCAGGCGCCGGCGGATTCGATCGGCGACGAAAGGGACGACCGGGATGCCGGGACTCACGACGCGATCAAATCCTCTTCAAGCGACAAGGTCCGACCAGTCACGGGCGATGTGACCTTGCGGCAGGCGCTGGAGCATGCGCTGCTGTCGAACCCCGAACTGAAGATCACCGCGTGGGACCGTCACACGGCTGGCGCTCGGTCGCTGCAGGCGTCGCTGCCGCCGAATCCGACGATCGGATTCATGATCGAACGCGTCGGCGGGACCGGCCCGGTGAACGAGTTCAAGGGCGCCGAGACTTCACTGCGGTTGAGCCAGATGATCGAGACGGCGGACAAGCGGGTGCGGCGGATCGAACTGGCGGAGGCGGATCGCCAACTGGCGCTGTGGGGTTACGAGGCCAAGCGCGTCGCCGTCGCCACCGAGACCGCGATGCGCTTCATCGAGGTGCTCGCCGGCCAGGAGCGGGTCAAACTCGCCGAGCAGACGCTGAGCCTGGCGGAGCAGACGCTGAAGCTGGTGGAGGACCGCGTCAAGACGGGCGTGGCGCCGGTGCTGGAGCGTGAGAAGGCGACGGTGCGGCTCTCCACCGATCGCATCGCGCTGGAGCGATCCCGCCGGCAACTGTCGACGGCCCGCGCCAAGCTGGCGGCGCTGTGGGGGCAGCAGGCGGCGTTCGGCGATGCGCTGGGCAGGCTGGAGGAACTGCGGGCCGTGCCCGCGGTCGAAGCGCTGGCGGCCAGGTTGGAGCAGCAACCGCAGGTAGCGCGCTGGAGCGCGGAGTTGTCGCAGCGTCGCGCCGCGATCGCCCTGGCCCGCGCCAAGGGGGTGCCGGACGTCACCGCCTCGCTCGGCGCAATGCACATGAACGACTCGGACGACGTGGTCGCGCTGTTCGAGGTGATGGTGCCGCTGCCGGTTTTCGATCGCAATCAGGGCGGCATCCTCGAGGCCCGCTTCAACCTCGCCAAGGCGAACGCGCAGCAGCAGGAAGCCCAGGTGAGTGCCCGCACCATGCTGGCGCAGGCGTACAACGAACTGGCGCAGTCGCACCACGAAGCGACGACGCTGCGCGACGAGACGCTGCCGGCGGCGCGGCGGTCGTTCGAAGCGGTGCGACAGGCGTACGAGAACGGCCGGGCGACGTTCCTCGATGTGCTCGATGCGCAGCGTACGCTCGTGGAAACGCAGCGCGAACAGATCAACGCGCTGAGCATGTATCACGGAGCGGTGGCGGCTGTGGAGGGTCTGATCGGCGAGGCGATCGGCGCGGAGGCGCCGCCGCGTTAATGACGATCGACGCCGTGGATGACACTGTCACTTCCACTCATGGCGTATCGAAGGCCGTGTCGGAGAAGTCAAAATGCTTGATGCAAAAGTCAAAATGCAAAAGTCAGAGGCCGGCGCGAGTGTTGACTGTTTCACTCAGACTTTTGCATTTTGCATTTTGACTTCACTATTTTGACTTCTCCTGGCTTTGCCGGATCAAGGGGAGGCGCTTATGAACGGCACCGAGCCAGTTCCTCACCCCAACCCCCTCTCCCCTGCCCTCTCCCCCAGAGCGGGGAGAGGGGGGGCCGAATCGAGTTTCGAAACACGCTCTGAAAAAATCACCGCCACGTCACGTCATACCACCACGCGCTGCCAGCCGCCCTGTCGGAAGCGCAGGCCGAAGATTAGGCCGCGCACGACCAGTTCGCCGCACAGCGCCAGCCACACGCCGTTGAGTCCAAGCCCCATCGCGATCGCCAGCACATAGGTCAGCGGCACGCGCACCAGGTAGATGCTGATGTACGTCAGGCGCATGGTCGTGCGGGTGTCGCCGGCGCCGCGCATGGCGTTACTGAGGACGATGGCGGTGCCGAAGAAAATCTGCACCGGCCCGCAGATGCGCAGCAGGTTCGGCGCCAGATCGAGGAACGCCTGCTCATCCGTCACGAGTCTGACCAGCGGCATCGGTGCAATCAGGAAGAGCACGCCCATCACGCCCATCACCGCGATGCCGATCCACCAGCACAGCACGGCAGCCCGCTTGGCGCGGCCCACATCGCCCAGGCCCAGATACTGCCCCGTCAGCGTCGCCGCCGCCACGCCCAGCGCCATGCAGGGCAGATAGCTGATTGCTTCGAGGCGCACCGCGATCATGTGCGCGCCCATGGCCGCGTGTTGCGTGATGCCCACGATGCCCACCATCGTGATGACCATGAAGTTGCCCGCCCACATGCCCAGGGACTCGGCGAGGCTGGCGCCTGCGACGCGGATGATGCGCTTCATCGTGTGCCAGTGGGGGCGCAGGCGAATCCAGCGCAGGCGAATCTGCCCGCCGTCGAGCGCGAGCATCACGAGGATGAGCGCGGCCCCGACCAGCCACGCCGCCGCGGTGCCCCACGCGATGCCGGCGACTTCGTGGCCGCCGATCGGCGGCGGGGCGTAGACGAGCACGGCGCTGAGCACGGCGTTCACGACGTTCACCAGCACCAGCACGAGAAACGGCGAGCGCGTGTCGCCGCTGGCGCGCAGGCAGGCGGAGCCGACGAAGAAGACGCTGCTGGCCGGCGCGGAGAGGGCGAGGATGTGCAGGTAGGTGATGGCGTAGGCGCGGCTATTGCCGCGCACCTCCATGAAGTCGCACATGGCGGGCGCGGCGACATAGATGAACGCGCCCGACAGGAAGCCGATGATCACGGACATCAGCATCGCCTGCCCCAGCGCGGCATTGGCGACGCGCCGGTGCCGGCCGCCGACGGCCCGCGCGATGATCGCCGTGGCGCCGATGCCCACCGACATCTGCATGATGTTCATCAGCCAGGCGATGTAGACCGCGCCTCCGACGGCGTTGGTCGCCTCCACGCTCAGGTGCCCGGCGAGAAACGTGTCAACGAAGCCCACGAGGAAGTTGAGCACCTGCTCCAGGAACGGCCAGATCGCCAGCACGAAGACCTGGCGCGGCAGGGTCAGGCCCGCGAGCCGGCCTGAGAGTTCGAGGTTCGCTGCCGAGCGCGGCGCGATGGCCGCCGGCGGCGATGCTTCGGATGCCACCGCCTCCGCCAGCGCCTCGGCGGGCGGCGCGGTCGACAGGCCTTGCTCGATATCCGAAATCCGCCGATTCATGGTGGGGGGAACGCCAGGAGAGACGAAAGCGCAAATCATATCCGCGCCCGTGGAATGCGTCGGATCAACTGCTATCATTCGACCCAACCGTTAGTGGCTCAGTTTGAATTGGGTGGCTGGGGCTGAGGCTTTGCGAAGCCCCGGCGGATTGGATCACAAGGTCAAAAGGCCGGGGCTTACGCGGACTCCAGCCCCAGCCACCCCGAACAATTCAAACTGAGCCACTACCACCCAACCGATGTCCAAAAACGCCAACACCAACACGATCCGTCTCGGTCTGATCCAGCACGCCTCGCCCATCGGCGTCGCGCCGGAAAGGAACCTGAAAAAAGCGATGGACATGATGCGCGACGCGGCCGGCCAGGGCTGCGAACTGCTCGTCACGCAGGAGCTTTTCACCGCGCATTATTTCTGCCAGGTGGAAGACCTCTCGCTCTTCGCACTGGCGGAATCCATCCCCGGCCCCACGTCGCGCAAGCTGTGCGATCTGGCGAAGAAGCTGAAGGTGGAGATTTCCGCCTCCATCTTTGAACGACGCGCCGCCGGCGTCTACCACAACACCACCGTCGTCATCGACGCGAAGGGCGCGCTCGTCGGCAAGTATCGCAAGATGCACATCCCCGACGATCCGCGCTTCTTCGAAAAATATTACTTCACCCCCGGCGACAAGGCGGATGACGCGCACGGCACCAACGGCTGGCGCAACTTCGATCTGCGCAAGGCCCGCATCGGCACGCTGATCTGCTGGGACCAGTGGTACCCCGAGGCGGCCCGGCTCACCGCGCTGCGCGGCGCCCAGATCCTGCTCTATCCCACCGCCATCGGTTACGCGCACAACGTCGAGCCCGCCAGCGAGCCCCCGCGGCAGATCGATTCGTGGGTCACCATGATGCGCTCGCACGCCATCGCCAACGGCGTCTTCGTCGCCGCCGCCAACCGCATCGGCGTGGAGGGCGAGATCACCTTCTGGGGCAAGAGCTTCGTCGCCGATCCGGGCGGGCGCGTCATCGCGCAGGCGTCGCAGGATCAGGAAGAAGTGCTCGCCGTCGATTGCGACCTGGGCCAGATCGAGCGTTCGCGGCAGAACTGGCCCTTCCTGCGCGACCGCCGCATCGACGCGTTTGGCGATCTGACGAAGCGGTACATCGATTGACGCGCCGGATGCCTGTTGAGGCTGCGGCGTGCAGCGTCCAAGCCAAATGTCTAATGTTGAATGTTGAGTGTCGAGTGCTTATGGAGTGCCTTGAACAACACAGTCTCGCGCAGAGCACGCGGAGATCGAGACATTCCTGGACGAGCACTTGCGCCTTGGGACTGGACATTCAACATTCGACACTCGACACTCGACACTCGACATTCGACATTTGCCTAGTCCGATTCGTTTCCGGCGAACGAAGACCGCCAACTTTCAGAAAGACGGAGTTCCATGCCCGCATCGACCGAAACCATTCCCTCCGTGCCCGACTCGCCGCCGCAATCCGCGCGGGCGATGGGCTATCGCCTGCCTGCGGAGTTCGAGCCGGCTGAAGCGCTCTGGCTCACCTATCCGCACAACCTCGACACCTGGCCCAACTGCTACGAAAAGGCGTGCGCCCAGTACGACGAGTTCATCAAGCAGGCGAAGCGGTTCGTGAAGGTGAACGTGATCGGCCGGGATTTCCAGTGGAAAACGAACGACTCGTGGGTGCGCGATTACGGGCCGATTTTTGTGGTGAAGGGAGAAGCAAAGGGCCAAGGGCCAAGGGCCAAGGGCCTAGGGGGAGAAGAGAAGGGCCAAGGGCCAGGCGCCAAGGGCCAAGGGGAAGCTAATCCGAAATTCTCCGCCCCCTCGGCCCTAGGCCCTTCGTCCCTCGGCCCTTTGGCTTGCCACGACTTCACCTTCAACGGCTGGGGCGGCAAGTACGACACCGATATCTACAACCCCGCGCTCGACGATGTCATTCCGCGATACATCGCCAAGGTCCTGAACATCCCCATCTGGTCGCACGACCTGATCCTCGAAGGCGGCTCCATCGAGGTAAACGGTCGCGGCACGCTCATGACCACCAAGCAGTGCCTGCTCAACCAGAACCGCAACTGCAAACTCACGCAGGCGCAGATCGAAGAGAACATCCACGAGGCGCTGGGCACGCGGCACACGCTCTGGCTCCCCGGCGGGATCGAGGGCGATGACACCGATGGCCACATCGACGACGTCGCCCGCTTCATCGCGCCGGACACCATCGCCGCCATTCGCGCGCCCAAGGAAAGCGCCGACCACGAGATGCTCGAAGCCAACTGGCGCGCCATCGAGCAAGCCCGCGATCAGGATGGCAATCCATTCAACCTCGTCGCGCTGCCGGTGCCCGAGCCGATGCACTACGACTATCCGCCCATCGGCCCCGACGAAGGCGGCCACTATCAAATCCCCGCCAGCTATGCGAATTTCCTGATTCTCAACGAAGGCGTGCTGGTGCCGATCTTCGGGCAGAAAGCCGACGACGTGGCGATGCGCACGTTGGAGAAAGCGCTGCCCGGCCGGCAGATCATCGGCGTCCGCGCGGACGTGCTGGTCATCGGCTTCGGCGCGCTGCATTGTCTGTCGATGCAGCAGCCGAAGGTGTGATCGGCGGAACCACAAAGAACACAAAGGCACGAAGGACACGAAGTCGGAAACTTCATTCAGGTTTCCTCTTTGTGTTCTTTGTGCCTTTGTGTTCTTTGTGGTTCTGCGATGTGGCGCCGAAGATCGAGCGACACGTTCAACCGTTATCATCTTTTCACTATGCCCCGCGATCTTCTCATCGGCCTGGACATCGGCACCACCGGCTGCAAAGTCGTGGCGGTCGATGTTGCCGGCACGGTCGTGGCGAGTTCAGCGGACGGCGGCGTCAGTCACGGCTACCCGCTGCACACGCCGCTGCCTGATCGCGCCGAGCAGCGCATCGACGAGATCTGGCCGGCGGTCGCGGCAGCGCTCAAGGCGGTGACGACGAAAATCGACGTCGCGCGCGTCGCCGCCATCGGCCTCAGCGGCGCGATGCACAGTGTCATGCCCGTGCGCGACGACGGCACGCCGCTGGCGCCGGCGATGACCTGGGCGGACAACCGCGCGATTCGTGAAGCCTCGCAACTGCGGCAGTGCGTCGATCTTCCCGCGCTCTATCAGCGCACCGGTTGCCCGTTGCAGTGGCAGTATCACGCCGCCAAACTGACGTGGCTGCGGCAGCATGCGCCGGGCGATTTCGCCCAAGCGCAGTGCTTCGCCGCGATCAAGGACTGGATCGTGCATCGCCTGACCGGTCGCTGGGCGACGGACCTGTGCATCGCGTCATCGACGGGCCTGCTCGACATTCATCGCCGCGCGTGGGATGCCGAGTCGCTCGCGCTGGCCGGCGTCGATGCGAGCAGGTTGCCAGCGCTGTTGGAGCCGGATGAGGTTGTCGGACAAGTCACATCGGATGCGGCGGATGAGACGGGGCTTCCGCACGATTTGCCCGTGTATCCAGGCGGCAGCGACGGCGGCATGGCGATCATCGGCGCGCATGCGGATGAGCCGGGGCACGTGGTGATGACCGTGGGCACGAGCGGGGCGGTGCGGTTGACGACGCGGCAGCCGCGGCTGGATGCGCGGCAGCGGACGTGGTGCTATGTGCTGTCTCGCGCGGCGGTAGGCAACTTTGATTCGTTTGCACAAGGTGGCTCGGCCCCCTCACCCCAGCCCTCTCCCCCGCGGACGGGGGAGAGGGAGTCGGAAGGGCCGGTTGCACAAGGTAGCCCGGCCCTCACCCCAGCCCTCTCCCGGGGGGAGAGGGGGTCGGAGCCATCGCACCTCTATTTTGCCGGTGGGGCGATCAACAATGGTGGTCTGGCGGTGGAGTGGCTTCGCAATCTTTGCTACGGCGATCTGGCAGGACAAGCGGGCTTCGCGCGACTGTTCGCCGAAGCCGCGACGATGGCGCCCGGCGCCGAGGGCCTGCTGTTTCTGCCGTATCTCACGGGTGAGCGCAGTCCGCACTGGCGGGCTGACCTGCGGGCCCGGTTCGTCGGCCTGACCGCGCGGCACACCCGGGCGCACCTGGCGCGGGCGGTGCTCGAAGCCGTGGCGTTCTGCCTGGCGGATGTGTGGCAGGCGCTGGCGATCGATGCCACGGAGATTCGCAGTGTCCAGCTCACCGGCGGCATCGTGCGCTCGCCGTGGTGGTGCCAGATCGTGGCGGATGTGCTGGGCGTGCCGCTGAATCTCAGCGACGCGGCGGATGCGTCGGCGGTCGGTGCGGCGATGACGGCGGGCCGGGGCTGCGGCCTTGTTGATTCCTGTTCTCAGGCTCACCCTGCCGGCGCGGCAGACGTGCTGCCTGACCATGGCCGGAATCGGCAGTACCGCCAAGTGCATGAAGCTTTTCAGAACGCATTGCGTTGACGGCAAACCGATTCGCGGCGTTCGCCGCCGCCGGTCGTGACGATTTTCCAGCACTTTTCCGCGGCATGGCGATTGCATCTGTTTCCACCTCGCGGCAATTCAGTTGCGTCTCACCAAGGAGTCATTCGGTTTCCATCTGATTCTCGCGCCGAAGTTGATGCCACTGGCAGGCTCGGCTGCCAATGCGTTTCACGCGTCCACCGACGCCCCCGCCTTACTTTTCGCGGGTCCACTGGCAGCCAAGCCTGCCAGTGGCATCTGCGCGAGAATCAGAGGGAATCCGTATCACACATGCCAACCTCCAGTCCGATCACGCCCGACATCCGGCTCACCGTTTCGCAGCGCTACGGTGAAATCGCCAAGACCGGCGGCAGTTGCTGCGGCGGCGGCGCTTCGTCCACGGTCGATCATGCGCAAGCCATCGGCTACAGCGCCGAGGATGTCGCGAAACTGCCGCAGGGTGCGAACCTGGGCCTGGGCTGCGGAAGTCCCACGAGCCTGACGCACATCCAGGCGGGCATGACCGTCGTCGATCTGGGCAGCGGCGCGGGCATCGATTGCTTCCTCGCCGCGGAGAAGGTCGGCCCGACCGGGCGCGTCATCGGCGTCGACATGACCGACGCCATGCTGGAGAAGGCGCGGGCCTTCGCCGAAAAGCACGGCTACCGCCATGTGGAGTTCCGCAAAGGCTTCATCGAAGAGATGCCGATCGAATCAGGCAGCGTCGATCTGATCATCAGCAACTGCGTGGTGAATCTGTCGCCCGACAAGGCGAAAGTGTTCCGCGAGGTGCATCGGGTACTCAAACGCGGTGGCCGCGCGGCGATCAGCGACATCGTGTTGCTGCGCGCGTTGCCGGTGGAAGTGCTCAAGGACATCGAGGCGTACGTCGGCTGCATCGCCGGCGCCGACCTGGTGGGCACGTATCTGGGCCACGTGATGGCGGCGGGCCTGGACATTGCGCGGGCAAAACGCAAGGGCTACGACGTGCTGGGCGTGCTCGGCTGCAGCCCGGAAGCGGGCAAGCTGCTGCAGAAACTGCCCGCGCATTTTGACGGCAACGCGCACGTGACGAGCCTGGATCTGCTGGCGGAACGCAATGGGTGACGCGGCGTCGGCGGTGGCGACTACTCCTCCTTCTCCTCGGTCTTGATCGGCTTGCCCTCCCAGTGCCACACGCCCTCTCTGTTCTGCAGCACGCGATGCGCGCTGCCCGGCGCGGCAGGCACGTCCACCTTCGGCAGCCAGCGGGCAAGGTTCTTCTTGCGTTCGATGTGCTTCGGATCGCCGGCGAGGTTGGTCCACTCGTTGGGATCATTCGCCATGTCGTAGAGTTCCTCCGATACATCGGCGTAGCGGATGTATCGCCACGACTCGGTGCGGATGGTGTGGTTGCCCTGGTTGTGCGTGGTGATCGCGGGATGCTCGCGCGGTGCTTTCGCATTCTTCAGTTGCGGCAGCAGCGAGTGACCTTCCAGATCGCCGCGAAGAGGCAAGCCGCAAAGTTCGATCAGGGTGGGATAGATGTCGAGCAGTTCGGCCGGCTGCGCGCATTTCTGATTCGCGGCGATCGCCTGGAAATCCTTGGGCCCCGCGAAGATCAGCGGCACGCGCGTGGAGCGATCCCAGAGCGTGTTCTTGCCGCTGATGCCTTTTTCGCCCAGGTGCCAGCCGTGATCGGACCAGAGCACCACGATCGTGTCCTCCTCGTGGCCCGACTCTTTCAGTGCCGCCAGCACGCGACCGATCTGCGAATCGACCTGGCTCACGCTGGCGAGATACGCCCGCACCAGCGGCCGCCACTGCTTGCTTTCCTTCAGCCACGACAGCCGCGGCTCCGGCAGCTTCCAGTGCAGATACCACGAGAACGCAGGCGTGTCCGCGCGATCGTCGTCCTTCACAGGCGGCATGATGAGCGTCGCATCCGGGTAGAGATCAAACCACTTCTGCGGCGCGAAACACGGCACGTGCGGCAGGCGGAAACCGACGCTCAGCAGGAACGGCTTGTCCTTCGGCAACTGCTTCAGATGCGCGATGGCGGCGCTGGCGATGTCGTAGTCCACCGTGTCCTCGTCGCGATCGGGGAACGGGCCCCAGTCCATCGCGGGGTGGTTGCCGCCGGGCGTGGGCGGCGAGAATTTCTTCGCGGGCCTCGTCCCTTTGCCGCCGGTGCCCCACAGGTCAAACTCCTTCTCGCGTTCCTTGGGGCCGAGTGAGCCGTCGTGAAAAATCTTGCCGAAGCAGGCGGCGTGATAGCCGGCGGCTCGGAAATGCTGCGGAAGCGTGACGACGTTCTTCGTGCGTTCGACGTTGCGGATGCCGGGGGTCAGGCCGTGAATGCCGGTGGTGGAAGGGCGCAAGCCGGTGAGCAGGCTGGCGCGGGAAGGATTGCACAAGGGCGCCTGACAATGCGCATTGGTGAAGGTCGTGCCGCGCGCCGCCAGGGCATCCATGTGCGGCGTCTTCACCTGCGGATGACCCGCCAGCGGGCCGACCCAGTCGTTCAGATCATCGACGGCGATGAAGAGAACATTGGGCGCAGCCGTCGCCGCGACCGGCGCCATGAGGGACGCCACACAGGCCGCGGCAGACAGAATCAAAACGAGCGTTCGAGGTAACATGTGCAGATTCCGGTGAGTCACCACCAAGGATAACGTGCGATGCCTCATTCACGTCGTGAGTCTATTTTCAGGAACTGTGCAAGATCGATTCCGCAGGTTAGCGGTCGGGCCGAGTCTGCGAGGCCCACCCGTTGGCGCACGATTGCAGGTGGGCCTCGCCGACTTGGCCCGACCGCTAAACGGGCCGGCCCCATTCTTGCCATGCTTGTCGCCTTCGCGATGACTTGGCTCGTTCCGCTGCGCGGCGCCTCCGCTGAGGAAGCGAAGGCGCCATTCCCCGGCAAGAAATCGCAGTGGAATGGTTTCGACCGCTACGACTTTCCCGTCGGCAATGGGGGCGGAAAGAACGTACTCGTCGTCGTGCCCAAGGAACCCGCCAAGGGCAAGCCTTGGTGCTGGCACGGCGAGTTCTTCGGGCACAAGCCGGCGCCGGATGTCGCGCTCCTGAAAAAGGGCTTTCACATCGTCTACATGAGCGTGCCCGACATGCTCGGCTGCCCCAAGGCGGTCGAGCACTGGAACGCGTGCCACAAGGAACTCTCCGAGAAACATGGCCTCAGCGCCAAGCCCGCGCTGGTGGGCCTCAGCCGCGGCGGGCTGTATTGCTACAACTGGGCCAGCGCCAATCCCGACAAAGTCTCCTGCATCTACGGCGACGCGCCGGTCTGCGATTTCAAAAGCTGGCCCGGCGGCAAAGGCAAGGGCAAAGGCAGCGCCCGTGACTGGAAGCTCGTCCTGAATCTGTGGGGCTTCAAGAACGACGACGAAGCCATCGCGTACAAAGGCAACCCCGTCGACAACCTCGAACCGCTCGCCAAGGCGAAGGTGCCGTTGCTGCATGTTTTTGGCGACGCGGATGACGTCGTGCCGTGGGAGGAAAACACGAAACTCATCGCCGACCGCTACGAAAAACTCGGCGGCTCCGTCACGCTCATCCGCAAGAAGGGCGTGGGCCACCATCCACACGGCCTCGATGACCCGACGCCGATTGTCGAGTTCATCGAGAAGCACGCGAAGTGATGTGCGCCATTTAGCCGGCGGGCTCGCCCGCCGCGAACCACTGACGGGAGGACGTCACCGGCATTGGGAGGCTCTCGGCGGGCAAGCCCGCCGGCTAAATCAAGAACGGTCCTGATGGCGCCGGCGGTCGCACCCACCCCGCTTGGTATAGTTCCCCCTCATGTTCTCGAAGCTCTTCCAGCGTGTCTCGCAGTCGCCGACGAATCCTGCCGCCAAGCCCGCCGCGCGGAGCTTCGACATCGCCGATCTCTACCGCGGCCCCGCGCCGGTCGATGAAGCCGCCGAGCAGGCCGGCAAACTGCCGCTCGATGAGAAGCTGCGACAGGCGTATTTCTGGATCGTCAACCACGCCATCATCAGCCCGTTCTACGACATCGAATATCACGACGGCCCGCACCAGACCTTCATCTTCGGCGACACGCACGGCTCCGTCACACTGCCCTCGGGCCAGAGCTATTGCAGCTTTGTCCTGCTGCCGCTGCTCACCTTCGCGCTGCGGCGAAAGTGCCTGCTGGTGGGCGGCCCCGGCCGCGGCAAAACCAGTAGCGCCATGCTCATGGGCGTGCTCGCGGGCTACCCCGTGCGCCAGGTTCGCCGGGCGATTCAGAAGGGCCAGCCGCAGATGACCGTCTCTGACCTGCTCGGCAGCCCGCTGCCCAGCGACCTGGTGCAGGCGAAGAAGATGGAACAGATCAGCGTCGCCTGGCGAAGCTGGCTGGGCATGCGGGTCAAGATCATCGACGAATACAACCGCATCCCGACGCGCACGCAATCGGCGCTGCTCACGGTGATGGCGGACAATTACGCCGAGGTGTTCGACCAGACCTTCGAATGTCCCGAGGCCGCGTGGTACCTCACCGCCAACGACGACGCCGGCGGCGGCACGTACCAGGTGATCGAAGCACTGAAGGACCGCATCGACATCGTGGTCAAGGCGCTGCATTTCAACAGTCGCTTCCTCGGCGATTTGCTCAGCCGGATCGAAGAAGGCATCAAGCCCGAAGAAGTCGTCCCGCCTCAGATTATTTTCACGGAGGACGAAGGCGACCGGATGCACAAGGAAATCCTGGCGATTCCGGTGCCGCCGCCGATCCTCCGCCGCATCGAGTTCTTCGCAAGCCAGTTTGAGTTCTGCGACCAGGCCGCCAGCCAGCTTGAGTACAAGACCAAGGACACCGCCAAACTCGCCGGCATCGACTGGAACCAGCTCACCGCGATGGACACCGGCAAGGACAAACGCAAGGACATCGGCAGCCAGACCCGCAACGGCGTCTCCGTCCGCAGCCTCATGACGCTCCTCGCGTTCGTCAAAGGCATGGCGTATTTCCGCGGCAACAGTGAAGTCACGCTCGACGATGTCCGCCAGCTTGTGCCCTTTGTGCTGCACGACAAGCTGACGCAGGATTCCGACTCACCCTTCTTCGATGCGACGGAGAATGCCGTCTATCGCGTCGATAAAGTCGGCTGGATTCGCAGGCTCTTCGACCTGGCGTGCGCGGAGTACGATCGGCTCGACCTCGACCGCGACGACCCCGTCGCCGCGATCGTCGTCGAGTTCGAAAAGGGCCTCGACGGTGTCAGCGAAAAGGACGCCCGCGCCCAGCTTGTGAAGATCGAGCGCGTGCTGTCGGACTGGGCCAAGGGCCGCAAGTTTTATGGCCACATGTACGATGACGTGCTCAAGCTCAAGTACCTGCACCAGCGGTACACGAACTATTTGAAGTGGGTGCTGTGGAAGAAGTGAGTTTCAGGTTCCAGGTCTTAAACGCCAGGAGCCAGTGCATGAGTCATTTGAAAGATCGTGCCTCGCGCCAAGGCGCAAAGCTCGCGGAGAGAGCCGCCGTCTTTGCGTGCTTTGCGCCTTGGCGCGAGATCAAGCCGACCTGAAAGCTCAAACCTGAAACGTGAAACCCGAGAACCCTTCCAACCTGACCGGCCCACTCGCCGAAGCGCTCAAGCGCGGTCGCGACGGATTCAACGCCCGCTTCGCCGTCGCCCGCAAGGCCAGGCCCATCGACGCTGAGGCGTTTCTCGCACACTTGGCGCACGTCGTGGCTCCAATCGTCGATGCCGTGGCGGCGCGGTTCTCGGAGAAGGTCGATCAGGTGACGAGCGAGCTTTACGACCTGTCGCTCGAACTGATCGGCTCTTCGGTCATCGGCCCCGGCAGCAAGTCGCAGGGCGTGGCGCAGGCGTGGCGGGCGCTGCTGCCACGGGCGCCGCACCTGATGGCGCGCGAACCTGGCCGGGTTGCCGCGTGCGTGACCAATGCGGTTTACAACCTACAGACCAGCGTTTCGCCGCGTGCTGATGAATGGCTCACGATCATGCAGGCCATCGTGCCTTCGTGCGCGGCAGTGCAACCATTCCTCGATGCGGGCAAGGTCGCCGCGTGGCGGTGCGGCCTGGCGCAGTATCGCGCCGGCGCGCTCGCCGTCGCACGGCAGATGGATGCCGCGCTGGCGGCCGGCGCACTGGGTTTGCCGACAAGCACCGAGGCCGCGGCGCTGCGCCTGGCGCTGGATCGCATGGCGGGGAACCCTTGGCTGACGCCCACTGAAGCGCTCAGCGGCGCGGGCGATCCGAAGCGGCTGCGCCTCGTTCGCCGCGCCGGCGCGTTCCGCGGCTTCGGCGGGCCCTTCCTGCGGCCGCCCGTCGTCGCCTTTGCCGATGGGCAGTGGCTGGCGAGCGACGGCGAGACGACCTTCGGCCTGATTGCCGACGTGTTCGGCGAGCACTTCTTTCGCCTCGACCAGCCCGCGCCAGCCGTCACCGGCACAATGAAGTCCGTTGTGATCGACAGCAGCGGCGCCGTGCAATGGGGCCAGGCCGCCGCGCGGTGGGAAGCGCTGACAGCACGCAGCAGTCTGGCGACTGACGAGGTCACGCTCGCCGTCACCTTGCCCACCTCGCATCACGTATTTCTCCTGGCGCGCGGGTGAAGCGGTCGCGGATTCCGGCCCACTCTCCCTCCCAGGGAGAGGGCTGGGGTGAGGGTCGAGATGTACGAACTGGCGTTCGCGACAAGCGCGCGGATCGGACGATCGCGCAAGGGACACCAAAGCCTCCGCTTGCTGACGTTTCGCGGCTCTGGCAAGGCGGCGTACAGTGGTGCACGCATTCTTGCACGAACGGACTTCGTCATGCTTCTGCCTCCCAACGATCCCGCGCGGGACAAGCCGCTCGACCACCCGACGCCGCAGCGGCCGCACCGGGTGTACGTGGCGCTGACGAATCACTGCAATCGCGCGTGTCCGTGGTGCAGCACGTGTTCATCGCCCGCCGGCTCCACGTTCATCACGACGCAGCAGTTTCTCGCGGCGTTCCCCGCCACCGGCGATTTCCAGATGCAGCTCGAAGGCGGCGAGCCCACCGTGCATCCGCAGTTCTGGGAGTTCGTCGATCTTTCCCGCGGCCATCCGCGCTGCACGCACTTGGTCCTGTGCACCAACGGCGTCGTGTTCCCGCGCCAGCGCACGAGGCTTCGCGAGTACCTGGCGCGCCTCGGTACGCCGCTGGCCATCAAGCTTTCGATCAACCATCACCTGCTTGACCGCGATCCGGGGTTGATCGAACTGGCGCGGATGCTGGTGGAGGAAATGACGGTGAATCGCGGAACGGCTCGGCAGGAGCCTCGCCCTCCCGCGGAATCGTTGCTCGTGCTGAACGTGCGTCTCCGCCGTGGCTACGAAAACGACGACGACCATGTGCGCAGGCTGGTGGAAGACTCCGGCCTGCTGCCGCATGCGAATGTGTTTTACCTTCAGCGCTACGGTTTCGCGGCGGATGAAGCGGCGTGGGAGCCGCCCAAGCCCGTGTGGGACAATTTCACGCTGGTGAATCCGGATGGGCGCACGTTCGGGCCGGATTTGCTCAAGCGCTCGCAGGCGATGGGAGAGTTGGCGTGATCGCGACATTCAATGAAACCTGGCGGCGTCGCAAGAGCGCCGCGTTCGATCTGGCGGGCAACAGCACCGCGGGCCGCAGCGTGTCCTTCGAGCTTTTCGGCAGGCGGGTCGATGTTTACGCCAATGCCAATCTTTCCATCTACTCCGCGCAGACCTGCAATGCCGCGTGTCCGTTCTGCGTCGAGGAACTGCGTCCCGCGTCGCGCGGCGCCGCGCTGTCGGCACAGAAGCAGATCGAAGGCGATGACGAACGATATTTCGCCAACCTGGAGCGAACCTTCGCCGCGCTGAAGCCGCTGAACCCCACCACCTCCATCACCGGCGGCGAGGCGAGCAAGGACCCGCGATTGCCGGGCATCATCCGCGCCGTCGATCGCTTCGACATGCGCAAGCGCACGCTGACCACGAACGGCTCGGGCCTGCTCGATCGCCGCGAGGGCAAGCGCATCATCGACTGGCTGGGCGAGCACCGGTTCGATCATCTGAACATCAGCATCGCCGCGCCGGATTATGAGGCGAATGCGGCGCTGATGCGGCTGCGCGAGAGCCTGACGCACGCGCAGTTGAGGCAGGTGGTGGCGCTGGCGACGCAGGCCGACATCCGGGTGCGATTCTCGTGCGTGCTGCTGCGAGGCAGCGTCGCTACGCTGGAAGACGTGCGCGATTACCTCGATTTCGCCGCGGACCTGGGTGTCGACAATGTCATCTTCCGGCAACTGATGAAGAGCGATCCAGTCACGCACGCCGCCAACAGCATCGTGCGCTTCAGCGAAAGTGAGCGCGTGGCACTGGAACCGCTGCTCGATCAGATCAGTAGCGACGCGCGGTTCACGCTCACGCGCCAGATCATGGGCTACTACTACTACGTCGAGGTCTGGCGGTACGGGGCGATGGATGTCGTCTTCGAGGAAGCGGACCTGGCGCAGTTGGAGCGCGTCAAGCGCCGCGATCCGGGGACGATTCACGAACTGATTTTTCATCCGAGCGCGACGCTCAACTCGACGTGGCAACCGTGGGACGGCGTGCTGGGGCCGTAGGACGGCGTCGGCATCGTTTCGTGCGCGGCGACTGGTTTGTTGGTGCCGCGGCGTCCTCGCCGCGCGTCGGGGTTTTTCGCGGGAATGTTCGCACAGGCATTTCCGCTCTTCGAGCGGACGCTCAACGGGGCGAATCAAGCGCGACGAACGCCGACGCCATCGCGGGCGTTTGTTTCACATGAAAAAACCCCGCTTTCGCGGGGTTTGATTCATTCACCAGGTTGTCGATGTTCTCAGTGTCCGCCGCCCTTGCCGGCTTCGATCATGGGGCGACCGGCTTCGGGCCAGTCGACGTGGAAGAACTTGCCGCGGGGTTGGTCGATGCGTTCGAAGGTGTGGGCGCCGAAGAAGTCGCGCTGCGCCTGCAGCAGGTTGGCTGGCAGCACGGCGCTGCGGAAGCTGTCGTAGTAGGCGAGGGCGGACATGAACTGCGGGCAGGGCACGCCGCTCTCAGCGGAGAGGGCGATGACCTTGCGCCAGTTCTTTTCAGCCTTGGCGATTTTGCCCTTGAAATAGGGATCGAGCATGAGGTTGGGCAGCTTGGGGTTCTTGTCGTAGGCTTCCTTGATTTTCTGGAGGAAGCCGGCGCGGATGATGCAGCCGCCGCGCCAGATCATGGCGATTTCGCCGAAGTTCAGGTTCCACTTGTATTCCTTGGCGCCTTCGCTCATCAGATCGAAGCCCTGGGCATACGAGCAGATCTTCGAGCAATACAGAGCGTCGCGGATGGCTTCGATGAACTGGCTCTTCTTGCCTTTGAACTTGAACTTGGGGGCCTTGATCTTCTTGCTGGCGATGACGCGTTTGTCTTTCTGGGCGCTCATGCAGCGAGCGAAGACCGCCTCGGCGATCGAGGGGGCGGGGATGCCCATGTCCAGGGCGTTGACGCTGGTCCACTTGCCCGTGCCCTTCTGGCCGGCGGTGTCGAGGACCATGTCCACGAGGTACTTGCCCTTTTTCTTGGGGTCTTTCTGCTGGAGGATGTCGGTGGTGATTTCGACGAGGAAGGAGTCGAGGTCGCCCTTGTTCCACTTGCCGAAGATTTCGCTCATCTCGGGGTAGTCGAGTCCGAGCAGGTTCTTCATGAGCCAGAAGGCTTCGCAGATGAGCTGCATGTCGCCGTATTCGATGCCGTTGTGGACCATCTTGACATAGTGGCCCGCGCCGTCGCCGCCGATGTAGGTGGTGCATGGCTCGCCGCCGACGACGGGTTTGCCGGGGGTGGCGCCGAGCAGGGGCTTGCCGGTTTTCTTGTCGACCTTGGCGGAGATCGCCTGCCAGATGGGCTTGAGGGAATCCCAGGCCTCGGTGGCGCCGCCGGGCATGAGGGACGGGCCGAAGCGAGCGCCGGTCTCGCCGCCGGACACGCCGCAGCCGACGAAGCACAGGCCCTGTTCTTTCAGAGCTTTCTCGCGGCGGATGGTGTCGGTCCACAGGCTGTTGCCGCCGTCGATGACGATGTCGCCCTTCTCCAGGAACGGCTTGAGCGATTCGACGACGTTATCGACCGCCGGCCCCGCCTTGACGAGGATGACGATCTTGCGCGGGCGCTTGATCGACTTGACGAACTCCTCGACGGTCTTGCCGCCGACGAGTCCGCCGGGGGTGTTGGGGTTGTCGGCACAGAACTTTTCCATGACTTCGACGGTGCGGTTGTAGACCGCGACCTTGAAGCCGTGGTCGGCCATGTTCAGGACGAGGTTCTGCCCCATGACAGCCAGGCCCACGAGGCCGATGTCAGCGACTGCGGTGTTTCCATTCGACATGCGTGACTCCGTTGAAAAATGCGTCCCCTGATGCTCCGGTTCCGCGAGAGGCGTCCCGACGCGGCCGGCGTAGTTTGTTGCGAATGCTGCAATACGGTTTCGATGCGGGCAGGTGACGAAGAGTATCGGCGATTGGCGGCGATGACCTGCGGAGATTGCCGAGTTTGGATGTCCTAATTCCCCTCCCTCTTAGGGAGGGGTTAGGGGAGGGTCGGGCGCACAGCGTGAGAGGACGCTGGTTCAGGCGGTTCGCCCGACCCTCCCCCTGCCCCTCCCTAAAAGGGAGGGGAGTACGAAGCGGCACATCTCAATCGGGTTATCCTCAAAACGGAATATCCTCATCGCCGTAGCCTTTGCCGTGGCGTCCCATTTCCTCGCGCTGTCGCTTCTGGGCGATCTTGCGCGACTTCACGAAAATCTTCTTCAGCCGGCGGCCTTCCTGCAGGTGGGGCAGCACCTGATCCTCCGGCAACACCTTCGAATCCACGATCACTTCCAGCCAGTAACAACTTTCATCCGCGGCCTCGGCGGTGATGTTCAGCCGGGCCAGGAAATCATAATGGTTCTGCGACTTGCACGTGTTGCGGTAGCACGCGCCCACGGCTGTGCCGCAGCGGATCAGGGGCGTGGCGATCGTTTCGCCCGTGAGCGACTTGGGCAGGCTCTCCACGAGTTGAATAATGGCGACCGAGAATCGCTTCGTGCGCTCTTTCAAGGCGGAGGGCTTCATGCCGCGGTCCCTGGAGGGCGAGATTGGAAAGCATCGAACGGCGTCGAACGCCACGCAAGCGGCCCGACACATCCATGGGCCGCCAAGAGTATGAAGAGAATGCGGGCGGTTGTCCAATCGGGTGGGTAGGTAGGCAGGGCAATTGCAGATGGGAGGGCGAGGCTGCTGCCGAGCCGCGAACACTCTCGTGCGCTCGTAGTTTTTCGCGGCTCGGCAGGAGCATCGCCCTCCCGTCAAGGTCCAAATGCAATTGCCTTGGGTAGGTAGGGTTTTCGGAAACCGGCGAATAGGCGCCTGAACCTGGCCTGGTCATGAAATGACAAGCACCGACGCAAGCGGATCGACGCAGAACGCGCGAATCTCCGCCTGTCGCGCCATGATGAGTTTCATGAGTACATCTCGGGTGCAGTTCCCGATCCGCAGCCAAATGACCTTGGGCGGATGCCCGAACAGGAGGCTTCGCTGCTGGAAGTCAGAGTCCTTGGAAATGATCGTCAAGTCGTTGGCCCGCGCGTACTCCCAAAGTTCCTCATCCTCACGACCCACCAAGTCACACGCTCGGACGTGCATGCTGCCCGGAAAATCAGCCGCCAGCATGAGCGGCAACTTGTGCGACAGGTTCTCATCAAAAAGCAGCTTCATGCGGCACGTTCAGTCGGCGGTCGCGATCCCCCGCGAAAGCAAAGCAAGCCTGAATATCCTCTTGGGTGAGGTCAGGAAAATCGTCCAGAACTTCCGCCACCGACATGCCGCCGCCGAGGTAGTCGAAGATGTCCGCAACGGCGATCCGCGTTCCGCGGACGCAAGGTTTCCCGCTGCGAATACGGGGATCGATCGTGATGCGTTCGCGGTAATTCATTGAAAAACGGTAGGGTTGGCGCAGTCGTGAGTCAAGGTGAGCGGCATCGGCTGTACGCCGGATCGAGCCGACCCATCACCGATTCCGCTCGACCAGGTCGTAGCACGCGATGCCGTTCTTCAGGCGCACGAACAGCCTGCCGTCGGCGATGGCGGGCGAGGTGCATTGCACCGGGCCGTGGCTGGCGACTCTGTCGCGGTAAATCTTGTCCGCCTGCTTTTCGCCGTCGGGCTTCTGTTTCACATCGTCGAGGTTCAGCCGCTTGCGGTGCGTTGCTTCCGTCGCCACCACGCCCTTGTCATCCATCTTCAGCGCGGCGATCGGCTTGTACCCCGTCGGGTCCGCCGCGAACCAGAGCAGCCCTTCCAGTGCATAGAGAATCTTGCCATCCGCCGCGATCAGCGAGGTGTAGCGCGGATCGTTCAGCGGTAGCTCCGCCGCCCATTTCTCATCGCCCGTGTTCAGATCGATGCAGGCAAGCCGGCGTTCGCCTTGCACATAGACGTGGCCCTTCACGACCACGGGGCTGGAGCCCTGGTCGGCAGCGCCGTTGTAGGTCCATTTTTCTTCCGCGCCGGTCGCGCTCAATTGGTAGCAGCGCAGTCCGCCGCGGCGACTGGAGCCGTACGTGATCAGCTTGTCGCCCACGACAATCGGCGTGGAACCGCTGGCGGAACTCTTGACGCGCCAGTGCTCCTTGCCGCTCTTCGCATCGAAGCACGCCGTGTCGCCGGCGACATTGGCGACGAAGCACGCCGCCTCGCCGTGACGGTGTACCACCGGGCTGCTGTGTTCGCCGCGGGTGGTTTTGGCGTCGCCCTCCCACAGGATCGCGCCGGTCTTCACATCCAGCGCCACCAGCCTGCCCGCCAGCACCGCCGCCACGCCGTCGGTCACGGCAAAGGACGACATCATGAACTCGTCGCGGAAATCGCCGGGCAACTTCGTCTCCCAAAGTTGCTCGCCCTTGGCTGCGTCGTAGCACCGCGCTCGCCGCCCCGGCACCAGCACCAGCACCCGGCCATCCACAACGGTGGGCGTGCCGGACTGCACGAAGCGCGTGTAGATCGAAGGCTTCGCATTTTTCCAGATCGTCTTGCCGCTGCCGGCGTCGAAGCAGTAGAGCGTCTCGGTGAAGACTTCCGCCTTGGCGCGCTCTTCATCTTCGTCCCGGCGATTCACTTCGTACTGTTCGTACTCCGCCGGCGTGAGGTGGCCGCGCTTGTCGGGCGGGAGCCAGGGATACTTGGCCTTGCCAAGCTCGACGCCTTCCTTGCGCGTCTTGGAATGGATGTAAACATAGACCCGGCCCGCATCGACGACGGGGCTGCCCCAGCCGCCGTTGAAGGAAGAGGAGATCGGCTCGCTGATCCACGCGGGAGTCAGCGCTTCATCAACGCCCAGCCGGGTCAGCGGCGGCGAGTCGGGCGCGACGCCGTCGCGATTCGGCCCACGCCACTGGTTCCAGGAGCCGGCGAAGCCAAACGAGGAAACAAGCAAAATGACCGCGATGGAAAAACCGGAGAAAGTCTTCATGGAGGAGGATTGTACGGCGCGATCGCGGGGCAACCAAGATCGGGGCCACGGCCTCGGCCATCGGCGTTCGGCCATCGGCCGTTAAGCGACGGGGCTTGCCCCGCTCCGCTCCGCTCGGCGCGCGACGAATCATCGCAAGAAAACATGAAGTTCAGGCGTCGAAGCACATGGTCATGACGCGGGCATCGGGTCGATTCATTTTCTCTTCCATCACGTTGTGTTGTTCCGCACGTTTTTGCTATCGTATTGTGCGGAGCGGACATGATCGTGAAGCGCATCGTCATTCTGGCGAACTCGATCAAGAATCAGAACCGGTGCATCGCCGGGCGGGAACTGTGGTACTCGCAGGGCAGGCACACGCTGGGCAAGTGGGTTCGCCCGGTGTCCGGCGAAGGCAAAGGCGAGATCGCGCTGCAGCAGAGCGCGCTGCCCGACGGCACGCAGCCGGCGGTGTTGGACATCGTCGATGTGCCGCTGCTGGAGCATGCGAACGATCCGACGCAACCGGAGAACTGGCGCCTGGCGACGGACAAACCCTGGCGTCGCGTGACGACGGTGCCTGCGGTTCCGCTGCCGCTTCTGCGCGAGGAGCCGGCGCATCTTTGGATCGAGTTCAGCCAGGAGACGGACCGCATCAGCGCCGCCGCCGTCGCCGGGTCGGGCGAACAGGCGTCGCTCTTTCTGATTCAGCCGAGAAAGTTTCGCCTGGTCGCCCGTCTGGAGCGCGACGGGCCCGCCGGCAAGGAGCATCGCCGTCGCCGGGCAGTGTTCGAGTTTGGCCGGGAGCGATACAATCTTTCCGTCACCGATCCGACCGTGGACGCGCGTTATCTCGATCCGTTTCCAACGCCGAACGAAGGCCCGCGCAAAGTCGAATTGCCCTGCGGAGACAACTGCCTGCTCTGCGTCAGCCGGACGCCCGTGTTCGACGATGGCTGCCACTACAAGGTGGTGGCGTCGGTGATCGAGTGCGGCGGTTCCACAGGTTCAGCTTCGCGTCAGCCATGAGCGACACTCCCGCGCCAACCCGTCCTCCGGCGCCGCCGGTTGAAGCGCTGCCGCCCGTCTTCACGGTTGGCCACTCCAACCTGGAACTGCCCGCGTTCCTGGAATTGTTGGCGAAGCATCAGATCGAGGCGGTGGCGGATGTGCGGTCGAGTCCGTTCAGCAAGTATGTGCCGCAGTTCAACCGCGACGTGCTGGAGATCGCGCTGTGCAAGGCGAACGTGCGCTATGTCTCCATGGGCAAGGAACTGGGTGCCCGCCGCGCCGAGCGCGAGTGCTACATCGATTCGAAGGCCCGCTACGACCTGATCGCCAAGGCGCCTCTGTTTCAGGAAGGCCTGGAGCGGGTCCGCAAGGGCGCGGAGAAATACCGGCTGGCGATGATGTGCGCGGAGAAAGACCCACTCACCTGCCATCGCACCATTCTCGTCTGCCGGCATTTGAAGTCCGCGCTGAACGTTCGCCACATTCTTGAGGACGGCTCCGTTGAATCGGCCGAGCACGCGGAGGATCGCCTGCTTGAATTGCTCGGCTTGCCCGCAGGCGACCTGTTCCAAAGCAAGGCCGATTTCATCGAGCAGGCGTACGACAGGCAGGGCGAAAAAATCGCGTACGTGGAACGCAGCATGGAGGAACAGGCAGGTTCCGCAGTCGTGGAGTCCTTAGGATGAGCCCGATTCACCTCTACACCATCGGCTTCACGAAGAAGTCCGCCGAGCAGTTCTTCACCAAGCTCGCCGACGCGGGCGTCAAGCGCGTCATCGATGTGCGCCTGAACAACGTCTCGCAGCTCGCCGGCTTCGCCAAGCGCGATGATCTGCGCTTCTTTCTCAAGGGCCTCTACGGCATCGATTACCTGCATCTGTCCGCGCTGGCGCCGACGCAGCCGATGCTCGATGCGTATAAGAAGAACGGCGGCGACTGGGGCACGTACGAGAAACAGTACCTCGCTCTCATCGAAGAACGGCAGATCGAAGTCAGCACCGCCCGCGACCTGCTCGATGGAGGCTGCCTCCTGTGCAGCGAGCACACCCCGCAGCAATGCCATCGTCGACTGGTGGCGGAGTACCTGGCGCGGCACTGGGGCGGCGTGCGGACCACGCACCTTGTGTAATGGGAGAGCCCCAAGCAACGCCACGCGCCCACTGCTATCCTGTCCCTCCCTCTTTGGAGTGACTCATGCCCATCAAGACTTCCCTCTTCGATCTCACCGGCCAGGCGGCGCTGGTCACCGGCGGCGCGACCGGCATCGGCAAGGAGATCGCCCGGACGCTCGTGCAGCACGGCGCTCATGTGCTCATCGGCTCGCGCACGATGGACAAGGTGGAAGCCGCGGTGACCGACATCCGCCGCTCAACCGAGACCGATGAAGCCGACCCCGCTGAGCAGATCGTCGAAGGCGTCGCCCTGGATGTGATGGCGGATCAGAGCGTCGAGGCCGCGACCAAGCGCTGCATGGATCTCTTCGGCCGGCTGGACATCCTCATCAACTGCGCCGGCGTGATCGTGAAGAAGCCCACGTTCGACCTGAAAGTCAGCGAGTTCAACGGCGTCTACGAATCGCACGCCACCGGCTCCTTCCGCTGCGCGCTCGCCGCCGGCCACCTCATGCGCGAGCAGCACAGCGGCTGCATCATCAACATCGCGTCGATCTCTTCTTTCGTCGGCCTGACCGAAGTCACCGCCTATGCCTGCGCCAAGAGCGCGATCCTCGGCCTGACCCGCCAACTCGCCGTCGAATGGGCCAAGTACGGCATCCGCACCAACGCCATCGCCCCCGGCTTCATTCCCACCGACCTCAATCGCAAGTTCCTCGAAGGCAGCGACCGCGGCCGGCGCATCCTCGAGCGCACTCCCATGGCCCGCTTCGGCAAGGCGGACGAGATCGCCGGCGCTGCCGTCTTCCTCGCGGCAAAGGCCGGCTCGTTCATGAACGGCCAGACGATCATCGTCGACGGCGGTTACGAATGCACCGGCGTCGGCGATTCCGTCGCGCCGTGGATGCAGGCGGAGTGAGCGGAGATTTGGGATTTGGGATTTGGGATTTGGGATTTGGGATCTCGGTTCTCGGATCTCGGATTTCGGATCTCGGATTTGCAATCCCAACTTCTGATTCCGCAATCTCACATCCGCAGTCTCAAGTCCGAAATCTCGAATCTGAAATCTCTGATCTGAAATCTGAAATCTGAAATCTAAGAACTGAAATATGAAATCTCAAATCCGAAATCCGAAATCTCAAATTCCCATGAACCTCCTCGAACAACTCGTTACCACCCCTGGCATCCCCGGCCGCGAACATCGCTTGCGCGAACTGATCCGTAAAGAGACGAAGGGTCTCTTCGACGAAGTGCGCGAGGACGCGATGGGGAACCTGATCTGCGTGCGCAAGCCGCGCGCGCATGGGGCCAAGGCGGGGCAGCTTAAAGCTGCCTCGCCGGGCACACGCAAAGGCGCCGAACTCACGAAAGGCGCTGAGCCCACGAAAGTCATGCTTGCCGCGCACATGGACCAGATCGGATTCATGGTCAAGCACATCGATGACAAGGGCTACATCCGCGTCAATGCCGTGGGCGGGTTCGACACGCGCAATCTCTTCGCCCGGCTGGTCACCATCTGCCCCGACCCGCGCGATCCGAAACAGGACATCACCGGCGTCATGAACCCCGGCGGTAAGCCGATCCACATCGCCACCGAGGAGGAAAAGAAAAAGATTCCCGAGGTCGGCGAGTTCACCATCGATCTGGGCATCGCCGGCGACGAGGTGAAAAAGAAAGTGAAAATCGGCGACATGGTCGTCCTGCAAGCGCCCATGACCCGCATCGGCGACACCGTCGTCGCGCAGTGCCTCGACAACCGCATCGCCTGCTGGATCGCCATCCGCGCGATTCAGAAACTCGCCGAAGACAAGTCCAATCACGCGTGTGAGATTCACTGCGTCTTCACGGTGCAGGAAGAAGTGGGCCTGCGCGGGGCAGGCACCAGCGCGTATGGCGTCAAGCCGGACATCGGCATCGGCATCGACACGACGCTTTGCTGCGACACGCCGGGCGTGCCTGAGGACCTGCGCGTGACGAAACAGGGCGACGGAGCCGGCATCACCTGCATGGATTCCTCCGTCATCAATGATTACGACCTGATCGAGGAATTCGAAGCCGTCGCGAAGAAGCACAAGATCAAGTACCAGCGCTCCGTGCTGCCCCGCGGCGGCACCGACAGCGGCGCGATTCAGCGGGCCGGCCCAGGCGTTCGCACGCTCACGTTCAGTTGCCCCACGCGCTACATCCATACCGTCACCGAGATGATTCATCTCGATGACCTTCACGCCTGCCGCGATCTGCTGGCGGCGTGGCTGGCGCAGGTGAAGTAAAGCGTTCTTGCCCCGTCAGGCTTTTCCGTGCTCGCTGCGCCACCAGTCGCGGAACGATTTCGCCGGCGGCGTGGGCATGTCGCGTTCCTTGGTCCAGCCGGCGACCTGCCCGGGCAAGCTGCTCAGCCAGCCGCGGGCGCGGTACTCGTCGTCGGTCTTCTCGGCGGCGGCGAGCGTGCCCTTCATCTTCGCGAGCATGCGGAATCCAAGCTTCTGCGCCCAGCCGCCGAGGCGATAGGTCATCGAATTGCCCAGCGACCAGGCCCAGACCTTGTACATCACGCGGTCGGTCCACTTCGTGATCTTCTTCGAGACCATGTCGCGTCGAAGCTGGATCAGGTACTTGGGGATATTGATCTTGACCGGGCAGGCCTCGTAGCACGCGCCACACAGGCTGGAAGCGTGCGGCAGATCTTTGTAATTCGCCAGGCCCTTGAAAACAGGGGTGAGAATGGCGCCGATCGGGCCGGAGTAGACGGAGCCGTAGGCGTGGCCGCCGACTTTGCGGTAGACGGGGCAGGCGTTGAGGCAGGCGCCGCAGCGGATGCAGCGGAGCATCTCGCGGGTTTCCTCCTTGAGCACTTCAGTTCGGCCGTTGTCCACGAGGATGATGTGAACCTGCTCGGGGCCGTCGTGTTCGTGTGACCGGCGCGGGCCGGTGACGAAGTTGGTGTAAACGGTCATCGGCTGACCGGTGGCGCTGCGGGTCAGGAGCTTCAGCAGCACGCCCAGGTGCTCCAGCTTTGGCACCATCTTCTCGATGCCGACGAAGGCGACATGGATGCGCGGGGCGCTGGTGCAAAGGCGACCGTTGCCTTCGTTGGTGACGAGCACGACGGTGCCGGTCTCAGCCACGAGGAAGTTGCCGCCGCTGATTCCCAGGTCCGCCTTGCGATACTTGTCGCGCAGATGGGCGCGGGCGATCTTGGTGAGTTCGATCGGGCTTTCCGTGTAGGGCGAGCCCAGTTCGCGGGTGAACGCCGCCGCGGTGTCCCGGCGATCCTTGTGGATCATCGGCTGCACGATGTGGCTTGGGGCGTCGTTGTCGAGCTGGATGATGAACTCGCCCAGGTCAGTCTCGACCGTTTCGCAGCCGATCGCCTCCAGTTCCGGCAGCAGGTGCGTCTCTTCGGTCACCATCGACTTGCTTTTGACGCAGACCTTGCAGTCGTTCTTCTTCGCGATATCGACGCAGATGCGGTTGGCGTCCTCGGCTGTCAGCGCGAAGTGAACGTTCACGCCGGCTTTCGTGGCGCTTTCCACGAACTGGTCGAGGTAGTGATCCAGGTGATCCAGCGTGTGCTGTTTGATGCTGCCCGCCAGCTCGCGCATCTTGTTGTAGTTGTCGCCGAAGGTGTTGCCGCACTGCTGCTTGCGGAGATTGTCGCGGGTGAAGGTTGCGTGGTTGACGAACTTCTGCAGCTTCGGATCGTGCGTGGCTTTGTCCGCGCGCTCCTTCATGTCGTACGGCAGCGGCGGAAAGAGCAGCGCGTGACCGTTCACCGTGAGATTGGCGGTGAGGAAGATCGGCTCGAGGAATGGCGGGGGGACATCGCCGGTTGCGGCGGAACCGGCGGCGGCGGGTTGGTCGGTGGCGGCGGTCATGATGATGTCTTGAGCGAGCCGGGCCGTATTCGGCCCGACGAGGCGGCGGCAGTCACACAAACACGATAGCGGAGATGATTGGCTAGGTCACGTTTAAACCTGCTGCTACAATCCTTGCATGATCTGCATCCGCTTTCCAGATGAAGACACAGAAGATGAAGGCTTGGGCTTCCTCGCCGGCCGGTTCAGCGGTCGAACTTTCGCCAATGGCGAAACGATCGTGCCGGAGGCCGCGTTAGAAGCGTTGACTCAGGAAGGGATTTCTTTCATCGTCGTGGGGCCTGCGACCTATGAACACTTCAAGCCGGGTGCTCCGTCGTTTCGAGATCCTCCTGCCGCTGCGGTTTAACGACGGCACGCGCATCCCTCGAAAGCTGGTGACCCAGACCAAACGCGAGCTGCGCCAGCAGTTCGGCGCCTTGTCGTTTGAATCGCAGACCATTCACGGCATCTGGCTGCACGAAGGCCAGACCTATTTTGACGAAACCGAAAGATTGTTCCTTGATGTCGCGGAAGTGCCCGAGAACACCGCATTCTTCCGCGCCTTGAAGGAAACTCTGAAACGGCGGTTTCAACAGATCGACATCTGGATCGTGAGCTTCTTGATCGAAGTGCTTTGAACATGATCATGGCGAGATGGTTGCAAGGGCAAGAATCGTCGGGCCGGACACGGCCCGGCTCGCCGCGATCTTCGCTACGCCTTCTCCATCAACCCCAACCCCTCCGCGATCACTTCCGCCAGGCTCTTGAACTGCACATTCACGCCTTCGCGCCGGCAGGAGCCGGAGATGTTCATGGTGCAGCCGGCGTCGTTGCTGATGACGGTGGGGCAGCCGGTGGCGCGGATGCAGTCGACCTTGTCGCGCACCATGCTGCCGCTGATCTGCGGATATTTCATGGCGAAGGTGCCGCCGAAGCCGCAGCATTGCTCCGCCTTGTGCAGCGGCGTGTAGTCGAGTCCCTGGATCTGTTTCATCACCTGCACCGCCTCATCGGTCACGCCGATGCCGCGCAGGTGGCAGGAGTAATGGTAGGTGACTTTGCCATCCCACTTGACGCCGAACCTGGTCAGATCGACGTGCAGCACTTTGACGAGGAACTCGATGAACTCGTAGGTTTTGCCGACGAGGTTCTGGCAACTGTGCTCGTAAGCGTGATCACCGTGGAAAAGCTCGGGGTAGTAATCGCGGACCATCGCGGCACAGGAGCCACTGGGCGTGACGACGTAATCGCTGTGCTCGAAGACCTGGATCATGCGCTTGGCGAGGTCGCGGGTGTCGTCGTGGAATCCGTTATTGAACATGGGCTGGCCGCAGCAGGTCTGCTGCTGCGGGAAGTCCACTTTGCAGCCGAGGTGTTCGAGCACCTTGACCAGCGCGATGCCGGTGCGCGGGTAGAAGGTGTCGGTCAGGCAGGTGATGAAAAGAGAGACGTTCATCGGATGGGAGTGTAGCAGTGGAGAATGAGGCGTGTCGAGGGCGCGCCAAGCAACGAGTGCGACAACGAACGCCGGTCATGTAGCCGCGCAGGATCAACCTCGCATGTGGGACGACTTTCCAAGTCGTCCGGCTGGAAGCGGAGCGATTCGCAACTGCCGAGTTAATCCTTCACAACTCCTCAGCGCAAGATCGACGGCCCCGCGGCTCAGAGAGCCGCGGCCACCGCAGATGCCGCCGACGATCCGGGCTGAACACCGGATGAATCTCAAAAGAAAAGAGGCGCGCCGGTCATCTGGCGCGCCCTGGCCCCCCAATTCGTTTGTCGTGTCGATGACTCAGAAGGAGAACACGACGGAGAACGTCCAGCGATAGCCGAAGAGCTGATCGCCTTCGGTCAGGGGCATTTCGTAGGCGGCACGGATGCCCACGTTGTCGATCGGGCGGAACTCGGCGCCGACGCCGAAGGTGATCACGTCGTTCTTGGTGGTGCCGCCGAGGTTGGCGACATCGACGCCCTGGAACGGCACGACGACGGTGCCTTCATCGACGACGTGGTAACCGTTGAACTCGACCACCGGGCTGAACCACTTGCAGACGTAGTAGTCGGCGTGGACGTGCCAGCTCACGTGATCGCTGTTGCCGGCCAGCGTGTTGCCCTTGTCGTTGGCGAGGAAGAAGTTCACCGTGGCGCCCAGGTGCAGCCGGTCGAAGCCCTTGTTGATCGATCCCCAGACGCGCAGTTCCTGGTCGTCGGCCAGCACGTGGTCGCCCAGATCGAACTGGTAACCCACGCCGACGGCGGCGTGCAGCTGATTGTTGAAATCCTGCAGGAAGTTCCACTTCAAGCCGGCGGCGATGTCCTGCCAGCCGTCCTCATTGACGGGCGCGAGTCCGGACTCGGTTTCAAGGAAGCCGTCCTTGTAAGCGACGAGCTGCAACTGATTGGTGATCGCCAGTCGGGCCTGCACGGCGTAGACGTTGGCGTCGCCGCCGCCGATGGTGCTGGACTTGGGAAAATTGTGGTAGGCGAACCAGGCGCGCAGATCGCTGGTGACGAAGGAGTCTTCGTGCCAGTACGGGCTGGTCACTGGATGGACGAACTGGTGCTCCGGCGCTGCCTTGGCGGCTTCGGGGGCGGGATCGCCGAAGAGCACGAACTTGGCGTGCTGTGCCGAGGCGGGCGTGACCAAGGCGAGCAGGGCGAGCAGCGCGAACGAACGAGTGAACGAGCGAATCATGGTGACCTCCTGATGGGTTGGTGACTATAAAAGACTTATCGATCTTCTGCGTACACAACTTCGTGTGTCCTGGGCGCTTCGCCAATCAGGAATCCACTGAACACGAACGAACGGAGCCGGGGAATCACCGATGGCTTCCACCGGCCAAGTGAGCAACCCGGTTCCTCACGATGGGCGTCGAGACTGTAAACTTCCACCATGTCGCACGAAGCCACCACCGACCGCAGCGCCTTGATGGAGCGCGTGTACGCCGCGCTGGGCCGAAGCCGCACGCAGACGCCGCCGCCGCCGCCCGCGGTGGATGAATCCCTGGCGCGTCTGGCCCGGTCCAGCGACGATCTCGTGAAACTTTTTCACACCCGCGCCGCCGCCACCGGCATGTTTGTGCATCGCCCCAAGCCCGCCGACCTGGCGCAGCACATCGTCGAGTTTCTGAAACAGCAGAACGTGCGCAGCGTCGTGCTCGCCGCCGTCCCGCCGGCATCGGCGCTCGCGTCCGCCGTCACCGCCGCGGGCATTCGTGTCGTGGATTGGAAAAGCGCGGCCAACACCAACGCCCACTCCCGGCTCGACGCGCAGTTCGATGTCGATTGCGGCATCACCGGCGTGCATGCCGCCCTCGCCGAGACCGGCACGCTCGTCCTCTGTTCCGACGCGCACCATTCGCGCGGCCTGTCGCTCGTCCCGCCTCTGCACATCGCCATCGTTCGCCCCAGCGAAATCCTGCCTGACATGATCGACTACTGGTCTCGCATCCGCGGCATCCCCGGCAGCGAACTGCCCAGCAGCATGGTCTTCATCACCGGCCCCAGCAAGACCGCCGACATCGAAGGCGAACTGGTCACCGGCGTCCACGGCCCCGAGGCGGTGCACATCATGCTGATGGATGAGTGATTGGCGCGAAGGGGTGGATCAACACGGCGCCGTCACAAGCCTGAGCGTTTAGCGACGGGGCTTGCCCCGCTCGGCCAATCCCACGTCACCGTTTCAAGAATTCATCGAAGAACTTGAACATCGCATCGATCGTGCGCTCCATTTCTTTTCCGCCCCAGCCATGCCCGCCGCCGAGAATCAACTCGACCCGGCCCTTCACGCCCGCCTTGTTCATCGCCTCCGTCATGCGGTACGCCTGCGTGTTGGGGATCAGCGGATCGACCGTGCCTTGAAAGAGCAGCATCGGGGCGTCGCCCTTGTTCACGTAAGTGATGGGCGAGGCCTTCTTGTAAGCCTCCGACTTTTCCTCCGGCGTTCCGCCGATGAAACCCCGCACGATGTTCTTGCTCGTTTGCGGGAGGTCGTCGGCATCGAGTTCGGTCGGGCCGACGAACGACACCGCCGCTTGCACCTTGCTGGCATGGTCGGCGTGCCCGCCGTCGCCTTCCATGCCGTCCTCTTTGTCGAGCGTGGCGAGCATCATGGAGAGATGTGCCCCAGCCGACACGCCGGTGGCGCCGATGCGGTCGGCATCGATGTTCAGCTTCTTCGCGTTCGCCCGCAGATAGCGCACCGCACATTTCACGTCTTCGATCTGCGCGGGGAACACGTGCTTGGGCGCGAAGCGATAGCTGATCGTGATGGCCAGGTACCCGCGCTGGGCCGCCTGCCAGGTGACGGCGTTGAGATGATCGCGATGGCCCGCCGCCCAGCCGCCGCCGTGAATCACGACGATGGCGGGAATGGGCTTGGCGTTCTCATCGTGTTTGGCGGGCTTGGCGAGGTTGAGTTTGAGCTCGACGTCGCCGGCATTGCCGTAGGTGAGGTTGGTTTCCCAGGTGACGTCGGCGGGGGGTTGCGCTGATGTGGGTTGTGCTGATGCAACAGTAGCGAACGCGAAACACACGAGAACTCGAATTAGCGATCTCATGATGGGCTTCCCTTTCAAGAACATTGAAGGAACAACCAGGTTCGGTCATAAGCGGAGCGCAAGAGGTCGTTCCGGTGAATCCAATAGTAGATTCTCCCGGCATCTCCCCACATTACTCCCAAACGATCATCTGAGTCGACCTGCAACAACAGTTGCCAATCAAATGAACCAGGAATCAGCTCGTTGGCCCGCGGGTGTTCGTAATAGCTGTCAACTTCGTTCGGAAGTTTAAGATTGCGGCTCTCGAATTGAACTGTGCGTTGCATGCAACCTTGGATGCCATCCGGATGTCCGAGTAGTCGATGCTTGGGAATGTCATCGACGTCAAGTTCAAACAGAAGATCAGTGTAAGCGTCATTGTCCGACTCGGTTATCGCAAGTCTGTCTCTTTCGATGGACCTGTACGTGGGTAGAGTCAGCTCCCGTTGAAACTTCATTGAAAAGGCGGGCCACGGGTCAATGCCGATTGAATTCGACGGCGGTTGCGTCGTTCGTACGGAATCGGACGGGAAGTAGAGAACGCGCCAACATTGGCGTTCCGAATAATCTCCCCAAGGCATGCCATCGATGTCGTAGAAAAAGGAGAGAATGCCTCCGGACGGCAACACTCGACAAGTATCAGCGACACCAACGTGTTGAAGGTTGATCTGACCTACGAACGACAATCGGGTTCGGCTTACGATTGGCCAGTGTTCGGGAGAGGGAAGATCCGGAAGCCCGCCCATCCGAGACGCACCGATCACGTGTCTCTCTTGTGGATCGAGAAGAACTCGAATCGAAGGTTTTGCGGCCGCGATAATAGCATCGCGAGACTGAGTAAGTCCGTACTTCACCAATAGTCCGGTTAGGGATTCTTCATCCAGAATCATTGTCGCCCTTTGCTCTCAAGATCGTCCCTCGTACCACGCCTTCACCGCCTCGTGCGTGATCTTGCCGTTGTGGATGTTCAGAGCACTGGCGAAGGCGCGATCGCGCGACACCAGCGCCTCGACGCTCTCCTTCTTCAGCGCTGCCGCCAGCTTCAGCACGTACGACGACGTGGCATGGCACAGCGCCTGCGTGCTGGTGCGCCCCACCGCGCCGGGCATGTTGGTGACGCCGTAGTGAACGACGCCGTCGATGACGTAGGTCGGGTCCTTGTGCGTGGTGGAGCGGATGGTCTCGACGCAGCCGCCCTGATCGACGCCGACGTCGACGATGACGGAGCCGTTCTTCATCGCCTTGAGCATGTCGCGCTTGATGAGCACGGGGCAGCGGGCGCCGGGGATGAGCACCGCGCCGATGATGAGGTCGGCTTGCAGCGCGTACTCGCGGATGGCGTGCGGATCGCTGTAGATTTCCGTCACGTTTTCGGGCATCACGTCGTCGAGGTAGCGCAGCCGGTCGAGGTTGATGTCCATGACGGTGACGTTGGCGCCCAGTCCCGCGGCCACTTTCGCCGCATTGGTGCCGACGACGCCGGCGCCCAGAATCAACACATTCGCCGGCTCCACGCCCGGCACGCCGCCCAGGAGAATGCCGCGGCCGCTCATCGGCTTTTCAAGGTATTTCGCGCCTTCCTGAATGCTCATGCGGCCGGCGACTTCACTCATCGGCGTCAGCAGCGGCAACCGCCCCTGTGCATCCGTCAGCGTCTCGTACGCCAGCGCGGTGACTCGCGATTTCAAACACACATCCGTCAGTTCCCGGCTCGCTGCGAAGTGAAAATACGTGAACAGAATCTGCCCCGGCCGCAGCATCGCAAGCTCCGGCCCCACCGGCTCCTTCACCTTCACGATGAGTTCCGCCTGCTCGAACACCTTCGCGTGATCATCGACGAACGTCGCGCCCGCCGCCTGATACATCGCGTCTTCGTAGCCGCTGCCGACGCCCGCGCCGCGCTCGATGAGCACGGTGTGGCCGGCCTCGACGAGCTGCTCGACGGTGACGGGCAACATGGCGACGCGGTATTCGTCGGACTTGATCTCGCGGGGGACGCCGATGAGCATGGGAGGTCCGGGGAAGAGCTCAGGGCCAAAGGGCCAAGGGCCGAGGGAGGGAGAAGGTTTAGAAACGGCGAGCGGTGACTCCGGCCCCCTCGCCCTCGCCGGGGGACGGGAGAGGGCGGGGGTGAGGGCCGAAGTACGTTGTGCTTGCGATGTGAAGAATACCCGACCTTCGACGTGTCACTCAAACTCGGATTCGTCGTCGCTCGGTTCGATGTCCTCTGCGACCGTCTGCTGCCACATGTCCACCACCGCCGCCGCCTCTTCGCCAGCCGCGACCATTTGGCCGAGGCGGTCGGCCACCGCGCCGTTCTGCACTTTGAACTCGGGAAAGCGGAGGAGCAATCGGCGAAGGTCCGCCAGGTCAATAAGTCCTTTGGCAGTCTTTGGCCGACCCACGGCGCTTGCCACCTTGGCACAAATCAACTCCAAGGGGGTGAGGACGTTCACCTGATCCACCACTTGTGCCGGGGGAAGCGCGGCAACGGGCCTCACATCCACCAAATGGCGATTCTCAGGCTTGCGCACTTGATAAACGCGGTAGCCGATGCCGCCGCGCACTTCTCGAACGCGGGTGGCGATGAAAAACTTCTTGTTGAGGAAAACCCTAATCTCCTCCGCGAGTTGCGCCCCGCGCGTCGACATCACATCCACATCCTGCGTCATGCGCGGCTCATCGACATACGCGTTCACCGCCTGCGCTCCGAAGAGCACCGCGTCGTCGCGTCCGCGCAGAAACTCCAGCACCGCATCGTGGATCGTCGCCAGAGGCAGCGTCTCGCCCATTGCGAACTCCCGAAATGTGAGAGCACCATCGCCGAACATAATGCCATTGTAGCCTTCATTTCACCGCAACCACCGTCTCCACCGCCCACTTCTTATCCACGCGCACCACGCGGTGATTCAGGCAGTCGCCGACATAAATGTGCTTGTCCGACGCGCCGGCGGTGACGGGCCAGCCCAGCGGAATCGCGCGGTCCTTGCCCGCGTCGTCGTAATTGCCGTAACCGCCGAAGCGGGCGATTTCGTTGTCGGCGTTGTCGCGCACGCTCACCGTGTAGGTGATCGCGTTGGGAATGTAGACCCGGCCGAAGTCATCCACGTCGAAGCGCGGCTTGGTGCAGGCGCACGAACCCACCGCGGCCCACCGGCTCACCGGGCCGCAGCCGGCGAAGGCGGCGACGTGGCCGGTGACGCTCTGCACCGTGCCGTTCTTCGAGATGATCTCGCCGCCGGTGGGCGGGAATTTGTAGATCGTGCCCAGCGCGGAGCGATACGCCTCATCCTTTTCAAAGCCCGGCTCGAGGGCGAAATCGTTGGGCACGCCTTGCTGCAAGAGATAAATGTTGCCGGCGGGATCGAAGCGGATGCTGCCGCCGTAGCCGACGACGCCGGTGATCGCGGCGGGAATCCGGCCTTTCGTGTCGGGCTTCTCGCCTTCGCGCGAGTCCACGGTGCGCGGAAACTGCACGAGTTGTCCCTGAGCGTCGTATAGGCGCACGTGGCAGTCGTTGCTGCCGAAGGTGGCGATGACCCGGCCCAGCGCGTCCACATCCATGCCGCACACGCTGCTGCCGCGGCCGGCGCGGCCGTAGAGATGGCCGTAAAGGTGCGCGTTCTTGTCGTCGGTGTTTCCCAGCGGTTTCGGCTTCAGGTCGCGCGCGTATCGCGCGATCGGCCCGGAATAGGAGCCTGTGTTGCCCCAGGTGTAGACATCGCCGGCGGGGCCGATGGCCAGGTCCACCGCCCGCAGCGGCGTGGGGCCGCCGTCGCCGGTGGGGCCGTGGAAGCGCCACACGCGCCCGCGCTCGCCGCCGGCGCCGTTGGTGATGTAGACGAAATCAGCCTCGCGATCGACATCCATGTAAGAGACGAAGCTGATGGCGCTGTCGTCGCGGTTGATGTAGTTGCGGGCGGCGGTGATGGCGCCGGATGGAGTTGTGCCATCGTGGCGCTTGTTGTCATTCGTGACAGGTTGCAAACCTGTCCCATGGGGGTTGTTGCTCACCGCGAGTTTGTCGCCGCGGTCTTCGATGCGGATGAGCTTGTGCGGCGCGCCTTGTTCTTTCGCTTCGCCGGCGAGCCAGAGCACGGGGACTTCACCGCTCTCGTCAAGCGTCGCCGCGCCGCCGACAGTGCCTTCGAGCTGCAGTTCCGCGGCGACGACCGCCTTCTCGCCGCGGCCGGTGATCTTCACCAGCGTCGCCGGCGGCAGTGACCCGCGCGAGACTTTGCGGCTGAACACGTACAGCGCGTCGCTCCCGGGGGTGCGAGAAGCGATCACGCGGTCTGGCCAGTTCACTTTGAACGCGCTGAGCTGCTTGCCCTCCGGGCTGATCTCGACAACCTGGTGGTTCACGAGGTCGCAGAGAATCAGGTTTCCCTTCGCGTCCGTGTCGATGCCTTGCGCAGCCGACTTCTTGTCCCACGCGCTGGGCATCCAGTACTTTTCCTTCTCAAAGTCCGGCAGCGGCAGATCGAAGAACGGTTCCGGCACGGCCCCCGGTGCGTCCGCTTTGGAAAGATCGTGGCGATACACGCGGCCCTGCGGCCAGTTGGCGTCGATGTCGCTCGGCTGCTTGCCGTCGTAAGCAATCGCCGCCACGTTGCTGTAGTAGGCGTATTTTCCATCCGGCGACAGCGCGACCTGGATGTCGAGCCAGTCGGGGCACTTCAGCTTCGCGCTGGCGGGCCACATCGTCACCGTGCTCACTTTGTTGCTGCCATCGAGCGAAAGAAAACTGAGCTGGCGTTTTTCACTGTGGACGAACACCATCCGGCCGTCGTGCAGGCGATGCAGAATCTCGTTGCCGAAGTTGGCGAAGACGGGGTACAGGCTGGTGCTGTTGGCGGGCACGAGGCCGGCGGAAGCGGCACGCAAGGGATCGTCGCTCTTCGGCTCGCTCGCGCCGATCAGCGTGTAACCCGTCGCCTTTTCCACCGGCGTGTTCGCTGGATAGGGCAGCAGCGTGCGGACATACTCGCCCTTGTTGTCGAACAAGCGAATGTGCCACGGCCACTTGCCGCTGTTGCCGTGACTGCCGATGGCGGACATCATCTTGACGTAGAGATTGCCCTTGTCATCGACGACCAGGCCGTTCACCGGCGTGCGGTAGGGCATCGACGTGACGCTGCCGGTGTACGGACTGCCGCCGATGTACCGGCCGAAGGAAACGCTCATGCCGGCGCGCACGCGCACGCTGAACGGCCCGCGGAAATCCTTGTGATTCTCCGCCGGTCCGCCGGCCCAGGTCGTCACGGGCTTGCCGAGATCGTCGCGCCCGTCCCACGCGACTTTCTGCGCCAGACCCGGCGCCAGCGGTCCCGGCGGCGCGTTCTTCCCGCCCAGCACACCGGCGGCGAGGTGACGCACGACTTTCCCTTGCGCGTCGAGCACCGCGACTTCAACGTCGGCGGCTTCTTTCAGCGTGAAAGCGATGATCGCATGATCGCCGGCACGCTCGACTTTCGGCGCGGCGGCGAAGTCGACGGCGGCGAGAAGAGGTGAACAAAGAAAGCTGAGGATCAGCAACGCTGGGGCGAGAGAGGATTGCATGAAACCATCTTACAACCCGTCGGACGTGTACCAAGAGCGCAGCGAGCCGGGCCGTATTCGGCCCGATGGCAATCGAATGACCATCAATCAAAAAGATGAAGGAAAAAAAGCGGGTTCCGTCAGCGCCTGGTGGCGAGCAGGCAGTGATGATCGGCTTGTGGCCGGTTTGCAGGGTGACGAGTGATGGGCGAACGAGTTATTGGTTTGCGCTGCCCACCGCGCGTTTCAGCCAGCCCAGTATGTTTTCAACCCCCTGGCATGGTGCCGGGCGGTTTTATCTGCCGCCCATGAGTCGCCTTCACTACTCACGCCTGCGGAGACACTTCCTTCTTGCGGAGGTACTTGATCTCTCCGTCTTTGTAGTCTTCGGTCTGGAAGCCGAAGGGGTTCATGCCAGTGTCATCGACGGGGCGCTTGCTCCACGTGATGTAGCTGGCAGCTGTGGACTCGGTGAACCCCTTCGCCACCATCCCTGCGATTAAATCCTTGCGCGTGATCGGTTGATGGAGCAGTTCGATGAATACTGCATAGCCACTATTTTCGCGAGCCTTCTTTCGCGACTCTGCTCCGAACACCTTCGGTATGACAATCTCGAGTCCTTCGTCCCTATAGAACTCCATTTCGACGGCGTAGATTGCGATCTCGCATTTTTGGTTCAAAAAGTTGATTAGGTCGCGAAGGGCGTCATGCAATTCATCCATCAAGACAACAAACTGAAACTCGCCCTTCTTGATGTTGTTCTTGATTTGATCGATACAGATGATGGCTTCGCTTGCCTCTAAACCGAAGAAGTTTGGCAGTGCCACCCCCAACGATTCGTCAAGGTGTTCTTCGATTGCAGCGATAAACCCAGAAGGATCACCACCGTACTTCTTCCAAAGAAACGCGCCATAATCGAGAACTTGAGCCACAACTCTGCGCTTGTCGGGGTTTTTGAACAGTTTAGTTTCGACGATGTAAATATTGCCTTGGTTGTCAATGGCGAGCACGTCAATCCGCTCGCCACTTCGCGATGGAAACTCAGTGCCAATCGGCATTAGCTTGAGGTTGTCCTGGATATCGTCGAACGGCAGCGACGCGAGCAGGGCTTCCGGATTTTTAGCAATATAGGTTTGCAGAAATCCCTCGCTCTCCATGACCGAAACATCAATGCGTCGAGCACTCTTCCCGTCCCTCGAAATGATGATGGGCATGAGATGTTCCTCGAAAGAACTCGACGGAGCGAACTCGCTCGCTGCTCGCTACTGCAAATTCACCGGCATCACCACATACAGAAAGTTCTGCCCCGTGCGCAGCACGCCCGGTTTGTTCGTGGCCTTCATGTCGAGTTGCACCTGCTCGCTGGGAATCACCTTCAGCGCGTCGAGCAGATAGAAAGGATTGAAGCCGATCTCCACCGGATCGCCTTCGTAGGCGGGCAGGTCGACGTTGATTTCCGCTTCGCCCAGTTCCGGGGCACGGCTGGTGAGTTTCAGGCCGGTCTTGGTGAAGGCGAGTTTTACGCCTTTGCTTTCCTCATTCACCAGCAGCGACGCCCGGCGGACGGCGCTGGTGAGCGAGCCGGTGTCGAGCGTCGCCTTCTTGTCGCCATCTTTCGGAATGACGTCTTTGTAAGGCGGGAAGTTGCCCTCCACGAGATTGCTCGCCAGCATCGCCTGGTCGGTGGCGAAAAGAATCTGGTTGTCGGCAATCTTGACGCGCACGATTTCCTCCGCGTCGCTGAGCAGTTTCAAAAGCTGCTGCAATGCTCGCGTCGGCACGATGGCGCTGCGATTGGTTTTCTTGTCGCCCTTGCAGTCGCCGCGCGCCAGCGCCAGGCGGTGGCCGTCGGTGGCGACGACGCAGAGCTTGCTGCCTTCGCGCTCGATGAGCACGCCGTTGATCGCATACCGGCTGTTCTCGCGGGCCGTGGCGTAGATGGTCTGGTGGATGAGCTGGCTGAGCTGGCCGGCGGGGATTTCGAAGTCGGGGTCGCCGGTGAACTCAGGCAGCGTGGGGAAATCGCTCAGCGGATAGCCATACACCTTGAAGTGCGAGTCCTGGCCGCGGATGTGGGTCTCTTCGCCCTTGCTTTCGATGGTGAGGGTTGGATCGACGGACTCGCGCACGATCTGGCTGAGCTTGTCGGAGGGCACCAGCGCTTCGCCGGCTTCCTGCGTATCGACGCGGGCGGTGGAGAAGCGGATCGCCGCTTCCAGGTCGGTGGCGGAGACGGTGAGCGAACCGTTGGCGGCGGCGAGCTTCACGCAAGTGAGCACCGGCTTGGGCGTGCGCGTGACGACGATGCCGCCGACGAGGTTCAACGCTTCGACAAGTGCCCCGCGATCGCAGATGACTTTCATGACCGGTTTCCTTACCTTCGAGTCGAATGTGGCCGTGCGCGCAGCCGCGAACGACCGGCAAAACCGCCCGAAAAACAAGTCAGCAGAGTAACGATGAAGGGGAAGGGGGGCAAACGGAAGGGCAGCGGAAGGGGGAGGGGGTCTGCCAAATTTTTCAGGGGGCTTGATTCCCTCTCCCTTTCAGGGAGAGGGTGGCCGAGTCCCCAGGGGACGAGGCCGGGTGAGGGTCGGGACGAACAGAGGGTTGCGGCATCCGTCTCGCGATGGTGGCGATTGCAAACTTGTGCGTCCCGACCCTCACCCCAGCCCTCTCCCTAGGA
>CAYRPN010000023.1:0-58131 GCA_964426135.1 uncultured Phycisphaeraceae bacterium | reverse complement strand
TTGGAGGCTTGTTTCATAGTGTCATGGGTAAGCGCAGGCTCGGCGGAGCTTACCCATGGCACCCAGCATCGCCGGAATGATGGACTACACCCAAAGCCCCGGGGGTCTGCCAAAATTTCCGGGGACGGCGGATCGGCCCCCTCGCCCCCGGCTCTGCGGGGGAGAGGGCTGGGGTGAGGGGGTTCGCCGCGTCGTGCGACAGACGCACGTCCAAGGTACACCGTCCCCCTCACCCTAACCCTCTCCCCCAGCAGACTGGGGGAGAGGGGACCAAGCCCCCGGAAAATTTGGCACACCCAGCCCCGGTGGAGAATCGACAGCGCTGGCGTTTCGCCTCGATTCTCTCTAAACTTCTGCGCTACACCACGCAAGCATCATGGAGAGCACGACGTTGAGCACCACCGCGACGACAAGCCCGGCCGCCAAGACCGCCAAGCTCGAGCTCGACGGCAAGATCATCGAACTGCCGATTACTGTCGGCACCGAGAATGAAAAGGCCATCGAAATCGGCGAGCTGCGCAAGAAGACCGGCTACATCACGCTCGACCACGGGTACGAGAACACCGGCTCCTGCAAGAGCGAGATCACCTACATCGACGGCGAAAAGGGAATCCTGCGCTATCGCGGCATCCCCATCGAGCAACTCGCCGAGAAGAGCTCGTTCGTCGAGACGGCTTATCTTCTGATTTTCGGCGAACTGCCCACCAAGGACCAACTGGCTCACTTCAGCGGCCTGCTCACCGAGCACCAGATGCTGCACGAAGGGTTGCTCACCACCTTCGAAGGCTTCCCCAGCAAGGCGCCGCCGATGGCGATTCTCTCGGCGATGATCAACACCGCCGGCTGCTACTACCTCGAGTCGATGCAGGAGCCCGACGACGAGCCGTGGGAGAACAAAGCCGCCCGCATCATGAGCCAGGTGCGCACCATCGCCGCCGCGTCGTACAAAGTCAGCGTGGGCCAGCCGATCATCTATCCGAAATCCGACCACAGCTACTGCGCCAACTTCCTGCACATGATGTTCAGCAAGCCCTATGCGAGCATCGATCCCGATCCGGAAGTGGTGCGGGCGTTGAACCAGATTTTTGTCCTGCACGCGGATCACGAACAGAACTGCTCCACCAGCACCGTGCGCATGGTCGGCAGCAGCGGCGCGAACCTGTTCGCCGCGACCTCGGCGGGCGTCAGCGCTCTATGGGGTTGGCGTCACGGCGGCGCGAACGTGGCTGTGCTGAACATGCTCGATTACATCACGAAGAGCAAGACCTCCGCGGAGGACTTCATCAAGCAAGTGAAGAACAAGGAAGTGAAGCTCATGGGCTTCGGGCACCGGGTGTACAAGAACTTCGACCCGCGCGCCAAAATTCTTGCCGCCGCCGCCGACAAGATTCTGCCCAAGCTCGGCGTCAAGGACCCGATGCTGGACCTCGCCCGCAAGTTGGAAGAGGCCGCCCTTTCCGATCCGTACTTCAAGGATCGCCAGCTCTATCCAAACGTGGATTTCTACTCCGGCATTCTCATGCGCGCCATGGGCGTTCCGGTCGACATGTTCACCGTCATGTTCGCCATCGGACGCATGCCCGGCTGGATCGCCCAGTACAAGGAACTGACCGCCGGCGAAGCCCGCATCGATCGCCCGCGGCAGGTGTACGTCGGCAAGGCGAAGCGCGATTACACGCCGATGGATCAGCGGAAGTAAGGCGCCATCGCCATCGATCAACGCCACGACGACAAAGCCCGCATCAACGCGGGCTTTTTCATTTCGCCGATCGTCGCGTGTCGTGTCAGAGTGAGACCTTGCAGATTTTCAACTTGCCCGCTTTCAGCACGCATTCGCCAGTGAGCGTGACGGCCGCCTTGACGTCTCCAACTTTCGAGCCGTTGACCGACACAGCGCCTTGCTCAACCAGGCGGCGCGCTTCGCCGTTGCTCGCCGCGAAGCCCACCTCGCGCAGCAGGTCGATGATGCCGATCGGCGACTTCGAGGCTTGCTTCGTCTCGATATCGCTCGGCAGCGCGCCCTTGCTGAACCGGTTGCGGAACTCCTCGCTGGCCGCGTGTGCCGCTGGGGAGCCGTGGAACTCCTCCACAATCGTCTGCCCCAGCACGTCCTTCGCATCGCGAGGCTTGGTCTGCGCCGGATCGAGCAGGCTGGTGATCCGGTCTTCTGGAATGGGCGTCAGCAGCGTGAAGTAATTCCGCATCAGCGCGTCGGGAATGCTCATCACTTTGCCGAACATATCGTTGGGCTCCATCGTGACGCCGATGTAGTTGCCCTTGCTCTTGCTCATTTTCTCGGTGCCATCGAGACCGACGAGCAGAGGCATCACCATGACGACCTGCTTCTCCTGTTCGTGCTTCGCTTGCAGCTCGCGCCCCATGAGATTGTTGAAGGTCTGATCGGTGCCGCCCAGTTCCACATCCGCGCGGATGACGACGCTGTCGTACGCCTGCATGATTGGATACATGAACTCGGTGAGCACGATCTCCCGGCCGTCCTCCATGCGCTTGGCGAAGTTCTCGCGGTGCAGCATCTGCTGCACGGTGACCATGCCGGTGAGCCGAAGCACATCCGCGAACGTGAGCTTGCTGAGCCACTCGCTGTTGCGACGCACTTCGAGCTTACCGGGGGATGTATCGAGAATCCTGCCCGCCTGATCGAGATAGGTCTTGGCGTTGTACTCGATCTTGTCGTCACTGAGGATCGGCCGCGTGGTGTCCCGGCCGGTGGGGTCGCCGATGCGAGCGGTGTAGTCGCCGATGATGAGCACCGCCTGGTGGCCCAGGTCCTGGAACTGCCGCATCTTCCGAAGCACCACGCTGTGGCCCAGGTGAATATCCGGCGCGGTGGGATCCATGCCGAGCTTGACGCGAAGCCGTCGGGTGCCGCCTGAGACGGCCGCCGACTCGAGCTTCCGCTTCAGTTCCTCGATGGCGTAGATGCCTTCGCAGCCGCGGGTGAGTTGATGCAGTTGGGCGCTAACGTCGATCATGGCGGCATGATAATCGGTTGGTGACGGAAGCGCACGCATGGACCGCCGACATCGACCGGTGCCCACGTCGTCGCGTTTAGCGGAAACGCCGCAGGCGTCTGGACGGGACGCCCCGCGCGCCCGTTCGCCCATGCCCAATCATCCGGACGCCTGCGGCGTTTCCGCTAAACGACAAGGCATTCTGTTCCGCCAACACCCCGCCAACCGTGTTCATCGACCGTTTGATGCCTCCACCGCCCGTTGCTAACTTAACGCCCTCCCTGGTGGGACCGCCCGAAATGGCGGCGTCGGGTTCCGTCGCGACCTCATTCACCTTCATTCGCAGGAGCTTTCAACCATGTCGAAGCCATGCAATATTGCGCTAGTCGGTACTAAATTCATGGGCAGGGCCCACAGCAACGCCTGGATGAAGGTCGGCAAGTTCTTCAACCTGCCGGTCGATCCCGTGATGCACACGCTCATCGCCCGCAGCGAGGGTGAGACTTCCGCCTTCGCCAAGCGATGGGGCTGGAACAGTTACACGACCGACGCGCTGGCCGGCATCCGCAATCCTGAAATCACGCTTGTCGATGTGACCACGCCGAACAACGCGCACCGCGACCTGTCCATCGCCGCGCTGGAGGCGGGCAAGCACGTCGCCTGCGAGAAGCCGCTGGCCGCCTCGCTCGCCGACGCCCGCGCCATGATGGAAGCGGCCAAGAAGGCGAAGAAGAGCAAGACCTTCGTCTGGTACAACTATCGCCGCTGCCCCGCCGTTGCCCTCGCACATCAACTCTGCAAAGCCGGCAAACTCGGCCGCATCTACCAGATTCGCGGCGCGTACCTCCAGGACTGGGCCGGCCCCAACACGCCCCTCATGTGGCGATTCCAGGGCGATGTCGCCGGCTCCGGCTCCCTCGGCGACCTCTGTGCCCACACCATCGACATGGCCCGCTTCATCACCGGTGATGAAATCTCCGAGGTCACCGGCGCGACCATGGAAACCGTCATCAAGGAGCGCGTCATCCTCGAATCCACCGGCGGCGAAATCTCCGGCCGCGGCGCCAAGACTGCCAACAAGAAGGGCAAGTCCACCGTGGATGACATCGTTCTCTTCCTCGGCCGCACCAAGGCAGGCGCTCTCTGTTCCTTCGAAGCCACCCGCCTTTCCACCGGCTACAAGAACCAGAACCGCATCGAAATCCACGGCGACAAGGGTGCCATCCGTTTCGGCTTCGAACGCATGAACGAACTGGATTACTACGACAACACCGCTGACGAGAAGACGCAAGGCTGGAACACGATCAACGTCACCAACGGCGGCGCGGGCCATCCCTATGCCGGCAACTGGTGGCCCGTGGCCCACGTGCTCGGCTACGAGCACAGCTTCATCAACCAGGCCGCGGACATTCTGAAAATGGTCGCCGGCGAGGAACCGGTCGTGCCCATGCCCGACTTTGCGGATGCGTACAAGACCCAGTGCGTGCTGGAAGCGGTGACGCTGTCGGCGAGGAACCGGACGCCGGTGAAGCTTTCAGAAGTGAAGTGAGAGGAAAGGGCCTTGGGGCTAGGGCCTAGGGCCTAGGGCCTAGGCAATCCAACCTTGTTTCCGTTCTAGGTCCAAGGCCTGATCACTAGGCCTCGAATTGCACCCCAGGCCCAGAGCCCTGATCCCTCGTCCCGAATTGCTCCCCTAGGCCCAAGGCCCTAATCCCTAGGCCCTACTCTCCCCCCATGAAACCACGCACTGGCCAATTCCGGGACTTGGTTGCGTGGCAAAAGGCGTACGCGCTTGCATTGGAGGTGTATCGAGCCACAAAGGCGTTCCCGTCTGACGAGCGATTCGGAATTACCCAGCAGATGCGCAGAGCAGCGATCAGCATTCCTAGTAACATCGCAGAGGGTTGGGGCCGCGGCAGCCGCACCGACTACCTGCGATTCCTCAGCATCGCTCGCGGTTCGCTCTACGAACTCGATACTCAGATTCAGATGGCAATCGATTTGGAAATGCTGCCCGCCAATCACCCGCTGTCGGAGTTGGTCGACGAAGCGGGTCGCTTGCTGAACGGACTCGTTCGCTCGTTGCGAACGAAGGACGATGAGACCAAATAGGGCCTGGGGGCTAGGGCCTTGGGCCTAGGCCAAACCCAAAAGACCAACGTTCGTTCTCAATCCAGGCCCTAAACCCAAGCCCCAATGCCCTCTTCCCCAATCCCTAGGCCCTAGGCCCAAGCCCCTAGGCCCTCTTCCCCCGGAGCTCCCCATGCCCATCAAGTACGGAATCATCGGTTGCGGCGCCATCGGCCAACGTCGCCACATCCCCGAGTGTCACGCCAACCCGCACTCCGTCGTCGCCGCGCTCTGCGATCCCAATGAGCAGCGCGTCAACGAGCTCGCCGCCAAGTACGGCGCCGCCGCCTACACGGACTGGAAGCAGATGCTCGCCGACGCCGACATCGACGCCGTCGTCGTCTGCGGCCCCAACTCCGTGCATGGCGAGCAATCCATCGCCGCGCTAAAAGCCGGCAAGCACGTCCTGTGCGAAAAGCCCATGGCCACTTCGCGCGACGAAGCCAAAGCCATGCTCGCCGCCGCCAAGAAGTCCAAGAAATACCTCATGATCGGCCTGAACCAGCGCCTCATGGCGCCGCACGTCAAGGCCAAGGAAATCCTCGCCTCCGGCCGGCTTGGCAATGTGCTAGCTTTTAGAAGTGCCTTTCAACATCCTGGCCCCGAAGGCTGGTCCGTCGATGGCGCCAAGAGCTGGTTCTTCCAGAAAGGCTCAGCCTTCATGGGCGTCACCGGCGACCTGGGCGTCCACAAGGCCGACCTCATGCGCTGGCTGCTCGGACAGGAGTTCGCCGAGGTCGGCGGGTTCATCACCACCCTCGACAAACGCTCGCCCGATGGCAAGCTCATCCCCCTCGACGACAATGCCTACCTCACCCTCCGCACCACCGGCGGCATCGTCGGCTCCATGATCCTCTCCTGGACCAACTATGGCGCCGAGGAAAACTACACCATCCTCATGTGCCAGAACGGCGTCCTCAAACTCGGGGCTGACCCCAACTACGGCGTCGTCGTCGAATACCGCAACGGCGATCGCGAACTCCACAAGGTCGGCGAAATCGCCACCAACACCAAGCAGGTCGCCTCCGGCATCATCGACTCCTTCACCGCCAACATCCTCGCCGGCAAAGCCCCCGAGATCGATGGCTTCGAAGGTTACCAGTCCCTCAACGTCATCCTCACCGCGATGGAGGCGGCGAAAGAAGGGAAGACGTTGAAGATCAAATGAGAGGGCAATGCGAACTGCGCGTGATTTGAAAGCACCAGCTTATGGTGCGATCTTGCGATGCCAGGGAGCGACGTCATTCCGGTGGACCGCGTCCAATCCCGCATCCTCATTCTTCGAGGCCAGCGCGTCATCCTCGATACGGACCTGGCAGAACTCTATGGCGTCACGACCAAGCGGCTTAACGAGCAGGTCCGACGCAATGCCGATCGGTTTCCTGACGATTTCATGTTTCGGCTCACGCGTGCGGAAAAAGCGGAGGTGGTCGCAAATTGCGACCACCTCCAGACGCTCAAGTTCTCCGCCGTGATGCCCCAGGCATTCACGGAACACGGGGCGATCATGGCCGCCAATGTCGTCAACTCACCCTCAGCGATCCGCATGAGTGTCGTGGTCGTGCGCGCCTTCGTGCAGCTGCGCCAACTGCTTTCAACCCACCGGGCGCTTGCGGACAAGATCGACAAACTGGAACGGCACCTCCAGACACACGATGTCCACATCATGTCGATCCTGAAGGCCATCAGGCAACTCATGACGCCGCCTAAATCTCGCAGAAAAAAGCCCATCGGGTTCCTGACTGAACAGGAGGGAAGGTAAGATGCCCGATCAGGCCGCTCCGACTCCCTGGCACGGAAAGCCCCCGAGATCGACGGCTACGAAGGCTACCGGCCCTCAACGTCATCCTCACCGCGATGGAGGCGGCGAAGGAAGGCAGGACGCTGAAGATCAAGTGAGCACTCTTGTCGAACCTGCAATGCATTCAATGCCGATGATGGTTAGACTGGGATAAATTGATGGCAAAATCGCGTCGAAGTCGAAAAGGCGGCCCATCGGTGCCGGAAGCGCCTACGTGCAGTTGCGCGTTGCTGTGCGACGATGTCCTCGAAAGCAAGCGCGGCAAGCACATTCTCCAAGGCATCATCGGCGCTATTCTAGTTCCGCAATTTCCAGCCCCAGTCGGCGGATACGTCGCGTACATCCGCCTATCCAACGTCTACGGCTCGCAGAAGGTCATGATTGCCCTGGAAGACGATGGCGGCACAAAGATTTTTTTCCAGGGTGAAGTCACCATCACCGGCTCTGCAAATCCGCTCGATGTCTACAATGTGGTCGAGACAGTCCCGGTCGTGACGATCGATCGGCCGGGCCGATATTTGTTCAGTGTGAAGTACGATGGTGTTTCACTTGCATCGACCCCCATCGTGATTCAAGGACCGGTAGAGGAAGGACGGACATGATGCCAAGAGCAACCGAATCATCCCGCTTGCAGGAACCGGTGACCATTGCCCCCACGCAATTAAAATCCAGCGTGCGCTGGATCACGCGCTCTGACACGACGGCTCTGCCAAAGAAGCGAACCGTCAAGGTGTTGAGCCAGTGGTTTGCCGCCAACGAAGACGTCCTGTTGAAGACTGCGGAGGCAGATTGCCTCCGCATCGCAAAGAAGCCGACGCTCTGAGTTGAGTTATCGCACGAAAGGACGACGTGCCTTCCGGCCAGCACATCCGAGTGGGTCAGGTTTACTGGCTCGATGATTGCCCGTCGCTCGATGACGATAACATCAAGCAGCGACCGGTCGTCGTGATCCACGTCCATTCTTCAGGCAAAGTCCTCGTCGTCGCGGTCACCACCAAGCCCCGCCCATCGGAGCACGACCAAGTGAAACTCCCCAACCGGCGCGACAACCCGCGCACGACCTCCGGCCTCGCCGATCCCTGCTGGGCCGTACCGCGGTGGTTCTTTCCAATTGAGCCGAATCGGCTCATGGATTGCTGCGGGTACGTTTCTGGTCGAGTCTTGCACGACATCCTGACCGCGGTTGCCGAACGACAGACAGGCTCGAGATGACCGAACAGCTACGCCCCCTTCGACTCCTTCACCGCCAACATCCTCGCCGGCAAAGCCCCGGCGATGGACGGCTACGAAGGCTACCAGGCCCTCAACGTCATCCTCACCGCCATGGAGGCGGCGAAGGAAGGCAGGACGTTGAAGATCAAATAAGGTGGATGCAAGCGCTGGCCGGTTAAGCCGAGCCCAAGTAGTCTCTGTAGGGCCATTCATCCAGGTTCGCCCCGGCGTCCTTGATCTTGACGAACTGGCGCGCTTGAAGCAGCCGATTCCTGCGACGTGGTTCACTGTCCAGACCGTAAACCCGGATCGTAATAATAGCTTGTTCGCGATCCTCCTTAGCTGCAAGCGGATTCGGACGAATTTCCCCCGTCGTGAAGTCGAACTCAAAGTAACGAGCGAACGAGTATCCGTCAGCATCGGCTTGAATGAGCAATTCGTCCCATTGCTCTCGTTTGGCGTTCTGGCAGGCATCGCAGCAGTAATAGAGGTTCGTCCATGTATACGCGTGTTCGGGAAACCGGCTCTTCGGTTTGAAGTGTTCTATTGTTTCGATGGACACGCCTTCGACCGGAAAGGCATCGCAGAAACTGCAATGACGCTGTGTTTGCGCACGCAATGCAGGCAGAATGTGTTCGCGGGCGCTCTTCCCGTCCGCCACATACCAAGCAAACGCCGGTGACGGAGCTGCCTGGCAACGTTCCACCCACTGGGCATTCCATTTGGTGCAGTTTGCTTGGAGGACAGCCGGCTCGGCAGCCCTGGTGAACTTTCGCATCCGATCCCCCGTGCGTTTAACCGGCCAGCTTATCTAGTTGCGTTTCAAGTTGTGCCATTTCTCGCCCCATCATGAACTGCAAGGTGTCGCCGCGACTTGCAATTCTCTTTGCTAACTCTCTCAACTCGTTCTCAGCGTCCAGCGAATGCGCTGTCTTGATCGCTTCTCGTTTCGCACGGAAATCGCTCAAAAGCAATTCTGTATCGGGGTCGAATTGCTCCTTAATCCCGAGTACATCCTCCACCACGTCAATGTAGCTGTCGCCCAAGCCGCAAGGTTTAGCCGGCTTGATGGAGACATTGCCATTCGTGTCAGCCTGAAAAATATAGATCGACCCTTTGCTGACAGATGAAATCACGAATGGGGAATGTGTTGCGACAAAGATTTGTGCGTTCGGCAATAGTCGTTGAACCGCCGGGATAAGCTTGCGCTGCCACGCGGGATGCAAGTGGGCGTCGGGCTCATCAAGCAACAGAATTAGTGGCTGTTCCAGCGGCTTCTCGATATCCGGGTAGATCATGTCCATCTTGGCTACGCACGATATGAGCCAGCCACAGACGGAACGCAGCCCATCCGGTAGTTGCTTGAGTTGCATTTCCTTTCCGGCCCAACTTACCTTCAACCGAAATTCAGCTCCGACGTAACCGACGGTCAGGACAAGATTCTGACCTGTGAAGGACTGGATCGCCTTATCCAACGCATTGACCATCCTCACCGTGCGATTGCTAGGGTCGGATGAGACAATACCCATCGTAACCTTCAAGTTCGAGATCGCTTGGCAAAGTTGAGCGCTCTCGTTCTCATGATGGGTGAACTTCAAGAATTGGCTTGGTTTAGGCCACTTGACCTCCCCCATCGGGGTCACTTTTTCATCTTTGAGAGACGGCACCGAACGGAACGCCATCCCGACGGTCCCCTCGTCACGGACGCTTAGCTTTCCGATGTCTTTACTTGGTTGCTCACCTGCAATTGCGTTCAGCAACTTCACAATCGGCCCGGGAGCATCGGCAATTGCTCCATTTTGTGGTCGGAAGCAGCGAAACTTCTCAACCCCGCCTTCAATTTTCGATGCAACCACCGTCGACAAAAACCTGTTCGTACGGAACTCGAGTTCTTCCTGGTTTCCACACGCTGCGGCCAAAAGAGAAAGGAGCCTTGTCTTTCCCGTCCCGTTCTGTCCAACAAAGAAGTGGACCTCAGCCAATTCAGTAGAATGCTTCGGTGCGAACACTACGGATTGATCGACAAAGGGCGCAAAGTCGCGAAGATAAACGCCTGCAATTCTCATCGGATCGGTTTTCCATATGTTCGGGCGATTACCAAATCTACGAGCATGAGTATTCTAGCCAGTTCCGCCGAGCCACGCTAGCGTTGAGGATGGGTATCGCCCGACCAAAGGTGGGCACTGCCCACCACGAACGCGGGACAGCATCCGACCATCGGCGATCAGTCAGACGAGGCGTGGCACAACTATCGGCCGAGCGTCAGAGGATGTCCGTGGTGGGCAGTGCCCACCCTACGTTCTCATCCCGAACACTTGCACAGATGCCCCTTGCGTTGGGCCGCCGGATAGTTTAAAATGTGTTGAACATTTCTCCCGGAGGTTCAACCATGACAGAACACGACAACGTTCAACTGGACACCCTCCTCATCGAGGCGTGGCGACGGATGTCGAAGAGGCTGCGCGCCGATCGCGTCGAGGCGTTTCGGCGGTTTCGGCGGACGCGGGAGCCGGGGATGGGGCGGCCGGCGATTGAGTTCTGCCTGATTCTCAAGGCGAGCGACCTGCGGATCGATCGCGGGTTCGGCAAGAGCTTTGCCAAGGGGCTCACCTTTCCCAAGCACGCGGTTGCCGATCAGGTGGCGCACGAGTTGTGGCTGCCGGCGTCGTCGATTCGAGAACTGACGGAGCCGGTGCGGATTCCCTGGCCGGGGATTCGCTACACCGAGGCGGCAAAGCTGCTGGGCATGACGCGGGATTCGTTTTATTACTGGATGAAGAAATCGCCGCAGATTGGGATTCGGTACGAGGGGCCGCACACGTTCGGATATGACGGGAAAGACGCGCCGGTGGTATGGACGAAATATCCGCTGGTTCCGGGGCGTGCGATGGGCAGGCGGCCGCATCCGGTGTGGGGACACATCTGGCAATTTCTCGGTTCGCGGGTGCCGGACTGGTATGAACTGACGGTGCGTCGTGAGCCGCGCTGGCTGGCGGATCATGGGACGCCGGCGTTTCGCGGCTGGGATTTCATTTGTCCGGGGCGGTGCAATGAGGCGGGTGAGTATCTGGGCTGCGGGCGCAAGTGTCGAAGGCTGTACCTGCCTGTGCCGGCGCAGACGATCGGGATGTTTCTCAATGATGTGGATGGGTTCGAGGTGGCGGGCGACCCATCGCGGCGAGCGGAGTCCGACGCGTTGCGGTTGTCGGGGCGCTGGCATCCGGAAGCGGACCCGGTGCGTGCGGCGGCGGCGCGGGCGGGTGCGGCTGGGCTGGGTTTCGCGTGCAGCCAATGCTGGAAGCCGACGAGCACAATCCTGGCGGTGCCGCGGATGGCGTGGGGCCAGTTCATCCGGACGATCTCCGGCGGACTGCTTTATGGCAAGGATGTGCCGATGCCTGCGGGCTTGATCCGCGCGGAGGAAGCGCGGCCACGTCAGCGGCGCCGCGCGGTGGCGGCATCGGCGGGTGAGAGGCGCGCGGGCAGGTTGCGTCGCGCGACGGCGGGTGGGCTGGGGTGAAAGTCTGGGGCCGGGCGAAAGCAGAATTGCGGACTCGCCGTCGAGGGCGTCGAGTCTTCGCCGGGGCTGGCGGACGCGCCACGGTGAGCGGAGACGCAACGTGGTGCGTCCGCGCGGACTTGACGCACCCTACGCGGCTGGCCAGTCCGACTCGCCGGGCCAGTCCGACTCGCCGGGCCAGTCCGCCTCGCCGGGCCAACCTGCCGCGCCGGGCCAACCCGCGGAGTTGTTCCCGCACGGCTTCCGGTGACTGCCCGGATGAAGAAACAGCCCCGGCGTTAACCGAGGCTGTCGAAGGTTGCGTCTCGATGTCCTTTTCTAGTGTCCTTGTTTACGCGGTGCGACGACGACGAAGCGTCATGCCGCCGAGGCCCAGGAGGGCGAGGGTCGCGGTGGCGGGCTCGGGCACGGAAACGTTGGCTGCGCCGATCGTCAGGGCGCTGGCGACGGGTTCCTCGAAGGTGTCGCCGCCGCGGACGACGTTGAGGATCTGGGTCGTCGCGTCGGCGGTGAAGGTGCCCAGCAGGAACCGGCCGGAGCCGCCAGAATGGTTGCCGAACGCGGTGCTTCCTTCCACGGTCGTGCCGTTGAAGGAGTTGCCGTCCTCCGCCGAGGCGAAGTACTGGACCTGATACAGCGTGCCTGCGACCAGGCCCGACAAGGTGATGACGCCATTGGTGGAGAACGACCCGATATTGGAATCGAGGATGGCTCCCCAGGGGGCGGTGGTGGTGACGTTGGACATGCTGGCCGTGCTGTTGGCGAATTGCCAGTTGCTCGTGGTGACGGTGACGCCGTTGGTGAGCGCGACGCTTGAGTTTCCGTTCACTCCACCGCCGCCATTGAGCCGGCGGAAGGTGACGTTGGTGCCGCCGGCGCCGCCGGGGCCGTTGTTGATGACGACGTCAGCACCGGAGGCGTTGCTGAAGTCCACGCCGGCGACGGAGAAGCCGGTGGTGGCGATCTGAGTCGTGTCGTTGATGATCGTGGTGGACGAGCCCCACGTGATGACCGCGGCATTCGCGGATGTGGCGGCAAGAATGCCGGCGGCGGCAACGAATGCGGTCGGAACGATGCGGGACAAAAGATTGGTCTTCATGGCTTCTTTTCCTTGCAGGTTGATGAATGTGGAAGAACGGGGACGGGTACGTCAAACGATAGGGCGGCACACGATGGGTTCATGGCTCGCCGGTGCGTGGGTTCAACTAGGCTGCGGCTGGCTTTGTTCTCATGTCATTTCTCCTTGAATGGGGGTGCGGGATCTGGCTGTATGGCGAGCAATTTCCAAACTGCTGGGTGCATGGGGCCGGCGGAGTCGGGGCCGAGTCATCCGAGCCATTCAGCATCGCGCCAAGTCGCAAAGTTCGCGAAGAAGGCGGCGGCGTGGCGGGACTGGAACCTTGCCGCGGCTGTGGCCGTCGCGTGCTTCGCGCCTTGGCGCGAAGTTCAGCACACGGCTCGAACCTGTCAGCGGAATCGAATGACGTCACATTGACGAAGCGATCATGAACGCCCCGATCACTGTCTTGCTCAACTTCTCCTTTGGAAAGAGGGTTTCTGTCCGGGGTCGTTGGCCTGGCCCGGCAACGCCGGCCGCCTGCATCGAGGCGCCGCCGCCGACGCCCGTTCACTTCGGTCAACGTGTAAGAGCCTACCACGCATCAATAGCGGTTCCGGATAATATGATGGCGATATTGAATATCCTCCGGTTCCCATGCCGGCCCTGTTAGACGCCCTTTCGCACCGTCTTCCACGACGGGATCGAGTGCCGACCGATGCCCAATCCTCGACGTATCGCCGTGATGATGGACCTCGACAAAATCTACAAGAACCACGTTGTGGTCTTTGCGGGGATCCACCGCTACGCACAGGAAGCGGGCTGGCGTCTGATTCTGGACGACTGGGCCGACCGAACATTGCCGACGCGGACAGGCTCGCGCCCGCCTTACGAAGGCCTGATCGGCCGCATCACGACGCTGGGGGCGAGTCGGGCCCGGCGACTGGGGATTCCCGTGGTGAACCTGCACCTGAATGCTCCGGTGGCGGCGCAGCTCCCGGGCGTCTTCAACGATCACGCGGAAGGCGGCCGAGCGCGGGCCGAGCATCTGCTGGCGCGCGGGTTCAGGAACTTCGGCATGCTGATTCACGGCGGCGACCGCGGAACGATCATGGAGGGCGAAGGCTTCGAGCGGGCAGTCGCTGAAGCCGGCGGACACATGTGCGGCACGGTCGTCCTGCGGGCGCGACAGGAGACCCGCATGGGCATCGGTCAATCCGATGTCGCCGAATACGAACACTGGCGGCAGGCGCTGCGGCAGATCGACCGGTGGATGGATCGATGGCGGCTGCCGATCGGCATATCCATCTACGACGTGGCCATCACCAGGCTGGTGATCGAGCGATGCCAGTGGCGGCAATGGCGGGTGCCCGAGGATGTGGCGATCGTGGCCGGCTACAACGAGGAAGTCCAGTGCGTGCTGCCGGAGCCGACGATCACCAGCCTGGACCTGCCTCACGAGCGGATCGGATACGAAGCCGCCCGAATGCTCGATGCGCTGATCGATCAGAAGCACAACCACACGGCGCCACGCAAGGGAAAGCCGCGCGATCTGCCTCCCCCGGCAACGATCCTGCTGCCGCCGGTCGGTGTCGTCGCCAGGCAATCCACCGACTTCCACGCGGTCGACGATCCGCTGGTCCGGCGGGCGCTGGGCTACATCGACACCCATCTGCACCGGCCGATCCAGATCGATGACATCGCTGAACACCTGAGCGTGTCCCGTGCCACGCTGACCAATCGCTTCCGAAACAAGCTCGGACGGACGATCAACAAGGAGTTGCAACGGTTGCGCATCGAACGCGTCAAACGCGAACTGATCGGCGACAGCCCCATCCATCAGATCGCCACGCTGACAGGTTTCAGCAGCGTTCGAAGGCTCAACGAATTGTTCATCCGAGTTGTGGGCTGCACGCCGCGTGCGTACCGCAACCGCAGCAAGGTTGCCGGCGTCTGAAAGAAGTTCAGGAGGTTGGGCGTGACCCCGCGTCGCGGAGGAGCCGTGCAGGATCAACATCCCATGTGGGACGACTTTCCAAGTCGTCCGGCTGGGAGCGAAGCGATTCGAACCTGTGGAGTAAATCTTGCACGGATCCTTACCCTTCGCCGCGTCCCAATCTCGGTCGAAGCATGGAGAGAAACACCGGCACGCCGACGATCGCGGTGAACACGCCGGCGGGGAACTGTCGCCAGTTCAGCGCCGCGGTGATCACGTCGGCTGTCAGAATCAGGCCCGCGCCGATCAAGGCGGCGGCGATGAGCAGGCTGCGGTGCGAGGGCCCCAGCAGCAGGCGCGCCAGATGCGGCGCGATCAGGCCGACGAAGGCAAGCGGGCCCGCCAGCACCACGGCTCCGCTGGCGAGCACCGCGGCGACCAGGAACTGCAGGCGGCGCAACCCCGGCAGATTCACGCCCATGCTGATCGCTTCCGCATCGCTGAGCATCGCCACATCCATCGCCCGCGCCTGCCCCAGCAAGGCAGCCAGGCCCGCGAGCGTGAAGGCCGTGATGGCGATCATTTCAGCGGAGTCGACGCGATCCTGCAGATAGCCCTGCATCCACTTGGCGAGCTGCGCCATGTCGCCGGCGGTGTTGAAATGGTAGAGCACCATGATGATCGCCCCGTTGAACGCGGTGACGACGACGCCGGTGAGCAGCATGCCCAATGGATCAACAACGCCTCGGCGGCGCCCGGCGAAGTACACGACAGCGAGCGTCGCCATGCCACCCGCCAGCGCGCCTAAGTGCAGCGGGCCCAGCGGCGTGCCCAGCGCTTTGCCGAGCATGGTCTGGGCGATGTAGCCGACGCCCGCGCCGCTGGAGAGGCCGAGGATGAAGGGTTCCGCCAGGGGATTTCGCAGCAGGTTCTGTAGCGCCACGCCGGACGTGGAAAGCGCCACGCCAGCGACGATGGCGCTGACGACGAAGCCGAGGCGGATGGTCAGCACCGTGTCCGGCCCGCTGAGCCAGTCGCGGGCGAAGACGCGCAGCAGCGCGGCAAATACGTTGCCGCCAGGCCAGGCGAATCGCGCGTCCTCGGCGACACCGATGAACAGGCGCGTCACAGCGAGCGCAACGACTCCCGTCATCAATGCGACGATGATCGCGAGTTGCCGTCGGCGTGCAGACACGACGACAGTGTAAGGTGAGGAGCGAAGGAGGTAGAGGAGGTCAAGGAAATGCGAGGCGGCGACGCGGAGCCGTCCGCCAGACGCCTTCGGCGTTTCCGCTAAGGATCGTGACCGAAATAACTTCCCGACTTGGTCGTTTCCGATTCCCCTCCCTCTTAGGGAGGGGTTAGGGGAGGGTCGGGGCGCACTGCGTGATTGTGCATGAAATCAGGCTGTTTGCCCGACCCTCCCCCTGCCCCTCCCTAAAAGGGAGGGGAGTTCGATCCGTGCAAATCGGGAAGTTATTTCGATTCCATTCCTAAGCATCCGGTGCATCGCCTCCCATCACCCCCTCACCTCTTCACCCCCTCACCCGCTCACCTTCACTACCTCCTCTACCTCCTCCCCTCCACTCCCTATAATCCCCGCATGATCTCCATGGATGGAAAATCGGTTTCCCAGCGCATCCTCGACCGCTGCGCCCAGCGCGTCCACCTCATCAAACTGCAGACCGGCGTCACGCCTTGCCTGGCGACTGTGCTCGTCGGCAGCGATCCGGCGTCCGTCACCTACACGCAGATGAAACGCAAACGCTGCGAAGCGGTGGGCATGACTTCGCGCAAGATCGAACTGCCGGAGAACACCACCACGGCCGAGCTCGTCGCCGAGATCAAACGGCTGGGCGATGATCCGGGCGTCCACGGCATTCTGCTGCAGCATCCCGCGCCCAAGCACATCCACGAGCGCGATGCGTTCGAAGCCATTCCGCCTTTGAAAGACGTCGATGGCGTGACCATGACCAGCTTCGGCGCCATCGCCCTGGGCGAGCCGACGCGCGGCTACGGCTCCTGCACGCCCGCGGGCATCATGCGGTTGCTCGAAGCGTACGACGTGAAACTCACCGGCCTGCACGCCGTCGTCGTCGGCCGCAGCCCGATCCTCGGCAAACCGATGGCGATGATGCTGCTAGCGGCGGACTGCACGGTGACGATCTGCCACTCGCGCACTCAAGACCTGGCCAGGCATGTGCAGCAGGCGGATATCGTCGTAGCCGCCGTCGGCAAGCCGCGCTTCGTCAAGGGCGAATGGATCAAGCCCGGCGCGATCGTGATCGACGCGGGCTACAACCCCGGCAACGTCGGCGACGTGGACTACGAACCGGCGGCGGCGAAGGCGTCGATGATCACGCCCGTGCCCGGCGGCGTCGGCCCGATGACGATTGCCACGCTCATCGATCAGACCGCGACGGGGGCGGAGAGGCAGTTGGGAGTCGTCGCCATTTAGCCGGCGGGCTTGCCCGCCGATGGTGCACCAACAGGCGCGACGCCGCGAATGACGATAGGCTAGCAGTGAATAGCGCAGGATTAAGACCAACCGCGATCGCCGACCTCGTCGCATCGACGTGAAGCGATGCCTGCACGGAGTGCGTCATCGCACCTCCGCGGCGGGCTTGCCCGCCGATGGTGCACCAACAGGCGCGACGCCGCGAATGACGATAGGCTAGCAGTGAATAGCGCAGGATTAAGACCAACCGCGATCGCCGACCTCGTCGCATCGACGTGAAGCGATGCCTGCACGGAGTGCGTCATCGCACCTCCGCGGCGGGCAAGCCCGCCGATGGTGCACCAACAGGCGCGACGCCGCGAATGACGATAGGCTAGCAGTGAATAGCGCAGGATTAAGACCAACCGCGATCGCCGACCTCGTCGCATCGACGTGAAGCGATGCCTGCACGGAGTGCGTCATCGCACCTCCGCGGCGGGCAAGCCCGCCGGCTAAATGTTCGGACGCAAGGATGCCCGCATGAGTCAGTTCAACGCCCCCACCTACGAAATCGCCCGCTCGTCCGGCGCCTGCGCCATCACCGGCCGGGCGCTGGTTCCCGGCGAGGCGTACATCGCCGCGCTCGTCGAGTCCGACGCGAACGATCCCACGCCCGCCAATACGCTGGGCTTCAAGCGAGTCGATATTTCTCTCGACGCCTGGAATCTGCCCGACAACAAGGGCCGGCCCGCGCAGGTGTTCGCGCACTGGAAAGCCGTGGTGCCGGAGCCGAATCAGAAGAAGAAACTCTTCGTCGACAACGACGTGCTGATGAATCTGCTCCGCCGGCTCGCGGATGTGAAGGAACCGCAGCGGCTGGCGTTTCGGTTTGTGCTGGCGCTGATCCTGATGCGGAAGAAAATGCTGCGCTACGACGGCACGCAGAAGCGCCAGGCCATCGTGCCGTTGCCCGACGAACCGGATTCGACGGCCGGCGGGCAGAGCGTCGAGCAGGAGTGGTGGCAGATGACGCCCAAGCTCGACCTTTCGAAAGGCCCGTTCGGCAAATGGAACGAGGACGAGGTGATCGAAGTGCTCGACCCGCATCTGGACGAGGCGCAGATTCAGCAGGTGACGGAGCAGCTCAATGAGATTCTCAACGCGGAATTGTGACGCATGCGATGGCGCCGCCGATGACCGTCAGCCGTTTAGGAGCCGTGCAGGATCAACATCGCATGTGGGACGACTTTCCAAGTCGTCCGGCTGGGAGGGAAGCGATTTGAATCTGCGGAGTTAATCTCGCAGGGATCCTGCGCGGAAACGCCGAAGGCGTCTGGAGCGGGAGCGGCGACGCTGCGGCGCGTGAATGCCTCGCAACGCATGCACGAGACCAACCGCCAGACGCCTGCGGCGTTTCCGCTAAACGAATGGAATGAACCCGCACGCATCCTGCCGCGCTGAATGCAGGTGGAACGACTTTTCCCAGACCACATGTCGAGACATTCGATGCCTATCCGAGACTTCATTGCCGCCGCTTCGCTCGCCGCCCTGCTCGCCTGCTGCGCCGGCTGCCCGTCGCAGCAGACGGCCCCGGACGTCGCCCGTCCCACGAACATGCCCACCTATGCGGAACTGGCCAGCAGGCACAACGAACGCATCGGCGACATCGACCGCCTCTGGGCCCGCGCGGTGATCGAGGTGCGCTGGAAGGACGAAACCGGCAAGTCGCGGCTCGAACAAGGCGAAGGCCACGTGATCCTCGAACCGCCCAACAAGGCGGCGATGACCATCGGCAAAGTGGGCCTGACCAAGCTCTGGGCCGGCTCCAACGACACGCACCTGTGGCTCTTCGATGAACTCGATGGCAAGAAGGTCTACATCGGCAGGCACGACGGCAAGAACGATCCGCTGCCGCCTGAAGCGGTCGAGAAGCCCGCGCCGTTCCCCGTCCGGCCCGTCGACATGGCGAGACTGCTCGGCATTCTGCCGCTGCCTCCCGCGCTCGCCGATCCCCGCCGCGTGCCGCCGGTGGAATGGCGCGAAGGACGCTTCGTCGTGGAGCCGGCGGATCAGGCGCTCCGCTACTACTTCAACATCCACTACCGCATCGACCGCGTGGAACTGCTCGACAGTTTCTTCCGTCCGATCATCGTCGCCCGCATGATCGGCGAGCCGCAGCGGATGGAGATCGAGAACAAGGCGGTCGGCCCGTACATCAGCACTCGCATCGAAGTCACCACGCCGGGCAAGGACGGCAACATGATTCTGCACCTCTACGACGCCACCAACGCGCCGCGCAAGTTCGATCCGGAACTTTTCGATTTGGAGTCGCACATGAAACGGCTCAAGCCGGAGCAGACGATCTACATCAAGCAGTAGCGCGGCTGCCGCGCCGCGCTGGGTGGCCGGGGCAGTACCGCGCTGCGCTGTGTGGCCGGGGGCAGGACCGCGCTGCGTTGAGTGGCCGGGGCAGGAGGCTCGGCGGATGCCCCGGAACGGTTCACCTTGTTCCAACGAATCACGTTCTCCGCAGTTCTAATCGATGGCCGCGCGCCCATTCCGGGGCTTGCGCGGACTCCAGCCCCGGCCACCAAACGAGTCCCGCTTGCTGTGTCCCACAGCGCCGCGCTGCGGCAACACTTGTTTGACACCCCCCGCCGACACTCGTACGCTGCCTCCGATTCGCGATCCACAACCAGTGATCGGATTCGAAGCTGCTTTCTCAGGGGCTGAGTCGGCTTTGCGGCGCTCACCTCCTTTCACCGCACGGAGAGACCGATGCCTTTCATCGCCTCCATCTCCGAGTTTTTCGATCTCGCCCGCTATCTGGATCAGGGGCTGGACGTGGCGATCTACTTCATCCTCGCCATGACCGCGACGCTGTTCTTTCTCATTCACCTGGGCATGCAGTTGACCTTCGGTTTTGGCGGCGGCGACCTGGACGTTGGCGGCGCCGATCTGGATCACGGCGGCACGCACATCGATTCCACCGGCGCGTTCACCATCTTCTCGCTGCTCTCCATCCTTGCCTTCTTCATGGGCACGGGCTGGGTCGGACTGACCTGCCGCGTGAGCTGGGACATGGGGCCGGTGCCCTCCTCATTCGCCGCCGGCGGATTCGGGTTCGGGCTGATGCTGCTCGCCTCGGCGCTGATGTGGGGCGTGCGCAAGATGGCGCGCGAGGCGCATTACGACGTGAAGACCGCCATCGGCAACACAGGCCGCGTCTATCTGACGATCCCCGCCAAAGGCAAGGGCCGCGGACAGGTGGAAGTCACGGTGTCCGGCCGAAAGAAGATTCTCTCCGCATCGAGCAACGCCGAGGAAATCGCCGCCTTCACCGCGGTGACGATCGTCAGCGTGGAGGATGATCAGAGCGTGGTTGTCCAGGTGAAGAGCTGAATCGTCTTTCGTTTAGCCGCGGGCCAAAGGCTCGGCGACGGCCCGCGCGGGGCAACCTGCTGCGTGAGGAGAACAGTATTGCAAATTGAAAATTGTCAATTGAGTATTGCAAATTGTTCTCCGTCGATGGCGACAATTTAAACTTTTCAATTTGCAATTCTCAATTTTCAATCTGCCTTCCTCCCCCAAGGAGTCCCCATGTCCGGCATCATCATTCCAGTCCTCATCGTCCTGGTGATCCTCGGCGTGCTCACCTTCGTGGTGAAGCAGTACAAACGCTGCCCGTCCAACCGCATCCTCGTCGTCTACGGCAAGGTCGGCGGCGCTCAGGCGGCCCGCTGCGTCCACGGCGGCGGCGTGTTCATCGTGCCGCTGTTTCAGGACTACCAGTACATGTCGCTGGAGCCGATGGCGATTGAGATCGAGCTCACCGGCGCGCTCTCGAAGAAGAACATCCGCGTCAACGTACCCTCCACGTTCACGGTCGGCATCTCCACCGATCCGGCGATCATGAACAACGCGGCCGAGCGCCTGCTGGGCCTGCGCGAAGACGCCATCGCCGCCCAGGCACGCGACATCATCCTCGGCCAGATGCGACTGGTCATCGCCACGCTCACCATCGAGCAGATCAACCAGGACCGCGAAGTGTTCCTCGATCTGGTCAACAAGAACGTGGGATTCGAGCTGAACAAGATCGGCCTCGATGTCATCAACGTGAACATCCGCGACATCATGGACGAATCGGGCTACATCGAAGCCCTGGGCCGCAAGGCCGCCGCGGATGCGGTGAACCAGGCGAAGATCGAAGTCGCCGAGGCCCTGCGGCAAGGCGCGATCGGTGAATCGTCGGCGAATCGTCAGAAGGAAGTGGAGGTCGCCAATCAGGTGGCGGGTGCGGCGATCGGCCGCAAGAACGCGGAGCGCGAGCAGCGCATCAATGTGTCCAAGCTGGAAGCGGAGGGCCTCACCGGCGAAGCGAACGCGAACCGCGAGCAGGAAATCGCCATCGCCCAGCAGAAAGCGCTGGCGGTGCAGGGCAAGAAACAGGCGGAGACGGATCAGCGCATCAGGATTTCCGAGCTGGAAGCCGCCGCCATTCAGGGCGAAAACGAAGCGAAGGCGAACATGGCGACCTACAACGCCACGCTCGCCGAGCGCGAGGCGGACGCCAGGCGTCGCGGCGAAGTCGCCCGCGCCCAGTCGGCCCGCGACGTGCTCAAGGCCGAGGCGGAGCAGGAACTGGCCAAGCTGGAAAAGGAACAGGTCGTCAAGCAGACGATTGAAAAGGAGAAGGTCACGATCGACGCCGAGGCCGAGGCCGAGCGCATCCGCCGGACCGCCAAGGGCGAAGCGGACGGCATCCTCGCCCGCTACAACGCCGAGGCCGAGGGCATCCAGCGCGTGCTCACCGCCAAGGCCAAGGGCTACGAGGAACTGCTGCGCATCTGCGGCGAAAAGCCCGAACTCGCCCCCACGCTGCTGATGATCGAGAAGCTGCCCGAACTCGTTCGCGAACAGGTGAAGGCGATCGCCAACCTGAAGATCGACAAGATCACCGTCTGGGACTCGGGCAGCGCTAGCGGCAGCGATGGCTCCACCGCGAACTTCCTGCGCAGCCTGATCGGCTCGCTGCCGCCGATGCACGAACTGGCGAAGCAGGCCGGCGTGGAACTGCCCGGCGTGCTGGGCACGGTGGACGCGACGACGAAGACTGGCGCGACAGCCGTGGCCACCCCGCCGCCGCCTCGCGATGGCGGGAAGAAAGCTTGACCTGTAGGGTGCGTCAAGGCTCGGCGCGGACGCACCACGCTCGGCATCTCGTGCGGATAGGGAGATAGCCTGTCGCACCGCGCGACTGCAAACCCTCGCACTTTGTCCGTTTGGGCCTATCATGAAGGCAACCTACGGAGATCACGCCCGATGTCGCATCGCACCGCCCTGCCGTTTCTGTGGTTGCTCGTGTTGGCTTCGCTGTTCGTTCCGCTGCGAGCCGCGGAGAAACTGCCCGACGCGCCCAGGCCCAAGGCGACGGCGGGCACTCCCGATGCCAGCGCCCGACAGCGCGACATCGAGCGCTATCGCAAACTCGTCACCGATCTGGCAGCTCCGGAAATGGAAGGCCGCGGACCCGGCACGAAGGGGCTGGAGATCGCTCGCGACTATCTGGTGAACGAACTCAAAGCGCTGGGCCTCAAGCCCGCGTTCATTTCGAAGAATCCGGGCGAGCCGACGTATCTGCAGACGTTCGACATCAACGCCGGCGCCGTCGCCAAGTCGCTGGATCTGGTGGTGCTGGACACGAACGGCAAGGAGTTGATGAAGCCCAAGGCGGTGGAGCACTACAACGCCCGCGGATTCTCCGGCAACGCCAGGTTCGAGGGCCCCGCGGTGTTCGTCGGATACGCCGCCAAGAGCAAAGAGCAGAGCTACGACAGCTTTGCCGGCCTGGACAAAGAGGCGCTGAAGGGCAAAGTCGCGATCGCGTTCCGCTATGAGCCGATGGATGAGAAGGGCAAGGCGAAATGGGCCGGCGAAGCGCCCGGCGGCTGGGGCGATCTTTCCAATCTCATCAGCAAGGCGAAATGGGCAGCCGAGCACGGAGCCAGCGCGCTGGTCGTGGTCGATCCGCCCAGGCCGAACGCGGATGGCCCGATCCCAACGGTCGCCGGTACGCAGGCCGGCGAGATGACGCCGATCCCGGTGATCCAGATGACGCAGGAAGTGTTCCGCGCGATGCTGCGCGGAGCGAATCTCGGCGACGTGACCACGCCCGGCAAATGGCAGAGCGCTGCCGACGCGGGTGAACTGAAGCCCACGCCGATGGAAGGCATCGTGGTGAAAGGCCACGTCGAACTCGAGCGCAAGAAAGTCGCGGTGGAAAACGTCGCCGGTGTTCTGCCCGGCACCGGTGAACTGGCCAATGAGTACATCGTCATCGGCGCCCACTACGACCACCTGGGCCACGGCGGCATGGGCGCCATCGGCAAATCCAAGCCCGGCGACATCTACCATGGCGCGGACGACAACGCCTCGGGCACCGCGGGCATCGTGCTGATTGCGCAGCGCTTCGTCGAACTGGCGAAAGCCGATGCCGACTCTCCCGCCGCAGGCGGGGCCGCTTCAAGCGGCCCGGCCTTGGGCGCGAATCTGGATACGAACGCGAACAAACCCCCCGCCCAGCCCAAGCCGCGCCGCTCCATCCTCTTCGTTCTCTTCAACGGTGAAGAGCGCGGCCTGCTCGGCTCCGCCCACATGATGCGCAGCCTCGCCGATCTGAACATCAAGCAGGAACAGATCGTCGCCATGCTCAACCTCGACATGATCGGCCGCATGAAGGACGACAAGGTCGTGGGCGTGGGCGTGGGCAGCGGCGACAAGTTCGAGCCATGGGTCAAGGAAGCCGAGACCCTGGCAGGCATCAAGATTTCCACCAGCGGCGGTGACGGCATCGGCGGCAGCGATCACCAGTCGTTCCACACACGCGGAATCCCCGCGATCCACTTCTTCACCGGCGTTCATCCCGATTACCACAAGCCCAGCGATACCGCGGAGAAGATCAACGTCGAAGGCGGCGTGAAAGTCTGCGAAGCCACCATCGCCATCGCACGCAAAATGTGGCACAGCAGCGACAAGATCGCATTCCAGAAAGTGCGCATGGCCCACCCCGCGGCCGGCGGCCCGCGCGGCGGCGGCGCCTACCTGGGCATCGTCCCCAACTACGCAAGCCTCGACGCCGACACCGGCTGCGCCATCGACGGCACCAGCCCCGGCTCCCCCGCCGAGGCCGCCGGCATGAAGACCGACGACGTCATCACCGCCTGGGACGACAAGCCAGTGAAGAACCTCAAGGATCTCACCGGCTTGATCGGGGCGGCGAAGCCGGGACAGGAAGTGAAAGTGAAAGTGAAACGCGGCGATAAAGAAGTGGAACTGAAGGTGAAACTGGGCACGCGGTGAATCGCGCCGCGCCCGAGCAGGCCCATTTGTCCGAGCAGCGGAATGACGATCCCGTTTAGCGTCCGCTCGCAGAGCGGACGTCGCGAACTTCGCCGACCTCGCATCCCCTTGAACACCGCCCTCATCATCGTCGACCACGGCTCCAAGCGCGGCGAGTCCAACGCCATGTTGGAGGAGTTCGTTCAGCGATTCCGTGCATTCACGCCCTACCGCATCGTCGAGCCGGCGCACATGGAGTTGGCCGAACCGACCATCGCGCAGGCGTTCGACAAGTGCGTCGCTGCCGGTGCGGCATGCGTGGTGGTGATGCCCTATTTCCTGCTGCCCGGTCGACACTGGAGCGTGGACATTCCGCGCCTCACCGCCGAAGCCGCCGCGAAGCATGCGGGCGTGAAGTTCCTGGTCACCGCGCCCATCGGCCTGCATCCGCTCATGTGCGACATCGTGCAATCGCGCGTCGATGACTGCCTCAAGCGAGCCTCCGGCGACCCAGCAGCGCAACTATTTTGCGATGTCTGCCAACGCGAAAAACAGGGTCAGTGCGAGATGCGGCAGGAGCCGCGCACGAAGTAAGCGGTCTTGGAAATACGACTCCGCAGACTGGTATCGTTTTCGCCGTAGGGTGCGTCAAGGCTCGGCGCGGACGCACCGGATTGCGCTCTCAGTAGACCGTGGTGCGTCCGCGCCAAGCCTTGACGCACCCTACGTGATAGCGTCCTCACACCCACATCCCGCGCAGCAGCCACCGCCCCGACGGCCACGATCGGCTGATCCACAGCCACCGCCCCGTGTCGTCGGCCACCTTGAAATAATCGCAGCATGCCACGGCGGCGAGACTCGTCGCGCTTGCTGCCGGAGCCTCTGCTGCTGCTGCGTTCGCTGCGATAGGCATCGCTGTCATCCCGACCGCCAACGACTCCGCGGCCTCGCGGCGGGCAAGCCCGCCGGCTAAATGTTCCCTGTCCCCTGCCCCCTGTTCCCTGTCTCCTGTCCCCTGTCCCGCACGCCACCATTCGTCCGCGATCCGCAGCGGCCCCACGCTCGACACCACGCGATGCTCCGCTCCGCGCCAGCGCAGCAGCACCGGCGGGCCGTCCGGCGTCATCGCCCAAACCTCGATCAACTCGGGAATCTCCAGCAGCAGCGAGGGCCGATCGAGCGCGGTGCCGCCATGGCCCCCGGCACGTGAGTCGGAATGTTCCAACCTCAAATCTGAAATCTCAGATCTCAAACCTGAAATCTCAGATCTCGAATCTGAAATCTCAGATCTCAAATCTGAAATTCCAAATCTCAAATCCGGCCCTCGACCATTCGAAATCCCCGCCTGCCCCGCAGCCCCACGGCGGGCAAGCCCGCCGGCTAAATGCCTCTCTGTTCCCTGTCCCCTGTCCCCTGTCCCCTGTCTCCTGTCCCCTGTCTCCTGTCTCCTGTCCCCTGCTCCCTGTTCCCTCAACCGGAACGCCCGCGTCGGCTGGTGCGTGGCCACCGCTTCCACCTCCAGCACGCCCGCCGGCCCCAGGCGATTCGTCAGCACATCGACAAGCTGCCCTAGTTCCTGCTCAAGCTGCGTCGCCGTCGCGGCGTCGTTGTCGCGCCATCGCTCCGCCTGTTCGTGCCGCAGCCGACCGAGGCGCGAGGCACACAGCGTCATGCGATCGACGCCGTGGCCCAGGTTCGCCTTCTCCAACTGCGGCGACAGCAGCGACCACAGGTGCCTCACATCCCGGCTGGGCCGACCGAACGCCGCGTTCAGCTGCACCGGCTCGGCATCGGCGCGGAACAGCGTCAGGTCCAGTTGCCGCGCGCCGCTCTCGCGATGGCGCAGTTCTGTGACGAGTTCTTCCACCAGCTTTCGCGCCGCCTGCTGAATCGCCTCGACCTGCGTCGCGGGGCCGGCGAAGAGAACCTCCACGCTCGGCGGCGGCGCGGGCCGAACAGGATCGATCGTCTCCATCGCCTGCCCCAGCGCCTGATCCAGTCGCAGCAGCAGATCGTCGCCGAAGCGCGAGGGCAGCATCTCCCGCGGCAAGGCGAGCAGATGCTCGATGCGATCGACCGCCACTTCCGCCAGCGCGTCGAGCACATTTTCATCCACGCGCAGCGCCCGCACCGGCAGCGGCGCCAGCGCGGCGAGAAGATCATCGTCCTGCACGATCATCGCCGGCTGAGGACCGAAGCGCGAGAGCGCCCACGCGCCGCCGATGGTCGGCGCGATGGCGGCGCGGCAGCGAAAGCCCAGTCGCGTGACGGCGGCGGTGAGCTGTTGCATGAGTTTCGACTCGCTGCCGTAGAGGCGGGTGCAGCCGGTGACGTCGAGGATCAGGCCGGTGTGCAGGAGGAAGGCAGGGCCGAGGGAAGAGGGCCCAGGGCCAAGGGAGTGGGAACCAGAGCCCGGAACGAGCGCGGCCATCTCCGCGTCCGGCGACACCGTCGGTGCAAAACGTGTCGCCCATTCGGCCAGCGCCCGCAGCGCGATGGCGTCGCGCTGCGGCGTGAAAGGATGAAGGGACAAAGGAGCCAAGGGACCAGGAGACCAAGGAGCGGAAACGGACACCTGCCTCTTCCGTCCCTTGGTCCCTTGGTCCCTCCGTCCCTCCGTCCCTTGATCCCTCCGTCCCTCCGTCCCTTGGTCCCTTGGTCCCTTGGTCCCTTTCTCCTTGCCTGGCAGCAGCGCCCGCGCGTGCGCCAGCGTCATCCCCGGCTGCACGCCCGCGGCCGAGGCACGCTCGCAGCAGCAGGCGACGATCTGGCGGTCGGCCACCGTGTTCACCAGCAGGATCGCCGGCAACACTTCATCGCGCCGCGCACGATCGCCTTCACGCGGTGCGCCGACCGATGTCCGTCCCGCGCTGCGGCAAAGCCTGCGTCGCGCCAGGTCGATCGACCACATCGGCAGATACAGCGACAGCACACGTTTCATAGCGCCACTCCACCAGCCAGTTGTCCTCGCCGCGCGACAAGGCGTCGAGGTTGCCGCCCTTGCAGCGCAGCAGTTCAACGCGCCAGCGCGGAGAGGAAACAGGGGACAGGAGACAGGGGACAGGGGCCGAAGGAGACAACAGCGGCGCGAGGGTCGACCGCAACGATTCCTCTCGTTTAGCGGAAACGCCGCAGGCGTCTGGCGGAATGCCACGCGCTCGCGTTTCGCCAGACGCCTGCGGCGTTTCCGCTAAACGCGCGCCCCACCCGATTGCCATCGGATTGCCTCGTCCTGTCCCCTGTCCCCTGTCCGCTATCTCCTGTCCCCTGCCCCCTTCCCTCCCCACCCGCCAGCGCGTGCTCGCGGCGGAGAGTTGGCGCTGCTCGTGCGGCGGTCGGACGAACAGCGCGATGCCTCCGCCGCCGCCGCGCAGGCCCGCCTCGGCGGCCAGTTGCAGCCGGCGCGTGGCCGCCATGTCCAGGCCGCTGCCGTCGGCGATGACCAGGGCGACGGCGGGCGATCGCAGCGCCAGGTCAATCGCCCACAACCGCGTGGAGCGATCGGGCGGGTTGAGGAAGAGCGAGGTTTTCAAAAGATGTGATGGAGCAAACCGCGAAGACCGGCCCGCCGCCACCAGCACGCGCGGATAGGGCCAGCATCGCCGGCCGATCCAGAGCACTCGCGATTGCACCGACTGCGAAAGCTCCACTGCCTGCCACGCCAGGTGAGCAAGGATGCACAGCGGCGCGATCCAGGGTTGATGCGATCCTCGATGGCCTGGACTTGATTGCCCTCGCACGTTGTCGCCGCCATTCTCATCCGCCGCGGCGAACCACTCATGCACCGCGCCGCGCGCCAGCCCGCCGCCCAGCCTTGCATCGGCCCCCGGCCAACCCGTGGGCACGACCCGCGCTGCCGCGCAATCAGCGTCGCCCTCGCCGCCGAAGACCGCGCCGGCGGCGGCCTGCTCGATCGCGGCGATGCGCTGCGCCAATTGTTCGATGACCTTGCGGCTTGCGGACATGCGGCACCCTGTTGATAGGTTCTTGTTAGGTTACCGAGCCGACGCCCCGGCGTCAATGCCATCAGCCCCCAAGTGGCCGGCCACACACCCCCGGCCAGCCGAAAACAACGCTAATTCAAGTCTTATCCAGCACTTACAAAATCGACTGCCACAAAGGTAGGACACTTTCCGGCCACTGTCCGCAGCCGCGCCATCTTCCCCTCTTCCGATCGAAGACTTGCCAAAGAACAACGCGGCCCCGCAGGCGGGCCGTCAGCCATACTACCTTACATTGACCGATTCGTCGTTACGGTAACGCCGAATCCGCTACCACGCGCACAGCGATTCGACGTGCGCCCCCGAGCCGTCGCGCAGCCAGCCGTCGAGTTGCGCCTGCTCTTTGAGCTGCTGCCCGCGCGTGCGCGGCGCCACGACAAACCCCGTGGCCACCTCCGGCACCGCGGTCATGTCGCTCCACAACTTCTCGAACTGTGCGACCGGGAAAATATCCTCCTGCCCGTGACCCCAGCGCTTCTTCACGTCCTTGAGCGTGATGTAGGTCGGCATCCGCGCCGCCATGTGGCGGATTGCCGCGGCGACTTTCGCCTGATCGCTGAGGCTCGCGCGGTCGAGGCCGAACGAGGCCAGCAAGCGGTCGATGTCGATCCAGGTCGTCATCGTGTTGTAGTACGACAGGCCGAACTCATCCTCCTCGCGCGGCATGGCAAGTCCCTCGACCAGGCGCACGCGCCCGTCGATCCGCGCCAGGCCGCCGCCGCGATCCTCCACGCGCCGCGTGATGACTTCGAAGGTCAGGCACGAGCCGCGCTGAATGTGCAGGCCGAGCATCGCGGCATCGACGTCGGCGCCCAGCGTGTCGATGTTGTGCAGCATGAGATACTTCAGCGCGGGCCGATCGCGGAGCATCTGCGCCAGCACGCCGTTGCGGAAGAGATTGGGCAGTTCGAACCAGTGCCCCACCGGGTGCATGCATTGCAACGGCAAATTGTCGAGATAATCGTTGCCTTCGCCGGCCGAGCGTGCCCAATTCATCAGCGCCGCGTGCAGGCTTTGCCGCATCTTCTGCTTCTGCTCGTCGAGCAGTTGCTGCGGCATTTCCTCCCAGGCGAAGCGCAGGTCGCGCTCCATCGGGATCAGCCGCTGCCCCACCGCTTTGCCGGGGGAGAGGTAGAGCGGGCCGTCGAAACCGAAGTTGCCGCGGGCGTGCAGATACTGCTGCGTGGGTTCGTGCGTGAGATAGCTGGTGGTGACGACGTGCGGAATCGTCGCGCCATGCTGCTTGGCGACACGGCGATTCTTGGCCAGATGCACTTCGAGAAACGAGCGATGCTTGCCTCGCACTTTCCAGAACGGATGCAACGCCTTCACCACGCCGGCGCCCTGCGTCCATCGGCTGCCGGCGCCGGCGGCGAGCGACACCACGCCGACTTCGCCCGCCGCCAAAGCCTGCTGGCCGCGCTTCGTCCACTGCGGATCGATGAGGCTGGCGGCGGTGGCGTTGACCACATCGGCGGCACGCACGTCCTCGATCGTGGTGCTTGCAGGCAAGCGGTTCTGCGCCAGGCCGATGCGGCCGGCGCGGAGATTGGCGCGGATGGACTCGTGCTGCTCGCGGTCGAACCCGTGCTTGTCAAGAAGATCCGCCAGCGATTGCGAGCCGCTGGTCTGTTCGCGCACGCTCTGCGGGATCATGCGATCGAACACCACTCGCACCAGCGGCGACATGGCATCTCGCGACCGGCAGGCGGCGCCGAAGCGTTCCAGTTCGTCGCGGCCCTGCGGCGTCAGCTCGCGCGGATCGGTGCGCAGCCAGCGCGGCACCATCATCGTGTAGTACGACGCGGGCATCATCGCTTCGTCGGCGCTCAGCAGCGTCGCATCCGTGCCGCGCGGATTGATGGCAAAATCGTAAACCACCGGCTCCATGGCGAAGGGCAGCGCGTTCTGCAATTCGCGCTTGGCCTGCGTCATCGTCTCCTGCAGGAACTTCTGCGCTTCCGCCTTGCGATGCGGCGCGACGATGAAACCCATGCCGCCGCCGGACATGCCGCCGAGCATCCAGAAGCCCCAGAAATCAAGGCCGAAACGCTCCTTCGTCCGGTTGATGAGCGTCTCGGTGAAGAGATTGCTGGCGGCGGGAATGATCGCCTGGATCGGCTCGAAGAAGTTGTGCGTGGTCGCTTCGCCGACGCCCTTGACATCGCCGGCCTTGAGCGCCAGGAGGATACGATCGAGCACGGCCAGCGCCTGCTGCCTGCCTTTCCACTCCGCGCTGCTGCGGAGCAGATACTTCTCCGTGACCATTTCGAGAATCGGGCCGACGTTCTGCGCCATGCCGCCGTGGACGAGGACGAGGCTGTCCTGCAAACGCTTGCGAGTGTCGGCTGAGGCTTCCTGCTCAGTGAGGATGTGATGGTTGGGCAGCAGGCGACCGCGGCTGACGCCGAACTCCGGATCGCCTTCGACCGCCGGCGCGCCTCGGATAAGCTTCATCGCGGGCCAGACGCCGCCGGAATCCTGCCATCCACCGCCGGAACCGCCGAGCCATTCGCCGAGGATGGCGCGGGCCGCGACGAGGCGACGTTCGTCTTCATCGAGCGAGCCGGTGAGGTTCTTCGCCTGTCCCGTCGCCCGCATGCACAGTGCAATGAGCGACGCGAGCAGATTGGTGGAGACGGCAAGGCGCGAGCCCTTGGGAATGTTGTTGACGCTGCTGACGATCTCCAGGCCCAGGCCCGGTCCGATCATGTGCGTAAGCAGATCGGACAGTTGCTGTCCGGAGCCTTCGAGGCCGGCGGGCACGATGCCGGCGGCGATGATCGCCGCTTTCAAAAGGCCCAGATAGTCGCGTGCAAAATCGAAGACTTCCGGCAGCGTGGTGATGTCGGCCCGTGCGCCCAGATCGACGCTGACCAGTCGCAGCACCGGCTCATCGATCACGCGCAGATAGGTTTCGATCGGCGGCTTGGGCGCGCTGTCTCGGCCGAGCACCGCCAGATCGATCGAGACATTGAGCACCTGCGCGCCTTGCGGAAAATCCATGCCGAGAAAAAAAATGTCGCTCCACGCGCTGTGCGTCAGGTCCATGCGCACCGGCGTGCGCTCGGTGAGGATCGGATACGGTCCCCCGGCGCCGCCCGCGCTCCCGTTTCCGCCGGCCGCCTTTCGCTCCAGCAACTCTCGGCGCAGGCGGAGCGGTTGATCGGCGGGATGGCCCATGCGGAACATCCACTGGTTGCCGCGCACGGAGCGGACGCTGCGGCGGACCTGGTTCGCCAGCGTCTGAAACGCGAGATCGCGATAAGCCAACGCGAGCGCGCTGCACAAGCCATCGCTGGGGCCGCCGCGAGCCTGGTCGGCGAGGAAACAATCGATGGCCTCATCGAAGCGGCGCGAGAGCAGGTGCGTGTAGCCGGCGAAGGGGATCAGCACGCCGCCGGTGGCGGGCAGTTTGCCGGGCAGGTGGAATCGGTTGATCGCATAGAGAAAAAACAGGGCGCGGACGCGCTGGTAGAGGTTGTCGCTCTGCCGGCGGAAGGCGTCGAGTTCCTTGCAATGGGCGAGCAGTTCCTCGGCGGATGCAGAGGCGCAAGCGGCTTCCAGCGCGGTGTTGCGGAGCGTCGCGTCGTCGCTGGAGATGATGTCGATGAGCGTGGCGGGCATGGGTGATTTTGTTGCGTTGTCCGCAAGGCGGACGGAATGAACCACAGAGACACAGAGACACGAAGAAGAGAAAAAGCGAGATCAACCCTCGCTGACCCCGCAAGTTTCATCTCACGCAGGTCGATACCTGGCATGCATGGCCATCTTGATGTCCGCGCTTCCCCGCATCTTTGTGTCTCTGTGTCTTTGTGGTTGGTTTGGAATGCACCTGATGATTCGTTCCGCGGAGAATTTCCATTGCTTCACGCGGGCCGCCGCCGGGCCTTTGCCGGCGGCTAAACGGGCTGACTCGTCGCCAGCAGTTCGACGAGTTGCGCCAACACGTCGCTGCGATCCTGGCCGCTGAGCGCCAGGGCGAGCTGGGCGGTGAGCAGGCCGTACTTCACGCCGATGTTGTAGCGATCGCCTTCGATTTCCAGGGCCAGGTGGCGTTCGCGCTGAGCGAGTTGCGCCAGCGCAGGCGAGAGCTGGATCGATTGTCCCGGTTTGGCTGCTGCGATCTGCTGGCCGAGCAATTCGAGCACCAGCGGCGAGAGCACGTGCATGCCGAAGAGGCACAGGTAATTGCCCGCGCGCAGGCCCGGCACGATGAGCTTCTGCTCCGCCTCGGTGGGCGTGGGTTTTTCCACGACGCGTTCGATCTCGTAGAGCTTGTTCTGTCCCTGCACGCGCCGGCCGCCGACGACGCCGTAGTACGGCAGCATCGCCTCGCGCGTCGGCTGCACGGCGGATACCGAACACGCCTCGGTGGTGGCGATCTCCACGAGTTGCTGGGCGCAGCGCTTGCCACTGCGGCTGACGTAGAGGTGATCGCCGACGAGATGCACGAAAGATTCGCGGCCAACGAACGCGGCGGCGCGGTGCAGCGCATCGCCGTAGCCGCGCGGGTTGGATTGCTCGACAAAGTGCAGGCGCGGCGCGTGTTCCTCGGCGGCGGTGCGATAGAACTCCTGATCGCCGGGGCAGATGACCAGGGCGATTTCCTCGACGCCGGCGCTGAGCACCTCTTCGATGATGATTCGCAGCGCCGCTTTCTCAATGCCGTCGCGATCGACGAATCGCTGCAGCGGCAGCGAGCGCTGGTTGGGGGCCGCGGCGGTGATCACGGCTTTACGGATACGCATGAGCGGTGGACTCCTGACGGTGCGCGGATGAAACGCGCGGAAACGGGTCAAGGCGCGGAAGCGGGGCAAACCCCGTCGCGAAACGGGCCGCGCTCGACCGTGTCTATTTTCATCGGCTCGCCGGGTGGAATGCGTGACTATCCATCCGGCGACGACGGCACGATAACTGCCCCGCCGGCGGTACGCACGTCGCTTTGACCGGGCAGCGCCTGAGGAAGGTGTAGTGGGCCCGTTTGAGGAAGCCGGGTGGCCGGAGAGGAGCCTTCGACGCCCCGCTGCTTTGAGGCGGCTTGCTCCGGGCCTTCGAGGACTCAGGCCCGGTCACCCGATTCGAGGAAGCCCACCATCAAACGGTTGACGCAGCGTTCGGCATCACGCGGGCCGGGCGCAGCTTCCCTCGACGAACGTGCGGCCCTGCTCCCAGATTTCGTGCTTCCACACGGGCAGTTCGTGCTTGACGCGATCGATCAGGTGCTTGCACGCCGCGAAGCTTTCGCTGCGGTGCGCGGTGGCGACCTGGATGACAATGCTGGCCTCGCCGAGTTCGACGGGGCCTTTGGCGTGAACGATTCGCAACATCCGGCAGCCGAAGCGGTTCATCGCGTCCGTCGCCATCGCGTGCAGGATCTTCACCGCCATCGGCTCATACATTTCGTATTCGAGGCGAAGCAGCGCGCCGAGATGTGGATGCGATTCGCCGCGGGTGCGGCCGACGAAGATGCACTCGCCGCCGCAGTCCCGCGGCCACGGCATGGCCGCAATGGGCACGGCGCCCTGGTGAACGCCCACTTCGATCGCGGCCGGCGCTGACGCGGCAACGGATGCGGCGCACAGCCCGGAGGCGGCGGAGGGTGTGACTGCATCGGCGGAAGGCACGGGTGCCATGCGGAGCTATTTGGGAGGAGCGGTGTCGAAGAGCGAGCCTTCGTTGGACTCAGGCGGCTCGGCGGGCGGACGTGACTTGGCCGGCGGCGCGCTGGCGGCGCCCGGGGTGCTGTTGTAAGCCGGGGCGCTGGCGGCGGGCTTGGGCTTGTCACCGTCGCCGGCGAAGGCGTTGCCGATGCCCTTGAAGACGTTGCCGACGCCGCGCGTGAATCCGCCGATGGGGGCGAAGAAGTCGTCGTTTTTCCGCTGCGACTCAAAGGCGTTGGAATAGTCATTCGCCACCGGCGGCGCGTCCTTGCCGGTGTACGCCATGCCGGGGAACGGCTTGGAATTGACCACTTTTTCGTAGCAACCGGCGGACACGATCAACATGACTGCCGTGAGGATTGAAGCGGCGAGCCGAGTTGGGGTGGTCTGGCCAAGGTGCATAGATCGTCTCACGGGTCGAAAAACCATTATAGCAGCCTACACCACCACGACGTTCACCATCTTGCCCTTGATCACGATCACCTTCTTGATCGTCTTGCCCGCCAGGTGCGGCGTGACCTTATCGTCCTTCATCGCGATCGATTCGATGGCGGCATCATTCGCGTCGGCGGGGACGATGATGCGGGCGCGGACTTTGCCGTTGATCTGCACGGGGTACTCGATTGTGGACTCCACGAGCAATGCGGGATCATGCGCGGGCCAGGGCGCGTGGGTGAGCGAATCGCCGTGGCCCAGCCGCTGCCACAGTTCCTCGGCGATGTGCGGCGCCAGCGGGGCCAGCAGCAGCACCATCGGCTCAGCGATCTGGCGCGGGATCGTCTTCTCGCCGACGAGCGCGTTGTTCAGTTCGATCATCGCGGCGATCGCCGTGTTGAAGCTCATGCGCTCCATGTCCTCGGTCACGCGCTTGATCGTTCTGTGCAGCAGGCGGCGCAGGTCGTCACTGGCGGGAGCATCGCTCACCTGCCACGCCCCGGTGTCGGGGTTGACGAAGTTTCGCCACACGCGCTGCAGGAAGCGATGCACGCCGACGATGTCGCGCGTGTTCCAGAGCTTCGACTGCTCCAGCGGGCCCAGGTACATCTCATAAAGCCGCATGGTGTCGCAGCCGTACTGATCGCAGATGTCATCAGGCGCGATGGCGTTCTTCAGGCTCTTTCCCATCTTGCCCAGCGTGCGGACCACCGGCGTGTCGCCGTGGTACCACGTCGTGTCGTACGACACCTCGCGGGCACGATCTTCGCGGTCCTTTTCGATGCGAGTGACTTTCGCGGGCTTGTCGGGCCGCTCTTCGCACTCGGCCGCGGTGACGTAAATGCCGCGATGATCGGTGAAGCTGTACGCCTGGATGTAGCCCTGGTTGAACAGCCGCCCGAACGGCTCGGGCGTGCTGACGTGGCCCAGATCGAAGAGTACCTTGTGCCAGAATCGCGAGTAGAGCAGGTGCAGCACCGCGTGCTCGGCGCCACCGACGTACATGTCCACACCGCCGGCATGGGGGCTTAAGCCCCCATGCCTCAGGCTGACCATCCACTGCTTCTCCGCGGCCTCACCGACAAAGCGCTGCTCGTTCCGGTTGTCGCAAAAGCGCAGGTAATACCAGCACGAACCGGCCCACTGCGGCATCGTGTTCAGTTCGCGCGTGTAACGCTTGCCGTCGCGCGTCACGAACTTCCACGAATCGGGGGCGCGCGACAGCGGCGTCTTCACCGCGGCGTTGGGATCGTCGCTGGCGCTGGGCTGAAAATCCTCCATCGGCGGCAGTTCGACGGGCAGTTCGCTTTCGTCAAGCGCGACGATTTGCCCGTCTTCACCGTGCAGAATCGGGAACGGCTCGCCCCAGTAGCGCTGGCGCGAGAAAAGCCAGTCGCGCAGCTTGTACTGCACCTGCGCTTCGCCGATGCCCTTGTCCTGCAACCACTGCGTGATCTTCTTCTTCGCATCATCGGTGCTCAGGCCGTTGAGCGAGATTTCGGCGTTGGCCGAGTGAATCGCCACGCCGTCGCCTTCCCACGCCTGCTTCTGGACGTCAAAGCCGTCGGGCGCAGAAATGACCTGCACGATCGGCAGCTTGAACGCCACGGCAAAATCGTGGTCGCGCTGATCGTGCGCCGGCACCGCCATGATCGCGCCGGTGCCGTAGCCGGTGAGCACGTAGTCGGCGATCCAGATCGGGATGCGGCCGCCGGTGACGGGATTGATCGCGTAGGCGCCGGTGAAGACGCCGGTCTTGGTCTTGGTGTCGGCGGTGCGGTCCGTGTCCGTCTTGCCCGCGGCCACCGCGCGGTAGTGATCGACCGCCGCCCGCATGTGCGGCACGGTGATCGTCGATACCAGCGGATGCTCCGGCGCCAGCACCATGTACGTCGCGCCGAAGAGCGTGTCAGGCCGCGTGGTGAAAACGCGAATCAATTCGATTTCGGATTTGGGATTTCGGATTTCGGATTGCTCCGAACCCTTCGTCCCTTCGTCCCTTCGTCCCATCGTCCCTTCCCTACTTGCCTCCGTCCCTTCCACAACGAAATCCACCAGCGCGCCCTCGCTGCGCCCGATCCAGTTGCGCTGCATCATCTTGATCGGCTCGGGCCAGGCGACCAGTTCCAGATCGTCGCCCAGTCGTTTTGCGTAGGCGGTGATGCGCAGCATCCACTGCTTCAAGGGACGCTTGAACACCGGATGGTTGCCTCGCTCGCTGCGGCCTTCGTTGGTCACTTCCTCGTTCGCCAGCACCGTGCCCAGGGCCGGGCACCAGTTCACCGGCACCTCCGCCAGGTACGCCAGGCGATATTCGTCGAGCAGATTTCGCTGCTGCTGCGCGCTCAGTTCGTGCCACTTGCGCAGGCCCGCCGGGATTCCCGCCAGCGGCTCGGTGTCTTCGGTGGTGCCCGCGCGAATTAACTCGCCGTCGAGACCGACGTAGTAATCCTCATCGACGAGCGACTGCATCAGTTCGCTGATCGGGCGGGCTTTGTTCTCGATCGGATCGAACCAGGAGTTGTAGAGTTGCAGAAAAATCCACTGCGTCCACTTGTAGTAACCGACATCCGTCGTGGAGAGGCAGCGGTCCCAGTCGTAACTGAGGCCCAGCCGTTTGAGCTGGCGCGTCATGTTCTCGATGTTGCGTTCGGTGGTGACGCGCGGATGCACGCCGTGCTCGACGGCAAACTGCTCGGCGGGCAGGCCGAAGGCGTCGTAACCCATCGGGTGCAGGACGTTGAAGCCTTTCATCCGCTTGTAGCGAGCGAGGATGTCGGTGGCGATGTAGCCCAGCGGATGGCCGACGTGCAGTCCGACGCCGCTGGGATACGGGAACATGTCCAGCACGTAGTATTTCGGGCGCGCGGGTTCAAAGCCCGGATCGCCGGGGTTGAGCGCGCGGAAGGTCTTCGCGTGGGCCCAGTGCTGCTGCCATTTCTGCTCGATCGCGGTGAAGTCGTACTGCATAGGTGCGACAGGATAGGGGCAAACGGGGTGGGGGAAAAGATGATGGTTACGGGGTGGCCGCTACAATTCCGTCGAACGAACTATCTCGAGGATCGTTTACACACCGGGTGATCTGATGCGACTGACGACGGTGGTAATTGCTGGTGCGTTCTTTCTTGGCATCTGTTCCTGTTCCCAATCAGGCAGCGATGGGACGCAGAACGTCCAGCGCCCGCTGCCGACGCCCCACCTCAACGAGATGGTCGGAGCGAAAGCCATAGGAATTCTCCAGTCCCCCGATCGTATTGAGAGCTTCCGAATCGCGCAACGGCGTGAACCCATCCGAGCCGGCACGATCAACGGCTACCCACTGTCGTCGATAGGGCCTGTTCTTTCCAGCGAGCAGATTGATCGCGTGAGGCAGTTGGTCATTCGACTGGAGAGCTACATTCCACTGGGCGCTAAAGCGTGTGGGCCAATTCAGCCGGTCGTGGCGCTGCGGTTCCATCGCGGTGAGGAGAGTGTCACCGCACTAATTTGTTTTTCCTGCAAGGAGTGGATGTTTGTCGCCGGCAACGACGAGGCGAAGACTCGGTCGTGGAACCTTGAGGGTTGCCAGCAGGAATTGCTGGCCATTTGCCAGGAGTTGTTTCCGGATGACACTCTCCTTGCTGGAATAAAGCCCCTCGACTCGTATGGCGCGGCTTACCACCTGATCAAGGGACCGCCCGTCGAAGAAGATGAACTCAACCGCGATCTGAGCTACGACCGCGCGGACATTGATGTACTTGCTAAATATCTTCCCGATGTCAGGAACAAAGTCACAAACTGGAGTCGGGGTAGAGGTTTCGGGGATACGGTTTTCAGGCTCGACGGAGTGCTGCATGTCTACACAACAGCGGAGAAGCACGCAGTGATTGCAGCGTCGAAGTTAGTGCAACCTCTCAAATGAAAAGCCCACGGATGGAATCCGTGGGCTTGTCGGCGTTCACTTCAATCGTCCTACGCTCAGTCCACAATCTTCAGCACATGCTCGTTGCTGTTGGCCTTCAGCTCCGGCACGTACACCGCGTAGAACTTCGTGGGCAGGGCGTGGAACACGCCCGGCACCTCGGCCCGCAGGCGGTAGCGGAGCAGGTGCTCGCCCTGGTCGATGTTGTTGACCCAGAGCACGACCTTCTCGTCGCGCATTTCCATGTAGCTGTGGAATCCTTCCTGGCCCTGGCCGCCGCTGGTGAGCTTCACGGGTTCGCAGCCGGCGGGCTTCATGTCCTCCAGCGCGAGGTAGGTGTAGTTGTTGTCCGCGGTGACTTTCAGCTCGACCTGAATCTGGTCGCCGCTCTTGACCGTGTCGCCGTCCTTCAGCGGGATGCGTTCGTAGCGGAGGCGGTTTTCCTTGACGGTTTTGCCTGTGCTGTCTTCCACATCCACCGTGTAGTTCATCTGCTTCAGCAGGAAATACTTGCGGTCCACCTTCAACTCGTGGCCGGCGGCGGGGATGTTGCGTTCCTTGGTGAAGTAGGAGAGGTAGGTGTTGAAGTAGAGGGCGCCGGGGCCGTCCTTGGTGATCTTGAGCGTGTGCTTGCCGGAGCCGAGCGTCACGCCTTCGAGGACGAACTTGTTGTCGAAGGTGAAGAAGTTGTCCTTGTTGATCTTGACGGTCTTGACGGTCTTGCCGTTGTCGAAATCGAGGGTGAGGGTGAAGTCCGCCTTGCCTTCGCCGCTGGCGACGACGTAGTCGCTCATGGCGGAAAGCACCATGGTGGTGTCAGCGGTGGAGCGCCAGTAGTAGCCGTTCTTGCGATTGTTGAGCAGCCACTTGATGAGTCGCGGGCTGACGTCGCCCTTGGGCTCAAGCCTGACGAGGCACTTGAGGGCCCAGGCGTTGCTCTCGATGTTGTTGTTCCACCAGTACCACCAGCCCTGATCGGGCGTGCGGAACCAGGCGATTTCAGTTTCCTTGTTCACTTCAAGGAACTGCTTCATGTTGTCGAGCACGGTCTTGGCGCGGTCGTTGTCCTTGAGGTTGGAGAGGGTCAGGCACAGCAGCGACTTGCCGTAGAGTTCCAGCTTGTCGCGGCCGTCCCACAAGCGCTGGACGAGATTGCCGGGGCGCTTGTCGTTGGGCTGCGGTTTGAACTCGACCTTGTGTCCGCGCAGGCTCAGGACATACGCGATGAAGGCGTGCTGGCTGTGCGGGCCCCACCATTCCTTCTGCATTTCCTGGGTTTCCCAGTTGATGAGGAATTGCATGCCGCGCTGGATGGCGTTTTCATCGATGGGGACATCGCTGGCGGCGGCGGTACACAGGGCGTGCAGGACGTAGACGGTGAAGTACGGGCTGCTCTCGCCGCCGGGCCACCAGCCCCAGCCGCCGTCGCCGCCCTGCATGTTCAGGATTTTTTGCTTGCCCTTGTCGATGATGCGCTGCATCTCGGGGGTGTCGAAGATGGCGTGATCGCCGTAGATGGAAATCTTCTCGCCCTTTTCAATCCGGCGATTCTCTTCCATCTTGCCGCGAATCTTGCGGACTTCCTCCAGGCTGATGCCCATGTTCTGCAGCGTCTTGAGCGTAAGCACGGCCGGCATGAACCGGCTGACCGTGGCTTCGCTGGACTCGTAGGGGTAGTAGAGAAGATACGGCAGCGCGTCGAGCATCGAGCCGACGAGGCTGGGGGCGTACTGCACTTCGAGCCGCGTCAGTTCAGGTCGGCGTTCGTCGGGGATGTTCAGCTCGATGGTCGCGGTTTTCTTGAGGTCATCGACGCGCATGGAGCCGGTGGTGGCGAGCTGCTTGCTCATGCCGTGGACGAGCACGGGGAAACTCATCGCCATGGCGTCGGATTCTTCGTTGGTCAGGCCTTTGATGGTGATCTTCGCCAGGCCTTCCTTGAGCACCTTCACGCGCCAGTCCACGCGGGCTTCGCCGTTGGGCTGGACGAGGACGGTGGTCTCGGCGGGCGTGGCCCCCGGGCCGGGCATGATCTGGAGAAGGTCCTTGGGAATATCGAGGGAGACCTTCACGTTCTTGGCGGTGCTGAGGTAGTTGTTGACGTTGGCTGAGAGCACCACTTCGTCGTATTCCATGAAGAATCGCGGGCCCTGGAGGCGGACGAGCAGGTTCTTCGTGGTGACGGCGGAGGTTGAATCCTGTCCCACCTTGGTGTTGGTGGTCATGCCGAAGGCGTTGACCTTCCAGGTGGTGAGGTTGTCGGGCATGGTAAACGTGGCGGTGGCTTTGCCGTCCGCATCGGTGACGAGGGTGGTCAGCCAGAGCGCGGTGTCGGCAAACTGGGTTCGGACGGTGGCCTCGGCGTCATCACCGGAGCCGCCGCCGGGACCGCCGCCGCCCGCTTCGCCGGGTTTGTCGGCTGCAGCGTTCTTCTCAAGGGCATCCGCGCTGCCGCTCTTGCGCATCGCCATCGGCGCGCCCGGCGCGGCGGCGGCCATCGGCATCGGAGCGCCATCCGCCAGCGCACGGCGGTTCTCGCCGCGGCCGGCGAACTGCGCTTCCTGCTGCAACCCGCCGACGCCGCCGCCCTGGCCCTTGGCTTGCTCGGCGCCGCCCCAGACTTCGCCGCTGAGGCGATCCATTTCGCGATCGCTGATGTCGCGCCAATCGCCGACGCTGGGCCCCCACACGCCCCACCACGCGCCGGGGAACGGATAAAGCTGCTGATACGGGTGATGCACGAAACCGCTGGCGGCGTAGCGTTCCACCAGATTCGTCATCACGATCGGCTGGTGGTAACGCATATGGCCGTGGAAGAAATTGGCGATCGGCGGGGTGTTCTCCGGGGCGATGTAAAGCACGCTGCGGTCAAAGGCGCTGAGCACCAGCTGCGCCTGCGCCGGCTTGCCATCGACGCCCCTGGCCTGCACTTTCACCGTGGCTTTTTCGCCGGGCTTGTAGGTAGGCTTGTCCAGGTTCACCGCGATGTCGATCACGCCGGACTCCGGCGGCACGAGCATCTGACGGAACTGCGTGTGCGTGCGCGTGCCGTTGACCGTGCTCGCCTCGATGAAGAAGTTGGGCGACATGCCCTTCTTCACCGGCACATCCACCACCGTGCTCTTGCCGGGGATGTGAATCATCTTGTAGGAAATCAGGTGGTTGTTATCGACTTCATCCGCGAAGAGCACGTAGCTGTCGCTGTGCTTGGTGTTGATCATCACGTGCGCCACTTCGCCCGGCTGGTACGTGCGCTTGTCGGTGATGAGTTCCAGATCGTTGAACTTGTGCAACTGGCCGTCGAAGTCGCGGCCGCAGTACCAGACCATCGCGATGCCTGCGACCTGCCCGCCCCACTGGTCGGGGCTGGTGAACGTGACCTTCAGTTGGCCGCTGCGCTCGTAGCGGCGCTGGAAGCGGAAGACGCCCTGTTCGTCCGTGGTCGCCTTGAAGGTATCGACTTCGGTTTCCTTGATCTGCGCGTTGTTCGGGCCGCCGAACTGCACCTCGGTGATCTTCACGATGCCTTCGGTCTGCACCGGCTTGTTGTCGGGGCTGAGGCAGCGGACGGTCATGAACATTTCTTCGCCGGGGCGGTAGTAGCCGCGGTCGCCGGTGATGAAGGTGTAGTACGCCTGCCGGGTGACCTTCACACTGCCGCTGCCGGTGATGGTGCGCCGGCTGCTGTCGCGCACTTCCGCTTCGACGATGTACTGGTGATCCAGATCGCCGTGCAGCTTGGCGGCGCTAGCGGTGTCGATGGTAACCTTGACGGTGCCGTCAGCGGAGAGCGGAGCGTCGCCCTGCGAAACGAGTTCGCGCACCGGGCTGACGCTCGGTCCCCACCACGTGGGCATGCAATAGCTGCCGCGGCGCATCTCGCCCCACCACGGCAGGTGGTCGTAGGTGTAGTACGAGAATCCGTAGCCCTGGCCATAGAGCCAGTCCCAGCGACCCGGTTCAAAGTAGCTGTGCTTGTACTCCTCGCGGAAGACCTTGTACTTCACGGTGCCCTGCGTGACGGGGCCGCCGAAGTAGTAAGTCGCCTTGATGTTGGCTTCGACCTTTTCGCCGAGCTTGGCGTGGCTCTTGCCCGGGGTCACCGTGACTTCAAATTCAGGCTTCTTGTATTCTTCGACGCGGAAGCTCTGCCCGCCCACGTGCTGGACCTGGTTCGGGTTGGTGATGTCCTGGAGTTGAATCTGGTAGACGCCCAGGGTTGGCTCTTCGCCGAGCGTGAGCTGGCTGTCGGCTCCGCCGAACTGGTCGGTGTTGAGCGTGGTTTCCTGCAGCTTGTTGCCGCGCGGATCGTAGACGAGGACTCTTACATTCTTGCTCGGCTGATTCTCATGGACGCCCTGCACCATGGATCGCAGCCAGAACTTGTACTTCACCGTCTGCAGCGGGCGATACACCGGGCGATCGGTGATGACATACGCCAGCACGCCGCTGCGCATGTGTGACGGGTAATACTGGCTGCCGTAGGTGATGCCGCTCCACGCGACATGGCCGGGGCCGGCATCGATCAGGGCGTGGAACTGGCTGCCGTGCTGGCCGCCGCGGCGCTGGCAGAGGGTCAGGCCGTCCTTGTCGGTCTTCAGGTTATGCATGAACTTGTGATAAATCTGGCGACGCGCCTGCTGGTCGTAGGTCGTCCAGACTTCCAGCACATCCACCTTCGCGTTCGGAATCGGCTTGCCGCTGGCGGCCTCCGAGATGAAGTACAGCTCGCCGTCCTTCGCCTTCTTCTCCACCATTGCCACATCGGTCAGGCAGAACACGGCCCGGCTGTTGCCGATGACCATCGCGTCCTTGCCCTTCTTCTCCGCTTCTTCCTTGGCGGGCATGTCGAAGTAGGCGTAGACCATGTACGCGCCGGCTTCCTTAAGCGGAGCGGTGGTCACGGTGTGCGAGTAGCGGTGCGAGCCGTCGTTCTCCACGTCGCTGGACCAGCGCATGACCTCTTCGCCGATGTACTTGGCGGCGACGGTCTGCTCCCAGTTCTGCGGGTGGTAGCCATTCACAAACGCGCCGTGCCAGTGGCCCAGCGTGTAAAACCCGCGGAAGCCGAAGCGATCATCTCCCTGCTGGGCGCGCAGTTCGTTCATGAAGCCGACGTGATCCAGCTTGCGGGCAACGAAGTGCAGCTTGCTCACGTTGCGGTGGCTCACTTGCAGTTCGGTCACCGACCCGGGAAGTTGCACGCTGCTGCCGGAGATGAGCACCTGCTTGTCCAGGATGCGGCGAATCTGCTCTTTCGCGTGATCCTTGTCCGACCACTGCACATTCGGAGCCTTGGCGATCAGGTCGTTGTAGACCTTCAGTGCTTCGGGGTACTGCTGCCGGCTCTGGTGATACAGGCCCAGCGAATACTGCGCCTCTTCCCCGACGCCGCTCTTGGCGTAATCGCCGATGACCGTGCGCAGGTTCGCGATCACGTCCCATTCTTTCGGCAGCGTGACCTGCTTGATCTGTCCGCCGGCGAGCACGATCGCCTCGCCGTCCTTCAATTCCCAGGGCTTCATCTCCTTGAGCTCTTCCTGCAGCGGGTACTTGTTGCCCGCGTAGTACATGCTGGCATACGTGCCCAGGCGATCCATGCCGAAGCGGGCCCGGCTGAGCATCGCCTGGCGATACCAGGACAAGCCCGTGTATTTCTTCACGTCGGTCTTGTCGAGTTCCCGCGCTTCACCCAGCAGGAAGAGAATCTTCTGATCGTCGTTGAGCGTCTTGCCGTACGCCTTGGGAGCCGTGGCGAAGATGGGTTTACCGGCCGCATCCACGCGCAGGCCGATCGGACGCTTGCGCGAAAGCTGCCAGTCGCTGTAGTACTCGTCGAAGTCTTTTTCACCGGCCGTCTCGGCGGTGAAGTCGTCGCGCTCCGCCCAGTAGCGGTGCCACCACGCGTAGTTGTTCTCATAAATGCCCCACCGGCTGACCGTGCTGGCCAGATCGAAGATGCACTCGATGCGCTCGTTGTGCCAGTTCTCCTGCTCCTTCGCCGGCAGATCTTTGAGCAATTTCACATCCGCGTCGTACTTCGCATACAGGTCGCGGGCCTTTTCCAGGTGTCCGATGGCGGCCTTCTTATCGAAGCGCTCGCTGCGCATCTGAATGCCCTGAGCCCACTGCCCGCGCAGGAACTTGCCGCCCGAGCGCGTGCCCCAGTGCGGGATCAGCATGTACAGATTGCCCGCCAGCCGCTCTGCCCGCGCTTCATGCGGCGTGCCGGCGGCCCGCTTGATGTAAGCCTCCGACGCCTCCAGCGCCGGATCGAAAAGCTGGAGCCGCAGCTTGCACTGAATCGTGCGCTCGCTGGCGTGCTGCCAACCCTCCGGATTGCCGGGGGTCTTCAAGAACGCCTCGTAGGCCTCGTAGGCGTCCTTGTAATTTTTCTTGTCGAAGGCTTCATTCGCCTTCTTGATCAGGTCGGCCGGCGTCTCCGCCGCGGTCAGCGCCCACTGGCCAGTGGCCGCAAAAAGACCGGCGATGAGGAACATCGCCACGCCCAGGGTGATGGCACGCAACTTCATGGTTCGGCTCCAGGGGAAAGGCATCCGTGACTCTCAAGTATGGTTCGATGGAACGCAGACCGCAACCGGCGTCAATCCGGTTTCCGGATTGGACGCATCAACTCGACGGAAGTTCCAGAGACTCCGACAGTCTTGTTCTCAAAGGTTAGAATCGCGTCATGTCCGCCCGAACTAAAGAACGACCCAAGAGCCTGCGAAACCGCGATCTGCAGGGCCCAGCCGCCGAAATCTACCAGCGTCTGCTGGGGCTTTACCCCGATGCCCACTGTGCCTTGAACCACCGCAACGCATTCGAACTGCTGGCAGCCACGATTCTGTCGGCCCAATGTACCGACGTGCGTGTGAACATGGTCACCCCCGCCCTGTTCAAGAAGTATCCTGACGCCCGCGCGATGGCCGCGGCCGACCCCGCCGAGCTCGAAGCCCTCATCCACTCCACCGGCTTCTACCGCAACAAAACCAAGTCGCTGCTGGGCATGTCCAGGCTCATCGCCGAGAAGTTCGACGACCAGGTGCCGCAAACAATGGATGAACTGCTGGAACTGCCCGGCGTCGCCCGCAAGACCGCCAACGTCGTCCTCGGCAACGCCTTCAACAAGAACGAAGGCGTCGTTGTCGACACCCACATTCAGCGACTCAGCCGGCGCATGGGACTGACGAAGCACGATCAGCCGACGAAGATCGAAGCCGACCTGATGAAACTTTTTCCGCGCGAGTGCTGGACCATGCTCGCGCATCTGCTCATCTTCCACGGACGACAGGTCTGTGCCGCGCGCAAGCCGGCATGCGAGAGATGTACGCTGGCGGACCTCTGTCCGAAGGTCGGCGTGAAGGAGAAATAGGGATCACCAGGCGATCCCGTACGCGGCGTTCGTTGAACGGCAGAATCGGCGCCTTGGACAGAGCCGGAGTCTGTGACTCCGGTCGGTTTGAAGCGGCTCAATGCCGCTTCAAACCGAATTTGCGCCTTGCATTCCCGGTTGAGCGCGAGCCCGCTGCGCCGAGTTTCGTCTCGCCGGTATCGATCCGGCTCGCCGAACCGGAGTCACAGACTCCGGCTCTGACAAGAGACGCACGCGATCGCCGGATGAGCCAGAAATAGAGCGCCTTGGACACCGTATAATCCTGGGTGACCCTTTGCCCACCCGCCCTGAAGCGAGAGGATTTCGATGCCCGCACCTTTTCCAACCTTGCTCGCCGCGGCCGACAGCGCCGCTTCGTCCGATCATGGTCATTCCTTCTGGGATCTGTTTCCGGCGCTCGATGAGATGCGCAAGGTCATCGACGACCCGCAGCGCGTCCATGCCGCGCTCGTCCATATTCCCATCGGCGTGGCGGTGATTGGACTGCTGCTGGTCCTCGGCGTGGTCATCACGGGCAGCCGGGCCGCCGGCCTGCGCTGGACCACCGTTTTCGTCTACCTCATCGGCACCCTCTCCGCGCTCTGGGCGGTGCAGTCGGGCGAACAGGCGGAGGACGCGCTGGCGGTCAAGCCGTCAGCCGCGGCGCACGAAGTATTGGAGAAGCACGAGGAACTGGCGGAGTACTTCTGGATCGGCCTGGCCGCCACCGGCGCGCTCGTCATGTTCAGCTCGATCCGCCTCAGTTGGGTCCGCCCCATCACCCTGCTGCTGGCGCTGGTCACCGGCGCAGGCAGCGTCGCCTGGGCTGGATTCATCGGCCATCACGGCGGCGAACTCGTCTACATCCACAGCGTCGGCGTGCCCAGCGGCACAACCAAGGATGTCACCAGCCCCGCCAATGGCGCCAAGGACAAAACCGAAACGAAAGACAAGGCCGAGGTGAAGGACAAGATCGGCGACCCGGTCAAGGACAAACTCCCCGATCCAGTGAAGGACGCACCGGCGAAGGACGCGCCAGCGAAAGACGCCCCCGCGAAGGACGCAAAAGTGATCCCCGGCGAACGCGTGATTCCGCCAACGAATCCGAAGGACAAGAGCCCGATCTTCGATTGAGTTGGTTATCGCTTGCCGCAAGAGGCAAGAGCGACAGGAAACAAGACCGCATCGCCGTAGGGTGCGTCAAGGCTCGGCGCGGACGCACCACAGTCAAGGGCAACGCATCAACCTCAAGGGTGACGCAACATGGTGCGTCCGCGCGGACTTGACGCACCCTACCGCCCCGCCTGCGCCCGCTGCCGCAGGTAATGATCCGCCAGCACCAGCGCCATCATCGCTTCGCCCATCGGTATGAACCGCGGCAGCAGGCAAGGATCGTGCCTACCTTTCGTCGCGATCGTCGTCGGCTCGCCCCGCGTCGTCACCGTGAGTTGCTCGCGCGGCAGCGAACTTGTCGGCTTGATCGCGCAGCGCAGCACAATCGGCATCCCCGAGGAAATCCCGCCGAGCATCCCGCCGTGACGGTTGGTGAGGGTGGAAACGGAAGGGACCGAGGGACCAAGGGACCAAGGGACCAAGGGGTCGGAATCGACACCCTTCGTCCCTGCGTCCCTGCGTCCCTTCGTCCCTTGCCCCGCAACAAACACATCATTGCACTCGCTGCCGCGCATCGCCGCCACGGCAAACCCCGCGCCGTATTCCACGCCCAGCACCGCCGGCAGGCTGAACATCGCTTTGCCCAGGTCCGCCTTGAGCTTGTCGAACACCGGCTCGCCCCAGCCCGGCGGCACGTTGGTCGCCACGATCTCCGCCACGCCGCCGATGGAGTCGAGTTCCGCGCGCATCTGCTCGATCAGCGCGATCATCGCTTCCGCTTTCTTCGAATCGGGGCAGCGCACGATGTTCGATTCCACCTGCTCCATCGTGATCGCCGCGGGATCGGGAATGTCCGCGATCAGGTGGCCGACCTGTTTGACATAACCCACGATGCGCACGCCGTGCGCGATGGCGAGCATTTTCTTGGCGACCGCGCCGGCTGCGACGCGCACGGTGGTCTCACGGGCCGAGGATCGTCCGCCGCCGCGGTAGTCGCGGAAGCCGTACTTGGCGTCGAAGGTGTAATCCGCGTGGCCGGGGCGGTACTTGTCCTTGATGTCGCCGTAGTCTTTGGAGCGCTGATCCTGGTTGCGGATCAGGATGGCGATGGACGTGCCGGTGGTCTTGCCGTCGAAAACGCCGGAGAGAATTTCCGGCGTGTCCTCTTCCTGCCGCTGCGTGGTGATCTTCGATTGTCCCGGCCGGCGGCGCTGCAGGTCGGGCAGGAGATCATCCACGGACAGGGGCATGCCCGCGGGCACGCCGTCGATGATGCAGACGTTGCCCGGCCCGTGACTTTCGCCAGCCGTGGTGACGCGAAACAGTTGTCCGAAAGTGTTGCCAGCCATTGCGGATGATTGTCGGGCGCGAGGCGCGGCGTGTCCAGTGGGTGAGATTGCCTCTGGTCCGGAGTTTGACCACCGAGACACCGAGGACACAGAGATCGGCCAAGGCAGAGGGCAGAGCCTGGGGGGAGCAAGACGGAGCGCATGAAAAAAGCGGCATTGAGACCCTGCGCATGAATGGGTTGAACAGTTCACGCCACAGGCTGAATCTCGCGCAAAGGCACCATGCACGAAAAACCGCGTATATCTTCGCGAGCTTTGCGCCTTTGCGCGAGGTCAAGTCGTGTAGATTTTCATGCCCGCACCCTCAGGGCATCGCGCTTGCTCTTCAGGAGCAGTTCCTTAGAACGTCGCTTCACCTCCACTTCTCTTCTTCTCTGTCTTGTCCGACCTCTGTGCTCTCGGTGTCTCGGTGGTCAAACTCCGATCTCCGCCTCACTGCCCGCCCGGTAAACTACGCCGACCGCCGACATCGTTTGTCCGAATGGAGTTTCGCCGATGAACCACCCCACCGACCCGTCCTGCATTTTCTGCAAGATCATCGCGGGCCAGATTCCCAGCCACCGCGTGTTTGAAAATGAGCACGTGCTCAGCTTCCTGGACATCGGTCCGCTCTCGCGCGGGCACACGTTGATCATTCCCAAAGGCCACTGGGTCACCATCGATCAGATGCCTGATGAGGCCGCCGCCGCCTGCGGGCTGGCTGCGAAGCGAATCAGCGCCGCGATCAGCAAGGCAACCGGCGCGGTCGGCTGGAACGTGCTGCAGAACAACGGCAAGATCGCCGGCCAGGTCGTCATGCACGTCCACTTCCACATCATCCCGCGCGTCGAAGGTGACGGCCTAGGGTACCGCTGGCCCGCCGGCAAACTCGCGGCGGATGAAGCCATGGCGCTGGTGTCGGCGATCCGGCAGAATCTTTAAGGCGGGCCGAACCATGCCCCAGCGACGCCCCACCATTGCGAGGCCGATTCTCTGCATCCTCGCCGGCGGGCGCAGCCGACGCTTTGGAACATCCAAATTGCTGCTGCGCGTGCAGGGCGTGCCGATCCTCGCGTGGCTCGCCGACAGACTCGGCGCTGCCCTGGGTGGTCCGCGCTGGCTGAACGTTTCACCTTCCCATCGCGGCGATCTTCCACCTGGCGCCGGCGCGTTCGATCGCGTGCTCACGGATCCGGTGGCGTTCGCCGGACCGCTGCGAGGCATGCAGCACGTGCTCGAATCCGCGCCGGCTTCGGCGTGGGTGCTCTTCGCGGCCGCGGACATGCCGCTGGTTTCGCCGGTGCATGTGCGGGCGATGTGCCGGACTCTGCGCCGACAACCCGCGCTGGCCGCGGTGATGAGCCGATGGACGACAGGCCGCGACGCAACCGGCGAATCCCTGGCAGGCGTCGTCGAGCCGCTGCCTTCACTCTGGCGCGCGGGCAAAGGCGCGAGGCTGATGCGGGCGGCGCTACAGGCGGGCATGACCGGCCCGAGCGAACTCGCATCCCGCCGGAGCGTGGCGTGTCAGCCCCTGGGCTGGCCGCGAGACCGGAGCGAGTACACCAACATCAACCATCCAGAGGATGCAGCGGTGCTGACATCGATGCTGCGCCGTTGAAATCGCCGGCTCAACGCCCTGCTGAGCGTTCGTGTTAAAGTCCCCTCATGCCCGTTGGCCAATCACTGACTCGCCCCGACGGCCCCGTTGTCACCAGCGAGAGAACGCTGCGCGCCCTTGCCGCCATCCGTCGGCACAAGCTCTTGCCCACGCTTTATGGACAAGTTGCCATCGCGCAGTCCAACTATGACGCGGTGCGAAGCGCTCTGGCGGAAGTGGAAGCAGGTTCAGGCGGACCGGTGACGGTGGATGCCGACAAAGGCTTCACGCCGGCGCCGGGGATTCCGTGGCTCTTCGTGGTCGCGGATCGGCCGGAGCAGATTCTGCCGGCCCGTGTGGATTTTCCGCAGGCATCGAATGCGTCGGAAGCGGCGACGCTGCGGGTGGCGCTGGCGATTCCCGCATCGCTGGTCCTTCTGGAAGGCCCGATCAAGGAACGCGCCAAGCTCAGTTTCATCAAGGCGGAGGGCACCCTGTCCATTCTCGTGACCGCGTTTCGCAAGGGGCATCTCTCGGCCGTGCCGCCGATGGTCAAGGCATTGGAAAAACTCGGGCACGCGGACGTGCTGCCGCCGAAGGAGATGCTCGACGCACTCTGGAAGGCGCTGGACAAACTGGAAGAGGAAGCCTGAAGCGTGCCACGTGGATTTCGATTCGGTAGCTCACTTCGCGATCAAATGAAACCACCTGAGCGGAACCTTTCAAACAAGAACTCGGCCGCGGCCGCATGCCTGGAGCGCGTGCCGATGCCGGCTGAAGCTGAGCCAGTCAACACTTGATCGGGCTGCCGGGGTCGCGTACACTATGTACGCATGAAGCGGATCATCGCCCCGAAGCGCCTGACGGAGTATGCCGCGAAGTTCCCGCAGGCCCGCCCGTCGCTGGATACATGGCTCGCCCGCGTGAGGGCTGCCGAGTGGCGAACGCCGGCGGACGTGATGAAGACCTTCAACGATGCCGATATGGTCACGGTGGCGAGCGGCAACTCTGTCCACCTGTTCAACATTCAGAGGAACGAACACCGCCTCATCGCGGCAATCCACTTCAGAACCAGCATCGTCTACGTGCTTCGGATCATGACCCACCGCGAGTACGACCGTGATCGGTGGAAGGAAGAACGATGAGCGTGAAGACGAAAGCCATCCCGCCGTTCACCAAGCTGCCCAAGACCTTCGAGGGCCTGTGCCGGCTGTTTCCTCCGCGCCCGATCCGCGACGAGGTTGACCACGACAACACGCTGGAAATCGTGGATGTGCTGGCGGTCAACGGAAGCCGGCTGAGCAAGGATCAGGCTGATTATCTCGACCTGCTCACCACGCTGGTCGGCGCCTATGAGGACGAGCACCACGCCATTGATCTGTCCCACATCACACCGCTGCAACTGCTTCGCTCGCTTGTCGAGGATCACCAGATGACGGCGTCGGACCTTGGGGAGCTGCTGGGCAATCGGTCGCTGGGGTCGAAGATCCTGCGCGGCGAGCGGGAGATGAGCAAGACGCATATCCGCGTGCTGGCCGACCGGTTCAAGCTGAACCCGTCGGTGTTTCTTTGAGCGGAGCCGGCGCGCCAAGTGTTGTCACACTTGATTACATCCGGGGCACTGTTGCCGTCATTGACCATAGCGGAGGCGCACGCATGCCGTGGCTGGATGTCATTTGGACCAACCTCGCACTGGAGAAGATCGCCGCCCTCTCGCTGACGAAGGACATCGAAGTCCGACCTGTTCCAGACGATGCGGCGCTCGTGCGAAGTCGAGTGGGCGCGGCTCCACCCACCGTTCGCGGTGAGCCAGTGGATCGGCCACAGCATCACCGTCAGCGGCAAACACGAAGAGAGCAGCGTTCCGGGTGACTTGTTCAACAAGGTCGCGGGCATCGAAAAAGAGCCGGCGAAAATTCCGGTGCGGAAGGCCTCGGGAACACCCCGAAATGCCCCGAAACAAGAAATGGTTCATCAGGAATCTGCCGCGAAGAGCGGAGCAGAAAACACGCAGAAAAGACGCAGAAAACAAGCACAAAACACGAATCGCGGCAATGCCGACGCCCGGAATCGAACCGGGAACCTAGGGCTTATGAATCCCTCGCTCTAACCAGTTGAGCTACGTCGGCTCAGGCGGGGCATTCTAGGGGGTTGTGCGGACAGTTCAAGCGGAGACTTTTCGCGTCGGCCATGGGAACACAACGAGCACGAATCGAAGCTGCTTCGACGAACGGCTCGCGGTTTTTCATGTGCGGCAAGGGGGCCGTCCGATGGTTATCGGAGGAATCACCTGGGCCACGAGGGCCAACCATGCGATACACCCATGAACGTGACGCCGGATGCCCTTTCATCGAACAGGACGATCATCGATGCGCCCGGCATTTTTCGCTGGGGCGGATCAATGAAGCTTTCGATGTGTGCATGAACCGGTACCTGGCGTGTCCCACCTACTACCGCCTGCTTCGCGAGCAGAACCTTGTCACGACCCTCACTCTCAACGGCCAGCCGTACGCCGCTGCCCGACTCGCTTGAGCGGCCGGTGCGTGAGTTTCTCAGCTACTGCCGGATCGAATGCGGCTTCGCGCCGGCGACGATCCTGGCGTACGGGGCGGACTTGCGCGATCTTGCTCTGTGGATGCTGACGCAGCATCTACCCACGTGGCGCGATCTGACCTTTCCCCACATCACTCGCTACCTGCGGGACCTGGATCACCGAGGCTACGCGATCAGCACCATCGGTCGCCACGTGGCCACGATGCGGGTCTTCTGTCGATACTCCGAATCGACCGGCGCGCTGGCCAGCAATCCAGCCGAACTGATGACGCAGCCGGCGGGCTGGCAGCATTTGCCCGGCGTGCTCAGCGCACCGGACATGCTCGCGCTGCTGAACGCGCCGGATCCGGCAGACGCGCTGTATCTGCGGGACGCCGCGATGCTGGAACTGCTGTACGCGGGCGGACTGCGGGCCAGTGAAATCGCGACCGTGGACAAGGATCGCGTGCACCTGGATTTGAGCGTGATCCGCGTGATGGGCAAAGGTTCGAAGGAACGCATCGTGCCCATCGGCAAGCCGGCGGTGGAAATGGTTCGCCGATATCTGTCGGACCTGCGGCCAACGCTGCTGCGCCCGCACAAGCTGACGAATCGGCTGCTGCTGTCGCGCACCGGCTCGCCGATCACGCGCATCATCGTGTGGCAGATCGTGTTCAGGCAGGCACGGCGGGCCGGACTGCGAAATGTGCATCCGCACACGCTGCGGCATTCATTCGCAACGCACTTGCTGGCGGGCGGCGCGGACCTGCGCGTCGTGCAGGAACTGCTGGGGCATTCCAATATCAAGACGACGCAGATTTACACGCACGTGGACCGCTCGCGGCTCAAGGCGGTCATGCAGAAGTGCCATCCGAGGCCGTGACAATCATGAGTATGCGTGCCCCGGGCATGGCCCCTTGAAGGGGCCGTGCCGATCAGCACGTGCCTGCCGACAAGCGATCAATGTCGCGCCGCCCCGCCGCGGACCTGTTGAATCGGCGTGCTGCGAGTTGCGCCAGGCTTCAGATCCGTGACCACGCGAAATGGCTCCTCGCGCTGAGAGATCGATGCGGTCGCACCGAAAACGGAGACCTGCTTGCCGCCCGCGTCGATGCTCTTGTGATGAGCGTAGACCCCGCGGAGAAGATGCAGCTTCACCCGGGCGTCCGGTTCCACGGCCTTCTCCTGTCCCGGCGCCAGGCCCCATTGCACCAAGCCGTCGAGCGTTCGCAGCGCCAGATGCACCCGGCCGCGCGTATCGCGCCGGGACACGTCGTAAGCCACGATCTGTCTGGCAAATTGTTCCGGCTGCAGCAGGTTCATCAGCGACAGTCCTGCCTGCACATCCTCGCCGGGCCAGATGGCGCCGGCAGTTGCCGGCGACTGCTTCACACCGACGATCACCGGCAACTTGAACGCTTTGACCTGATCGACTGAATAAGGCTGATCGCCGCGGCCCGTGCTGTCGGAGGGCAGCCGGCGACCCGATGCATCGATCAAATGAAACAGATCGGTGCGACGCAGATAATCATCCTCGTGATCCGGTTTGCGCGGCAGCATCACCGCGGCGACCGGCACGCGAAAGCGGGCTTCGATGCGCAGTCCGCCGGAGGTGCGCTCGATCTTCTCCACTCCTTCGACCCAGGGATTGGCGGCGAGCGTGCTCACGGCGTTCTGCAGGCAGCCCGCGTCCAGCGGGTCCATGGTGACCTGCGTGGCGACCATGCGGCGCAGATCCGTCTGAATGTCCGCATGAAGCCAGGCCGGCGGGTTGACCAGTTCCACCTTGTCGAGCGTGAATCGCTGGCCGATCGAACCGACATACATGACCAGTTCGCGGTGGCCGTATTTCCAACCGAAGTAGAGCCCCGTCAGGATCAACGCCGACACCAGCAGGAGCAGCCTGCGGAGCGTCAACTCCTTGTCCCATTTCGAATCGGGAGTGGAGGCGTTGGTGCGTGTCGCGATTCTTCGTCGGAGCAGCCAGCTCATATCGTTTCTCGTGTAGGTTGCGGTGTCTCCTACATCGGCACGATGCTGCGATTGACCGAAATCTTCGGGGAGGAGCGGAGCTGTTAGGAGCCGTTCAAGATCAACTCCGCAGTTTCGCCGTAGGGTGCGTCAAGTCCGCGCGGACGCACCTGCTTGAGTCTTCCGTTGACCGTGGTGCGTCCGCGCCGAGCCTTGACGCACCCTACGCTTCGGCCCGCTGCCAATCCGCGGAGATGTTCTTGCACAACTCCTTAGCGACTAGGCGTAAGCCGTTAGTGTCAAGGCAAGAAGGAAGCAGAAGGAACCTGACGAACACTACCGATGCATTGCGCCATCCCCACGAGCGTTCCCAAGCACTGCTTGTTGTCTCGAAGCTAATGGCTAATGGCTAATGGCTAACGGCTAACGTCTGACGGCTGACGGCTGACGGCTGACCGCCTTGAGCTCCGCTCCTCCCTCACCAACTCACGCCCAGCACCGGCCCCAGGAGCAACAGCGACAGCAACGTGATCAGCACGATGCCGATGATGTTGATCCAGAACCCGGCCTTGCACATCTGCGGGATCGTGACGAACCCGGACCCGAAAACCATCGCGTTGGGCGGCGTGCCCACGGGCAACATGAAGGCGCAGCTCGCCGCCAGACAGGTGGGGAACACGAGCAGATACGGATGCACCCCCAGCCCCGGCGCCAATGCCGCCATCACCGGCACCAGCGCGGCGGTTGTCGCGGTGTTCGAGGTCAGTTCCGTCAGGAAGATGACACCGGTGGTCACGATCAAAGTGACCACGATGGGCGGCGCGCCTTGGAACAAGGTGGCGATGCTGCCGATGAACTCGGCGACGCCGTTGACCTTCACGGCTTCCGCCAGACTCAGGCCGCCGCCGAAGAGGATCAGCACGCCCCAGGGGATTCTCTCCGCGGTCTTCCAGTTCAACGTGAACACGCCTGCACGCGCCTGGTTCGGAATCAGGAAGAGCAGCATCGCCCCGAGCATGGCGATCGTCCCGTCGGTCAGATATTTCAGCGGCAGATGCCTGGCGTCGCCGACCGTGATCTCCAGCTTGCTCAGCCACGGCTGACTGATCCACATCGCGGCGGTCAAGAGGAAAACGATGAAGGTGGCGCGCTCGCCCCGGTTGACGGGGCCCAGCTTGCGGTATTCCTCGTCAATCAACTCGCGCCCGCCTCGCAGCTTTTCGTTGCCGACCTTGAAGAACACGCGCGTCAGCAGGAACCACGTGACGGGCAGGAAGACGGCCACCAGCGGCACGCCGATCAGCAGCCATTTGCCGAAACTCACATCCATGCGGAACTCGTCGGCGATGTCCTTCTTGAGGAATCCGACGAGGAACGCGTTGGGCGGCGTGCCGATGATCGTCGCCAGTCCGCCGATGGACGCGGCGTACGCGATGCCCAGCATCATGCACAGGCCGAAGTTGCCAAGTTGGTGCGCGGCGTCGGTCGCGTGCGCCTCGGCGGCCAGTTGCCCGCGCTGCTGGCGCACGAGGTTGATCACGCTCAGCGCGATCGGCAGCATCATGGCGCAGGTGGCGGTGTTGGAGACGAACGCGCTGAGCAATCCGGTCGCCAGCATGAACCCGCCGACCATGCTCGCCGGGCTGGTGCCGACCATGCGCACGGTCAGGAGCGCGACGCGGCGATCGAGGCCCCAGCGCGTCATCGACGCCGCCAGGAAGAAGCCGCCCATGAAGAGGAAAATGATCTCGTTGGCGAACGGAGCGGCGGCGGCCTTCATGTCCGCCACGCCTAGCAGCGGAAACGCCACCAGCGGAAGCAGAGCCGTGACCTCGATATCCAGTGCCTCGGTCAGCCACCACACCGCCATCCACACCATCATGGCAAGCGTGGCCCGGCCGGCGGCGGTGAACTCCCGTGCCGCCTCCACATATTTCACGGCCTCCGTCCCATCGGCGAGTTTCTGCGCCACGCGCTTCACCGATTCAAACTCCGTCGGCAACAGCCACCAGACGAGCAGCGCCAGCGCCGGCCCGCCGATGAGGCCCGACCATTGCACGATCGCGCGAAGTGACGAGCGTGTTTGCGGAGGCATCGCGGTAATGTAACACTGCCCATGGCCCTCGTCCGCTTGATTAGGAGCCGTGCAGGATCAACATCGCATGTGGGACGACTTTCCAAGTCGTCCGGCTGGGAGCGAAGCGATTCGAATCTGCGGAGTTAATCTTGCACGGCTCCTTAGGCTTGGGCAGATCGACGCTTCTTTGAGGAGGTTCCAATGCGCTCAATCCACGTTGCGACTGTTTCGATCGCCTGGTTGTTCTCCATCACAGCCTTCGCTGACGATCTCGCCCCCGGCGTGCGCGGCGTCGCCACCCGCGCGCCCAAGGAGATGAAGATCGACGGCGACCTCAGCGAGTTCAAGGACGCATTCTGCACCCCGATCAACTACTTTCATCCGAACCTCAAGAACCGCGCGGCCCAGTTCTTCTACATGTGGGATGACGACGCCTTCTACGCCGCCCTGCGCACCCTCGACCAGGTCCCGCACAACGGCGCTCCCGACGATCGCCTCTGGGAAGGCGACGGCGTCGAGTGGTACTTCGACGTGACCCGCGGCGAAGGCTTCCGCGCCCAAAGCTGGCTCGACGCCAACACCGGCGGCGTGCATTGCTACTGGGCAGGCGTGCAGGGCCGCGAGGTGAAGCCGCGCTTCTGCCTGCGCCCCGGCTACTACAAGCAGATTCCCAAGAAGGGAGTCGAGGTCGGCGCTCGCCGGACCAAGGCGGGCATGGAAGTCGAGTTCAAGCTCCCCTGGGAGAACTTCCCGCAGTTCAAGGCCAAGCTGAACGAAGTCATCGCCATCGATGCGGAGCTCTGCTACGCCGACGGCGGCCCGCGCGTCGACCGCTTCTTCGCCTACGGCTCGCCCCTCTCCGTGCAGCAGCCTTCGAGCCTGGCCAAGGTGCAGCTCGTGGAGAAACTCGAAGCTCCGCACTGGAAAACGTGCGGCCCCGTCATGATGCCCGTCCGCCTCGACACCGAATGGGGCCAGGGCAAGAAAGCCCAAGCCCATGCATGGATCACACTGCCGCCGAACCAGGATGCACAGATCGGCAAGATGGTCATTCGCCTGACCGACCTCGACGGCAAGACCATTGGCGAGCATGAAGCCAAGGCCCAGACCTTCGAGAAGGAAGGCAACTTCGCCCGCGCCTTGGCCGAGTGGCCCGTCGACTCCGCGGCGCCAGGCGGCTTCCATGCGACGGCCATCGTGTACGACAAGCAAGGCAAGGAACTCACCCGAATCGCGCCGCGAATGGTCAGCACCGCCATGCAACCCGGTTATTGAAGTTGCGCACAACCACGTTTATTGACGGTCACTTTAGAAAAGGCCGCGGTTCGATTCCCCTCCCTCTTAGGGAGGGGTTAGGGGAGGGTCGGGCGAACTGCATGATTGTGGCTCCAATCAGGCTGCTGACCCGACCCTCCCCCCGCCCCTCCCTAGGAGGGAGGGGAGTCCGAATCCAGCCATCGGCGGCGTTTACTAAAGTGACCGGCAATAGCGGAAGCACCGCAGGTGCCTGCTCAAACGCCCCACGCGACGCGGCGAGCGACCGTCCTCCCCACCGGCAACCGCCCCACCCGGCCTCGCAACCGCACCACCCGGCCAGAAAAAGTGGCCGGCCACAGGACCCCCACCCCCTCAAAAATCGTTGTAATCCCATGAATCACCGCCAGTTGAGTGTTGGACTCAGTAGTGTCCGGTTAACGATTGACCAAAGAGCGATTCCGCTCTTGTTTTTCAC
>CAYRPN010000022.1:0-60424 GCA_964426135.1 uncultured Phycisphaeraceae bacterium | reverse complement strand
GCTTCGCTCCCAGCCGGACGACTTGGAAAGTCGTCCCACATGCGATGTTGATCCTTCACGGCTCCTCAACTTGATGGCATTTGTGGCAGACCCCTTATCCGGCGGTATACTTCAATGACCCGGCCGGGAGCGATTTCGATGGCCACATCCGTTTGCCTATCTCGTCAGGATCCGTCGCCATTGCCGCGGCCGCGCCAATGTGCGTTCGCATTCACTCTGATCGAACTCCTGGTGGTGGTCTCCATTCTCACGTTGCTCATCGGGCTGCTTCTGCCGAGCCTCAGCAATGCACGCGAACAGGGACGACGCGCCCAATGCTCCTCCCACCTGCGGCAGATGATGCTGGGCTTCGGCGGATACACGACGGATCACGCCGACCGCATGCCCGCGTTCTACCATCCGTGGTACTCACCTGCCGGCATGCCTTACAGCGACTGGCTGATGGGCAAGGATCCCAACGTCTGGACCTGCGTCGGCAAAGGCAGCGTGTTTCCCTACGCGAGCGACCTGGGCCTGTATCGCTGCCCCTCGCTGCCCACAGGCGTTTTCCAGAGCGGCGTGGGCAGCAACGGCGGGTTCGACTATGCGCTGTTCATCGCATTCGCGGGGACGCAGGTGCGCAAGATTCCACTCACCGCCCAGTTCGCGCTCGCCGGTGGGGGCACGTTGACTTTGCCGGTCCCGATCCTGTGTGAAGAGGATCCGGCTTCGCAGATCAACAACAGTTCGCCGGAGCCCGGACACTGCGCCGGCGACAGCCAGGGCACGTGGCATGGCGGCGGAAGCTTCTATGCGTCCATCGACGCCAGCGTGCGGTACTTCTATCCGACGAATACCTGGACCGGCGCCGGCAATTGGTCCGCGAAGAATCCCAAAGGCGTGGTGACATCGCTGGGCAACTGGCACGGCGTCAACAACTACGACAGTTGGGGCAAGTTCTGAGCTCTCTCTCAAGATCGCAAACTCGGGATTCCGACGCCCTGTTGTTTGCTTTGCCGGTTCCTCGCTGGGGCGAGATTTTCCGGCCTGTTCTTCTGCCAGCGCCGAATCGATTCCTTTCAACCTGAGTTTCGGATAAGCCGCTGCGTTGCGCCGTTAGCCCCCGGCTCCGCCGGGGGAGGAGCGCGGTAGAGATCAATCGCGCAAGATTCGCACGGCAGAATCCGCGCTTCGACGATCATCGACCGCAAATTGCCCGCCACCATCGCCCCACCCCCGGCGGAGCCGGGGGCTAATGGCTTATCCGAAACTCAGGTTTTCACTCATCCCGCCGACTTCGCCGTGGCGCCGCGCTCCTGCAGAATCTTCAACCGATCGCGCACCCGGTTCGCATGACCCTGCGGAATGATCGCGGGGCAGTGCCAGACAATGACGCCCTTCGGGTCGATGATGTACGTGCTGCGAATGATCGGCGATTTCACGCCCACGGACGGCTTCAGTTCACTCGGCGTCCCAAATGGATCGACCACCGACGGGCCGCCTTCTTTCGTCACGCGCGGCGTCGGTGTCGGCGATGGCGCCGGCTTCGCCTGCGTCGTCGGCGCCGCCCCTGGGGCCGAGGCGTCGAAGTACGTGCCATATTTCTTCGCCACCTCGTAATCCAGATCGCTGAGGATGCGCAGCGCCAGGTTGTACTTGGCCACGAAGTATGCGTGCATCGAAGGCGTGTCCGGGCTGATGCCGACGATCTCGGCGTTCATCGAGCGGAACTGATGCAGCGATTCGGTGAACTCCGTCGCATTGCAGGTGCAGCCGGGCGTGTCATCGACCGGATAGAAATAGAGCACGATCCACTTGCCCTTGTAGTCCCCCAGGGTCGCTTCCTTGGCGCTCTGATCGATCAGCTTGAAATCCGGCGCCCTGGTGCCGGTGAGCTTCGACTTCTTCGCCGCCGCGTCTTCCAGTTCCGCCGCATTGGCGGGCGGCTCAGATGGAATCACGGACGCGGGCTTCACGTAGGGAACCGATGGCGGCACCGTGGCGACGTCGTTGTACAACGTCGACGTCGGCGCAGGTGTTGCCGGTGCGGCGACGACAGGGCTGACGCCCGGCGATGGCGACGGTGCCGGGCCCGCACTCTGACATGCGGACAATGATGCCGCGATCAGAATCGTGATGATGCGAACGATGGAATCCATGGGATTCAAGCAACGGTATCCGGGGAGGGCGTCTCACTTGAGCCGGGTGCGCCGCAACGTTGCGCACGCCGGGTGGCCGGGGCTGAGGCTTTGCGAAGCCCCGGAACTGTGGCTCAAGGGCTCCCGTTCCGGGGCTTCCGCGGACTCCAGCCCCGGCCACCCGATGCGGGATTCACTTGCGGTTGAACACCGTCTGTCCCGCCTTCTCATACGGCAGTTCAAGCGGGCCGAACGGCGTGTTGCCCGTCAGGCTGCCGGCGATCTTGTAGCCGCCGCCTTTGCCGCCGAGCATCTGCAGGGCTCCGAGGCCCAATTCGATCGGCTTGATGCTGATGGGGATCGCCAGGTCAGCCGAACCACCGGCGCGGAACTTCGCGCTGTTGGCAACGCTGGCGGCCGCCACTTTTTTGTCGCCCAGCGACAGGTCGTACGCCAGTTTCGACAGGTCCAGCGGGAACTTATTGTTGTTGCCCACGTTCAGGTTCAGCACCGCCTCCGCCTTGTTCAGGTCCAGCGACTTCCACTCGATGCTCTTCAGATCGACGCTGGGCACCGTCGGCACCGGCAGTTCGCCTTCCTTCCGCAGCGGCAGCGTCAGCGGGCCGACACCGGGCGCATCGACCGCCAGGCTCAGGTCCGCGGTGTAAGGCACCACCGACCCAGGCGTGATGCCGCTGACGGTCTTCATCAGATTGTTGAACGCGACCGTCGCCGGCACCTGCAGCGTGCGCGAGCCCTTGGCGGGGATCGTGCCCTGCACATTGGCGGCGCCTTCGAGGAACTTGTTGCCCTTGCTCGCCAGCGCGTAGCCCAGGTTCACCAGCGGCAGCGGAACGCTGTAGGGGTTGGCGACATCCACGTCGAACAGGAGCGTCGCGCCGTCGAGATTCAGGCTCTGCAGCTTGACGCCGGAGATGCTGGCCGAGGGCTTGTCCATGCCCGAAAGGATATTGCGGGCCGCTTCACAGCCGGTGAGCGTGCCGAACGCGAGCAGTGCAATGACGAGACGATGGATCATGAAGCTCTCCCTGGTTGGACGTTGCATCATATCGCATCGTAGGCGGCAGGCTGTGGCCGCACTTGGGGGAGCCTTGACGCACCTTGCGACGATGCGGATCATTCCTTGCAAAGGATCACCTCATGCAGATTGTTGCAGTGCAGCACGACATCGTCTGGGAGAACAAGGCCGCCAACTGCGCGAAGGTGCGCACCCTCCTGGCCAAGGCGGCGATCAGGCCCGGCGCGATGATCGTGCTGGCGGAGATGTTCGCCACCGGATTCAGCATGAACCTGGCCGCGACGCTGGAAGGAAGCGAGCGCCCGACGGAGCGATTCGTCGGCGAGTTGGCGCGGCAGTATCAGGCCGCGGTTATCGCCGGCGTGGTGAATGCGGCCTCGCCCGGCCGCGGCTACAACGAGGCGGTGGCGATCGGGCCTGACGGCGAGATCGCGCGGTACCTGAAGATGCAGCCCTTCTGCCCCGGCGGCGAGCACACCGCCTACGACGCCGGCCGGGCCGCGATTTCATTCAAGTGGCAGGACGCCACCATCAGCCCTTTCGTCTGCTACGACCTTCGCTTCCCCGAAGTGATCCGCCAGGCCGCGGGGCTGGGTGCGGAGGTGATCACGGTGATCGCGAGTTGGCCCGTGGCGCGGATTCATCACTGGATCCGCCTGCTGCAGGCGCGGGCGATCGAGAACCAGTGTTTCGTCGTGGGTGTGAACCGCATCGGCACGGACCCGACGCTCGCCTATTGCGGTCGATCGATCATCGTCGACCACCATGGCGAAATCCTCGCCGACGCCGGCGACAAGGAGTGCGTCATCGCCGCGGAGGTGAATCTGGAGGAACTGCGGAACTACCGCGCGAAGCTGCCGTTCTTGAAGGATATGAAGTGGGCGTGAAGAGGAAGGAGTGAGGAGTGAGGAGTGAGGAGTGAGAAGGGAAAAGAAAGAGTGAAAAGTGAAAAGTGCAAAGTAAAAAGTGAAAAATGTCAGATTGAAATGGACTGAACGCCGACTCCTGTTTGCCCCAAGCTGCAATCTGATCTGCTCCACCTTCCATGCCATCGCTTTTCGCTTTGCAACGGGATTGAAATAACTTCCCGGATTCAGACGCCAGAATATTCATTAGGAAAGCAGGAAAAGAGGAAATGAGGAACAGAAACAGAGTGCGTCCATCGCCTGAATCGTGTCTGTTCCTGCTTTCCTCGTTTCCTCATTTCCTTAAAAATTCTGACTCGGTCAGTTGGACGAGAATCGGGAGGTTATTTCGGTCACTTTCCTTAGCAAATTTTCTTTGCACTTTTCACTTTTCACTTCCGGCTCCTCACTCCTCACTCCTCACTTCTCACTTCTCACTTCTCCTCGCCCTCATCCTCCCGTTCCTTTCTGCGCGTTCTTCTGCAACTGCTCGGTGCGGCGGCGTTCGCGATCGTCCTTCAGTTTCGGGTCGCGGTTGTAGATGCCGCGGAACTGGCCGTCGGGCGGCATGAGCCAGATTTCGATGTCGGGGTTGGCGAAGATGTGCTCCTTCACCGCCAGCCACTTGCGGGCGAGGAAGATGCGCGGATCCTGGTCGTACTTGGCCTTCAGATCGCGGAACGCCTCGGCATCGCGGCGGGCGTCCGTCTCCACCTGGCTGCGGTAGCCCTCAGCCGAGCTGATCGCCGAGGCCGCGTCGCCGCTGATCGTCACCTGCCGGCCCTGCCATTCGATCGCCTTGGCGGCGAACGCGCGGTCGAACTCCGCTTCGATGCTCTTCACCTGCTCCGCGTTGCCGGCGTCGACGGCGGTGGCGTACCGCTTCACCAGCGCCCACAGCGCTTCGTGCGATTCGCCCGCCGCCGCCACCAGGAGCTCCGAGCGCTCCTTGCGGGCCTTGGCGATGACGTCGGCCGCCTCGTTCTCGGCGGCGATCACGTTCTTGTAGGCTTCCTCCACCTGACGCGGCACGGCAATCCCGTCGGCCGAGAGACTGTCGATCTTGATCCCCGCGCCCATGCGGTTCAGCGTCGCCTGCGCGTGCTCGATCGCCAGATCGTGCATGCCCTGCTTCGTCTCCTTGTCCTGCAGCTTCAGCTTCAAGAGATCGTCGGCGCGGGTCCTCGCGGCCGCGTGGACGATGCCTTCCTCCACCGCCGCGGCGATCGTCGATTCGGCCTCCTTCAGCATGCGCTTGCTGTCGGTGATTTTCAGGTTCGCCAGATTGCGCACGAAATCCACCGGGTCGGAAACCTGATACCGCACCGTCCATTTGCCGTGAATCACGTTGGCGTCGCCGGTGATCAGCGCCCCCTGCATTTCCAGTTCCGGGTTGACCGCCTGGCCCTGAGCCGGCTGGTACCAGAACGAGCCGTCCAGCGCCATCGTCTGGTTGGACGTGGGAATCCGGACGACCTGATCGACGGGAAACGGGAGCGTGAAGTTCAGCTTGCCCGGCTGGACGACCTGCGTCTCCTTGCTCTTGCCCACGATTTCGCCGAAGCGCAGCACCACCGCGACGTTGCCCGACTCCACCACGAACATGCCGCTGAACAGGTACCAGATCACCAGCACGACCATGACGAGCTTGAGAATGAAAAAACTGACGCGCAGCGCGTCTGCCAGCGAGCGCTCGGCCGGGTCGAGGGGCTGATGCCCGTGATCGTGATCGTGATCATGATCGTGGCTGTGATGGTGATGATGTTCGAAGGGGTTGAAAGCCATGGGATCAGTGGTCAGAGGGCAGGAGTCAGGAGGCAGGAGACAGAAGTCAGAAGTCGGGATCGTTGCTGTTTATTGACGGTCACTTTAGAAAAGGCCGCGGTTCGATTCCCCTCCCTCTTAGGGAGGGGTTAGGGGAGGGTCGGGCGAACTGCATGATTGTGGCTCCAATCAGGCTGCTGACCCGACCCTCCCCCCGCCCCTCCCTAGGAGGGAGGGGAGTCCGAATCCAGCCATCGGCGGCGTTTACTAAAGTGACCGCTAACCGCGATCATCCGCCCGCCGGTTTCAGCGGCGGGGTGACCACGGGGGCCACGGGCGCGGCCTTATTGCCTGGTTCTTTGGTGAACAAGCGGAACGGGTTGATGTCATCCACTTTGGTGGCATCCATGATGATCGTGGGTCGGTTGGCGCCGGTGAGGATTTTTTCGAGTGCTTCGAGCTGGCGGAGGAAAATGCCGAAGTCCTCGTCGCGGGCGAATTCCTTGTAGACCTCGGCGGCGAGCGTTTCGCCGCGGGTTCGGACTTCCTGCGCGTGCTTGTTGGAGAAGGAAAGAATGCTCTCGCGGATCGACCGCGCCTCGGCGACGATGGCGCCGGCCTGCGCGGTGCCGCGCGTCTTGACGCCCGACGCCAGGTTCTCGCGGTCGCTCTTCATGCGCTCGAACACCTTCGTGTTCACCGACGGCGGCAGCACGATGCGGCGCACGCCCACGTGCTCCACCTTCACGCCCGACTCCTGCTTGTCCATGTCCGCCTGCACGGCGGCGAGCAGTTCCGCTTCGACCTGCCCCAGCTTCATCTCCTTGGCGTCCGTGTTCACAAGCTGGTTGAACCGCACGTTGGAGATGGCGCCGTTGGAGTTGCGCAGGATGGTGCCCAGGCTGCTGCGGGCGCTTTCCTCGTCCTTGAGCGACTTGTGGAACTTCAGCGGGTCCGCGATGCGCCAGGTCAGGTACAGCCGGATGTTCACCGTGTACCCGTCGCGGGTCTGCACCGTGTCCAGCGCCGTCTCGGCGATCTGGGTGCGGGTGGTGTAGCGATGGATCTGCTGGAAGGGCCAGGGCAGGCGAAAGTGCAGGCCCTTCTCCTGAATGATGCTTTTCTCATCCGCGCTGCCGAAGGTCGCGCGCAGCGCGATCTCGTTCTCCTGCACCTGGAACAGGAGCATGTAGCTCAGCAGCACCAGGGCGATCACGATGGCGACCAGCATGCCAAGGTTCTTCTTCATGGGAATCAATGCTCCAATTCTTGAGGCGGGGAGGCGAGAGCCGTTAGCCGTTAGCTGTTAGCCAGAACGCGGCAGTTGGCTGTTTTTCTGGCTAACGGCTCATGGCTAACGGCTAACGGCTCATTGCTAACGGCTTCTCTACTTCGACGCTCCGCCGACGATGCCGGGGAGGATTTCCTGTTCGTCGGTCAGGTCGAACTGAAACTGCGATTGGCCGTGCTTGACGGTGTTCACGTAGAGGCGCGAGTTGGTCAGGCCTCGGGTGAGCACATCGAGGTAAAGCTTGGTCGCGTAGTATTTCTTGGAGTTGTTGTAAGCCGCCAGTTGGGCGAGGAACTTGAGCGCTTTGGATCGCTCCGCGTTGATCAGTTCCCAGCGATGCGCCCGCGCCGTGTAAATGGACTCGGCGGCCTTGCCGGGCGAGTCGGCGATCAACCGAACTATTTCGACCTCCAGCTTGGTCCGCGCTTCGATAGCGGCCTTGTGGGCAGCCTCATCGACGGGCGCTTTCTTGCGAAGCTCCTCCACCTGCAGGCTCACCTTGTTGAACTCGCCGATGAGCTGGGAGATGTTGATCGCCTGCTCGCGGGAGCCGGCGACGTCCGCAAAGATGCCCGTGGCTTCCTGCTTTGCTTTTTCGATCTGGCTCTCCTGCTCCTGCAGCGCGCCGACCTGGAGGAGGAAGCTTTCCGCCACTTCATCCTGCGGGGGGTGTATGCCCTTGACGCCGACGAACACGATCTGAACGCCCAGTTCCTGCTTCGCCGCCGATTCGCTGATGAGTCGCTGCAGCGCGGGCCCCAGGTCCAGTCGGCCCCGCGACAGCAGCGTGTCGATGTCGTGGCTGGCGAAGTAGGCGCTCAGGTGCCGGTCCGCGATGGCCACGAGCAGGTCGTGCGGACGGTTGGCGCTGCGGTAGTACTTCAAGAGATCGGTGACGCGGTACTGCACCGCCACTTCGCCGCCGATCAGCGCCATGCCCAGCGAATCCGTGGAGGGCTTTTCCTGCGGATCGGATTTCTCGCGGGAGCCGACGGACGCGGTGACGAGGTATTCCTCCTCGCCGTGCTTGCTGGTCCAGAGGATGGATTGCTCGGGCTTGATGCGTTCCTTGACGGAGCCGACGGAGAACTCGACGATCCGCGCGGTGGGGTACGCGTGTTTCTGGCTGATGGGCCAGGGCCACTTCAAATAAAGGCCGGGGCCCTTGACGGCCGAGGCGTCGTCGCCGCGAATGGCGCCGAAGGTGGTGATGATCGCCTGCTCCTCCGGTCCCACGACGACGATGCAGCTTGCCAGCAGCAGCGCGCCTGCTCCGAAGACGATCAACCAGGAGATCGAGCGCGACAGAAGCTGATAGAACCAGCTTCGCGAGACTTCGATGCCGAACTGATAGTTGAGCGTTTCGCTGACGATCTTGCCGAAGGAGTCCGGGCTGATGAGCCAGCCGAGCAGCCGGCTGTCGAAGGGGAGCTTGGGAATCTCGCCGGGCTTGCGCGGGCGGTAGAAGCCGAAGAGCAGGGAGAGCACAATCTCCACCGCCAGCAGGATCATCAGGCTGGGCGCGAAGATCGCCAGGACGTAGAAGAAGCGGTGGCTCTGAAAATAGGCGAGCACGGCTGCGACCAGCAGCAGGCCCGCCATGAGGCCGCCGCCCATGAGGTGGCCGGCGCCGCCGCGGAGCAGGGTCCATTCTTTGACTTTGGTCATGCCCGCCTGGTAGCGGGCGAGGGTGAAGGCGACGAATGCGATGGCGGCGCCGATGGCGATGAGCACGGCGGTGTTCAGCGTGGCCGGCATCGGGTCGAGCTTTTCCGCCTTGGTCAGCGGCAGCGCTTTAAGCAGCAGAATGGCGCCGACCGCGGCAAGGAAGAGCGACACGGAAATCGCCAGAACCGGCACGCCCCACTTGTAGAGACTCGCCAGGCGGCGCTTGGAGAAGGCGAGATCGTCCGAGGCTTCATCGAAGATGCGGGCCTTCTGATCGGCCTTGGCGAGTTGCTGCGCTTCGAGCGCTTCGGCGCGTTCCCGGCCGTGCTCATTGAAGATGACGCCCAGGAGCGCCCAGATGGGCAATGCCGCGAACAGGTACCAGGTCAACGCGTACAGTGTGATGGAACCCGGGCGCCAGCCGGAGTTGTCCATCCAGAAACTGGTCAGTAGCGCGGTGACGGCGAGGGCGAGCTGAATGACCAGGCCCAGGACGCTGGTCCACATGCCGCGGCTGAATGTCTGCTTATCGTTTGCCATAAGGAGCCTTGAGCGGAGAGCGGAGAGCCATGAGCCGTTAGCCATTAGCCGTTAGCTGAAATGCACAGGGCCAAGAATGCTTGTCTTGCCATGCTGACACATCGTCGTTACTTTCTGATTCCTCGTCGCGACAACCCAAGCTAACGGCTAACGGCTGTCGGCTAACGGCTCCTCCACCATGTTTTCCCAACTGCTGGCGATTTCGAAAAACACGTTCCTCGAAAGCATCCGCCAGCCCATCATGGTGGTGCTGATCATCGCCGCCACCGTGGCGCTGGCCCTGTCCACCGCCGGCGCCGCCAACACGCTGGAGGATGATAATGTCATGTTCATCCAGTTGGGCATGAGCACGCTCCTGCTGGTGGGGCTCTTTATGGCCGGCTTCACCGCCACCGGCGTGCTCTCGCTGGAGATCGAACGCAAGACCGTCCTCACCGTCGTCAGCAAACCGGTCACCCGACCGATTTTCATCCTCGGCAAATTCGTCGGCGTCGCCGGCGCCATCAGCGTGACCATGTGGCCACTGGCGATGGTCATGCTGCTGTGCGTGCGCCATGGCGTCATCCAGACCGCCAGCCATGAAGTGGATGGCCCCGTCCTCGCCTTCGGCGTCACCCTCTGGTGCGCAGGCCTGTTCGCAGCCGTGTTCCTCAACTACATGTACCGCTGGCAATTCTGCTCCACCTTCGTCATCGCGATGAACCTCGCCATGACGTTCGCGGGCCTGCTGGTGCTGGTCGTCGGCAAGGAATGGGGACTGCAATCTCTGACCCACGAGTTCACCCACGACAAAGCCCAGTTCGGCAACGTGATGCTCGGGCTGCTGCTGCTGTGGGAATCGCTCCTGATTTTCGGCGCCGTGGCGATCGCCCTGTCCACGCGCCTGGGCCAGGTGCTGACGATCCTGCTGACGGTCGGCGTCGGCTACGCGATGTCCCTGGCCGGCGCGTTCGCCGCTCTGCTCGAACGAGCGGAACCGGGCGGCAACTTCTTCGCCAGGGCGTTTCACTGGATTTGCTCGACCGTCACGCATGTCGTTCCGAACCTGGATTACCTCTGGGTGGCCGACGATCTGACGGCCGGCCTCTCGCTGTCGGGCGCCTACATCGGCACTGTCACGATCTACACCGTTCTGTACGTCCTGGCACTGCTCTCGCTGGCGGTGGCGATGTTCCAGACGAGGGACGTTGGGTGAGCGGGGAAGCGGTTAGCCGTTAGCCTTTAGCCGTTAGCGACGGAACAAGGCAACGGACCCAAAGGCTTCACACTTGCTAACGGCTATCGGCTTTTGGCTTCTGGCTTCTCGCTAACGGCTGTCGGCTCTTGTTTCCAACGCTAATGGCTAACGGCTAACGGCTGTCGGCTTTCCTGCGCCGCCTCCACCGGCCGCGCCTTCGCCGTGACTTTTTCCATTGCCGCGGCCTCGGCGTGTTCGATTTCCTCGCCGGTGCGGACCAGTCGGGCGGAGTTGAAAATCACCACGAAACCGCTGCCCACGTGGACCAGCGCTGCGAAGACGCCGCTGATGTAACCCATCGCCGCGGCCGCCAGGCCCACGACGATGAAAAACACGCCGATGGACAGGTTCTGCCGGATCACGCTGCTGGTCATCCGCGACAGGCGGATGAGGAAGGGGATGCGGTTGAGGTTGTTGTTCATCAGGGCGATGCGGGCCGAGTGAATCGCCACGTCGCTGCCGGCGGCGCCCATGGCGATGGAAATATCGCCAGCCGCCAGCGCGGGCGCGTCGTTGACGCCGTCGCCGATGACCGCCACGCGGTGGCCCTGCGCTTTCAGTTCGTCCACCATCTCCAGCTTCTGGTGCGGCAGCACCTCGGCCTTGTATTCGGTGTGCATCTGGGCCGCGACGCGCTTGGCAACCGATTCACGGTCGCCGGTGACGATGATGAGCCGGCGCAGGCCCATTTCACGCAGCGAATCCATGGCCGCGGCGGCCTCGGGGCGGGCGTTGTCCGCCAGCCCGATCCAGCCCAGCAGCCGGCCTTCGCGCACCACGAAGAGCAGGCTCAGGCCCTCGGCCTCGGGGCTCGCCTGCGTCGTGAGAATCTCCTGCACCGTCGCGGGGTCGAGATTTGTCGTCTTCGGATCCGCCAGCCAGGACGCACGGCCGACATGCACCCGCCGCTTGTCGACGCCGCCGCTGACGCCTTTGCCGGCCACTTCCTCAAAGCCGAGGCACTCGGGCAGATGAATCCGCGCCTTGCGGGCGACTTCCACCACCGCGCGTGCCACCGGGTGCCGGCTGTTCTGCTCCACGGTTGCCGCGGATTTCAAAAGATCAGCAGGATCGACGCCGGCGGCAGGCGTGAGCCGCGTCACCTGCAACTCGCCGGTGGTCAGCGTGCCGGTCTTGTCGAACACCATCGACGTGAGATTCCGCGCCGCTTCCAGATCGACCACGCTTTTCACGAGGACACCGAGTCGCGCCGCTGACGAAAGCCCCGCCACCATCGCGGTGGGCGTGGCCAGGACCAGAGCGCAAGGACATGCGATCACCAGCATCGCAATCGCGCGCTCCAGGGGATCGGGCGCGTTGCCCTGATAGGCGAAGAAAAGCACGATGCCCACCAGCATCAGCACCGTCGGCGTGTACCACGTGGCGTAGCGGTCGATCATCCGCATGATCGGAATGCGAGTCCGCTCCGCCTGCATGATCAGATCCTTCACCCGGCCCAGCGTCGTGTCCCGCCCGGCGGTGCTCACCTGAATATCCATCGCGCCGGTCACGTTGATGGTGCCGCCGAAGACATCGTCGCCGATCTGCTTGTCCACCGGCAGCGATTCGCCGGTGATGTTCGCCTGGTTCACCGTGCTGGCGCCCTTCATGACGCGGCCATCGGCGGGAATGTTGTCGCCCGGCAGCACGCGCACGACATCGCCGGGCTTCAGCGCGGATGCTTCCGTTTCCACTTCGCCCTGGGCCGTGATGAGCCGGGCACGCGTGGGGGTGATGCGGATCAGCGATTCGATGCTGGCCTGCGCGCCCAGGGCGGTTCGGCTTTCGATCAGCACGGAAATGATCATGAGGAACGCGATCAGCGCCGCCTCCTGGTAGCCGTTGAAAAAGGCATCAGGCTGCCGCTCGGACCCCAGCGCGAAGGCGGCAAGCACCGCCAGCGCGACCAGTTCGTTCATGTGGGCGTGGCCGTGATAGAGGTCCTTCAGGGCGACCCAGACCAGCGGCGCGCCCAGCAGCACCGCGGCCATCATGGAGAGCAGCGTGGAATAGAAGTCGCCGTCAAACAGAATCCTTGCGGCGATCGAGCAAAGCAGCAACACACCGCCGAGCAGAGTGGCGATGATCTGGATGCTGATCTTGCCTTCTTCGGATTCGAGCTGGAGGTCGTCCTTAACGAAGTCGTGAGCCATACGTCGTGGCCTCGCTCGGGGTCCCTGGGGAAAGGGGCAGGTGCCTGGTGCTACGTCCGCCGCCGCTCGACGGTTCGATATCCACCAGCTCTCGAACCGGGTCACGCACTATGGCGGGAAACGCACGGCTTTGCAAGGCCGACAAGCATGGGGACTTCAGTCGCCCGTGCCTCCGTGCGGTACAATTGTCGGACCTGACTTCGCGCAGGACACCCGGAGCCGCCATTGGCAGACGTTTCGGCAAAATCCAAGGAATCCTCCTCCGCGCCGGCAGGTGAAGAGGTTCTCCACGACCTGTCCCCACAGGTGGTCGTCGATCACCGCGCGATTTCCAAACCTCGACGCGATTCCGACGAAGCAACCGCACGCCTCCGCGCCCGTCTGGAAGAAAAAGCCGCCGCCACCGAGGCTCGCGGCCAGGAGTTCAAGAGGAAACTTCGACTCCTCAAGAACAACGAGAAGAAGCTCGAAACGGAAGGCAAGGCGCTCGCGCAGCGTGCGGCTGAACTGGCGGAAGGCGAACAGGCGATCCGCCGCCGGCAGGACGAGTTTGCCGCGGCGGAAGCAGCGCTGAACGATCGCGCCGCCGCACTGGTCGAACAGGAACGTGCCCTCGCCGAACGCCAGCAGGAAGTGGATCGCGCCCAGCGCCGCGCTGCCATGCTGGACCGCGAGCAGGCGAATCTGGTCGAGCGCGCCAAGTCGCTGGAGCTTCGCGAAGGCAAACTGCGTGACGCGGCGGCCGCCGCTCAGCAGCAGCGGCAGAACCTCGAGGCTCAGGCCGACGCACTGCAGGCGCGCGAGTTGGAGGCGGCCCAACGCGAGACGGCGTTGCAGGCGAAGCGCGACGCGATCGGCGAGCTGCGCCGCAAGTTGACGGATGAACTGGCCGCGGTGGCCGCTGAGCGCACAAGGCTGGCGGATCATCTGCGGACATCGGAGCAGAAGCGCGCCGAGTTTGAAGCGAAGGATGGCGAACTGGAGTCGCGGCTTGCATCGCTGAACGAACAGGCCGACCGCCTGACGCGCGAGGCTGCGGCGCTGGCGGAGCGAGGCCGGTTGGCGAAGGAGGAGGATCGCCGGATCGCCGCCGAACGGGAGACCTTGGCGGCCCAGCGCTCGCAACTGGAACGCGAGGCGGCGCAGCTCGCCGAGGATCGCGAGCATCTGGCGCGTGAAGCGTCGCGCCTGGCCGACGAGGCGGCACAGGCGGCCGAGCAACGTGGCAAGGTGGATGCGGATGCCGCGGCAGTGGCCGCCCAGATTCGCGAGCATGACGTGCGACGGCTGGAGTTCGAAGCGGAGCAGACCGAATTGGCGAGCCAGCGCGAGCGTCATCGCAAGGATCGCGCCGCCCTTGCCGCCGCGCAGGCGAAGGTGCAGAAGGAAGCGACCGCCCTGGCCGCCGCCCGGGCCGAGTTCGACGCCCAGCGCGGCGAGGTGGCGCTCGCCGCGCAGGAGCAGCGCGCCGAGCTGGCGACGGAACTGGCCGCGCTGGAGCAGCGACAGGCGGAGTTCGACGACGAGCGCGGCAGGCTGCAATCCCAGCAGCGCGCCGTGGCGGAGCAGGCGGCGAAACTCGGCGCGGAGCGCTCGCTGCTGGAGAAGCAGCATGCCGCGCAATCGCGCCGCGAGTCGGCGCTGGAGAAACGCGAGACCGAACTGGCCGCGGCGGAGATGCGATTCGCGGAACTGCACGGCTCCGAGCCGGCGTCGGGAACGGCGCGCGCCGAGCCCGCCGACGCATCCGGAAAGCTGGCCAAAGAAGCGGAGCGGCTTCGTCAGAAGAGGGCGGAGATGCTGGAGGCCGTGCAGAAGCTGGATCGCTTCAACCGCCGGCTCAAGGCGACGCGCGCCTCCGTCGAGATTCGCCGACATCGGCTGCACCGCATGCGCAGCCTGCTTGCCGCGCGGGCTGAGGAACTTGCACGACTCAAGCAGCAACTGGAATCGGCGGTAGTGGAAAGGCGCGAATCGGGAGTCGGGATTCGGGAGTCGGGAATCGAGAGGCGCGAATCGGGATTCGGGAATCGGGGATCGGGATTCGAGAGCCAAGAGACATCCGCACTCGATTCACAACCGCGAACCCTCAATTCCGAATCCCCAACCCGCAGCCCCCAATCCCCAACCCCCAACCCCCAATCCCAATCGACCAGTTCCGAATCCCCAATCGCGATTCCCGATTCCCGATTCCCGATTCCCGAATCCGCCCCCGCTGCCCCGTCACGGATCGCCGCCTTGTTCGCCGCGATGAACCGGCGCGTCGCGGTGGCGGCTTCCCTCGTGACTCTGGCAGCGGTGCTGCTGCTGGCGGTCTGCCTGGCGGTGGGGTACCTGACGGTGGCGCCGATCTATCGGGCCACCGTTGTCGTCTCGCCTGCGCCGACCAATGCGCCGGTGCGGGCAGGGGATTATTTCACGGACGACATGCTCGCCGCCGCGATGACGGATTTATCGCTTCGGGGCCTGCGCCCGTTCCAGACGCCGGCCGCGGCACGGGCCGCGATGGATGAGCACATGAGCGTGAGTCTGGGGCAGCCGGGCTCGGTGACCTTGATCTACGACGCCACCCATCGCGAGCAGGCGGTGTTCGTTCTCGAATCGCTGGCCAAGGTTTACCAGCAGGCGCATGCCACGGACAAGGTCAGCATCACCGAAGCGGCGGCGGCGAGACTGACGCCTCACCGCGACGGGCGATTCGCCGCGTCGATGCGGATGTATGTGGTGAGCGTGGGATTGATCCTGATCGCCGCAGCGCTGGTGGGGTATTTGGTGCGAACAAGGGCCGGGGCGAGATGAGGCCGCGCTGTGAACCGATCAGGCCCCTGTCGGGGCCTCGCTAAACGGGGTGGCCACCACCCCGCGCATTTTTCACTTTTCACTTTTCACTTCGCACTTCATCCTTCGCCCTCACCCGCCCGACTCAAAACCCGGATACAGCGTCATGCCGCCGTCCACGTACAGGTTCGCGCCGGTGATGTAATCCGACTCATCGCTGGCGAGCCAGACGGCTGCTTTTGCGATGTCCTCCGGTTCGCCGATGCGCTTGTAGGGGACCAGCCGCATCAGGTCGTTGTACGCCTGCGGCGTTTCCCACGCGGCGCGGTTGATCGGCGTGCGGATGGCGCCTGGGCAGATCGAGTTCACCCGGATGCGCAGCGCCGCCACTTCCTGGGCCACGCTTTTCATCAGCAGCATCACACCGCCTTTGCTCGCCGCATAATTCACGTGGCCGGCCCAGGGGATCACGTCGTGCACGCTGGAGATGTGCACGATCTTGCCGGCGGCGCGGGAGACTCCTTCGCGGATGCCGCGGCGCTTGAACTCGCGGATCGCCGCGCGGGTGCAGAGAAACTGCCCGGTGAGATTCACGTCGATCACCCGTTGCCACTGCGCCAGCGACATCTGATCGACGGGCGCGTCCTGCTGCAGGCCGGCGTTGTTGATGAGGATGTCGATGGTGCCGAACTCGCGGAGCGTGAGTTCGAACATGGCGTGCACGTGATCTTCCTTGGAGACGTCGCCCTTGAAAAGCATGCCTCGGCTGCCGTGCGGTTTGCCGAGTTCATTGGCTTCGGCGAGGGCGCGTTGAGCCTGCTCGTCATTGCCGAAGTAGTTCAAGACCACGTCCGCGCCGGCGGCCGCCATCGCCAGGGCGATGGCTTTGCCGATGCCGGAGCTGGCGCCGGTGACGAGCGCTTTTTGACCCTTGAGCGAGGGATTGGGGGCGGATGGCGGCATCGGGAACTCCGGGTGGCGCGGCATTGTAATGGGGGTTGGGGGTTGGGGGTTGGGGGAGCAGGAATCGGGAATCGGGATTTGCGAGGCGGGAGACAGCGCGTTTAGCGGAAACGCCGCAGGCGTCTGGACGTTGCGCTGCGATCCGATGACAACAGTGCTCGCCCGACGCGCGATGACCCACGGTTGCTCGTCCAGACGCCTGCGGCGTTTCCGCTAAACATCGAGCCCGACGGTTTGTTCCCCGCCATCCCTTTTGCGCTCACCGCATTCCGAACCCCCCAACCCAACTCCCCAACCCAACTCCTCCGTCAAGGCCCTCCCGTTATCTAACCGAAGTACCTACGGGCGGCTTCGGTGAATAGCTGCGCCATTGCCGTATCATGTGTCTCGCGTCCGATAAGAGACGATTTCAGGTTCGCCAATCAAGGGAAAAGACCATGCTCAGCCCCGATCAGGCTCGCATCCGTTCATTCAAAGTGGTTCCGTCGCTGCCGGACCCGTTGCTTCCGCTTTTGGACATCGCCCACAATCTCTGGTGGTCGTGGCATCCCGAGGCGGTGGAACTGTTCATGCGCCTGGACCGCGGGCTGTGGCAGGAGACCAAGCACAATCCGGTGCGGCTGCTGGGCAGTTGTCCGCAGGCGATCCTGGATGAAGCCGCCCGCGACGAGGGCTATCTCACCTCCATGCGGCGCGTGCTTGAAAATCTCAAGCGGCACATGGATCGCTCACCCTGGCACCAGCGGAACCACAAGGAAGCCGGCGACTTCAAAGTCGCCTACTTCAGCGCGGAGTTCGGCATCACCGAGTCGCTGCAGATTTACTCCGGCGGCCTGGGGTGCCTGGCAGGCGATCATCTGAAGTCCGCCGCCGAACTGGGCCTGCCCCTGGTGGGCGTGGGCTTGCTGTATCGCCACGGGTATTTCCAGCAGTATCTGAATGCCGAGGGCTGGCAGCAGGAGTATTACCCCGACCTGGATTTCGCGAACCTGCCCTTGACGCGCATCAAGGACGGCCACGGCAAGCCGCTGCGCGTGCAGGTCGATCTGCCCGGCCGCGTGCTGTCGATCGGCGTGTGGCGAGCGCAGGTCGGCAAGGTGGAACTGTATCTGCTGGACACCAACGTCCCTGAAAACGACGCCTCCGACCGCGGCATCACCGGCCAGCTCTACGGCGGCGACATGGAGCTGCGCATCAAGCAGGAGATCGTGCTGGGCATCGGCGGCATCCGCGCGCTGTGGGCGATCGGCATTCAGCCGGACGTCTGCCACATGAACGAAGGGCACTCGGCGTTCCTAGCGCTGGAGCGAATCCGCACGCTGATCGAAAAGCACAACGTGCGCTTCGACGATGCCCGCCAGGCCGCGGCCGCCGGCAACCTGTTCACCACGCACACGCCGGTGCCCGCCGGCATCGACCGCTTCCCGCCTGAGATGATCCAGCGCTATTTCAAGCACTATCACGACAGCCTGCGGCTGGACATGGAAGGCCTGCTCGCCCTGGGCCGGGAGAATGTCTTCAACAAGAACGAATTTTTCTCCATGGCGGTGCTCGCCATCCGCACCAGCGACTGGTGCAACGGCGTGAGCAAACTGCATGGCGAGGTCAGCCGAAGCATGTGGAACGGCATCTGGCCGGGCGTGCCGGAGCCGGAGGTGCCCATCACGCACGTGACCAACGGCGTGCATGCCCGCACCTGGCTTTCCAGTGATCTGATTTATCTCTTCGACCGCTACCTGGGCGCGGGCTGGCAGTTCAACCCGGCGGACCAGACGGTGTGGAAGAACGTCGTCGATCTGCCGGACGAGGAATTGTGGCGCGTCCACGAGCGCCGCCGGCAGAAACTCATCATCTGGACGCGGCGCCGGCTCAAGGCGCAGCTGGAAGCGCGCGGCACCGTGCCGTCGGAAGTGCAGAAATCGCTCGACGCCCTGGATCCCAACGCCCTGACCATCGGCTTCGCCCGCCGGTTCGCCACGTACAAGCGCGCCAACCTCTTGTTCCGCGACGCCAAGCGCATCACCAAGATGCTCGCCAACGCGGATCGCCCGATCCAGTTCCTCGTCGCCGGCAAGGCTCATCCGGCTGACGGCGGCGGCAAGGACCTGATCCGCCAGCTCATCCACTTTGCCCGCGATTCCGAGGCCGGCCACAAGATCGTGTTCATCGAGAACTACGACATGCACGTGGCGCGGTACCTCGTGCAAGGCTGCGATGTGTGGTTGAACAACCCGCGCCGAGGCATGGAGGCGTCGGGCACCAGCGGCATGAAAGCGTCGCTCAACGGCGTGCTGAATTGTTCCATCCTCGACGGCTGGTGGGACGAGGCGTTCGAGACCAGCGTCGGCTGGGCCATCGGCCGCGGCGAAACCTACGCCAACCCGGACCTGCAGGACGACATCGAATCCGCCAGCCTCTATGACCTGATCGAGCAGCAGATCATCCCGACCTTCTACAACCGCGACAAGAGCGGCATCCCGCGGCAGTGGGTGGCCATGATGAAGCGCTGTATCGCGGTCTTGGCGCCCGTGTTCAACACGAACCGCATGGTGCAGGAATACACGGAGAGCCTGTACTTGCCCGCGCTTCAGCGCCACCGCGCGCTGAACGCCGACGGGCTGAAGAACGCCACCGAACTGGCCGCGCAGAAGGACCACATGCGATTGTGCTGGGACCGCGTCCGCATCGAGGAAGTGCACAGCGACCTGAGCAAGCCCCTGGGCGTCCACGACAAGCTGTCGGTGGATGCCGTGGTGAACCTTGCCGGCCTGCTGCCCAACGAAGTGCGCGTGCAGGTGTATTCAGGCCTGATGGACAACGACGGCAAGATCATCAACGCCAAGGCCCATGACCTGACGCATATCGAGCACATCAACGACGGCAAGCATCGCTTCCGCGGCGCCATCGGCGCCACCACCAGCGGGCGCTATGGATTCGCCGTCCGCGTGCTGCCCGGCGGCAACTTCTTCCGCGGCCCGACCGAACCGGGCCTGATCCGCTGGGAAGGCGAAGCCCCGGCGGTGAAGACCACCACGCCCAAACCGGTGCTGGCGGGCGCGGGGCATTGAGGACCTGGGCATCGCGGATGGAGGATCGCAAAGCAGGTGTGGCCGCTTCAGCGGCCACGAATCCCCAGTTCATCATCCGCGCCAAGAGCGAAATCATGTCATCAACCCTCACCTCGGCGAGGGTTGTTTTTTTTCTGTTACCATCTCCCGTTCGCCCGCAACTGGTTCGCACCACTTAGGAACGTGACCGAAATAAGTTCCCCACTTAGCCGGCGGGCTTGCCCGCCGCGAACCACAGGAAGTTCTGCGGTTCCATGCTTGCCGGTCGCCCTCGGCGGGCAAGCCCGCCGGCTAAATGAAGAAGGCGCCACGGGGCGATGCCCCTTGAAATCCCCGCCCGTGCTTGACTAAATTATCTGCCCACCGATTCGGATTCCGGACCGCAACAGGAGGTTTCACGATGAGCGATCAACCCGTCATGATCGAAGCCGATGGCCTGTCCAAGTATTACGGACGGTTCACCGCCGTCGAAGACGTACGTTTTTCCATCCGCAAGGGTGAAGTCGTCGCCTTCCTGGGCCCCAACGGCGCAGGCAAGAGCACGACCATGAAACTGCTCACCGGTTATCTTGCCCCCTCGGCGGGCGTCGCCAAGATCTGCGGCCTGCGCATGGACACCGACGACCGTCTCGAGGCCGCCAACAAGCTCGGCTATCTCCCCGAGAACGGCCCGCTCTACGCCGACATGACCCCGCACAGCCTGCTGAAGTTTTTCGCCGGCGCCCGCGGCCTCGGCGGCGGCAAAGGCAAGGAACGCATCGAAGCCGTCATCCAGATGTGTCAGCTCGGCCAGGTGGTGAACAAGCCCATCGGCAAGCTCAGCAAGGGCTACCGCCAGCGCGTGGGCATGGCCCAGGCGCTGCTGCATGAGCCGGAGGTGCTCATCATGGACGAGCCGACCGCCGGCCTCGATCCCAACCAGATCGGCGAGGTGCGCGAAACCATCCGTCGCCTCGGCCAGACCAAAACGATCCTGCTCTCCACGCACATCCTGCCCGAGGTGAAAGCCATGGCCAGCCGGGTCATCCTCATCAGCGACGGCCGGGTGCGCTTCGACGGTTCGATCAAGGACATGTCCGACGGCAAGCCGTTGGAGGAACGCTTCCGCGAGCTGACGATCGCGGCGGCTTGACATTTAGCCGGCGGGCTTGCCCGCCGCGAACCAGCGACCACCGTCGTGCTTCGATTTCACCCTCGTCGCACGCCCTCGAACTGAAACCCCCACTGGCGACCGTCCCTGCAACGGCAACGCATTCTGACACGGCGCATTCCAGTCATTTGGCCACCCGCGGCGGGCAAGCCCGCCGGCTAAATGGCAACGACGTAACCTGAGACGACACCATGAATCTCTCCGTCATCCTCGCCATCTTCAAACGCAACTTCTTCAGCTACTTCGCCAACCCCACCGGCTACGTGTTCATCTGCGCGTTCGTGCTGGTGAGCGGGTTCGCGGCGTTCTGGCCCCACGAGTTCTTCAATGCCAACCTGGCCAACCTCGATCAGCTCAACAAGTTCATCCCCTTCATCATGCTCGGGTTCATCCCCGCGATCACCATGAGCATCTGGGCGGACGAACGCCGGCAGGGCACCGATGAACTGCTGCTGACCTTGCCGGCCAGCGACCTCGATGTGGTGCTGGGCAAGTACAAGGCCGCCGTCGCCATCTTCACCGTGTCGCTGCTGTTCTCTTTTTCCAACGTCATCGTCCTCAGCCGGCTCGGCTCGCCGGACATGGGCCTGCTGCTGGCGAACTTCGTCGGTTACTGGCTGGTCGGTCTGGCGATGCTGGCGATCGGCATGGTCGCTTCGTTCCTCACCGGCAACCTCACCGTGGGCTTCGTGCTGGGCGTGGCGCTCAACGCCCCGCTCGTGTTTTTCGCCAATGCCGACACCTTCGTCTCGCAGAACGCGCTGGTCCAGCACGTGCGCGAATGGTCCATCGGGCGGATGTTCGAGGACTTCGGCCGCGGCGTCATCAGCCTCGGCGGCATCGTCTATTTCCTCTCCATCGCCGCCATCGGCCTGTACATGTGCATGATCCTGATCGGCCGGCGCCACTGGGTCACTGGCAAAGCAGGCGGCTCCATGCTGGGCCACTTCATCGTCCGCGCCATTGCCGTGCTCATCATCGCCGTGGGTCTGACCGTCGTGCTGCGGACGAAAGACGTGCGCTTCGACACCACCAGCGAAAAGCTTTCCTCGCTCTCGCCGGAAACGGAAAAACTCCTGCGCGGCATGGGCGACAAGAAAGTCGCGATCGAAGCCTACATCAGCCCCGAAAGCGAAATGCCCGAGGCCTACATCAAGACCCGCCTCGAACTCATCAACCTGCTCAGCGAAATCCAGGCGCGCTCCGGCGGCCGGATCACGCTGAACATTTTCGACGACATCGAAACCTACAAGCCCGAGGCGACCATCGCCGATCAGCGCTTCGGCATCAAGCCGCAGACCCGCTTCAGCCGCGACCGCCAGGGCAAGTTCAAGCAGCAGGAAATCTTCATGGGCGTCGCCATGATGAGCGGGCTGGACAAGGAAGTGATTCCCTTCTTCGACCGCGGCGTGCCGGCGGAGTACGAGCTGATCCGCTCCATCGTCGCGCTGTCGCAGGAGAAAAAGAAATCCCTCGGCGTGGTGCGCACCGACGCCCCGCTGCTTGCCGCACCGATGAACCCGATGATGATGATGCAGCAGCCGCCGCAGGAAGAGGCGCTGATCACCGAGCTTCGCAAGCAGTACGAAGTGCTGGAAGTGGACGCGGCCAGCTCGATCGAAAAGAAGTACGACGTGCTGCTGGTGGTCCAGCCTTCCTCGCTCGACCAGCCGGGCGTGGACAACATCGTCAAGGCCATCAAAGCCGGTCAGCCCACGGTGATTCTCGAAGACCCGGTGCCGCTCTTGTGGCGCGGGCAGGTGGCCGGCACCAGCGATGAGAAGCAGCCCCGCGCTCCGATGCGCGGCATGCCGCCGCCGCCCGCCGGCCCCAAGGCGAACCTCAGCGAGCTTTGGAAAACACTGGGCGTCAACCTCACCGACAGCACCTGCATCGCCCAGGACTGGAACCCGTTCCCCAAGATCAGCGAGTTCCCGGCCACCTTCGTCTTCGCCGGCAAAGGCTCCGACTCGCGCATGCCCTTCAATGTCAAAGACTCCATCACCAGCGGCCTGCAGCACGTGATGTTCCTCTGCCCCGGCGCGATCACGCGGTCGCAGGGCGGCAGCACCACCGTCACCGCTCTGATCACCACCGGCCCCCACACCGGCGCGGTGAAAAAAGAGAACGTCTTCGAGCGCGACGAGAGCAATCCCTTCGGCCGCGAGCAGCTTGCCGAATCGCCGCGAGCCGTGGCGCTGGGCCAGGAACAGGTGCTCGCCGCCCGCATCACCGGCGCGGCTCCCAGCGAAGCGGGCGGCGCGGCCGGAGCGAATCTCAACGTCGTCCTCGTCGCCGACATCGACCTGATCGGCGGCGCGTTCTTCAATGTCCGCAACTCCGGCGAGAACGAAGTCATGGGCGCCTTCCTCGACGTGGACAACGTCACGCTCGCCCTGAACATGATCGACAGCCTCTCGGGCGACGAGCGATTCCTCGATATCCGCAAGCGCCGCCGCATCCACCGCACGCTCACCGCTTTTGAGAAAGGCACGGAGCAGGCCCGCCTCGATTCGGACAAGGCGGTGGAGGAATTCCGCGTCAGGTTCGACGACGAAGTGAAAGGGGAAGAAAAGAAAATCAACGACCGCGTCGCGGAGATTCGCAAGGAATTCCAGTCCGGCGAAATCGACGAGCAGCAGGCGAACATCAAGGTGAACGCCGCGGCGGAACAGCTCAACAAGGTGCTCAGCGTGAAGCGCGAGCAGCTCCGCCAGCAGCGCGACGCCCAGATCAAAAAGGCCGAGTCGGAACTGGAACTGACGATCCGCCAGCTTCAGAATCACGAGAAGCGGCTGGCGGTGTTCGTGCCGCCGATCCTGCCGCTCTTGATCGCCGGCGGCGTCTTCTTCTGGCGCCGCTCGCGCGAATTGGAAGGCGCGGTGAAGTCGCGCGTGCGCAGCTGAAGAAGGGTCTAGGGACCAGGGCCTGGGGCCTAGGGCCAAGCCCTGGGGACCTAGGCTTAGGACTAAAGGCCGACGACTCAGGAGCCCGACCTCAGAACCCAAAACCAGGCCCTAGGCCCTAGCCCCTAGGCCCTTTCATCCCCCTCCCATGAACCAGAACGCAAAAACCGGCATCTTCGCAGCCCTCGCCATCGTCGTGGCGGGACTCGCTTTCCTCATTCAGCCTCGCGGCGGCTCCGATGACACGGGCAGCGAACTGGGCACGCCCCTCTTCGCCGAGTTCACCGACCCCATCGCCGCCACCGCGCTGGAGATCGTCACCTTCAACGAAGCCACCGGCGAAAAGAAGGAATTCAAAGTCGCCCAGCAGGCGGGCCTGTGGGTGATTCCTTCCGCCCAGAACTACCCCGCCGACGCCGAGGCGCAGATGAAGACCGCCGCCAGCGCCCTGATCGGCATCAGGAAAATGCAGCTCGTCTCCGGCGACAACACCGAGCACGCCAACTACGGCGTCAAGAACCCCGAAGAAGCCAAGACCGGCGAGGCCGGCGTCGGCACCCTCGTCCGCCTCGCCAACAAGGACGGAGCCGCCCTCGCCCGACTCATCATCGGCAAGAGCGTCAAGGATTCCTTCGACCAGTACTACGTCCGAGTCCCCGGCCAGGACCGCGTCTACATCTCGCAGATCAACTCCGGCAAGCTCAGCACCAGCTTCGCCGACTGGATCGAGCAGGATTTCCTCAAGATCGACGCATGGGACATCCGCAAAATCAAAGTCGACAACTACAAGGTGGATGAAAGCAAAGGCATCATCCAGGGCGATGAAGTCGAGCTCACCTTCGATTCCGCGGCCGACCCGCAGTGGAAAATGGTCGGCCTGACCGACGAGGAAGAAGTCAACAAGGAAAAAGCCAACGACCTGAAAAGCGCCATCGATGATCTTCGCATCATCAACGTCGAGCGCAAGCCCGAAACGCTGGCGAAGAACCTGAAACAGGGCATGGAAGTGATGCCCACGCAGTCCGTCGGCGCGGTGCAGACGATCGCCCAGTCGCTGCAGCGCAAGGGCTACTACCTCGTCCCCGTGAAGCGCGGCGAGGAGACCTCGCTGGGCCTGTATTCCAACGAAGGCGAAGTCCACGTGGGCATGGCCGACGGCATCGAATACATCCTGCGCTTCGGCGAGATCACCGGCGAAGAGGAAATCGCCACGAAGGTGAACGAGAAAAAGGATGCGGCCGCCAAAGACGCGAAGGACGAAAAGAAAGACGGCAAGGATGAAAAGAAGCCGGAGGCGAAGAAAGGCAGCAGCCGGTACATGTACGTGGTGACGCGGTTCAACGAGAAGCTGCTGAAGAAGCCGGAGCTTCAACCGCTGCCGGAACCGCCGAAGGTCGAGCCTCCCAAAACGGAGCCGCCGAAAGTCGAGCCGCCCAAGCCTCAGCCCAAGCCGGAGACACCGAAGACGGAGCCGCCGAAGGTTGATCCACCGAAGCCCGCGCCCACACCTGCGCCGGAAAAGAAGCCCGAGGAAAAGAAGCCGGACGAGAAGAAGCCTGATGAGAAGAAGGTCGAGGAGAAGAAGGTCGAGGAGAAGAAAGTTGAAGAGAAAAAAGTAGAGGAGAAGAAGGTTGAGGAAAAGAAACCCGACGCGCCCAAAAACGACGCAAAGGATTGCGACGACGCAGCCAAGGACGCGGTGAAGTCGGATGCACCCAAGGCGGAGGCGCCCAAGGCCGACGCACCCAAGGCTGACGCGCCCAAGGCGGAGGCCCCAAAGGCCGAGGCACCCAAGACCGATCCCGCCAAGGCCGACGCACCGAAACCCGACCCCGCGAAAACGGACGCACCCAAGGCAGACCCCGCCAAGACCGAGCCTCCCAAGACCGATCCCGCCAAGGCTGAAACTCCCAAGCCTGATCCCACGAAAACGGAGCCGCCCAAGCCCGTCGACCCCGCCAACGATCCCGCGATCGCCAAGGCCGTCTACGAATTTCAGGTGAAGACCATCCAGGCGGAGAACGAACGCAAGCAGAAGGAATACGACGACAAGGTGGCTGCGAGCAAAAAGAAAGTCGCCCAGCTCAACGCCCGTTTCGCCGACTGGTACTACGTGATCTCCGATGCGGAGTTTAAGAAGATCAAGCTCGCCAAGGCCGACGTGGCGCGCCCCAACAAGGCCTTCACCAACCAGCGCGACGGCGTCAAGTTCCTCGCCGAAAACAAGACCAAGGAGGGCGTGAAGACCACCGCCAGCGGCCTGCAGTACAAGGTCATCAAAGAAGGCACGGGCAAGTCGCCCACCGCTGAGAGCGACGTCGAAGTCCACTACAAAGGCACGCTCATCGACGGCACCGTCTTCGACGAATCCGCCCCCGGCAAGGGCGCGCCCGCGTCCTTCAAAGTCAACGGCGTCATCAAAGGCTGGACCGAAGCGCTGCTCCTGATGAAGGAAGGCGGCAAAGCCCAACTCTTCATCCCCGGCGACCTCGCCTACGGCAAGACCGGCAGCGGCGAAAAAATCGGCCCCAATGCGGTGCTGATTTTTGAGGTGGAGTTGGTGAAGGTGAAGTGAGGTGGCGTAGAAAATCTCAGGTAGGTGTTTCTAGATGCAGATACGATCAACCACGATTTCCAGACGCACCAAATGGGGCGATTTGACCACCGTAAATACTCCGTTCTCTACGCGCTTGGCAAATCCAAGCGCGCAGCCCTCTATTGTCGCAGTACGTGGCAGTTCCTGTTGCCCTCGCTCGATCCGATTGTCCGTGCCGCGGTACGCACGCCAGAAGGAGTTCGGTGCGACCAAATAGATCGACGAACCGGCGATTTGATTCGGTTCGGGCGGCTGCGTTGGAACGCAAGATCTCACGCGCGATGGACGCACGACTGTGACGGCCCAGCTCTTAGCGAAATCCGATTCGTTGGGATGGACCTCTGGGCGCCGATTTGGACCGTTTGCGAAAAGGAAGACCTCGCGCCGGATGTCTTCATTCAGTTGGTTGATATAGAGACGATCAAGCGGCAATCGTTACTGGTTGCCGTGTGCGACGACGTAGCGACCGACGATACGGCCGATCAGCTCAATGAACTCGCCCGTGCATGCAGTGATGTGCTTGAAGGGCCTGTGTTAGCGACGACCAAACGTTATTGGGGGCGAAGCGTTCTTAACGATTTTCGAGGCTCGATGCAGGACTATTGGTCGCAGGTTGCTCATGTCCTGCGTGCGGGTGCCGACGGCGCTGACATTGCGTCGCTTCCTGGCCGATGGCAACCGGTTGTGCCGGCGATGACGGGATAACCAGCCAATGCAGTTCGTCGCGTGGATGGGCGGAACCTCAAGCGAATCAACCCAACGCGCGTTCGGTGAGGCCGTCGCCGCAAGACTCACCGCAATCGAGCGCAAGAGGGATCCGCGGCGGGCGGCGGCCACTCCGCCCGTTCAACGCATTCGGCGAAAGATTTGTTTTCCGCCTCCTGTTGAACGCCGATATGATCGAAATGTCCAAGGGCGAAAAGGCCATGTTCCCCACGCCGTTCACCGTCGTATCCGCGCTGGGTTTCGCGATGGTTGTGACATGGAATGGGGCGGTGGGCGCGGACCGATCGGTTTCTCCACCGCCGGCTTTCGCCTTGGCTTTGGCGCCAGGGGAAAAGTCGGAGAAACCCGATGAGGACGACACCAATCCGTTGTCTGCCGATCCGTTCGTTGGCGAGTTCAGCAACGATGAAATGGCGATCACCATTCGGATGTCGGTGAAGGGGTACGTCGGCGAGTTCCTGGCCGCCGGGCGCACCTATCCGATGAAGGCCGGCGTCGATGGACCGGGCATCGCGGGCACCTTCACGCACGGCGAGGCGACCTATCGCTTCTCCGCTCGACGGGATGGGGCGGTCCTGAAACTGACGACCGGGCAGAAGGTTTACACGCTCTCGCGCAAGGGCCCATCCGCAGCCCCGGCGATGCCGGTGCCGACTCCCGATCCGACGCCCGATCCGAACAAACCCGCGCCGGCTCCAGCGCCGGTCAATCCTTCTTCGGCGTTGCCCGGTTCGGCGCCGTCCACCCCAAATCTGTTCAGCACGAGAGCCGCGGCGCTGCCTCGGGACGCCAAGGCCGAAGCGGGAAAAATCTGGGCAGGGTTTCCCGCCGGGGCGTACGTGGTCTGGGACGAAGAGGCGACGCTTGCCGGCCAGATCACGACCACTCGGCGTTCCGCCCTGGTGTTTCAAGGGCTGGCGCAGGGGCGGGAGATGGTCGCGCCGGCGCAATTCACCTCCGCCGGTTGGGAGATTTCGCCAGGTCGCAAGTGGGGTGACGATATGAAGACGCTGCTCGACCTTGGCTACGCAGCCGCGAAGACGGGCAAGGAAGCGCTTCAGATCGAAGGCCGGGCCGTCGATTGCGCCACGACCGACTATTCGCTGACCGAAGGCCAGGCAGGCCCAGCACATCCCAAGCGTCTGAAGGTCTGGACTGTCACGGGGTTGTCGCAGCCGCCGCACGTTCTGCCGCCGTTTCCGTTGCCGCGAGGGATGGTTGTGCTCGACGGCAGCGTTGTCCGGATCGCCACCGTGGACGACGAGAAGTCCAGATATCGCCTGGACTATCAGGCAGTCTCGCTCGCTCACAAGGTGAAGATCGGCGACGCGGAGATTGAGACGGCCCTGTTCAAGGGCCGGGAATTGGTCGAAACCGCGACGGGCCAGGACGAGACGCACTACGAACGCGCCGTCAGCAATCGCGTTCCAGGCGGTGTCGTGCGCCTGACCATCGAGCGGCGCAGCGGCGCCAGCACCCTGTCCAAACTTTCCATCACCGCCGTCGAAACAGGTGTTTCCAAACCATGATGCTCAGTCGCCTGCGCCTGACGTAACGGACTGCCGGAGTCTGATGGCGATCGTCACCGATCGGCGCGTGCGATGTCTGAAGGATCAGGCACACGGGAGTTCTTGATCATGAAAAAACCCCGCCTTGCTGGCGGGGTTTCGCAGTGTATTGGTGGATGGGGTTGCGGTTCAGGCGTTGCGGCGGCGGCGAAGCATCAGGCCGCCCATGCCCACGAGCGCCATCGTCGCGGTGGCGGGTTCAGGGATGGTCGCCAGTTCGCGAATCTGGAAGCCGGAGATGCCCGGGCCAAGGGTGCCGCCGTCCTTGATGAAGCTCAGGTTGAACCCGGCTTCACCGGAGAGGAGGAATCGGGTGGTTTTCTTGGTCTCGGGACCGTTGGGAGTGGCGCCGCCGAAGGTGAAGTTGTCCACGAAGGCATTGGTCGCCGACGTACTGCCGGTGACGGTGAGATCGAACACGCCGTTGAGGTTGGTTCGCCCTTCGCCCCACATGAACTCGACGAGGTAGTCTTTGGTGGCGCTGAGGCCGCTGACCGCCATCTGATGCGGGCCGGTTTGGTTGTTGAAGAACACGAGGGTCATGAAGAGCGGGTCGGCGGTGCTGGATCCATTGACCGTCGCGCCGCCGCCAAAACCACTCAAGCCGGAGTGGGCGAACGAAACGCCGCTGACGACGCCGTTCAGAGCGCTGCTTCCGGTGAAACTGACGCCGTTGTTGACGGTGTTCGCACCGCCGAAGTTGACGGCGCTGACCAGCGTGCCGGTGGTGTCAACCAGCAAGGTGTTGTTCGCCGGATTGCTGGTGGCGCCGCTGAAAGTGACGGTCGCCGAAGCCGGGCCGGCGACGGTCAGGAGGAGCGCGGTGGAAGTGAGGAATCGCTTGATGTTCATTTCTGAATCTCCTTTGGAAGAGTTGGTGGGTCAATCCATCACGAGACTTCACTGTATCTACCTGAACCGAACGCTGCAAGAGTGAATCGCGCTGGCGAATCAATAGTAAAACGAATCCGCGTTGACGCCGCGGCGGCCGATCATGCCGCCGGGATAAGCCGCCGGGGTGGACATCAGGCTGAGGTTCTGGAAATCGTCACGCGATTTCCAGCGGACGCTGCCGTCGCCCATGACCTGATTGCAGCCGGAGATATTGGGCGTCACGCCGCGGTCCCACGGAAGCCAGTTGTATTCATTGAACGCCCATCCGCGCGGGCCGTGGTTGTAACGCCAGGCGCGATCCGACGCGTCCCAGTACAGGATGTCGCTGAAGATCAGCCGCGTGGCGTCCAGTCGCCGGCGGGTCAGTTCGTCCTGAACGGGCCCCTGATACCGGTCGGAAGGAAGGCGCTCGACCCGGCCCCAGTAGGTGTACTGAAACTCGAGGAACGGATGGTTGCTCCCGATGTTGCGCACCTCGACGTAGCGCTGCATCAACGCGGCCTCCACGCTCGGACACATGGCGATGCCGTAGACGGATTTGTCGCTGATGCCGTCGGCGTATTGCCTGATCAGATCCACGGACCACTCGCCTCGGTACGCGGGAGATGCCTGCGAATTCCGGCGAATGTAATTGGGGTACGGATGCCCGCCCCATTCCTGCACGATCTTCATCACGCCGTGGGAATTGTCCAGACTGTATCCGACGAAGCCCACCGCGTAGCCGTTCAGATTCGCCTTGCAAGCCACTTCCCGCGCGCTCTCCCTGGCGCGACCGAGCGCCGGCAGGAGAATCGCCACGATCAGCACGATGACGGCGACGACGACGAGCACCTCGACCAGCGTGAAGCCGGCACGAAGAGCCCGACACGGGAGTGGATTGGTCCGGTTATCCATGAGTCGTCCGGCGCGGACTTGAACCGGGAATTCCAAGTTGGTCTTTGGCCATCAAACATCGTGGGCCGACATGGATAAGTCTACACCATCCCGCTCCCCGGAACTTCCGTTCACTGTTTCGAGTTCCCTCCTCCTTCCGTCCACTCCTCCCACCCCTTTCACAACGCCGGCAGATGAATGCGAAACGTGCTGCCGCGGCCGGGGCCGTCTTCCTGCGAACTGTCCGCGCTGACGCGGCCGCCGTGCGCCTGCGCCACGTGTTTCACAATCGCCAAGCCGAGTCCGGTGCCGCCGAGCGATCGGCTTCGGGCCTTGTCGGTGCGATAGAACCGTTCGAACACGCGGGGCAGGTGAATCCTTTCGATGCCCGGTCCCTGGTCGCGCACGGCGATCACAATCTCGCCGTTCTCCTGCCGGGCCGAGGCGACGATCTCCGTTTCCGACGGGCTGTACTTGATCGCGTTGTCCAGCATGTTCACCACGGCCTGCTCCAGCAGCGGCGCGTTCATGTTCGCCTTCAGTCCGTCCTCGGCGGTGACGGTGATGGCCATGGATTTGTCGTCGGCTTTGGTCTGGCAGGTCTCCACGGCGCCGCGCAGCACGGCGATGACCGGCCCTCGCTGCATCGCAAGCTTGCGGTTCTGTTCGTCCTCTTCGATGCGGGCCAGCATGAGCAGATCTTCCACGATAGCGTTGAGGCGGTCGGCCTGGCGACTGATGATGCCCAGGAACCGCTCGCGGCCCATGGCGGGAACAAGGGATCCATCGGCAAGCGACATCGGCGGCGCGGTGTCGTGCTCGCCGTGCCGCGGCGATTCGTCGTCGATCATGGTTTCCACGGCCGCCTTGATCGCGGCGATCGGAGTCTTCAACTCGTGCGAAACGTTGGACACGAACTGCTGGCGGACCGTCTCAAGCTGGCGCAGCCGCGTGACGTCGTGGAGCACCACGACCACGCCGCGGCCGCCCGCATCGCCGCGCAAGGGCGACGACTGAGCCTGCAGGTAGAGCCGGTCGTCCTGTCCGCGCAGGGTCAGTTCCGCGGCGATCGGGGCATCGCTTTCCAGCGTGCGGGCGATCAGGTCCTGAATCTGGGAATTGCGGATCACCTCGTAGGACATGCGGCCATGCACCCGCGCCAGGTCGACATCCAGCCACTTGGCGGCGGCGGCGTTGAGCATGATGACGCGCTCCCGGTTGTCCACGGCGAGCACGCCCTCGATCATGCCCGTGAGCACCGCCTGCTGTTCGCGAGCCTGCTGCGTCACGGTGCCGATCTTCTCGTCGAGTTGCCGAGCCATCGCATTGAGCACGTCCGCCAGCGTGGCAAACTCGGCGGCGTCCGATTTCGACTGAGGCACCAACTCGGTCAGATCGCTGGCGCCGAAGCGCTCCGCCCGGTTCTGCAGTCGCTGCAGCGGGCGGCTGATGAAGCGATGGAACACATACATGGCCACGACGCCGATCACCACCATCGCCAGCGCGCCGGCGACGGCGACGCGCACGTAAACCGTCTGAAGCACATCGCCCAGTTCGACCATTTCCAGCCCCGCACGCACCACGGCAATCACCTTGCCGTCGCGCTCAATCGGCTTGGCGACATAGGCGGTGAAGTCGCGCGTGGTCGCGCTGCGCCGAACATCGTGCCCCGTGCGGCCCGCCAGCGCGCCGGCCATTTCCACGCGCGAAGCGTGGTTCTCCATTTCACCGGGCCGGGCACTGGAGTCGCCCACGACGAGTCCGTCCGTGAGCATCACGGTGAGGCGCACGCCGCTGGCTTCGCCGTACTGGTCGCACGCATCTTGAAGTTGCTGACGCGGCGCCTCCAGGACGGGCTCAACCAGCAGCATGAACAGGTTGACCTTGCTCTCCAGTTCAACGATGGAGCGATCGATGTAGGTCTGGCGAACGGTCGCTCCGACATACAGCGCAAATGCCATGGTCGTTGCGATGACGACCAGGACATAGACCGGGGCGACCTTTCGTATGAGTCTTCGTCGGCGGTGCATGGCTGGTGCCGGCAGGTGGAGCATCGGGACGATTATCGTATCGACTTGTTACGAACGCGCTTCGACTGCGGGGCAGCGCACGGCAGTCGAAACCCGGCTTCGCGACAGGCGATTGTGCAGGACTGTCGCCGCCCACCCTTGGCCGGCGGCGGGCTGTCCTGCTTGCCCATCATTCAGATTGCCCTGCCGAATGCCCCCGTTGATTGCCGCTCCTCATGGCCCACCGTCGCCCGCCGGCCCTGTCCGAAAGTGGCCGGCCACGGACCCCCTGGCAGTCGAAAACAAGGCTAACTCATGAATCCGCAACCGCTTACAAAATGACTGCCGAAAAGGTAGGACACATTCCGGCCACATCCACCGGCCACCCCTCCCCATCGAATCCCAGCGAAAACATGCCAAAGAACAACCCGGCCCCGCCACCGGGCCGGCCGCCATGCCTACCTTACATTGACCGATCGATGCAAAAGTTACAGCCCCACGCGGCCGCCCCAGACCCAATGCCCGCTTGGTCCGGTTGAAAGCAAGTGACGTGAATGACCGTTGTCGGCTGCCCGAGGCTGCTTGCTTTCAATCAGCCGCGAAGCGGCGGCATGGCGTAGCCCCTGGCGCAAGCCAGGGGAGGCGGGCGAGTAGACTCGAAAGCCCCGGCGGCCCCGCGCTTCCGTTCGTGGACTTTCGTCGGAAAATCAGCCGCGGCGAAAGGGCGTTCTTGATGGGTGGTTGCCGTCCGGCGCTCGTGGTGGGCGGTGCCCACCCTACGCCGTCGGTTGCCCTTCCTACTTCCTGCGCGAGGCGGTGGTGCTTGCCGGGTGTGCCAAATTTTCCGGGATGGCTTGGTCCCCTCTCCCCCAGTCTGCTGGGGGAGAGGGTTAGGGTGAGGGGGACGGTGAACCTTGGGCGTCCATTTGTCGCTCGACATCGCAAACCCCCTCACCCCAGCCCTCTCCCCCGCAGAGCCGGGGGCGAGGGGGCCGATCCGCCGTCCCCGGAAATTTTGGCAGACCCGTGCTTGCCTTCCGCGAAGCCGCCTCTTGAGCCATATCGCAGATCGATCTACAATATGCGGATATGATCCAGTCCTTTGCCTGTGCCGACACCGAGCGGCTGTTCAGGCGGATGCGGGTGGCGCGCTTCGCGAGCTTTGAGTCCGTGGCGCGGCGCAAGCTGGACCAATTGAACGCGGCCGCGACGTTGAGCTTTCTGCGCGCTCCGCCCGGCAACCGGCTGGAGGCTTTAAAGGGCAACCGCGCCGGCCAGCACAGCATCCGCATCAACGATCAGTTCCGGGTGTGCTTTGTGTGGACGGCGGAGGGGCCGGCGAATGTCGAGATTGTCGATTATCACTGACGAACGACTATCGAAGACGAAGAACTGTCACTGACGAGAAATGACCATGGCGAAGAAACTGAAGCCCATTCATCCCGGCGAGCATCTGCGCGAAGACTTCATGAAGCCGCTGGGGCTTTCCAGCAACGCGCTGGCTCGTGCGCTGGAAGTCACGGCAGCGCGGATCAATGAAATCCTGCGCGAGCGCCGCGGCATCAGCGCCGACACCGCGCTGCGATTGGCGCGCTACTTCGGCACCGACGCCCAGAGTTGGTTGAATCTCCAGAGCCACTACGATCTCCAGTGCGCCCAGGACGCGGCGGGGCAGGCGATCCGGCGCATTCGCCCGTGTTCTGCGGTCGGCAAGCAAGTGGCGTGATTTCAATGGCATTCATGCTAAAATGAAACCATGACGCTGACGATCTCACTTCCATCGGATGCCGAAGCTTTGCTCAGGCAGCGTGCCGGCGCTGAAGGCAAGGATGTCGCTCAGTACGTCGAGCAACTTATCGCCAGGGAACTGGAAGCGCCGCTCGCGCTGGCGGCAGCAGCAGAGCCGTTGGCCCGTGCAGTCGATGCTTCTGGTGTTTCTGACGACGAGTTCACCGCCATTCTCCACGAAGCCCGCGACGCGGCTCGGCGCGATCGCCTTCGCAAGCCGGCATGAGCGCCTCTCCAATACGAGCCGTGTACGACTGCGTTGTTTTCCTGCAAGGCGCGGGAAAGCGCACCAACGCGGCGCGCAAGTGTTTGGAACTCGTTGACGCCGGCATCGTGCAATTATGTCTGAGCGCCGCGGTCATAGCCGAGATCGAAGATGTGCTTCATCGGCCGGAGCTGCTTCGCAAGTTCCCGCTTCTGACAAGCGAGGACTCCCAGACCCTTCTTCGCACGGCTCGAAACAGATCGCTGCTGCTGACGGAAGTACCGAAAGCATTTTCGCTTCCCCGCGATCCGGATGACGAGCCGTACATCGATCTGTCGGTGGCGGCGGAAGCGGCCTACCTGGTGACGTGGAATGATCGACACCTGACCTACCTCATGCGCCAGGACACGCCTGAGGGCGTTGAGTTTTGCAGACGATTCCCCAAACTGGCAATCGTCGATCCGTCGACGTTCCTGCACGCCATAGGACACGCCGCGCCGCAGATATCGTGATTTTCATTGCTGCGTGGCTGGGGCTGAAGGCTCGACGCAAGCCCCGGCCGGTGCGACTTGTGCTGACGAATCACCTTTGACTGTTTTCTGAGAACTCCCCGCGCGCCCGGCCGGGGCTTGCGCAAAGCCTCCAGCCCCAGCCACCCGTCGTGCGCTATTCTGTGAACAGAGTTTCAATTCCACCAACTTGCTTCCAGAGTCCGATCCACTGTTGCAAGAGATTCTCCAATCTCGCGGGGAAATCAACTGCTTCGTCTGGAGTGAGCTTTGTAGTTATCCCAACTTCCGAATCTTCTATGATGACGTTGCTCGCCTTGGCGTGTCGAAACCGCTTGAATAGCGTGTCAGCGATTGTGCGACTAGGTAGCCATTCACCTACATAACAAAAAAGTTGTGGATCGGTGAGACGCCATTCGAGGCTACAGTAGGTCTCCCAATGACGGAAACGTGGAATGGCCAAGCTTTTTAGTCTCGCGCCAATACTGGCCCAAGGCTCATTCATCTTGATGGGCCAGGCTATTTCCTCAATGTCATTCCTATTCAAATGAATACCAACCGAATCAATTCCCAGAGCCGACGTGTAATCGTCAAGATGCCGATCCATCACAGCGCAGCATTTACGCTGGACTGCCCGTTGAAAGTGTGCGATGGCAGTGGTCGCTTCAAGATAGGAACGGGCGCCCTCCAGCATCAGCGGCCCTTCGTTTGAGGTATCGTTAGGCACGCACTGCTCCGGTATGTTGTAGGAATCTTTCAAGAAAGTCGGCGACTCGTGGGTCGATGAATCTGCAAGTTGTCGAAAGGTGAACCGAAAACCGAAGAATGTTCTGCTCAACTGCAGCCGCGAATGCAAGGACCATCGCCGCTTGCATTACCCGATTGTCTTTGCATAATTCAATGGAAAGTAGTCGCATTTGGATGCAAACCTGTTCCCACGAACAGAATGTGAAACCTACGTAATTCTTTCGTTGTGCTGAGGCAGCTACTAATACAGCGGCCTTGTGGCGATGTGGCTGCTGCTGTACCCACTTGTCGTACCCACTATGTTTATCGGTGTCGGAGTCGTCTGCGCTCTCCTTCTTGATCTCAATCACCAGGGTCGCCTTGTCACCGTATGAAACAACGAGGTCAAGCCGGCCTTCCTGTTCCGCGTGTCCTTCGGGCACGCGGTATTCTCGCTTCACATCAAGCAACTCCTTCGCTTGCAACTCATCAGGTGGCTGAAGACCAAAGAGTTGGTAGACGCGACGTGGTGTTTGTGCCTGCATTAGAACCCACTGCAGCCAATCCGAATAGGCCTCTTCTCTTTCGCCTCCCAGCCAGCGATGCAAGCCAAGGTCCGACTCGAATGGTTCGCTTAGGGGGTTTAGCTTATTGCTCGAAGATTCAATCAGCGATTGCAATCGCATCGCCTCTGCTTTCATCAACTGACGCACGACCTCAATCATCCGCGTTACGGACCCCCACGCTGCAGTTCGACGAACCGTGGACTCGATTATGGCAGCACCAAGTCGAGCCCACATGCCCAACAGGCCTGGCAAATGGGCCGCTGTCACGGAATCACCGACAAGATTCTCGTTGCTTGCCATTCGTTTTAAAACGGTTAATGATTCAGAGAGTCAGCGCAACGTATCTGCTAGGATCAATATTCGCAAACTAAATTCGTTAATAAAACCCTCACACCGGACTCGGCACCGTCTCCAGCACCTGCTGCATCACGCGATGCGTGGCGATGCCGTCGGCGTCGTGCATGTAGTTCTTGCTGATGACGCGGTGGGCGCAGACGTGGATCACGTTGGAGATGATGTCCTCGGGCACGACATAGTCGCGCTTCTGCAGCATGGCGGTGGCGCGGGCGGCGCCGGCCAGCGCCAGGGCGCCGCGGGGGGAGACGCCGATCTGGAGCTGTTCGTTGTTGCGCGTGGCGTTGACGATGCGGACGATGTAGTCGATCAGCGCGGGGTCGATCTTGATCTCGCTCGTCTTCTGCTGTAGCTCGACCAGGTCGGCTGCGGTCATCACCGGCTTCAAATCATTCAGCGCGGTGCGCGAGGGATTGAGCGTCAGCACGCGGGCTTCGTCCTCGGCGCTGGGGTAGCCCAGGTGCAGGCGCATGAGGAAGCGGTCGAGCTGGCTCTCGGGGAGGAAGTAGGTGCCCTCGAACTCGAAAGGGTTCTGCGTGGCGATGACGAGGAAGGGCTGGATGAGCTTGCGGGTCTGGCCGTCGATGGAGACCTGGCCCTCGTTCATGGCTTCGAGCAGGGCGGACTGGGTTCGCGGGGTGGTGCGGTTGATTTCGTCAGCGAGGACGATGTTGGAGAAGATCGGGCCGGGCTTGAAGATGAAATCGCCGCGCTGCTGGTCCCAGACGGTGACGCCCAGGACGTCGGAGGGGACGAGGTCGGGCGTGAGCTGGACGCGGGACATGGAGCAGTCGAGGCTGCGGGACAAGGCGGTGGCGAGCATGGTTTTGCCGACGCCGGGGACGTCTTCGATGAGCACGTGGCCGCGGGCGAGCAGACAGACGATGAGCTTGTCGATGGCGGACTGGTTGCCGAGGTAAACCTTCTGGATGTTGGCCCGCAAGAGCTCGAGGCGATGCATGGCGGCAAGTATAGCGGAGGGGAGAGCGGAGGGAGTGGAAGTGAGAAGTGAAAAGTGCAGAGTGAAAAGTGCAAAGTGAAAAGTGAAAAATGGGAAGTGGGAAGGGAACACTGAATAGCCGCCAAGTGCGTCAAACACGCCGAGAAGGACAGCTTGTTTTTTTCGGTTTTTCCGATCTCTCCGCGACCACTGCGTTCCTGGCGGAGCGTGAGTGAGAAGTGAGGGGACCAGACGCTCGGAGAGTTCGGCAGACCGTGCGAGTTGAAACATGACCTCACGTGCCGCTACGCTTGCTCACCATGTCCAACGAAAACACCGGCGAGTCGATTTCGCAGACCACGACGGAAGCCGCGGATGCGCGGAGCGCGCGGGCGGTCGGCGCGGCCCCGGATCATCTGGACATGTACCTGCTGCTGCTGGGCCTGATCATCGGGCTGGGGCTCAGTCCTTGGATCATGGGGAAATTCCTGGACGAGAACGCGTTCACGAAGTGGTACTTCTACGGCAACGACGCGGCGTTCGATGAACTGGCCGACTTCATCGAAGAGCAGGAAGACCGGACCGCGAAGAAGATCGGCGATGCCGTGGCGATGCTCACCATCACCGACGCCACGCCCGCCGCCATGGAAGAAAAGCGTTTGGAGATCATCGTGGCGGCGGAGGACGAACGGCGGCCGTATGTGGATGCGGTGGCTTTGGCGCGCGAACGGCACCGGCTGTGGATGCTGGGTTTTGTTTTCACGCTGGTGATCGCGGCCGCGGCGCTGATGTTCGTCGAGCCGCTCTTCGATCCGACGAGCCGACTGGCGGGGCTTCGGCGCCGGCTGAGCACCGGCCGGTACGCGATCATGGCGGTCTGGATCGCCACGGTCATCGCCAAGCCGCACTACATCGCGATGCCGATGCTGCCGTTCCTGATCGCGCTGCTGGCGGTGGCGCTGCTGGCGGCGGCGCTGCCGTGGCTGCTGGCGGGGAAAAGCAGCCGTGGCACTCCGTGACGCGCATCGCCGCACACGAACGAAGCGGGTTTCGTAGGGTGGGCCAAGGCTCGGCGCTGGCCCACCACACCGCGCACGGATCTCAAGGTGTCCTCGCTGCGCGACGGCTACACGATGGTGGGCCGGCGCCAAGCCTTGGCCCACCCTACGCCGAAATGTTCGCGCGGTCGAAGTGCCGCGGTTACCCATGGCGCCGGAACCGCGGCACGAACGGGTGGAGGGTGATGTGAACGATTCGGTGTGCGCCGCGACCACCCCCGGCGGAGCCGGGGGCTAACGGGCCGGCACTTCAACTGGTTTCACTTGGCTGCCCCCACCTTGTGCACCGTCAGGTACGCCGTGTTCTTCATCGCCGCCTTGTCTGCGCCTTCGAGGTTGTACGTCACGCCCATCTGCATCACCGGCTGCATGTCGTCGATCTGAAGGAAAACCGTCCTGCCATCCTCGCTGAGTTTGGCGCCCTTGACCGGCATCGTGTCGCGGCCCTGCTTTTTCGGATCGGCGACCGACCAGTCCTTGGAGCCGTAGTTGCCGGACCATAGGTAATTCCATCGCTGCACCTGGTAGCTGCCGGCGTCCTGCGCGGTTTCCTTGTCGAGCGCATCGGTGAAGGTCAGGCTCAGACCATTCGCATGCACGCTCATGGCGACGGGCATGTTGACCTTGCCGGCGCCGGCCGCGCTGCCGCCGATGTATCGCACGCGCTGCAGGCAGCCGTCGAACGCGCCGGACGTCTGCCAGCCCTTGAGGCCGGCGACGTAAAGCTGCCCGTCGTGCGGGCTGAACCGGGCGCGGTGGATGCCGCTGGCGAACTTGAGCGGGAACTGCACGACGCCGCCTTGATAAGGCTTGCCGGGCACGCCTTCGATTTTCTCCTGCAGCACGGTGAAGAGCCTGCACGTGCCGTAGCTCATGTGCAGCATCTGGCCTTTGGGCAGGCCCCATTGGTCGTGCGGCACCCACGCCTGGCTGCCGGAGGAGTTGTCGACCGGGTGCGGAATCCAGCAGAGCGGGCCGTCGTAGGTGGTGCGTTTGCGATCGCCGCCGAGCAGGTGGGCCGATCCCATGTGGCCATAGAATTTGCCGGGTTCGACGATATCGAGGCGCGACGACGGCACCCAGTCGCCCTGATTGTCACCGGCGGTGACGACGCCGTCGGGGCCCACGCCCATGCCGTCGGGATTGCGGAAGCCGGTGGCAAAGACTTCGTAGTTGCTGCCGTCTTTCGAGACTTTCGCCAGCGTGCCGCCATGATCGCTGCCGCCGGCACAGCGGATGTGATAGAAGTTGCCCTGCGGATCGGTTTCGAGATTGGTCACGAACTCGTGGCTGTTGAAGGTGACCTGTCCGTCGTTGTTGAAGTTTTCGTAGTAGTCGATTTCGCCGTCGCCGTTCAGGTCGTGCAAGCGCGTGATCTGATCACGGCCGGCGACGTAGATTTTGTCGTCGACGATTTTCAGGCCCAGCGGGTGATACATGCCGGTGGCGATACGCTGCCAGGTGATCGTGTCGAGGTCGGCGTCGATTCCCTTGACCAGCCAGACATCGCCTTCCATGGTGCAGACCGCCGCGTCGCCGTTCTTGAAGAAGTCAAAGCCGCCGATGTGCATGATCGCGTTCCAGGGATTCTGGAACGGAATGGTGATGGTGTCGATGACGTACGCGCTTTTGCCGGCGTCTTTCGGGTCGGCGAGCTTGCCGGCGGTGGTGAGGATTTCGTTCCAGCGGCGCGGGCCGGGTTTGCTCAGTTCGTACGGTCCCGCTGCCGCCACTTTACTCGCGGCGGCATGCAGCGCGTCGAGATTGCCAACGTCGATTTTCTCTTCCTTCCAGATCAGCAGCGTGAACTCGCCTCGTTTCTCGCCCGCCGCAATCGAGGCAGTGATGATGCCCTTGTCGCTTGCGGCCAGCGATACGGCATCATGCTCGCCGTGGATCGCCACCACAGTGGCCGCGCCCTGTTTGGGCTCAATCACCGCGAAACGCGTGTGCGCTCCCTTGATGATCCGGCCGACCCCGTTGTCACCGGCCGCCATCAGCGTTGCAGGCTCCAGCGCCCTCCCGATGGAAATCGTTCGCGTGAATACAGGCCGATCGTTGATGGTCTGGAGCCCTGGCGATTCCAGCACCTGGGAAGTGCCGACGCTGTAGTCGAGCACCACGCGATCGCCGCTGATGTAATGCCCGCGCCACTTCGCCCATTCCTTCGGCAGCGGGCCCAATTTATTCTTGCGCGGATCGGTGAAGTCGCCCGCCTTCGCCCAGCCCGGCCCCGTAGGCGTGCCCCACACGATCTCGCCACCGATCTTGTCGTTGTCCAGCAGCGCGTCGCGGCCGGCGCCGATATCGACGAAGCCGCCCGTCCAGCCCGCCGCGTAGGAGAGCGTGTCGGTGTCGAAAAGCACGCCCGCCTCGCCTTTGTCGCCCACGCGGATCGCCAGGCCCTTGGCCACGCCGCTGCGGCCCTTCACCGGCAGGTTCTGAAACGTGCTGGCGAACGTCGGCCCCAAATCCGTCTTCATCCACCGCGCGTTGCTCTTGGGTTTCTCCTTCGCTTTGTCCGTCTTTGGCTTCTCCGCCGGCTTTGGCTTGTCCTGGGACAAGGCGGGTGTCAGCATGAACGCAGCAAGCAACACACTCCACAACAGACGGCAAGTCATGCGAGGCTCCGTAATGGGGAACGAGCAGGCTCGAAGCATTGCCCCCCGAAGAGCCGCGGCAACGTTCGGATGGGTGGCAAGGATCTCCAGTCGACGAATTGTCGCACTTGTGCAATTTCCAGTCGCCACGTCACCGGCCCCTTGGCCGCGTCAAAGCTATGATGCCGGGTCCGAGGCTGCGGCCCGGCCGCCGCCTGATTCAACCTGCCCGAAATCAGAACCATGACCAACGCCCCGATGAAACTGTTGCTCCCTGTCGCGCTCCTGGCCTTGGCGGGTCTACCCGCCTGCTCCGGCGAGGAGGACATCCGCACCTATGAAGTGCCCAAGGTCGCCGAGCCGCCAGCCACGAAGGACGGCACCGTCGCCAAGGGCACCGGCACGCCCGCCAGTGCCCTGGCCGCCGCTCGCCTGTTCGCCGCGATCATTCCGCGCGAGGACGGCGTGTGGCATCTGCGCATGAGCGGCCCTGGCGTCTTGGTCACGCCGCAGGCGGACAATTTTCTCGCGGTCGTGAAATCCACCCGTTTCGTCGCCGGCGAGGATGGCAAGAAGGTGCCGCAGTTCACGCTGCCCACCGGCTGGCGACAAAGCCCGGGCACCGGGATGCGGTACCTGACGCTGAGCATCGGCGAGGCGGCGCACGGTCTGGAAGTCGCCGTGACCAAACTCGGCCTGGAGTCGGGCGATGTCTTCGGCAATGCCGAGCGCTACGCCGGCATGGTCGGCCTGACCCAGGTCACCAAGTCGCAAGTCGCCGAGATGAGCCGAGTCGTCAACGTCGAAGGCCAGCCCGCGACGATCCTCGACATCAATGGTCCCGGCGGCGGCGGCTCGATGGCGGCGAACCAGGGCACGGGCGGCGGCGAAAAAGCACCGCGCAAACCGCCGGGCCAGGAAAAGATCAAAGTCACCGCGCCCGCGGGCTGGACGAAGAATCCCAACCCCAGCCAGTTCATCGCGGAAGCCTACGATTTCAAGGAAGGCGAGCAGGCGATGTCGCTGACGATCAGCTCCGCCGGCGGCGGCATCCCCGCCAACATCAATCGCTGGCGCGGGCAGATCGGGCTGGAGCCGTGGGACGAAACAGGCTTCCAGAAAGCCGTCGACGGCGGCAAGGAAATCAAAGAGATCAAGGTCGGCGGCGCCGACGGCGTATTGATCGACCTCACCGGCCCTTCCGTCGACGGCAAACCCGCCGAGCGAATCATGGGCGCCATCATCGAAGGCGAGCAGTCGTTCTGGTTCTTCAAGCTGCGCGGCCCGGCGACGCTGATCGAAACCCGGCGCGGCGATTTCGACAAGTTCCTGCAGAGCTCGAAGTTTGAGATTGTGCAGTAAGTGCGTTCGCGTAGGGTGCGTCAAGGCTCGGCGCGGACGCACCACAGGGAACGATTACGCAACATGGTGCGTCCGCGCGGACTTGACGCACCCTACGGCGAAAAGTCGTGAAGCGTTTAGCCGTCGAGCCTTGCTCGACGCGGACGACCGAGTGTTCCGCATTATCAGCTCGAGACCACCGAATGACTTCCACCCCAGCTCAATCCCGCGCCAAGGAACTGAAAGACGCGATGAAAGGCGGCAAGTCCGCGCCGCCCCTGCCGGGCGGCGGCGCCGTCGACGCGGTGGAGACGGAAAACGTCTTCCAGTTGCCGCAGGTCATCAAGGCGATTCTCACGCCCCTGGCGTCGCTGAAGATCACGGTGGTGCTGTTCGCCCTGGCGCTGTTCCTGATCCTGGCGGGCACGCTGGCGCAGGTGGACTACGGCATCTGGACGGTGATGGCGGATTACTTCCGCACCTTCATCGCCCAGATCGAACTGCAGATTTTCATGCCCAACGCCTGGGCGAAAAACTTGAACCTCATCCGCGACGATGGCTCCGTCGCCACCGTGCCGTTCTTCGGCGGTTACACGCTGGGCCTGGCGATGATGATCAACCTGATCGCCGCCCACGCGATCCGTTTCAAGGTCAGCGCGGAAGGTCAGCGGTTGCTGGTCGGTACCATCGGCTCGGTCATCGGGCTGGGTGTCATCGTCTATTCGATTCTCATCTCCAGCCACACGCTCTGGCCGTTCAAGTCTCCGCTGCAGTTCTGGCCGGTGCTGGGGCTTTCCACGGCGGGGCTGATCGTGCTGACCGTGCCGAGCCTGCTGCTCTACGGCAAGCGCACCGGCATCGTGCTGCTGCACGCCGGCGTCATCATGATGCTGGTCAACGAAGCCGTCACCGGCCTGGGCGCCGTGGAGGGCCAGATGGCGATCGAGCAGCGCGGCACCAGCAATTATGTCTACGACATCGAACGCGCCGAACTGGCGATCATCGACATCGCCAACCCCAGCGGCGAGAAGGTCATCGCCGTGCCGGACGATCAACTGCAGGACGTCGGCCGGGTCATTCGCGACGAGCGTTTGCCGTTCGACATCAAGGTCGTCAAGTACATGAAGAACTCCCGCCTGATCGAGGTGGAGGCGGCGGGCAGCGCGAAGAACCCGGCGACCAAGGGCCGGCTCGGGCAGGCGTACATCGCCGAACCCCTGGAAGTGGGCAAGGGCACCGACAGCAACATGAAGGCGGACATCGGCAGCGTGTATCTGACGCTCCTGAAAAAAGGCGGCAGCGAGGAACTGGGCACCTATCTCTTCACCACGCACCGCGAGTACATGGAACCGATCGTGCACGACGGCTACGTGCTCAAGGCGAACATGCGTTTCGCCCGGGAGTACAAGCCTTATTCGATTCACCTGCTGGAGTTCCGGCACGACAAGTTCGTGGGCACGAACAAGCCGCGCAATTTCTCGAGCCGGGTGCTCTTGATCGATGACGATCACCCGCAGGGCCGCGAGGTGACGATCCGCATGAATGAGCCATTGCGGTACAAGGGCGAGACGTTCTTTCAGAGTTCGTTCCTGACCGAGGCGGGCAACGACGCGCTGGGCACGGTGCTGCAGGTGGTGCGCAACCCAGGCTGGCTGATTCCGTACATCGCGTGCATGGTGGTGTCGCTGGGCATGATCATGCACTTCGCGCTGACGCTGTCGAAGTTCGTGAAGAAGATCAGCGCGGGGTGAGTGTGACGTCGGCGTAGGGTGCGTCAAGGCTCGGCGCGGACGCACCGCGAGGAACGGAACGCACCGCGAAGGACGCTGACCTACCGAATGGATTGGAGACACAATATGGTGCGTCCGCGCGGACTTGACGCACCCTACGACGGAGCATTCCCATGAAGCGCAATTTCTGGATCATCATGCTGGTGCTGGCGGCGGGCTATCTCGCCAGCAAGGCGATGCCGCGCTCGGTCAGCTATCCGTTCAATCTGAAGGAAGCGTCGCGCATCGCGGTGTCGCTGGACGGCCGGGTGCAGCCCCTGGACTCGGTGGCCCGCAACAACCTGCTGGTCATCAGCAAGATGTACGCTTTCCGCAGCGACTGGCTGACGTGGGATCAGGTGAAGGATTACAACGCGCTGGCGGCGGCGCTGGTGGAGGGCGGCAAGAGCCAAGGCGCTCCCGGCACGCCCGCATCGCACATCTGGTCGCTGTTCGACGCCAAGGAGCGCGAGCTGTTCACGCAGGAAGCGGCGTTCGACGAGAAAGCCGACGCGGAGCAACTGGCCGGCGACATCGCCAAGGCGCCCGACGAGGCGGGCAAGAACCTGATTCGCCGTCAGCACGCCGACGCCCGCAGCCAGCGGAAGCTGCGCATGCTCAACGCGCTGAACCGCGTGCTGGATGACGAAGGCCGGATCAGCCACGCCGAGGAGCACGCCGATGCCCCGGCTGCCGCCGGCGTCGCCGTGCGTTTCTTTGTCGCCGCGAACTGGGGTGAGTTCAAGCTCGACGACGATCAGAAGCAGCTGACCGCCCGTCTCACGGACTGGGACAAACGCGATCGCGCCGCCCAGTTGAAACCGAAGCGGCCCGCGACCCGGCCCGAGATCATCGATTTCAACCGTCAGCTTCTCAGCGCCGCTTTTCCGAAGCTGGTCAAGGCATCGAGCCGGGCGGAAGTGCCCGCGCTGGTCTGGCTGCTCGATGTCGTCGCCAACCGCGAAAAAGCCGAGGTGCACCGCATCTTCCGCATCGAGCATCCGCGCGTGCTGCAACTGTTGAACCTGAAGGAGCGGCCCGGCTCCTACCGCTACGCAGCCGACGAGTTCCGCGACAAGATCAGCGAGCTGGATCGCGAGGCGAACCTGGCGCATCGCAAGGGGCCGAAGGACCGCGACGACTTCGAGAAAGCCGTCACCGATCTGGCGGAGCATCTGACGCGCTACATGGTGCTGGCGCAGTGGGGTCAACCGTACTGGCTGCCGCCGCTGGAAGGGGAGAAGGCGGACAACTGGAAGACGCTGCGCGACGCGGTGCGCGAGGTGCAGAACACGGGCCAGCGCAGTGCCGACGTCATCGCCATCGGCAAGTTCCTCCAGGCCTACGGCGACGGCGAAGTCGGCGAGTTCAACGAGGGCGTCCGCGCTTACAACGAACGCTTCGCCAAGCGGCTCGAACCCGACGCCGCCCGCGCCAGCTATGAAACCTTCTTCAACCGCTTCGATGTCTTCTATCACCTGACCGTGCTGTATGTGATGGTGTTCCTCGTCGTACTCGTGTCCTGGCTGATCTGGCACAAGCCCGATTGGGCGCGGTCGCTGCGCAAGGCGGCGTTCGCCACGCTGATTTTCCTCCTGATCATGCACACGTATGGCCTGATCGCCCGCATGTATCTGCAAGGCCGCCCGCCGGTGACGAACCTGTACGCCTCGGCGATTTTCATCGGATGGGGCGTGCTGATTCTGGCGCTGATCATCGAGTGGATCACCAAGCTGGGCGTGGGCTCGGCGGCCACGGCGATGATCGGATTCATCACCGGCATCATCGCCCACCACCTGCGGGCCGACGGCGACACGCTGGAAATGCAGCAGGCGGTGCTCGACACCAACTTCTGGCTGGCGACGCATGTGACGACGGTGACGCTGGGCTACGCGGCGACGTACCTGGCCGGCGTGTTCGCGGTGGTCTTCATCATCGGCGGCGTCTTCACCGACGCCCTGGACAAGGAAACGCGCAAGACCCTGGCGGGCATGATCTATGGCGTGATCTGCTTCGCCATGCTCTTCAGCTTCATCGGCACCGTGCTCGGCGGCATCTGGGCCGACCAGAGCTGGGGCCGGTTCTGGGGATGGGATCCCAAGGAAAACGGCGCCCTGATGATCGTCATCTGGAACGCCCTGATCCTGCACGCCCGCTGGGGCGGCATGGTGCAGGCGCGCGGCGTCGCCAACCTCGCCATCTTCGGCAACATCGTCACCACCTGGTCGTGGTTCGGCACCAACCAGCTCGGCGCCGGCCTGCATTCCTACGGCTTCATGGAACAGGCGGTGTTCTGGATCCTCGTCTTCATCGCGACGCAGCTCGTGCTCATGGCGATCGGACTGGTGCCCACCAAGTTCTGGCGCAGCTTCAATGAATCGAGCCAGCAGCCGCCCAGCCGCATGCCCGGCCTGGTCACCGCCGCGGTCGGGCTGATGCTGATGATGTCCCTGTTCCTGCTGGCGTATGGCGGGTGACCAGAAGCCGGGGCCGTGACATCTAATGCGGGCCGAATCGAACTCCCCTCCCTTTTAGGGAGGGGCAGGGGGAGGGTCGGGCCGACGGACTCCGTGGGGCACCAGTTCAAATACAGACACAAGGACGCAGTTCGCCCGACCCTCCCCTAGCCCCTCCCTAAGAGGGAGGGGAATTCGACTCGCATAAGGCGTCACACACCCGAGACCGGTAAGGGAGCTCATGGGAGCCGGTGTTTTCCTCATTCGCACCTGGCCGGATTTGAGTTAGAGATCCTGCTATCATTTGCAAAGATGGGTACCTCACTGCCTGCGGCGGTGGGTTTCTCGTCCCGATAGGTTCTTCAGGCTTCCCGCCTCACGGTTCGTCACCACCCATGGCCAATCTTTCTTCCCACATCCCCCACAGGCGGGGCAATCGGCTCGTCGCGCTTTCACCGTCCCTGAAATGCTTGCGGTGATCGCCATCATTGTGATTGTGATGTCGCTGCTGCTCTCCGCGTATGCCGGCGCCCGCGACCCGGTTCATGCCGTGGTGTGCGAAACGAACCTGCGGCAGATCATGCTTTCCACGCACGCCTATTGCAACGACAACAACGGCTTCCTGCCTTTCCCCAACTGGGGCGGCTGGGGCCAGGATCTCGACGGCGGTTGGAAGGGCGGCGGCTGGATGTACTGGAACAAGAACAACGACACGTGGGATCTGGACTCGGAATGGACGCCGAATCTGCTCGACACCGGTCTGATTTTCAAGTACCACAACAATCGCCAGATTTACCGTTGCCCGAAGGACACACCGCCGTGGCCCATTTTGTCCGGGCAGATCAGCAGTTACAACATGAACGGGTCGGCGTGCGGGTACGGGTCGGCGCTGACCTTCCGCCGCTCCCAGTTCCGCTCCGGCGATTTCCTGTTCTGGGAAGTCGATCCTTTCGTGCTCCAGGCCGGCTGGTGGTGGGATGGCGCCAATCATCCTGACGAGGGCATTTCCACCGTCTGGCATCAACAGGGCGGCACGCTGGTGGCGGTCGACGGCCACTGCGAGTGGATGCAGTTCGGCGCGTACGCTGCGGAGAAAGCGATCGGCACGCGCAACCGCCTCTGGAATGCCCCGGACACGACGAACGGGCACTGAAGATCGCGACCGAAATAACTTCCCGACTTGGCCGTTTCCGATTCCCCTCCCTCTGAGGGAGGGGTTAGGGGAGGGTCAGGCGCACTGCATGATTGTGCATGAAATCAGGCTGTTTCCCCGACCCTCCCCCTGCCCCTCCCTGAAAGGGAGGGGAGTTCGAACCTTGCAAATCGGGAAATTGTTTCGCTCCGATTCCTGAGCCGCGGGCCTCGCGGATTGTTCATCTGCTTTCGACACATCGCGCGGCATGTGCTACAAGTCCGCTCGCCACTTTTTCCGCGAGCCGCCCGTGCAACCGATTCACAAGACCCACACCGTCACCCCCGACCAGGCCGGCCGCGCCGATCTGGTCGTGCAGTCCATCGCGCAGTTGCCGCGCCGGCAGATTCGCGGGCTGTTCGATCATGGCTGCGTGACGGTGAACGGGCTTGCCTGCAAGGACACGTTTCGCCGCGTCGCCGGGGGCGATGTCATCGAGGTGAACTTCGATCCGAACCGGCGTTACCACGAGACGGTGAAGACGCCGGAGGACAAATATTTCAAGGTTCTGTTCGAGGACGCCTACCTGCTGGTGGTGGAGAAGGCGGCGGGGATCCTGTCGGTGCCCGCGCCCGGCGGCGGCGGCGGCGGGCCGCGCGATTCGCTGCTGGAGCGCATCTCGCTGCGGCTGACCAAGGGCCATGCCCGCAACAAGGCGTTCGCGTGTCACCGGCTGGACCGCGAAGTCTCCGGCCTGCTCGTCTTCGGGAAAACCAGGCAGATGGCCGACCTCATTCGCGAGCAGTTCGAGGACCGCAAACCGCAGCGGCAGTATCTCGCCATCGTCGCCGGCGAAATGAAAAGCAAGGAAGGCACCTTCAAGAGCCATCTTGCGACGGCGGACAACCTGGATCGCTACTCCGTCCGCATCGACGACGAGGAGGCGGCAGACGACGAAGCGCCCAAGCCGCGGCGCGGCGCCAAGGGCCGGCCCGGCAGTGATGGCCGGCGCGGCAGTGATGGCCGGCGCGCCGGCGATGGCAAGACGCAACTGGCGATCACGCACTACAAGGTGATCCGCGCGCTCGACGGTTTCACGCTGGTGCGCGTGCAACTGGAGACGGGACGCCGCAACCAGATTCGCGTCCACTTCGCCGAAGCGGGCCATCCCGTGCTCGGTGATTCGCGCTATCGCCCTGAACTGGCCCACCATCCGCGCTGGCGCGCCAGGCGGCTGGCGCTGCACGCGACAACCCTGGCGCTGAACCACCCGATCACCGGCAAGCCGCTGCGCTTCGAATCGCCGATGCCCGTCGAGATGGCGCGACTGGTCGAGTGAGCGGTGCGCAATGCCGATGAACTTGCGTAGGGTGCGTCAAGGCTCGGCGCGGACGCACCACGCTCAACGGAAATGCAAGATGGTGCGTCCGCGCGGACTTGACGCACCCTACGCGGAAACTCCTCATCGACTCGCAAACCACTCAACGCCGGCATCTGGACACGCTGCTGCAGGTCAGCCGCGCGATCGGCACCATTCTCGACCCCGACGAACTGATCCGGCAGATCATGACGCAGACGACGGCCGCCTTCGTCGCTGATCGCTCCACGCTGTTTGTCCACGACGCGGTGCGGGGACAGCTCTGGTCGCGCGTGGCGCAGGGGCTGGAACACTGGTCGACGGAGCTTCGCATCTGCGACGACGCAGGCATCGCCGGCCACGTTTTTCAGACGCGCCAGGCCCTGCACATCCCCGACACATTCGAGCATCCGCTCTTTGCCCGCGAGGTGGCGGAGAACACCGGCTACGTCCCGCGCTCGATGATCGTCGTGCCCGTGAGCCATCGGCCCGATCGCTGCGACGGAGTGCTGCAGGTGATGGACCGCCGCGTCAGCGCGTTCCACGACAACGACCGCGCCCTGCTCGAAGCGATCGCCGTGCAGGTGAGCATCACGCTCGACAACGCCCGGCTGTACCAGGCGCAGGAGCGACAGTTCCACAGCTTCGTCAGCGCATTCTCCGCCGCGCTGGACGCCCGCGATCCGGTCACGCAGGTTCACTCGATCAACGTCGCCAACTACGCGATGAGCATCGCCCGGATTCTGGGGCTCAGCCGTGCCAGGCAGCAGTGGTTCCGCGTGGCGGGGTTGCTGCACGACGTGGGCAAGATCGGCACGCCCGAAGCGGTGCTGACCAAGCCGGGCCGGCTGGACGAGCGCGAGTTCGAGCTGATGAAGCAACACGCCACGCACACCCGCACCATCCTGAGCCGGATCGAGTTCACGGATGCCTACAAACACATGGCGGCCCTCGCCGCCGCCCATCACGAGAAACTCGACGGCAGCGGCTATCCCGACGGTCTGTGCGGCGACGGGCTGCCGCTGGAGGCTCGCGTGCTCTGCGTCGCCGACATTTTCGATGCCCTGACCCAGAACCGGCACTACCGCGCCGGCATGAGCGTGGCCGCGGCGCTGGAAATCATCGACCGCATGACGCCGCACCAGTTGGATGCGAGTTGTGTCGCGGCGCTGAAGCAGTATCTGGGCGTGGCGGGTCCGTGAACAGCGCGAAGGGATGTGCCAATTTTTCCGGGGCTTGGATTCCGGCCCCCTCTCCCTCCGGGAGAGGGCTGGGGTGAGGGCCGATGAACCTTGTGCGTCAGATCGCATTTTCGCTTCGTACCTCGTGCAGGGTTCATGTTGCGGATTGACGATCAGTTGTGACCTCACGCCAACCGCGCGAAGGCCCTCACCCGGCCTCGCGGATTCGGCTGAATCTAAGAATGTTTGGCGGATGAAGTCATACGTAATTTAGGACCCGATAGATGCTTACGACAACCCCCCTCCCCAGTTGGCCCTTTAGGACCAACGGCTAGGAATCGTCAACAGCTTGTCCCAGAATTCGTCAAACCACAGCGAGCTTCCTGTTAACCGGCGGATCCCTGGTTCGAATCCAGTACAGGGAGGTGGGGGCGGTCTCAAAGCGTTCCGCATCGCCCGGACCGACCGCCTGTCCGGCGCTTTGCATCCATTGAACAAATGGCAATACGCCCGCATTACGCCCAGGAACATATCGACAACATCCTTCCCATGGCTTACGGGAAGGAGTCGCCCTTCAAGGAGGCGGCGCAGAAGAAGAACAGTTGAGAATGCCCGCCATCACAGCGTTGAATCGACGCACGGGATGATTGGTCAACGATGGTCGCTGGTCGTTTTGACGGAATAAACGCGACTGTCCGAATTGGCCGGTCGAGATGGTGTTGCGAGTGTGATCATCTCGTAATTGAGCTAGGGAGGGGAAGTCTGAGCGCGCGACATGTGCCCGCCGCGCGCCGAGCGCTCCATTTCACCGAACGGTTCTCACGCGATCGTCTTAATGCGCATGTTGCGGAACCGTATCTCCTTGTTGTCGCCGTGCGATTGGATGGCGATGGGGCCGCTGTCGGGGAACCGCGCGTCGATCTTCTTGATCGCATACCGGTTGATCGTGGTGCGCCCGTTAAGCCAGACCGTGACGATGTGGTTCTCCAGCAGCACGTCGATGTAGTTCCAGTGGCCCGGCGGGTTGTCCATCCGCACGAGCGGCCTCACCGCCTTGCCCAGATCGGGTTGGCCATGGCGCATGCCCCACAGCCCGCAGCCCCATTTGTGGTGCCAGATTTCCGCCTGCCACGGGTGGATGCCGCGCAGGTAGATGCCGGTGTTGGTGTTGGCCGGGTCAGGCGCGGAGAAGAGGAACTCCATGCGAAGCTGGTAGTCGCGGTAGTCATTCTTCTTGGTGACGAGGCTGGGGCCTGAGCCCTTGAAGATCCACAGGTCGCCTTCCTGCTTCCAGCTCTCAGGCACCGCGCCTTTGCCGCCGATGCCCAGCAGTTCCTTGCCTTCCCAGCCGGTCAGGTCCATCAGGCTCTGGTAGCCCAGCTCGCGAATTTTCAGGTTGCGAAACTCCAGCGGCCCCTTGAAGACGCGAAACCCCAGGTAGCCCCGCAGCGGCACGTAGTCCTCGCACTTCCACGCCTGCTGCCCGTTGCACCAGAGTTTGAGGACTCCGGCTTCCGCGCGGATGCGCCAGGCGTTCCACTGACCGACGGGCTTCTGCAACTGCGGAACGGCCGTGCGGTTCCTGCCGCCGCCGCCGATCGAGACGGCGTTGTAGACGCCCTCGCCGCGGTCGTTCTCCTGTCGTCCGCCGTCGTTGCCTTTGACCAGCCGGATCGGGTCGGCGTCCAGCATGCGGCCGCTGCGGACGTACACGTCGGCGTTGTAGGTTTCAGCCGCGGCGCGCCACTCGAACTCGAACTCGAAGTCCTCGTAATCCCACTGCGATGCCAGCATTGCTCCGCCATCGCCCGCCTTGATCACGCCGTTGTCCACGGACCACTGCGCCGGCGGCGCTTTCGGCAGGGCTGACTCGTCGCCGATGCGCCAGCCGGCGAAGTCGCTGCCGTTGAAGAGGGAAGATGCCGCGCCTTCGGTGTCAGCGGTTTGAGCGCCGACGGGCGAGGTGAACGTCAGCCCGCCCATCAGAGCGCCCGCCGCCATTGTGCCGTGAAGGAACCCGCGCCGCGATGGATGGGCGCCATCGATGGCTGGAACGGAAAGGGCATCGTGCGGAGCGGGATGTTGCGACATGGGTGTCTCGGATAACGAGGTCGGATCGTGCAGAGTCAGTACGTCGGAGACGACGGGCCGCAGCGAGATCAGGCGTCGGCGCAGGTTCACGTGTCGTTGTGGGCTTCGCCTGCTCCGACGCACCAGCTAGCCAGCCCGCATCAAGGAAGGGTAACCATCATGGGATCAGACGCAAGAAGCGTTTATCACTGATAAAGCTGATGCAATAGGAGCCGCCCAAGCGAGCGGGTAGACTAGGAGTGTTATGGCGTGGTCATCTGAACGATTACAAGGAGGTTCGAATGAAGGCCGTCATGTCAATCTCACTGTTCCTGTTCGCACTCCTTTGCGCGACACCACTTCATGCGGAGGGATTTCGCTTCCTGTTCGATGGCAAGACGCTCGATGGCTGGAAGGCCAAGGACATGAGCTACTGGTCCGTCGAAGACGGCGCCATCACCGCCAAGTCGAGCAAGGAGCATCCCTGCACGCAGAACCAGTTTCTGGTGTGGCAGGGAGGAGATGTCGCCGACTTCGAACTCAAGCTCAAGTTCCGGGTGACCGGAAACGGTTGCAACTCCGGGGTTCAGTTTCGCAGCAAGATGAAAGACAACGGTCTGGCGGTGGGCTACCAGGCGGACATCTACGAGAGCGGGCCTTATCTGGGGGGCGTCTGCGACGAGATGCACAGCCGAAAGGGCCACGAACTGCTGACCGCCAACGGCAAGAAGACGGTGATCGACGCGTCGGGCAAGCGCACGGCGACCGACCTTAAGGAGAAGGCGACCATGCGAAAACAGGGAGAATGGAACGACTACCACATCACCGCGAAGGGGCAGCACATCATTCTTCGGATCAACGGCGTGACCTGCTCCGAACTGATCGACCAGGAGGAGGGGCATTTCGACCTCAAGGGCATCCTCGGTTTGCAGCTCCGATCCGGCGAGCCGATGAAAGTGCAGTTCAAAGACATCGAACTGCGCCAGTTGAAAGATGAGCCGGGCGCTGCGCCGGCGAAAGAGAAGTAAACACTCGAATCTAGTACTACAACGCTACAAGAGCCGGATTTGCCGCAAATTCAGGCTGTTTTCGATTCCCCTCCCTCTTAGGGAGGGGTTAGGGGAGGGTCGGGCGCACTGCATGACTGTGGCTCCAATCAGGCAGTTAGTCCGACCCTCCCCCTGCCCCTCCCTCAGAGGGAGGGGAGTCAGTAGCGTTGTAGTACTAGCGAACGGCGAAATCAGGTTGAGTTCATTGGCCCTGCTTCGCCCACCATTGCCCGGCCGATGGACTGCCCGTCACGTATTTCTCCATGCCGTTGGCAGCCGAAATATCGTCAAAACCGGTGAAGGCGACCCATCGTCCGCGGCCGTCGAGCGCGGTGGCGTTGGCACCGCTGGGCATCAGGGGCGAGGCGTGCGGGATGGCGCCGCCGCCGGCCGAGTGATTGCCCGTGTGCTGATTCCATCCGTCGCGCCGCACCATGTCGTTGAGCAGCGTCAGCCCGCCGGGTGCGTTGGTTCGCGTGATCCGCTTGCCGAGCACCGGTGCGACTTTGTACTGCGCGAAATAGGCGTAGCTGGAGTTGTACCACCGCAACCCCCATGCGATCACGGGCCACCCCTGGTTGATCCAGGTTCCCAGCGCCTGTGTGCCGTTGCATACGGGATACGGCGACGCCTTCACGGATGGACATAAGAGCATCTCGCTGCCCCCATCGATGGTGAATCCGCCCAGGTATCCGATCCAGACATTGCGGTTGTCAAAATCACCGGAACCGAACTGCGCCCATCCGCCGGCATCCCAGTTGTGATTGGCGCTGCGATTAGGGAGGTAGCCGGCGTTGTCCTGTGAGTAGAGGATGGACGCTTCGTGCAACTGATGTTGATTGTTCAGGCACACGGTCCGGCGCGTCATCTCCCTGGCCATGGCCATCGACGGCAACAGCATGGCGATGATCAGAACGATGATCGCCACGACCACCAGCATCTCGACGAGCGTAAAGCCTCGCGTTAGTCGGTTCATGGCAGATCCTCAAAACGTCTGAAAAGAAAAAACTCGGCGTCATTCGCCGTTCGTTGCCGGAATCGACCAGACTTGCCTCACCTAAGAGGGTACGCCAGGCTTTCCGCGAAACCCATGCGAGCGCACGGCAGGTGATTAAGGGTTTGCGTCACCTGGCGAAACGCTGTCCGGCCAGATCCGCATGTTTCCGAATGAGCCCGCTCATGCCAGCACTGCGTCGATCGCCCGGCCTTTGCCGTCCTTCGTGACGTAGAACGGCCGCTCTTCGATGAGGTAGCTGTGATCCGCCGGGATACCCAGCGCCTTGTAAATCGTCGCGTGAACGTCGGGCAACTCGACGGGGTTTTCGACCGGCAGCATGGGATGGCGATCGGCGGTCTTGCCGAACACCGTGCCGCCGCGCACGGCTCCGCCCAGCAGAACCACGGTGTGGTTGGTGCTGAAGTGCCCGTGAAAGCCGTACATTTTTTCGTTATCGATCACCAGCTTGGAGCCGTCGTGTTCTTCGCTGGCGCCGATGGCCTCGGTGCCGGCCTTGCCGTCGATCTGCTGGGCGGGATCGGCGGCGATGGTGCGGCCGAACTCCGACTCGATGACCACCAGTGTGCGCTCCAACAATCCGCGCTGCTTCAGATCACGGATGAGCTGAGCGATGGGGCCGTCGATCTGCTTTTTCATTTCGATCATGCGTGCGGCGCCATCTTCGTGCATGTCGAAACCCTTGAACGGGCCGTATTGCAGTTCAACCTGCACGAAGCGCGCACCGTGCTCGACCAGTCGCCGGGCCAGGAGCAACCCGTGTCCGAACCGCGCGTAGTAGTCGTAGCTTCTGTCGCGCAGGGCGCTGCTGGGCACGCGCGGTTCGTACGCCTTGATCGTCTTCGCGGATTCCTCTGTGGCGTAGGCGAACGCTTTTTTCACTGGAGAATCCATCATCCGCCGGGCGTCGCCGACAGCCTTGAGATATTGCTGAGGTACGGAGGATGCCGCGGATGCATCCTGCCCGGCAGCGCGGGTCACTTCCGCCAGATAGCGCAGCCGGCGATCGAGCCGCTTTTCGCCCACACCGGCAAGGGCGCTGAGCGTCTCGAGGCCTTGCGATGGATCGGTCACGCGGAACGGGGCGTAGGCGTTGCCATAGAAACCCGGCCCGGTGAACTCAGCGGCTTTCTGCTTGTCCACGTTGCTGCCCGGGTTGGCGTCGGCGCCGATGTAAATGTAGGGCGGCACCGAAGGATCGCGCGGGCCCAGCGATCGCGCCACCACCGAACCGATGCTCGGCGGCTTCAAACCCACCGGCTCCAGATAGCCGGTCATCGCGTAAAACTGCGCCTTCACATGGGATGCGCCGAATCGCGCCTTGGTCTGCAAAGAGCGGATCAACGCCGCGTGGTCCATCACGGTCGCAAGCTGTTCCATCCCTTCGCCGAGCGAAATCGCATCGGACGCGGTGCGGATGGTTCGACAGGTGGACAGCAGATCGCTGCCGCGCATGCCGGGTTTGTAAGGCGTGAAAGGCTTGGGATCCCACGTGTCCTGTTGTGCGACGCCGCCGGGCAGGTAAATCAGGATCACGGCTTCGGCGCGACCTTTGAACGGCTTGCTCGCCGCCGTGGGCGATTCGGCTCCTCGCGAAACTTCGCTGCCGAGGCAAAGCCCCATGGCGGCAGCGGCGCTGTTGCCGAGAAACGCGCGGCGGTTGATGTCGTGGGCCGTGTGGGCCATGTCTGCAAATCTCCGGCGTTCAACTTGCTTCAATGCACATACTGAAACGCGGGGCTGGTCACGATGGCCCAGAGCATGTCTTTCACCGCATCACGCAAAGGAATCTTGTCGTCGTTCGATTCTCTCAAGAATGCCACCCCGAGCGCGATCTCTTCCGCCGTGGGACCGCGCTGCAGCGTGGCCAGGTAGAGTAGTTCCACGATGGCCTGCGCCTTCGGCGCCGGTCCCAGCGAGGCCAGCAGCGCATCGGGATTGATCAACGCGTTGTATCGCGCGCCGTTGAGCAGTTCCAGCGTCTGAACGATCGTCGCTTCTCCGCTGCGCGCGGTGCTGACTTCCGAGCGAATATCCGGCCTGCCCAGGGCATTGTTCAGGGCATCGGGCACGCCTTCATAAACGCGATAAACACGCTGGCGATCGTCGAGTTTCTGCTTCGTGATGACCGCGAGGCTGTCGATCAATTGCTCGGCCGTCAGCCGGCGCAGGCTCGGCGTGCGAAACAGTCGCGTCGAAGCGCGGGGCTGGAGGACATCGAACCGGTCATCGAACCGCGGATCGTATTGAAGCTGGTAAGTGCGGCTGTTGAGGATGAGGCGGATCGTGTGCTTCAGGTCGTAGCCATGCTGCATGAAGTCATAGGCCAGCCAGTCGAGCAGTTGCGGATGACTGGCCGGGGTGTCGGTTCGGAAGTCATCGGCAGGCTCGAACAGGCCCAGGCCCAGGTAGCGCTTCCAAAGCCGGTTCACGATAGTCCTGGCGAAGCGCGGATTGGCCGGATCGGTCAGCAGCAGTGCCGCAAGGTGGAGCCGAGTGGTGGCGTCGGCTGGTGCGACGGCGGGCATGCCGGGCTGATCGAACGGCGATGCGGCGGCGACGAACTTACCCGAGCGCTTCTCGCAGCGAATCTGCTCCAGATCCTTTCCACTGAACAGACCGGCAAACGCGAGGAATCGCTTCTGCGGCCATTCGTCGTTCTCAAAATGATTGTGGCAACTGGCGCACTTCATGCCCGTGCCAAGAAACACCTGGCCGACGTCAGCCGCCGTCTGCAGCACTTCGTTGTGGTCGGCGTCACGCAGAAAACTGACCTTGTATCGCACACCGAGGATGTCGATATGGCCAGGTCTCTTGAATCCAGGCATCGTCGGATCGATCAATTCGGCTGCGAAAATGTCGTACGCCTTGTTCGCCGCGAAGCTGGAGTGGACCCACGGCAAGTGATCGCCCCGACTGATCACGCCGCCAAACGTCGGCGCCACGTTGCTGGCCAGCGCATCGAGCCAGAACACCGTCCAGTGGGCTGCGTAATCGACGTTGCGGGCAAGCAGTTCATCGATCAGCCGCGCCCGTTTGTCGGGCTTGGCGTCATCCAGGAATCGCCGGGTCTCCGCAAGCGTGGGGGACACACCGATGACGTCGAGGTAAACGCGACGCAGAAACGCCGAGTCATCGCAGATCGTCGGATCCTTGCGACCAGGCACCGGTTTCGCGTCGCGCCAACGGGCCGCGATAAAGCGATCAACGTCGTTGAACAGGGGACCATCGACAGTCGGCGGTTTGGCCGGCTTCTCCACCAGCGCCAGTCGGGCAGCGCGGCGATTCACCATCCGATCCATGCTGTTGCCGCCCGCAGCCCCAAGAAGGTAGTCCACCGGCTCGGCGGGACGATCGCGGTCGGCCTTGACCTGGTCGGGTGTTCGCAGGCTGATCGCAACATCATCCAGAAGCACAGCCGTGCTTGCGGGCGTCGAATCCGCCTCGAAGCAGATTCGCAGTTTGTGTGAAGTCGTCGGCGTGTAATCGAGCGTCGCAAGCTTGAACTGCCCCGGTTCGGGCGTGACGGGACTGCTCACCGACGCCTTGACGGAGTCGTCACTGCTGTCGCGCAGGATGATGCGATACGGCGGCAGGTCGCTGCGGCCATCACCGCCGGCGGCTTGTCGTCCGACCTGCACTGCAAGCCGGTACGTTCGCCCCGCCTCGACCGTGCCAGCATCCTGCCAAATCTTGACCCACGCGACGCTCGGATCGCCGAACAGAAAGGCGCAGTGCCTGCCCTCCGGCATCTTCGGCAGCACCGGCCGGGATGGTCCGAAGACCCCCGCGCTGCCGTTGCGACCGCCAGCGACCTCCAATCGCCACCCCTTGATGCCGAAAGCGTGGTCGGTGACTTCCGGTTGCTCGAAGCTTCCCGCAGTGACCTGCACACCGAGATGAGGAGTGGATGTCGGTGGATCGCCAGCGCCTTGAACCGCACTTGTCCAATCCCCGATACCGGCCCATGTCATCGCAATCGTCGCAGCGACGAGCGCGCTCATCAGGATTCGCGGCGGCAGGTTCATGGATATCTGACCATGGTACATCGCATCGGCTTCACAGGATTGTTCCTTTTTCGGCGTGCAACAGCCGGCGGCAAGACTCTCAAGTCCGACCCGCCCACGCGCGCTGTTACATCGACCTGGTTTTTGGCGGTGTCGGCATGCGCCGGGGCCGGCCACATCGTCAGACTCGGATTTCCCAGTTGAACTACGGCCGTCCGCTCGCCGACCGCGGCGTCACGCTGATCCTTCAACAAACAACCCCGGCGTGAACCGGGGCTGGTCGAGGGTTGGGTTGTCGAAGGTTCGCCATCTCACGCCGTGCGGCGCCTGCGCAGCATCAGGCTGCCCAGAGCGAGCAGGCCCATTGAGGCGGTAGCGGGTTCGGGCACTGGGGCAGCGACCGACAATCGAAGGTTGTCGATGCCGGTTCGGGAGGGGCCGCCAGTTCCGTTGTCCGTAATGGCCAGACGCAGGACCTTTCCGGCGTCGGCGGCGGTTGCAGTGTAAGAAAACACCGCGGCGAGCGAAGCCCCCGCGCCGGGGTTGAAGTTCGCCTCGGTGATGAACGCCAGCTCAATGGGAGCGGCGCCCTGAGCATCTCCGATCAGGCTCAGGCGATAGCTGTTAAGCCCCGACGAACTGCTGATCACACCGTTGATGGTGTACGTTTCGCCGGCCGCCATGACGCCCATGTCCTGGAACAGAGTGCCGCCACGTTCTCCTTCCGGAGCGTAGATCGTGGTGCCGTCGGCTGCACTGGGATAGCCAAAGCCGCCGGAGCCGACGCGAGGATACGCATTGAGGCCGGGGATGCCCTGGAAGGACCAGCCTGTGGGAGTAATCGTGTCGAAGTTGCTGCCAGCGGGCCGAGGCGTGGGGAGTTCAAAACTGCCATTGACGAGAGTCATGGGGACCGCGCCGGTGAAGATCTGGGCGTTGTCCACGGCGCCGCGCGTGGCCTGGCCAGGCCCCGACGGTACGGCGGTAAGGAGGACGAACAAAGGCTGACCATTATCAGCGGGCTTGGCGGTGTACATGAGATTGAAAGCGCCAGGAGCAGCGATGCCGCTATTCACCCCGTCCGCCAGGTAGGTGGCATAGACCGTGGAGGGAGTGTTGGACGCCTGCGACACGAATTTGGCCGTCGCGCCCCATTGCAGGCCAGCGCCCGGCGCGCCGTATGCGTCAGCGGTGAAACGGTAAGTTTCGCCCGCGACCATGTTGCCAAGGAACTGGGCGATGCTGCCGGTGTTCGCGGGGTTGGGATTGTCCGAAACCAAGCGGAGGTAGCGGGCGCCAGTGGTGGTCGGAGCGGTCGATTCCTGACCGGAAAGCATGCTGGATGCCTGAATATTCAGGCCTGACAGGTGAGTCCAACCCGTTGCTTCATGAAGGCCGCCCAAGGCAGCGTTGAACTGAACGCCAATGGTTTCAAAGCTGCCATTGGTGATGCTCAATGCGCTGGCGGGTTTCGCCATCACCAGCAAGGACAATGAAAGTACACACACCGCCATGAAATGCTTCACGATATTGCTCCTACTCAGAAACATGACCGGGGACCTCCCGAACGAACGTTGGCCAGCGAACATCGCGGGCCGCTTTCGACGAGTTTACACTAACCCCTCCCCCTCACAAGAGATTTCGTTCACTTAGTACACCTTCCGTCAGGCTCAGGAGATGGATCTGCTCACGAAAAAGGGAGCCATCTGAGCGAAGGGACATGCAAGCAAAAGGGTTTAAACATCCCGGCGACGGTCACACAGATCGACCAGAACGCGCAAGAGGTCGGCACCCTGGGGCTCAATGGCCAAACGTCGCATGGAGTACGACCCGATGTGCTCCAAAGGTCCGGGGCTCAAAACATATCACATCACGGTATTTGCACTCTCATCCGAATTGAAGCTCGATCCTGCCGTGACGGATCGCGCCGCCCTGCTGAAAGCGGTGGAAAGCATAACGCTGGCCGAAGGAACGTTCGATTATCTCTACGAACGAAAGGGCGGGTAAAGCAACCGCATTTCTGTAAATCTCTCTACCGTCGTCGTTGGCTCGGTCT